>JAYPUA010000001.1:0-5439 GCA_038133845.1 Deltaproteobacteria bacterium
TAACCCGCTGGGGGCTTCCAGGCTACTTGGGTTTAAGCGTGGAACCGGAGTCCTCAAGCTGCTCAAGCACCTTCCCTTCGATTGAGATTCCAGCCTTCCGGAGGGCCAAGACCAGGCCTCCGATAATTGGGGCAAACTTTGCTGGTTCAACGGATGCGTTTGAGCCAGAGCGCTCCAGAACCCGCTGCATGGCATCCGTGACTCGGTTTCCAGCCCGGAAGACTCCTCCTGCGGTGAACACCGGGAGCCTGGATTCCAAGGCATCCAGCTGCTGGAGCACCGCCACGGCGCTTTTGCCCAGCCAATCTCCTGCGGCCTCCAAAAGCAAAATCGACACGGTGTCTTCTTCAAGCGCCGCGCTGTGAATCACTTTTGCGAGGCTCGCAATTTCCGGACGGCTCAAGGCCCCGCTGTAGAGAGACTGATGAACGGCTTTCCAGTCGGCAAGCCTCCAGTGTTCCAGAATCTTCTGGACAAGCACCGTCTGTGGACCTCGTCCGTCCAGCGCCCTGACGGCAGCCCGTAGCGCAGCGACTCCAAGGCTGTAGGCACTCCCTTCGTCACCAATCAAATATCCCCATCCGTCAGACCAGGCAGTATGGGCGGGGCTGATTTCTCCGTAGGCAATCGCTCCGGTGCCGGCAATCACGACGACTCCCGGGCGGCCTAGCCCAGCCCCAGCCAAGGCGGTGACGGCATCGTTAACCAGAGTTACCTCAGCACCTGGAAACCATTGCCGAACGAGGTCTAGAGCGGGTGCCGGAGAGCCGGTCATTCCAAGACAAATCTGGCTGATGTCTTCCGGAGGCCTTTGGGCTGTGGCCAAGGCACCGAAGAGCGAGTTGTGAAGTGCCGAGCGGAGGCGCTCCGGGCCTCCAGGCTCGTTGAGGTGATTTGACGGGCCGGCATCTGCCGTTGCCAGGACCCGCCCAGATGAATCGGCAAGCAGTCCCAGCGAGCGGGTTTGTCCCCCATCGACAGCCGCAAACAGGGGGGAAGAGTTCGGTTTCATCGTCTCCGCAGAGGGATCAGGGATTTCCAGTGAGCTCGCTTGAGAAAAAGCGGCGGGTTACGCTGTAGACAACTACAGCCTCAGGGAGTGAGGTTCAATGCAAAAATCAAAACCATATCAGCTTTTTAAAAAATTGACGGGAAGTGGAGAACCGGCTGGGCAGGACCTTCTGGGGGAGTTTGCAGTTGAGGGAAGTTCACCGCAAATCTGGACCTGCTCCGTAGGTTGATGCTATCTTGACCCCCATTTGAAACTCTTGGGCCAACCCATCATTTTGTCAGGAGCAAGAGCGTGTACTCCCATTCAGAATTTTTTCAGCGACTGAAAATCGTACTGCAGGAACTCTCCGGACTCCCTCGTTACCAGGGGTTGGCTCAGTCGATTCGTCAAATGGTCGACTCCGGAGCGCTCAAGCCTGGGTTTGCCCTGCCCAGTGAGCGTGAACTGGCTGAGACTCTTGGGGTTTCTCGAGTGACGGTACGGTCGGCGATTGCCGAGTTAGTTGAGCAGCGAGTGCTTTCTCGCAAGCACGGAGCACGAACCGTCGTCTCTGCGAAGATCGCCAAACCGCTCTCCACCCTCAGCAGCTTCTCCGAAGACATCCTCTCTCGGGGCATGGATCCCGGAGCACGCTGGATCAGCAAACAGCGCCTCCGCGCCTCTCCTCACGAAGCGATGAAACTCGCACTCTCTTCGGACGACATGGTCTGGAGGCTCAAGCGTCTCCGCACTGCAGATGGAATCCCGATTGCGTTTGAGGAGGCCGTGGTTCCCGAGCGTTACCTGCCTTCTGCCGAACAGGTTGACACCTCCCTCTATGAAGTGCTGGAAAAGTCCGGACACCTCCCGCATCGAGCCTTGCAGCGCATGTGGGCCGATGTTGCGGACAGCACGTTGGCCAAGTTGCTGGAAATCGACCCTGGATCCGCAGTGCTCAACAGCGAGCGGCTGTGTTTCGACTCCTCAAACAACCCCATCGAACTGACCCGGACATGCTACCGCGGGGGCAGCTACGATTTTTTTGTTGAACTCCACCGGAGTTTGGGATAAAACCTCTGCAAAACTGGTATCTATCTGGTATCAGTTTAGGGCTCGAAAAAACGCAGTTATGGCCAAAGGACTCTGCTTGCCCCGAATTTCAGCAACTTTTACCGGCCATCAAAGGATCGGGGTGCCTCTTGAATCTTGTGCGGAGGCCTCTTGAGCAAGAGGCGCAATGAAACATCACCGTACTCAACTTTTACCGGCCTTCTGTTTTTCAGAAAATGAAGATCATTAATAAACAAAAAAAAGCTTTTGATCAAGATGGCTATTTATGCTTGCCGGATTTTTTTGATGAACAAAAGTTGGCCGAAATTTGGATTGCGTTGGGCAGGGTTATTGAAAATGTCAATAACTACCGAGCTGAGGAGGTGTACTATGAAGATAAACAGGACCAAGACTCATTGAAGCAAATTCAGCATTTGGAAGAGAAAGACGACTTTTTCAATGAGCTTATTGCAACAGGTGATCTATATACATTGGCTCAGAGCTTGTTGCAAGAAAAGCCTATCCCTAAAAATTTGCAGTACTTCAATAAGCCTGCCCAAATCGGGAAAGCTACTCCAGCTCATCAAGATGGGTATTACTTTATGCTAAAGCCCTGCAAAGCCGTTACAATGTGGCTAGCCTTGGAAGATGTGGATGAGTCAAATGGCTGTATTAATTATGTCCAAGGCTCTCACAAGCTAGGCTTACGGGGGCATTCCCGGACCAATACTCTCGGCTTCAGCCAAGGGATCACAAATTTTCCAAGTGCCGAGGACCAAAAAAAGATGATCAAAGTCAGTGCCCGTCCCGGAGACCTCTTAGCTCATGATGCGGCTACCATTCACTCTGCGGATGCGAATCAATCGCTTAAAACTCGAAAGGCTCTCGGGTTTATTTATTATGCTTCAAGCGCAAAGACTGATACTGATCTGTATGATGAATACCAGAAGAATCTTGCAAAAAGTCTCCGGGAAGAAAACAAGATTTGAGTGAAAAATTTAAGATTTTTTAACGAAAAAACAAGGCGAGATGACATGAGAAGAAGCAAAACATTGTTGAAATGGAGGCAAAAAAAGCCAGCAAAATTTTGTGCGCTCCAGAACTATATTCCCTCTTTTTTGAAGCATGCTGCAGCTTTTGGTTACGACTGTATTTGGCTGGATTTGGAGCACCGGGCGTTTGATGACCGTGAGGTGCAATCTCTGCTTGCCATGAGCCATTTGCATGATATCGATATCATGGTGCGGCCCAGCACCTTGGAGAAGAGCAAGCTGTATCGCTATTTGGAGGATGGCGCAGCAGGGCTGATGATTCCCCATGTCTCCAGCATGGAGAAAGCACAGAGTTTGGTCCAGGCTGTGAAATTTCCACCACTTGGAGATCGGGGCATTGATGGAGCGGGGCTCGACTGCAACTTTATGGTAGACTTTCGTGAACAGGATAGTTTCGACTATACGAACTGGGTGAATCAGGAGACTTTTCTGGTTGTGCAAATTGAAACTCCTGAGGCAGTAGAGAGTGCAGACTCTATAGCCTCTGTAAAGGGAGTTGATGCACTTTTCATCGGTATTGGAGATCTGGGGTTGCGCTATAAGCATATGAGCAATCCGAACACCCTTGATGAAGTCGATGTCATCATCAGCAATATAGCCAAAAAATATGGTATTCACTGGGGGCGCCCGATCCGCAACGAGGAGGATGCCAAGAGAGCCTTGGAGTTGGGGTGTCAGATTTTCCCGTTTGCAGGGGACTTTGAAATGATTATGGACGGCCTGAAAGTCAGGTCTGAAAAGCTTAGTCAAATACTCAATGATTGAAAAATCCGGATAACATGTATGTCCCAAGCTATCTGGTTAGTGCCCCGATTCCCATCAATAAAAGCGGGCGTGTAATTTTCAGTAAATTTACAAAGGGAGTATTGAGATTAATTGAGGAGGGTTGTGACGGGATCTACATTTTTGGGACAAGTGGTGAGGGGTATGCATTCAGTGACTCTGAGTTCACGGATATTGTCGAAGCCTTCTCTGAAATTCTCGAAGGGTTCTCCGGATTTTCCCAAGTAGGATGCCTTGCTCTCAATACAAAGCAAGTGCTCCAAAGGTGTGAGATTTGCTCAGAGAAAGGGGTGAAAGAAGTACAGATTACTTTGCCTCCTTGGAAGCCACTTAATGATGATGAAATCAACACTTTTTTCAATGAGGTCTGCAGAGAATTTAAAGACTTGAAATTTCTTGTATACAATAACCCAAAAAATAAGAGAAAACTCAAAGGAGTTGAGCTTGAGAAGATACATCAATTGAACTCAAATCTGGTGGCAGCAAAAACAGGTTCAGGTACACTGATGGACTTTCATGAGTTGGTAACCAAAGGAAAATCGCTAATGCACTTTGTTACCGAACCAGCCTTTTTGTACTGCTCAGGTTTGGCTTCAGTAGGTCTGATCCCGTCATCCAATTACTACTCACCTGGAAGGTGCCGCGAATACTTTCATGCTGTCCTCAACAAAAACTTTCAAAACGCTTCTTCATTGCAAACGGAGATCATTCAGTTCTTCTTAAACACTGCGATTCCTTTATTGGAGAAGAATTATATTGACGGAGCTATTGACAAAGCCTATGCCAAACTTGGAGGGTGGGATCTCCCACTCACGATGAAAAGCCCCTATGCTGCTTTGAGCCAAAGAGACTATAAATGGCTTGAAAATGAAATAAAAAATGACTGATTTTGTAATTGGAACAGCCCAATTTGGCATGAACTACGGTATTGCCAATTCTGTAGGCCAGCCGAGTGCTTATACAGTCAATAAGATCATTGAATATGCTACAGAGCACGAAGTTTTCTATTACGATACAGCCATTGCCTATGGAGACAGCGAGCAAGTTTTAGGGAGGGCTTTTGATGAGTTGGGCGTTTGCCAACGTGTTAAGGTCTTTACCAAGATTCCCAAGTTGAAAGAATCGAGTTCTCCAGAGTCAATTGTAGACTCTGTAAGCAGATCTATTGAGAGATTAAGAGTCGAAAAAATTTTTGGAATTTTGCTGCATAATGAGTTGGACCATCTCTACCTGAAGGAGTTGATTAAGCTGAAGGGTAGAGGCCTTTGTGAATACGTTGGAACATCTACGGGGCACGATGCCTCATTCAATAGAAATCTTATAAGAGATCAGAATTTGGACCTGATTCAGTTGCCAGCAAATCTGCTAGATCGGAGGAATCTGATTCCAGAAATTATTGAAAATCAGGAAGGTAAAAAAATTGCTGTCCGAAGTGTTTATCTGCAGGGGCTTTTTTCCATGACCTCAAGAGTCCTTTCAGGGTTTCACAAAACTCTGGGCCCACTGCTTGAGAGATTGCGTAGAGTTGCTGAAAACTCTGAAATGAGTATTCATGAGATGGCC
>JAYPUA010000001.1:5539-139257 GCA_038133845.1 Deltaproteobacteria bacterium
GGCTATGTTGTTGTGCCAAAATTTTTAGGGTCCGATGATTTGAAAATAGTGAAACATCATATAGGGCGGTTGATTGCAGACATCGATCACAAACAAAACCATGAACACGCGTTCTATGCAGACAGGCAGGACAAGGATTCATTGAAGCAACTGCATCGAATTGAAGAGGACGCATTTTTCAAGGCCTATTCAACCACTTCGAAGTGGAGTTCCTTGGCAAGTGGGCTGCTCAATGAGCCTGTGGATCTGGCCCTGGCTGTGGAGTGGTTCAACAAGCCACCCGGCTATTTTCATGAGACGCCTCCACATCAGGACAATTTCTACTTTTGTTTTGAGCCGCCTCAGGCGCTTACGATCTGGTTGGCCTTGGATCGTGCAGACCGACAAACAGGGTGCCTGCACTTCATCCCGGGTTCCCACTTGCGAGGAATCCGGCCTCACCGGCTCTCCAACAATCTGGGCTTTTCCCAAACGATTGAGGACTTTACACAGGTAGAGCAAGAGCTTGGTGTTGCCGTAGAGGCTCAGCCTGGAGATGCGATCATTCATCATGCCGAGACGATTCACTGGGCAGGCAGCAACCAAACAACTGATCGACACCGAGCGGCCTTGGCGATGGTGTTCAAATCCACTGGATGCCAGCGGCATCAGCAAAGGTTTGAGTCTTACCAGCAAAGCGCAAGGCCCTTCATTCAGCAAGAACTGCATTTGCCAGAAGCCGTTGAATGAGGAGCCTCCAGGTGGAAACCCTAACGGTCCAGCAGTTGTTCGACCTCTCCGGGACGGTGAGCCTGGTGACCGGGGCATGTGGTCACTTGGGAAAAGCGATTGCCCAAGGTCTGGCTGAGGCCGGATCCAGTGTGGTGGTCAGTAGCCGTGTGGAGGCTAAGGCTCTTCAGTTTGCTCAACAACTGCCCCGGCCGGTTGATCAAGTTCATCTTGGTGTTCAACTGGATCAACTGGATGCCTCTTCTAGGCAGGCCGCAATCCTCAGGGTTCAAGAAGAGTTCGGGAGGCTGGACACGCTGGTCAACAACGGTCACTTTCCACTCGCTGCCGACTTGAACTCCGTCACAGAGGAAGAGTTCAAGGCTCAGTTGTCCAACGCCTCGGCTTACTTTTTCTTGGCAAAGCGGGTCTGCGAGCTGGCTGTTTCCCAAAAGCGACAGGCCTCCGTCATCATGCTTGGTTCGATGTATGGATCAGTAGGGTCGTATCCGGATGCCTATGTGGGCGTCTCTCCAGCTAGTCCGGTGGCCTATCACACGTTGAAGGGAGGCATTCTGCAGATGACACGACATCTGGCCGTATACTGGGCCTCCAAGGGAGTCCGGGTCAACAGTTTGAGCCCGGGCCCATTTCCAGGTCCGGGTGCTCCAGAGGCAATGGTGCAACGCCTTGAACAGAAGAGCCCGATGAAGCGGATGGGGCAACCAGCAGAGCTGAAGGGGGCCGTTGTGTTCCTCGCCAGCCAGGCCAGTAGCTACATGACGGGCCAGAATTTGATCATTGATGGAGGCTGGACCGCATGGTAGCACTTTCTGCAGAGCAACAGCGGCTCCTGAATCCGAGTGAGCACGGGATTACTGCCAAAGACCGGGAGGTTGTGCAGTCGCTCAGTGATTTTTTACCAAGCCGCATCATTGACATGCACACGCACTTGTACCGTTTCACCGAGGAGCAACAAATATCAGGAACGATTGAAGCGGATGGGATGACGTTGCACTCGACCATGCAGGATTTGCTGGGGCCGCGGGTGGAGCAATATCTCTCTTTCCCGTTTCCGCTGAAGGACCTGCAGTTTGATTCCGCCAATGCCCACATCTGCGAGGAGTCGCTCAAGCACGAGTTCATTCGCGGACTGATGATCATCAAGCCGGAAGACGACCCGGACCAGGTGCGGGCAACCGTTCAAAAGCAGTCGATCTGTGGCTTCAAGTGCTACCATCACTACGCGGCTTGTGGCGACACGTTTGAGGCCAGCGTTGAAGAGTTCCTTCCGGATTGGGCCTGGGAGATCGCAGACCAGCAGAACCTGATCATCATGCTGCATCTGGTCAAATCTCAGGCGCTGAGCGATCCGGACAATCTTGGCTACTTGCGAGATCGGCTAACCCGTTTCAAGAACGCCAGACTGGTCCTGGCTCACTGTGCCCGAGGATTTGCTGCCAGAAACACTCTGGAGGGACTGGAGACGGTTCGGCAATTTGAAAACCTCTTTTTTGACACTTCCGCAGTCTGCGAACCTGCGGCAATGGAAGCCATCATCCGCTCTACGGGGGTGACTCGGTTGATGTACGGCTCCGACTATCCGGTCTCCCAAATGCGGGGCAAGGCGATCAGTCTGGCCAACGGGTTCAGGTGGTTGAACTCCGGCTCCTCGGATGGTCAGGCCTCATCCTTTGGAGAGTTCACGCTGGTAGGAGTTGAGTCCTTGCTGGCGCTTCAGGTGGCCGCCCGGTTGTGCTCTCTGCAGGGATCCGATCTCGAGCACATCTTCTACAAGAATGGAGCGTACCTCTTGGGAGGGACAAGAGACTATGACGGCGCTTCCTGCACTCAGCAGTACGAGCTGGCAAAAAGGTTCATTCCTGGAGGAACCCAGCTGTTCAGCAAGAAGCCGGAGTTGATGGCTCCGGGCTACTGGCCTCCCTACTGTGCGCAGGCCAACGGGTGTGAGATCATTGACGATGCTGGGAATCGGTTTCTGGACATGGCTTCCAGCGGCTTTCTTTCCTGCATTCTGGGATACGCTGATTCGGACGTGAATCGTGCCGTCCTGAGGCAGGTCCAGTTAGGCTCGATGTCCTCGCTGTCCAGCTTTAACGAGGTCCGGCTGGCAGAGCGGTTGCTGACGATCCACCCTTGGGCCGAGAGGGTGCGCTACGCGCGCACCGGCGGGGAGGCCATGGCGATGGCAGTGAGGATTGCCCGGGCAGTTACCGGGAGGGATAAGGTTGCGATCTGCGGCTACCACGGATGGCATGACTGGTATCTGGCCGTCAATTTGGGAAAGGATGCGAATGGCCTGAAAGACCACCTGCTTCCGGGGCTGGAGCCCCTGGGCGTGCCTGCAGGTCTGGAAGGAACGGCCTTCCCGTTCCGTTACAATCAGTTGGAGGAGCTGGAGCAACTGCTCGTGCAGCACCAACTGGCGGCGGTGGTGATGGAGACCTCCCGGGGGGTTGATCCCGAAGACCAGTTTCTGGAGAGCGTCCGCCGGTTGGCCACACAGCATGGTGCCCGACTGATTTTTGACGAGATCTCCATTGGTTGGCGCTTGTGCTTAGGAGGGGCCCACTTGAAGTTCAGGGTGGAGCCGGACCTCGCAGTCTTTGCCAAGGCACTGAGCAACGGCTACCCGATGGCTGCTGTGATAGGGCGTGAGCCAGAGATGAGGTTTTTTGAGAAGACCTTCATCTCCAGTGCGTATTGGTCGGAGTCGATTGGGCCTGCCGCTGCACTCGCCGCCGTCGAGAAGATGATGAGTCACGACGTCCCATCTCACCTGAACCACATTGGCACGAACTTTATGGAGCGCTGGCTGGACCTGGGGAGAACCTCCGGAATTCCAACCTTTGTCAAGGGGCGTCCGGAGTTGGTTCAGCTGGGCTTTGAGCATGAACAGGCCAATCGACTGATGACTCTGTTCACGCGTTTGATGCTGGAGAGGGGGATCATGGCCGGGGCCGGATTCAATCCGACCTTTGCCCACCGAGAGCGCCACCTGGATCAGTTCTTTGAGCAGGCCCATCGGTGCTTCTCTCAAATCGATGCACAGCTGCAGACCGGGGCAATTGCTGATGAACAAGCGTTTGAGACCAAGCAAACGGGCTTCGCCAGACTAGTGAACTGACGAATCAATTTTTGCCAACTTCAATAGAAATTGCCTATGAGATAAACCGGTTACTTCGCTTCAAACTGAATTTAATCCTTAATGAGGTAGACAATGATTCATCGTATTCTGCTTTCACTAGCGATCACACTCACCCTGAGCACGCAGATTTGGGCCACGCCCAAGAACAGCAACCCGCTCTCCGATCCACGAGTCCGTCAGGCGATCGCCTATGCGATCGATATGGACACCATTCAGGAGACCCTGCTGGAGGGCAAGGCCATTGTGGCAGATAGCCATATTCCAAACGGACCTTTCAAAAAGCCGGGCCTGCCCAAGTATTCATACGATCCAAACAAGGCGCGCCAGCTGCTGAAAGAGGCGAACTGGAATGCAAGCACAGAACTCGACATGGTCTTTTACTACGGAGACCAACTGACCGTGGACTTGATGACTGCGGTGCAGGCCTACCTCGCTGACGTTGGCGTCAAGATGAACTTCCGCAAGTTGGAAGGAGACGTTGGTGCGCAGCTGTGGACGGCCCCCAAGGATCCCCAAAACGGCCCTTCTGTGGTCACTTGGGACTTGGCCTACGGAGCCCACGGCCCTTTGGCGCTACAAGAGTACTTCAGCCGCTACAAGACGGGCGACATGTCCATCTCTCCGGCAGACTCGAAGCTGGATGGAATGATCGATGTCCTGACCAGTACCGCTGATATTACAGATCAAAAGAAGATCTTCTTTGAGATCGAAGACCACATGCAAAATCAGCTCTTCACGCTTCCGCTATACTATCAGCAGGCCTTCATTTACGAAGGCAACAAGCTGAACCGAAATGGCGGGATCTACGGGAACCCCCAGTACAACTATGACTGGGACATCACCAAGTGGACGATCGAGCCAGACGCCAGCGGCAAGATGGTGCTGAACACCAACACCGGACCGGTCGAGTTCTTTGAGCATCCCTGGTTCAACCCGGGCTTGTTCATCACGAACAAGGTGTTGTTCGATCGGCTGATCACCTGTGACGGAGGTTTGGCCCCGACTCGTCCAAAGATGGCGAAGTACTTCAATCTGAGCAAGGACGCCAAGACCCTGACCTTCGAGCTGAAGAGCGGCCTGCAGTGGCATGATGGCACTCCGATCACTGCGGATGAGATCAAGTGGAACATCGAGTTGGCGCTGAAGGTGCCCAACATCATGCCGATCTTCAAGACCACGTTCAGCTCTCTGGAAGGTGCGGAAGCGTTTGTGAACGGTTCCGCGTCCAGCGTCTCCGGAATTACGACCAGCGGCAACAAGATCACGCTATCCTTTGCTCAGGTTGATCCCAATGTCCTGCTGACCTTCACGCAGTGGGCTCCGCTCCCCCGCAAGCATCTGGGGAATGTGGACCCGGCGAAGTTCCAGCAGCATCCGTTCTGGCAAAACCCGGTAGGCTCCGGACCCTACAAGGTCAAGGAGGTCAAGATGAACGACTACCTGATCATGGTGCCGAATGAGAACTACCATGAAGGGGCGGCTCGGATTGACGAAATCGTGGCGTATCCGAGCAAGGACAACGATGCCAACCTGGTCAAGAATGCCTTGGCAGGCAAGCTTGACTACGGGTTCACCAAGAACGTGGCAGACGTCAAGGCCTTGGAGGAGATGAATCACATGCGTGTCATCCCGGCAGACATTCCGTACACCCGGATGATCTGGTTCAACAAGTACGCAAAGAACTAAAACGACCTCCCATTCCACTCGGTTCCGGCTCAGTCTGGAGCCGAGTTCATGCTTCATGTTTATTTACTTCATTCGTCGACTCCTCTATCTGGTCCCCATGCTTTTGGGGATCAGCTTCCTCATCTATCTGGGCTTGGAGTTGACTCCTGGAGACGTGATCTCCTACCTGCTTCCTCCGGAAGCCATCGCGGACCTGAAGCCGGAAGAACTGATGGCCATGCGCGAGGCGCTGGGCCTGAACGATCCGTTCCTCCTGCGCTATCTGCGGTGGCTGGGAGGCATCCTCCAAGGGGACTTTGGCTACAGCCTGGCAAGCGGTGTCCCCATCTCGAAGCTGGTGCTCGATCGAATTCCCGCGACCTTGGAACTCTCTGTGGCCGCGTTGGTCTTCTCCACGATATTTGGCGTGATCCTGGGGTCCATCAGTGCCCTGAAGCGCGGGTCGCTTCTGGACAACTCGCTGACCGTGTTTGGGATGATTGGAGTTTCGATTCCGGAGTTCATTTTTGGGCTGGTGGCCCTGGTCATCTTCGCGCTCAACCTGGAGTGGCTGCCAGTGGGCAAGCGGCTAATGCCCGGATATGACAGCTACTGGGATCACATGCCGCACCTGGTGATGCCTGCGATGGTGCTCGGCCTGATCATGACTGCCGGGGTGATGCGCTACACCCGCTCCAGTATGCTTGACTCCCTGAACAAGGAGTTCATCCGCACCGCCCGCAGCAAGGGGGTTCCGGAGTGGCGGGTCAACTTCGTACATGGCCTCCGGGTGGCGCTTATTCCGGTGGTAGTGCTCATCGGGTTTCGTTTGCCGATGCTGATTGGCGGGACCGTGATCATTGAGCAGGTGTTCCAGTGGCCCGGAGTGGGGGACCTGTTCGTCAACGCCGTGCGAGGACAAAACTATCCGCTGGTCATGATGATCTCGTTTCTGTCAGTAACGGCGGTCCTGTTTGCCAGCTTCCTGATCGATCTGCTTACCGCCTTGCTGGATCCAAGGGTGAAACTTGAGTGAAGGAACGACCATGACACGGCGCCTGACCCGGATGGACAAACGGTTTGACTCGATTCTTGAGCAAACCGAGCAGGGGACCCTGAAGGCTTCTTCCAGCAATCGAGCCTTGAACAAGCTGGCCAGCAACAAGCTGGCGGTGCTGGGGCTGGCCTTTGTGACCCTGATGATTCTCTCCTCGGTCTTTGCTCCGTGGGTGACGCAGTACGATCCGCAAAAGGTGGACTTGCGGATGATGCTCAAGCCTCCGAGCACAGATCACATCCTGGGGACCGACAAGATTGGCCGAGACGTGTTTGCCCGGATCATCTACGGGGGGCGGATTTCAATCCTGGTGGGTTTGGGGAGTGCGTTGGGAGCGGCCTTGATCGGCGTGAGCATCGGGGCGTATACCGGCTACAAGGGAGGCTGGTGGGACAGCGTCTTTCTGCGAGTCTCGGAGGTCTTCATGTCGTTCCCCCAGATCATCCTGGTGTTGATGCTGGTGACCATCCTGGGGCAAAGCCTGATGAATCTGATCATTATCTTCACCCTGACAGGCTGGGGGAGCCTGTACCGGCTGACACGGGCGCAGATGCTCTCCTTGCGTGAGGAGGAGTACGTCCAGGCGCTTCGGGCATTTGGCCTGAGCACATTCACGATCTGTTTCAAGCACATCCTGCCCAATGCCCTGGGGCCGATCATGGTCAACATCACCTTGAGCACTGCGATGTTCATCCTGCAGGAGGCTGGTTTGAGCTTTCTGGGTCTGGGAGTGCCGCTCAACATTCCCACCTGGGGCAACATCCTCAACGTAGCTCAGGATCTGAGAATCCTCCAAAACTACTGGTGGGTCTGGCTGCCTTCCGCAGTGACGATCTCACTCTTTGTCTTGGCCATCAACTTTGTGGGGGATGGCCTGCGCGACACCACAGACCCCACGATGCAGGGCTGAGCATGACGACGGATCAGAAGGTCTTGAGTGTCCGGGATCTGAAGACCTACATCTATGTGAACAACCGCTGCAACAAGGCGTTGGACGGGGTTTCCTTTGATGTCTATCGGGGAAAGACGCTCTGCATTGTGGGAGAGAGCGGGTGTGGAAAGAGCATCACGGCTTCGAGCATCACGCAGCTTTTGCCCAAGCTGTCTCGAATTGAGTCCGGAGAGATCACCTACCACTCTGAGCGAGGTGATGTCCGGATCGACCAACTGGAGCGCAATGGTCCGGAAATGCGGGCGCTGCGTGGTGCGGAGATCTCGATGATCTTCCAGGATCCGATGACGGCGTTGAATCCGGTTTATCGAATCGGGGCACAGATTTCCGAAGGGCTGCAGTACCACTCAAGGCATACGCTTGCGAAGCTCCGGGAGATCTCCATCGAGCTTCTGCACCAGATGGGCATCCCGCTCGCGGAGCAGCGTTCGGAGGAGTATCCTCATCAGTTCTCCGGAGGCATGCGCCAGCGTGCGATGATTGCGATGGCCATGTCCTGCAAGCCCAAGATCCTGATTGCCGACGAGCCGACAACCGCTCTTGATGTGACGATTCAAGCTCAGATCTTCGAACTCATCGAGGAGTTGAAGCAGCGGCACCAGACAGCGGTCATTCTGATTACCCACGACATGGGGGTCGTCGCAGAGCTGGCGGATCATGTGGCGGTCATGTACATGGGCAACATTGTGGAACAGGGCACCGTGGACGAGGTACTCCGGAACCCCGCCCACCCCTACACGGAGGCTCTCCTGAGGTCGATCCCCATCCTGGGAAAGGGGAGAAGTCAGCAGATCACCCCCATCCAGGGCTCAACGCCGGATCCGTACCACCGCCCCAGAGGCTGCCAGTTTGCCCCTCGCTGTCCATATGCTTCCGAGGCGTGTGAGGTGTTCCCTGAAGCCCAGGCGATCAGTGAAACACATGACGTGCTTTGCTGGCACAGCAGAAGGAGGAGCGATGCCTGAGCAGGAACCCATTCTTCAAATCAAGGGGCTGCAGACCTACTTCCCCGTCAAGAAGGGGCTGCTCCGGACAGTTGCGGCCCACGTCAAGGCCGTGGATGGTGTCGATCTGCAGGTTTACCGGGGCGAAACCCTGGGGCTGGTGGGAGAGAGTGGCTGTGGAAAAACGACCTTGGGTAAATCGATTCTGCAGCTAGTGCAGCCTGTGGGGGGGGAAATTCTTTACCAGGGGAAGGGCCGCACCTACGACCTGCTGAACCTGACTCCGGAAGAGTTCAAGCACATCCGCCAGAAGATCCAGATCGTCTTTCAGGATCCCCACTCCTCACTCAACCCCGCATTTACTGTCTTTGGCTCACTGCAGGACCCGCTCAAACTCTATGGGGTCAAAAAGCGCTCCGAGCGGCGCAAGATCATTGGAGATCTCCTGGAGGCAGTGAACATGCGCAGAGAGCAGATGGACAACTATCCTCACGAGTTCTCCGGAGGGCAGCGTCAGCGGATTGGCATCGCCCGGGCGCTGTGTGTGGATCCAGAGGTTGTGATCTGCGATGAGGCTGTGAGCGCACTGGACGTCTCCATCCAGGCTCAGGTCCTTCAACTGTTGCAGGAGATCAAGGAGGCGCGAGGATTGACTTACATCTTCATCACGCACGACCTGAGCGTTGTGGAGTACATCAGCGACCGTGTTGCGGTCATGTATCTGGGAAAAATCGTGGAACTTGCAGAAAGCGAGGCACTGTATCGGACACCGCGCCACCCCTACACTCAGGCGTTGCTCTCTGCTATCCCAACAGCTGACCTGGACCGAAAGAGCGAGCGTATCGTGCTGGAAGGCGATGTCCCAAATCCGGTTTCTCCACCACCCGGTTGCTCCTTTCACCCGCGGTGCCCCAGGTTCCAAACTCTTTCGGAACCCGAGAAGAGGCGCTGCACAGGGGAGGCCCCGCCGCTTGAGGATGCCTCTTCAGGCACCCAGCCTCATTTTGTCTCTTGCCACTATCCAAGCTGAGTGCAAATGGACTTTTCGGAACTGAAGCAGACTCTCTACAGTGCAGTCGTCTCGGACACCTTGGATGGCATGGGCTATCTGAACCAGGCCTTGAGTTCGGGAATTCGTCCCTTGGACGACAGCATGGTGCTGTGCGGGCTGGCCCGGGTAGGGATCTACATGAAGATCTATCACGATGATGAGACCGTCAACGTCTATGAGCACGAAATCAGCCTGATCGACAGCCTCCAGCCCAATGAGGTGGCGGTCCTGCTCTGTCATCAGCACCACGACATCGCCCCCTGGGGCGAACTGCTCTCCACCCGTTCCAGGTACCTGCAGGCCGCCGGATGCCTGACTGACGGATCGGTGCGAGATGTGAAGCGAATTCGGCAGATGGGCTTCCCTGTATTTGCCGGGAACATTGGCCCGCTGGACAGCAAGCATCGAGGAAAGTTGATGTGGTACGACGTCCCGGGAAAAATTCATGGAGTCGAGGTCCGGAGTGGAGACCTTGTCTTCGGGGATGTTGACGGGGTCGTCATTGTCCCCAAGTCCATCACGGAAGAGGTTGTGGAAAAGGCGCTGAGGAAAGTTCGTGGAGAAGATCAGGTGCGCGCGATGCTGGAAAACGGCGTGAGCCTGGCTGAAGCATTCCAGAAGCACGGGGTTTTATGAGGAATACTCTGGCCAACTCTTTCGGTGTGGCCTCTCCCGCTTGGGCTTTGGCAAGAGCAAGAAAGCCTTCATCGAGGGTGAAAGACAGATTCGTAACAGGACCTGGGCGTTTGAGGACCGTAGCTACGATTTTTTTGTTGAACTCCACCGGAGTTTGGGATGAACCCTCTGCAAAACTGGTATCTATCTGGTATCAGTTTCTTTCCAGGAGGTAGTGTCATGTCAGAACTGCTCCGCCAGCTTCACCAACGTCTGATTGTTTCATGCCAGCCGGTCTCCGGGGGGCCACTGGATCGGCCAGAGATTACGGCGGCCTTCGCCAGGGCAGCTTTATGCGGAGGCGCGGTCGGAGTTCGGATTGAGGGCATCGCCAACATCCGTGCCGTCCGTGCGGCCATCTCCTCACCAATCATCGGAATCATCAAGCGCGATCTCCCGGACTCTCCTGTCCGGATCACTCCTTTGGAGGAGGACGTCCAGGCCATCATGGAAGCTGGCGCGGACATCATTGCAATTGATGCGACTCTTCGGCCTCGGCCAGTGGAGTTGGGCCGATTGTTTGAGCTGGTGAAGCGCTCGGGAAAGCTGGTGATGGCGGACCTGTCTAGTGAACCGGAAGCCTGGAAGGCTCTGGAACTCGGGGCGGACCTGTTGGCAACCACCCTGTCCGGATACACCGGAGACTCGGTCCCTTCAGAGCCTGACCTGGAGTTGGTTTCCCGACTTGCCCGGATGCCTGCTCCTGTGATTGCTGAGGGACGCCTGAGGACGCCTGAACAGTGCCGGGCAGCTCTGGAGGCGGGGGCGCACAGCGTCGTCGTTGGTACTGTGCTGACCCGGATCGAAATGGAGGTCGCCCGTTTTGCCGAGGGACTACACCTCTGAGCACGCCTTGGCTACTGCCACGTCAAAACTCCCACAAACCATCCAAACGAATTGCAACGGGCACCCGCTGCTTTTGCTGCATTCTTGAGACCACGCTCCGAAAGAGCGCGAGCGGGGGCGTCACCAGTCGGATTCAGGCTTTGGCTCACGGACTTGGTTGGTGATCGGAGGCAGGGAGAGGAGGTATTCGGAGATGGCCTGGAGGTCAGACTCTGGGAGTTCCTGATAGTGTTCAATGGCTTTGCCCATCAGTCCTCCCAGGAAGTCACCATCCGGGACCATGCCCGTCTGCAGGGCATAGGTCAGGTCGCTGGCAGACCACTTGCCAATTCCGGTCTCCGGGTCCGGAGTGATGTTGGGGGCCAACTCGCCTTCCGGGCCTTCCTTGCTCCCGGCATAGGCCAACTCCGGACGCAACGCACCCAGCAAATTGCGCGGCGTGTGGCATTCCCCACAGTGGGCCACGGCCTCGGTGAGGTAGCGTCCTCGGTTCCAGGAGGAGGATTGCTTCGGATCGTCAAGGAGGGGTTCCGGGTGATGATAGAGCAGCTTCCAGAACCAGGCTCCTGCACGCAGGCTGAAGGGGAAGGGGAGGTTGTGCGGGCGGTTGACCTGGCGAACCGGAGGGAGGCTGAAGAGGTAGTCCTTGAGGTGCAGCAGGTCCTCTTCGGTCATTTTGGAGAAGGATGTGTAGGGGAAGCTTGGAAAGTAGTGAGTGCCATCCGGTCCGACTCCTTCGACCATTGCCTGCAGGAAGTCGGAGTCACTCCAGTGACCGATCCCGGTTTCCGGATCTGGGGTGATGTTGTTGGAGTAGAAGGTGCCAAAAGGAGTGGGCAGGGGGCGTCCTCCCGCGAGTGGAGGGCCGTTGCGCTCCGAGTCGGTGTGACAGCCGCATCCCCCGGCTGCATGAAAGATCAGCTTCCCGGAGATCGGGTCCGGAGTCCGAGCATGTGCCCCAAGGGGCAGAAGCAGGCAGGCCAGCAGCGCCAGCCTGCTCAGCAGGTGCATCAGTTGGAGACCCGGTAGTCATCGTGGCACCCCTTGCAGGCGCCTCCCACCTTGCCCACAGCCCCGCCGACAGCTTTCATGTTTCCGGACTGTGCTGCCTGAACCAGTACACCGCTGGCCTCTTCAAGGCGCTTGGCAGCTTTCTCGAACCCCGCCCGATCGGTCCAGATGTTTTCCTTGGCATCGGTGTCTCCAAAGTCGGAGCCTTCAGGAAACATCGACGGAATGATCCGGGCGGCATTCTGAATCGCCACGGCGTGATCGGCAATGTGTCCGGAGTAGTCGACCAGCCCACCACGCAGGATCCCGGCGACCGCGCCCATGTGACCCTTGAGGGAAGTGTAGACGGCCTTGCGGTATTTGATGACGGCTTCGGGGTCGTTGGCCCAGGAGGTTCCCGGAAGCAGGATTGCGCCGACGAGGCACGTCAGCAGCAAGGATCGGAGTTTGGTCATGGCAGAGTGTTCTCAGAGGAGTTGATCAATTGGGGGCGAAGTTGCCGTTCAGGCTTCCGGGCCTGCAGCCTTGCGTGCCACACCGCTGGAGATCGCGGCCTCTTGAACTGCGGCGGAGATCTTGGGAACAATCGACGAATCGAAAACGCTCGGGATGATGTAGTCCTGAGAGAGGTGCTGCTCGTCAATGCTCTCGGCGATGGCGTGGGCTGCGGCAAGCTGCATTTCCATGTTGATCGTTGTGGCCAAACAATCAAGGGCTCCCCGAAAAATCCCGGGGAAGCAGAGGACGTTGTTGATCTGGTTGGGATAGTCGCTACGTCCCGTGGCCATGATGGCGACATGGGGCAGTGCCTCTTCCGGCATGATCTCGGGGGTCGGGTTGGCCATGGCAAAGACGATCGCCTTGTCTGCCATCTTCTGGATGTCTTCCCCCTTGAGCAGATTGGGGGCTGAAACTCCAACGAACACGTCGGCTCCTGCCAGCACATCCTTGAGCGTCCCGGACTCCTTCTTGGGGTTGACCGTGTGAGCGAACCACTGCTTGGCTTCATCGTTCAGGTCCTCACGCCCAGGGTGAATGACACCGTTGCGGTCGCAGCCGACGATGTGCCTCACACCGAGATCGTAGATCATCTTGGCGCAGGCTGTCCCGGCCGCTCCGGCTCCGGAGACCACCACCTTGATGTCTGCCGCTTTTTTCCCTACCAGCTTGAGGGCGTTGATCAGTGCCGCCGTGGTGACCACGGCGGTGCCATGCTGGTCGTCATGAAACACCGGGATGTCCAGCTCTTCCTGCAGACGCCGCTCGATCTCAAAGCACCGAGGTGCTGCAATGTCTTCCAGGTTGATTCCCCCGAACCCGGGCGCGATCGCCTTGACCGTCCGGATGATCTCCTCGGTGTCCTTTGTGCTCAAGCAGATCGGCCAGGCGTCGATGTTGGCAAACTGCTTGAAGAGCATCGCCTTGCCTTCCATCACCGGCATTCCGGCCTGCGGACCGATGTCTCCGAGTCCCAGCACGGCGGTTCCGTCCGTCACAACAGCGATCGTGTTGCCCTTGATGGTCAGCTTGTAGGCATCGGCCGGATTCTCGTGGATGGCCATGCAGACCCGGGCGACCCCGGGTGTGTAGGCAATTGAGAGGTCGTCGCGCGTCTTGAGAGGAATCCGGGAGGCAATCTCCATCTTGCCGCCAAGGTGAGCAAGGAAAACCCGGTCGGAGTAGTTGATGAACTCGACGTGATCCAGGGCTTTCAGCTCTTCAACAATGCAGCGCCCGTGGTCGACGTCTTTGGTGAAGATGTTGATGTCTCGGATCAGGAAGTTCGCTTCCGGGCGGACGAGGTCAATCGCTCCGATGTTTCCTCCGAGGTCGGAGATCTTTTGGGTCACCTTGGCGAGAACTCCGACTTCGTTTTCAAGCTTGAGGCGGACGATGATGCTGTTGCTGGCGCTGTGGGGAGAGGGCATGATGACTGTTCCTGGAAAAAAGACGATTAAGACGGAAACGCCTACCTAGCGAACTGCTTTTCCCGGATCAAGTCAAGTGGAACCTTGGGGTCAGCGCCTGGAGAAACGGTAATGCGAGACGAGCCATTCGTTTCCCCCGCGAAAGCCCCAAACTCCGGAGGTTGCCAGAAAGAACATCCGCCAGCGATGAAACCAGACCTCGGCCTCTTCCGGACCGTACGTCTTGGCCAGGACCGGGATCAGTTGCTCCCGCTTGGCGTCCATGTTGGCCAGCCAGGCGTCGGCGGTGTGGTGGTAGTGTGTTCCGGGCATGGCCCAGGCCTCTTCCAGCAGCAGGTGATCCTGAAACAGGTACGGCAGCTCGTGGGCCGGCATGATCCCTCCGGTGAAGAAGTACTTTCCCATCCAGTTGTCCTCACCTTCCGTTTCAAAGGTGTAGGCGTGAGTCCGGTGAGTGAAGATGTGGAAGAAGAACTTTCCGTCCTCTTTCAGCCAGGCAGCGACCCGGCCCAGCAGCTCTCCCCAGTTGCGCATGTGCTCAAACATTTCCACCGAGACCACCCGGTCAAACCCGGGCTCGGTCTGGAAGTCGTTCATGTCCTGAGTGATCACGGTCAGGTTGCTCAACCCACGCTCTTGGGCCCGGGTTTCGATGAACTCGCGCTGTGGGGCCGAGTTGGAGACGGCGGTGACCGCGCTGTTGGGGTAGCGCTGGGCCATCCAGAGTGTCAGGGAACCCCAACCGCATCCCAGCTCCAGGATCTTCTGCCCATCCTGCAGTTCGGCTCGCTCACAGGTGAGCCCGAGCATCGAAGCCTCTGCGGCCTCCAGCGTGTCGATGCCTGGAGGAAAGTGGCAGCAGCTATACTTCAGGTGAGGTCCGAGGACCTCCACAAAGAACTCCGGAGGCAGCTCGTAGTGCTGCTCGTTCGCCTTGTCGGTGTGTACGGCCACCGGCTCCTGGCGCATCTTCCGGGAAAATTCCCACAGCTTTCGCTTTTGAGCCGCAATGCTGGGGGTGCGCTCTTCAAGAAGGCGCTGCAGGCAGAAACCCTTGATCCCGGTTCGGGTCAACGGGTCCGGAATCTTTCCGTGCTCCACAAGGTCGATCAGTTTGGCAAGAATCATCAGGAGGCTCCTTTCGGACGGGAAGAAATGGAAGTGGTGATGGTCTCTCCAAAGTATCCTCCCTCCGGACCAAAGACAAACGCAATTCCCGCAGGAGGCGCAGGCTTCAGAGCTGGAACAGGCGCTTCAGGAGAGCGTGAGCCTGAGGAAAGTGGAGGTGGATGTAGGAGGCATGGAGCGTCTCGCTGCGGAAGCCTTCTCGACGGGAGCTTCCGGTGGAGTGGCGGGTCACGGTCCAGGCGTTGGCGTGTTCGGCTTCTTCACGCCACCGCGAGTAGTGAAATTCATGCCCGCGAACCTGCAGGCCGTCATCGGTCTGGGCATGACAGTAGCCGAAGTTCTGCAGGCAGCTGGTCATGGCGACCGATCCCGGAATCACTCCGGCCATCGAGAAGTGGTTTCCGTCCTGCGTCTCCAGAGACTCTGTGAGCAGCATCAGCCCTCCGCATTCGGCGTAGCAAGGCATCCCGGAGCGAATGAATTCGGCGAGGGTCCGAAGGAGTGGCGTGTTGGCCGCCATCGTCTCCGCAAAGACCTCCGGGAAGCCGCCTCCGAGAATCAGGCCGTCCGCTTCGGGGGGGGCCTCATCATGCAGCGGAGAGAAGGGAACGACCTCCACTCCCTGGACCTGAAGCCAAGCGAGGTTGGCCTGATAGTAGAAATGAAAGGCCTCGTCTTGAGCGAGTGCGATGCGCTTCCGGGGCTGGACCACGATGTTGGGAGCTGCTGGGGGGGCCGGCAAGGGGCGGAGCCAGGAGCGAAGCGCCTCCACGTCCAGGTAGGCCTCGGCAAGTTCGGCAAGTTGCTGAGGCGTGGGCAGAGGTTGTTCCGTGCTGGCTTGGAGGCCGAGGTGCCGCTCGGGCCAGTCCAGTTCCGGGAGCTTCAGCAGCACCCCCAGGAGCGGAATGTCCCAGGAGGCACAGGCCCGCCGGAGGTAGTCGACGTGTCCTGGGCTGCTCGCTCCGTTCAGGATCACGCCGCAGATCCGCTCCGGACCCGCCTCCTGGAGGAAGCCACGCACGGTTGCACCAATCGAGCGTCCGGAGTGAGCACAGGGCACCACCAGCACCACCGGCCAGTTGAGCCAGCAGGCCAGCTCAAAGGTGCTCCCCTCCGTGTTGTCTGCGTTTGCTCCATCAAACAGCCCCATTACGCCCTCAACAATCCCCCAGGCGTGTTGCGTGAACTCCTCGGCAGCTCGGCGCACCTCGGCCTCTCCCATGATCCACGAATCCAGGTTGATTGAGCGCACTCCGGCACTGGCAAAGTGATATCCCGGGTCAATGTAGTCCGGACCGACCTTGAAGGGCTGCACCGGGTGGTGACGTTGCAGCGCTGCCAGCAGCAGCGACACCACGGCCGTCTTGCCGCTGCTGCTCTGGGTTCCCGCGACAATCAATCCCGAATGGAGGCTGGGGGCAGCGGACAGGGACATGGTCAGAGAAATCAGGGGCTTGAGCGCAAAGGCCGGGAGGATGGAACAGAAAACTGGTCATCCTACTCTGATTGCCCACAGAGAACAATCCATGATTTTGAATCAATTTGATTTCCCCCGAGGTCGATGATATAAAAATTGACTCCGTAGCGCCAAGAGTTGCCACCGACCAACAACCCTGCTCTTGAAAACTGCGCTACCGCTGGTGACGCTTGAACAGCAGTCCTGCCGTCGATGATGCCCCGACGAACCTGAAGGCTGAGGAGGCTCTGCTCCCGGAGCAGGGGCTGCTCCAGAAAGCTTTCGTTTGGGCTTCGCTCGCAAATGACCGAAGACTTCTTCCTCAGAGGGGTCCAACCTGCTGAACCCTGAGGACTCCAGAACCACATTACGGAACATTATGAAGAACGCCTATCCTGAGCCGCAAGGCCTCTACCACCCTGCCTTTGAGCATGAAAACTGCGGTGTGGGCTTTCTGGTCCACATGCGCAACGAGCAGTCGCATGAGATCGTGCGCCAGGGGTTGCGCCTGCTGTGCAATCTGGAACACCGAGGGGCGCTGGGAGCCGATCCGGAGACCGGAGACGGGGCGGGAATTCTGACTCAGATTCCCCATCAGCTCTTCAAGGAAGAGTGCGCAAAGCTGGGGTTCGAGCTTCCGGAAGCCGGGAAGTATGGCGTTGCCACGATTTTCCTCCCTCAAGACCGTGACGACCGCCGACACTGTGGCGAGATGGTGGAGAGCACCGTGGTCGAGCAAGGACTGCGGGTGCTGGGATGGCGCGGAGTTCCAATTGACACGCGCTATGTGGGGAAGCAGTCGGCCGAAGCCATGCCGGTGATCCGGCAACTGTTTCTCGCTCCCGTGGAGCCGGACCTGGACACGGAGACGCTGGAGCGTCGACTCTACATCGCGCGCAAGCAGACCCGGAGTGTGCTGAGTGACAAGCTGGACTTCTTCACGACCAGCCTGTCCTCCCGGACCATCATCTACAAGGGCATGCTCACGGCAGATCAACTCGACAAGTTTTACCCGGATCTTGCGGACGAGCGCTACACGAGTGCGATCGCACTCGCCCACACGCGCTTCCCGACCAACACGTTCCCCCGCTGGGATCTCGCCCAGCCCTTCCGCTACCTGGCCCACAACGGAGAGATCAACACCCTCCGGGGGAACATCAACTGGATGCGGGCACGGCAAGGAGCCTTGGAGTCGCCGCTCTACAGCGACATCCGCGACCTGATGCCGATTGTGGTTCCGCGCGGGAGCGACTCGGCCTGTGTGGACAACGTGCTGGAGTTTCTGGTGCAGTCCGGATACTCGCTGCCTCACGCGATGATGATGATGATCCCGGAGGCGTGGGAGACGGATCCGCACATCAACGCCGAGAAGCGGGCGTTTTACGAGTACCACTCGCACCTGATGGAGCCCTGGGACGGCCCGGCCGCGATGGCCTTCACCGATGGCGTGCAGATTGGAGCGATCCTGGACCGCAACGGGCTGCGCCCTGCACGGTACGTGGTGACCCGCGACGACCTTGTGGTCATGGCCTCGGAGGTGGGAGCGGTGGAGATTCCGGAGGAGAAGATCCTCCACAAAGGACGGCTGCAACCGGGAAAGATCTTCCTGGTCGATACCCGGGAAGGGCGCATCATCGGCGACGATGAACTCAAGCGCAGCATCTGCTCGGCGAAACCTTACCAGCAGTGGCTGAACGACAACGGCTTCGGCCTACAGGATCTGCCTGAGGCGCAGGACGTCGCCCAGTCTGACCTGAGCTCCCTGCTGGTCCGGCAGAAGCTCTTCGGGTACACCACTGAAGACCTCAACATGCTGCTTACTCCGATGGTCGTCGCTGCCGAGGAAGCCACCGGGTCGATGGGGAACGACGCGCCGCTGGCCGTGCTCTCCAACAAGCCTCGGCTGCTCTACGACTACTTCAAGCAGATCTTTGCTCAGGTGAGCAACCCGGCGATCGATTCCATCCGGGAAGAACTGGTGATGTCGCTGACGCTGCGCTTGGGGCATCAGCGCAACATCCTGGATCCGGGACCGGAGCACGCCCACATGCTCAAGCTGGAGCACCCGGTGCTGACCAACGCACAGTTGGCCCAGCTTCAAAGCATTGACCACCGAGGATTCCGTTCAGCGACGCTGTCCATGCACTTCCAGGAGCAGGACGGATTGCAGCCCGCTCTGGAGGCGCTCTGCCTTCAGGCCGAGCAGGCGGTCAAGGACGGGGTCTCGCTGATCATCCTCACCGATCGCGGAGTGGAGAGTCGCAAGTTGCCCATTCCTGCGCTGCTGGCGGTGGGAGCGGTGCACCACCACCTGATCCGCAAGCGCCTCCGACAGCAGGCCAGCCTGGTTGTGGAGACGGCAGAGGCCCGGGAGATCGCCCACTTCTGTCTGCTGGTCGGGTACGGCGCCGGGGCGATCAACCCCTACCTGGCGTTTGAAACCTTTGAACAGATGCTCGGTGAGGGAGTACTTCCGGAAGACCTGACGCTGGAGAAGGCGGTCCAGAACTACCTCAAGGCGATCCGCAAGGGCATGTTCAAGGTCTTCGCCAAGATGGGGATCTCTACCCTGCAGAGCTACAACGGAGCCCAGATCTTCGAGGCGATCGGCCTCAACGAGGATGTGGTCCGGGAACACTTCGCCGGGACACCTTCACGCATCAGCGGCGTGGGGCTGGAAGAGATTGCTCGCGAGGTGCTGCTGCGGCGCGATGCGGCCTACAACGACACCCCGGACCTGGTGCAGACGCTGGATGTCGGAGGACACTACGCGTGGCGGCGGCGTGGCGAATACCACCAGATCAATCCGCTCTCCACGGAGCTTCTCCAGAAGGCGGCTCAGGAAAATCGTCCGGAGGCGTATCAGCGCTTCTCGGCGATGATGAATGATCAGGCCCAGCAGATGGCTACTCCTCGGGGGCTGCTGGACTTCCGGACCGACGTCAAGTCGGTTCCGCTGAGCGAGGTCGAGCCCGCTTCGGAGGTCGTCAAGCGTTTTGCCACGGGAGCGATGTCGCTGGGCTCCATCAGCCAAGAGGCGCACGAAACCCTGGCGGTGGCGATGAACCGAATTGGAGCGCGAAGCAACAGCGGAGAAGGCGGCGAAGATGAGGTCCGCTTTCATCATCGCGACAATGGCGATTGGCCGATCAGCAAGATCAAGCAGGTCGCCTCCGGACGCTTCGGCGTCACGATTCACTACCTGGTCAACAGCATCGAACTGCAGATCAAGGTCGCCCAGGGGGCCAAGCCCGGAGAAGGTGGCCAGCTTCCGGGCAAGAAGGTCAGCGAGTACATTGCCAAAGTGCGTCATTCAACTCCGGGAGTGACCCTGATCTCTCCTCCTCCGCACCACGACATCTACTCGATTGAGGACCTGGCACAACTGATCTTTGACCTGAAGAACTCCAACCCGAGCGCCAAGATCAACGTCAAGCTGGTCTCGGAGGCTGGGGTGGGCACCATTGCCGCCGGAGTCGCCAAGGCGCATGCCGACATCATCACCGTTGCCGGTCACGACGGTGGAACCGGAGCCTCTCCGCTGACCTCGATCAAGCATGCAGGCGTTCCGTGGGAGCTGGGAATTTCCGAGGCGCACCAGACGTTGCTCCTCAACAAGCTCCGGGGACGGGTGCGCCTGCAGACCGATGGGCAGCTCAAGACCGGACGCGATGTGATGATCGCCGCGCTGCTCGGAGCAGAGGAGTTCGGATTTTCCACCGCCCCGCTGATTGCTGTGGGCTGCATCATGATGCGCAAGTGTCACCTGAACACCTGCCCGGTCGGAATTGCAACCCAGGATCCGGAACTGCGCAAGAAGTTCATCGGCCAACCGGAGCATGTCATCAACTACTTCTTTTTTGTCGCGGAAGAGGTGCGAAGCCTGATGGCTCAGCTTGGCTTCCGGCGATTTGAAGACATGGTCGGACGTTCGGACATGCTGGTTCAGCGCACCGATGTGACGCACTGGAAAGCCAGCAAGGTGGACCTCTCTGCGATCATTCAGAAAATCCCGGTCAGCGAAGGAGACACCCGCTACTGCACCCAACTGCAGAACCACGGGCTGGATCGACAGCTGGACCATCAACTTCTGGAGCGCGCAGAGGATGCCATCGAGGAAGTGCGAGCCATCCGGATTGAACTTCCGATTCAGAACACCCACCGCGCTGTCGGGACAATGCTCAGCAGTCGGATTGCCAAACGTCACGGAGCCAAGGGGCTTCCTGAGAACACGATTCACTGCAAGTTCCAAGGATCTGCCGGACAGAGCTTCGGTGGCTTCCTCGCCCGCGGGGTGACGCTGGAGTTGGAAGGGGATGCCAACGACTACGCCGGCAAGGGGCTCAGCGGCGGACGCGTGGTCATCTATCCTCCCAAGGAGGCGCAGTTCAAGGCGGATGAAAACATCATCGTGGGCAACACGGTCCTCTATGGCGCAACCAGCGGCGAGGCCTTCTTCTCCGGAGTCGCCGGAGAGCGCTTTGCCGTCCGCAACAGCGGCGCCACGGCTGTGGTTGAAGGAGTCGGGGATCACGGGTGCGAGTACATGACCGGCGGGCGGGTACTGGTGCTCGGGCAGACCGGACGGAACTTTGCTGCCGGAATGAGCGGTGGCATCGCCTACGTCTTCGACGAGTTCCGGAACTTCGCCGAATACTGCAACACCAGCATGGTTGATCTAGAGCCGCTCTCTGATCCGGAAGAGCAGAGCTGGGTGCGCGATACCATCACCCGGCACTTTCACCTCACCGGGAGCAAGCGCGCTGCAGGACTGCTGGAACACTGGGACAACACGCTCAAGCAGTTTGTGCGTGTGATGCCGATCGAGTACCGAATGGTGCTGGAGCAACTCCAGGCCAAAGCGGCCTGAGGCGGCCCTGCCTAACATCTATCGTGTGAAGATCATGGGAAAAGATACCGGATTCATTGAAATTCAGAAGCAGGCGGTCCCCAGGCGCGCCATTGATGAGCGGGTGAAGGACTGCCGAGAGTACGACAAACCGTTCACGGTCCCGGACATCCGGCAGCAGGCGGCCCGCTGCATGGACTGCGGAGTGCCCTTTTGTCACACAGGATGTCCACTGGGGAACCTGATCCCCGACTGGAACGACCTGGTCTACCGCGGGCACTGGCGAGAGGCGCTGGACATGCTGCACAGCACCAACAACTTCCCGGAGTTCACCGGACGCATCTGTCCGGCACCGTGCGAAGATTCGTGTGTGCTGAACGCCTACTACACGCTGGATCCGGAAGAGAAGCTCCGGAAGAAGCACTCGGTGACCATTGAGCAGATCGAAAAGCACATCGCTGATCGCGGGTGGGAGGAAGGCTGGATCGTGCCGCGCCCTCCCAAGATGCTCACCGGAAAGAAGGTGGCCATCATCGGGTCCGGGCCCGCAGGGCTGGCAGCGGCACAGCAGCTGCGCCACGCGGGGCACGAAGTCACAGTCTTTGAAAAGGAAGACCGCCTCGGAGGCCTGTTGCGCTACGGCATTCCGGACTTCAAGCTCGACAAGCTGAACGTCGATCGACGCATCGACCAGATGCAGAAGGAAGGCGTGGAGTTCCAGACCGGTGTGGAGGTGGGCAAAGACCTCCCGCTGGAGCAACTCCGGAGGGAGTACGATGCGATCCTGATTGCCATTGGAGCACAGGTCGCGCGCAAGCTCACTTCCGAGGGAGCCGATCTGCAGGGCGTACACTATGCGATGGATTACCTCCCGGAGCGCAACCGGGCTGTGGCCGGAGACGAGCTTCCGGACGCGCTGGATGCCACTGGGAAGAAGGTGGCGATCCTGGGCGGAGGCTTTACCGCGGCAGACTGCCTGGGCAACCTGAACCGCCAGAAGGCTGACCGGCGCATTCACCAGTTCGAGATCGTCAACATGCAGCCCCGGCCCACGCCTGTGCACGAGGAGGCCGATCCGGACTGCCGAGGGAACATTCTCACCGAGCGGCTGGTGGGAGACGAGTCCGGAAACGTCAAGACCCTGCACGCCGTCCGGGTGGAGTGGAAGTCCGTGGACGGCCGCATGGTGATGGAGCGCGTCCCGGGCTCAGAGTTCTCCGTGGAGGTGGACTTGGTGATGCTGGCCATGGGATTCATCGGCCCCACTGTGGAGGGCTGCCTGGAGCAGCTGGGTGTGGCGCTGAGCGTTCGGGGACAGGGGGATCTCAAGACTCCGCAGGAAGTGAAGACCTTGCTGGAGGAGCGAGAGGTGATCTATGCGGTCCAGGCCGGGAAAGACTTCCGGACCAGCGTGGACGGAGTGTTCGTTGCCGGGGATGCCAAACGTGGAGCCTCATTGGTGGTCTGGGCCATCTGGGAAGGCCGCGAGGCCGCCCGCTGCATGGATGAGTACCTGATGGGAACTACAGCCTTGCCGACCTCGCCCCAGATGGAATGGGCCGCATGAGCCGCAATGCGCTGATCTATACCGTTGGAGTCCTGGGGTTTCTGACCCTCGGAGCCTATGCCCTGCTTCAGGAACTGGAACGCAACGAGTTGGAAATCAGCGGGAGCATCAGCGGCGTGATTCAGGCCACCCCGCAGGTCGGAGGGAACATCGTCAAGACTGATGTCGCCTACCTGTTGCTGGTCAATCCTCAGACCAGAGAGGTTGTGGCGACTGGGATGCTGAATCCGTTCCTGCCGCCGATGGCCTTTTCCGTAGGGCAGGCTGATGTGGTCGGAGATCGCAAGCTCTCGGGAAATTATCAGCTGCTGGTGCTCACGGACAAGAATGCCAACCCGAACCTCCCCGCTTCCGGAGAATTGATCGGGCCGCTCTCTGAGCCGGTGGCCCTGGGAAGCACCGGGGTGGAATATGTGCTCGATCGCCCGTTTCAGGCCTTCCCCGCAGAGCTTCGCGGCGGAACGCAGGACTCCCGGGAGACCAGCATCAGCGGGCAGGTCGTGGTTGCCGAGTCCCTGCGGAGCGAGGTGACCCAGTCAGATCGGCTGGTGGTGCTCCTGTTCGACCCGCAGCAAGGGCGTCCCGTGGCGGTGCGGGTCCTCAACGGCTTCACCGAACCGCAGCCCTTTCGCATCGGAGCCTCCGACGCCATGGGCGGTCCGCTTCCTGCCGGGCCCTTCCAACTCCGAATCCTCACGGACAAAAACAACCAGCCCTTCCAGTCGGCCCCGGGAGAAGTCGTTGGACGCTCATCCGAACTGATCGCTCTTGGAACGCATGGGCTGCAGTTCACCCTGGACCAGCCCTATACCCGGTGATGTCGAATTTGCGTGAAATTTCACGCCCATACTGTTAAAACTGTTGGTTTTGCAATTCTCAATCAAACACGGAAGTCCATGTTCTTGTTTCCCTTTGTGACCGAAGCTTACGCGCAGGATGCCGCCGGAGCGGGAGGGGCGGGCAACGCCATCATTCAGTTTGTGCCGTTCATCCTCATCTTTGCGGTGTTCTATTTCCTGATCATCCGTCCTCAGCAAAAGCGTCAAAAGGAGCATCAGGCGATGCTGGGCAACCTCCAGAAGGGAGACAAGGTCGTCACCTCCAGCGGAATCTATGGGAGCATCGTGAAGATGGGAGACGACCGGATCACCCTGGAAATTGCTCCCAAGGTGAACGTCGTGATGGACCGTAGCCAGATCTCTCGCTTGGACGGATCCGGCTCCTCCGCCAAGGAAGAGTCCAAGGATTCCAAAAAGGAAGAGTCCAAGGATTCCAAAGATGAAAAAGACTCCACCAGCTCCTCGTAATCCCGTATGAATCCTCGACCCAAGGCCTTCTTCATCCTGGCGATTCTTCTGGTCGCGCTCTACTACGCCTTTCCCACCTATCGAGCCTACTTTACAGGTACCGATCCCTTGGCTGTGACCGGAAAGGTCAACTTGGGGCTGGACCTGCAGGGCGGGATGTACCTGGACGTCGCGGTGCAGGTAGAGGAAGCCGTATCCACGGTCACTCGTCGGACGGCTCAGGAGTTGGAAGACGTGATGATTGACAATCAGGTGGACTTCATTGAGGTCCGCTCGGTGAACGACACGGAATTTACCATCGAGATGGAGCCCGGACGTCCGCTGAATCTGGATGAGGATCCATACGGACGCTTCGTGGTCCAGTTCAATCAGCTTGTGGAGGGCGACCTGATTCGTCTGACACTCAAGCCTGAGGAGGAGACACGGATTCGGCAAGACGCAATTGACCAGGCCCTTGAGGTGTTGCGCAATCGCATCGACGGGTTGGGGATCAGCGAACCTTCGATCCAGAAGCAGGGCGACAACAGCATCGTCATTCAACTTCCCGGACTCAAGGATCGGGATCAGGCGATTGAACTGATTGGGCCTCAGGCGGTCTTGGAGTTCTATCTCACCAACCCGAACGCCACACCCAGCACCTACAACCGGATCACGGAGGTGGTCAAGTATGAAGAGGTCTGGAACAAGCAGACCAACAAGCTGGTGCAGCGCATTCCCTACGTGCTGGAGAAGAAGATCCTCCTGACCGGAGAGTACATCCGGGACGCGCAGGTGCGGTTTGACCAGCAGACCAACCAGCCTTACGTTTCGCTGTCTTTCGACTCGATTGGTGCGGACACCTTTGCACGTATTACGCAGCGCAACGTGGGCCGGAATCTGGCCATCGTCCTTGATGACAAGGTCCAGTCGGCCCCGGTCATCCGGGAGGCAATCACCGGTGGGGAGGCGTCGATCTCCGGACAGTTTTCGCTCGAAGAGGCGAAGAATCTGGCGATTGTCCTGCGCTCCGGCTCCTTGCCGGCTCCAATTGAAATCCGGGAAGAGCGCACCGTCGGAGCCAGCCTCGGTGAGGACTCCGTGCGGCAGGGCCTGATCTCTCTGGCAATCGGTGGCCTGCTCGTCTTGATCTTCATGTCGATCTACTACCGGATCTCCGGGCTGTTCGCGGTCGCGGCGCTGCTCTTCAACCTGGTGCTGCTGATCGCAATCCTCGGCGCCTTTGGCGCGACGCTGACCCTGCCCGGAATGGCCGGCATCGTCCTGACCATCGGCATGTCTGTGGATGCCAACGTGTTGATCTTCGAGCGGGTTCGCGAGGAGTTGCGCAAGACCTCCAACCCTCGAGGTGCCGTGAAGGAGGGCTTTGGCAAGGCCTTCCGGACCATTCTGGACTCGAACGTCACGACCCTGTTTGCCGCGCTGGCACTGCTTCAGTTCGGGAGTGGTCCCATCAAGGGCTTCGCCGTGACGCTCTCCATTGGCATTCTGGCCAGCATGTTCACGGCCATTGTGGTGACCCGGTTGTTCTTCGAACTGGTCTACCTGCAGCGTAGCCAGCTCAAATCCATCAGCATCTGAGAATTCCCATGAGCCTGATTCCGGAAGGAACCGTCATTGATTTTCTGGGCAAGCGCAAGATTGCCTACGTCTTCTCGGCGATCCTGATCCTCATCGGGATCATCTCGATTTTTGGACATGAGGGCCTGAACTACGGCATCGACTTTCGGGGAGGAACCAACGTCCAACTCCGCTTTGCCGAAGACCCCAGCCTGGATCGTCTGAGAGAGGTCTTCGCCACAGAAGGCCAGGGAAACGTTCAGTTGCAGACCTTTGGCGATCCCACGGAGCGCGAAGTCTTGTTGATCCTGCCGGTGGACAGCGCCTTGGGCAAGGGAGAACAGCTCACCAAGTCGATTCAGGAACTGCTGGGGACGGAGTATCCCGGAATGGAGGTCCGTCGAATTGAGACCATTGGGCCGAAGGTGGGAGACGAGTTGAAGTACGACGCGCTGTATTCAATCGCTGTGGCCTTGGGGTTGGTGTTGGTCTACATCACGATCCGCTTCCAGTGGCGTCAAGGCGTCGCAGCAATCATCACGCTCACGCACGACGTTCTGGTGGTAGTGGGGCTGTTCTCGTTGTTTGACAAGGAGTTCACGCTCTCCGTAGTTGCCGCCCTGCTGACCGTGGTGGGCTACTCGCTCAACGACACCATCGTGGTCTTTGACCGCATCCGGGAAAATCAGGGACGATTCCGTAAAAAGCCGCTCATTGACCTGATGAACCTGAGCATCACCGAGACTCTCAGCCGAACGATCCTAACGTCCGGAACGACCTTGTTGGTTGTGATTGTGCTGTTCGTGTTTGGAGGAGAGATCATTCACGACTTTTCCTACGCGCTGCTGGTGGGAATCGTGGTCGGTACCTACTCGTCCATCTATGTGGCCAGCCCGATGGTAATGGGATTGAGCAAGCTCGAAGATACCAACGCCTCTCCCCCGGCACAGCAAAAGCCCAACGCGGCCTAGGAGTACTTGAGATGAGCGGAGAAGGAGAGTTTCCGTTCCGAACCATCGCCATCGCCGGTCTGGGGCTGATTGGTGGTTCGTTCGCCCTCGCAGTTCGAGAAGCCCGAGCGGCTCAAACGCTGATCGGCCTCGACCTCTCTCCGGAGCACCGGGCCCAAGCCGTGGAGCTGGGCCTGGTTGATCGCGCGCTGGAGTCCTTCTCAGCGCTTCCCCCAGAGACGGACCTGCTGTTGCTGGCGGTTCCCGTCGCCTCCTTCCCCCAAGTGCTCCAGGAACTGGCCCCTCACCTTTCCTCAGACACCATCCTCACGGATGCCGGAAGCGTCAAGGGCCCGCTGGTCGAGTGGATGCGCCGCCCCGATTACGCCGGCATCCGCTTCGTCCCCGGACATCCGATTGCCGGAGGAGAGCGCTTTGGTCCTCAGGCAGCGAAGTCCGGACTGTTCCGGGACAAGCGCTTCATCCTGACTCCCACCACAGAAACCGATCCGGAGGCCTTGCAGAAAGTTCGCAGTCTCTGGGAATCGTTTGGGGCGGAGGTGCAGGAAATGGAGGCCCAGACGCATGACGAGATCTTCGCGGCGGTGAGCCACCTCCCTCACCTGCTGGCCTATGCCAGCATTCAGGCTATCGTGAGCAGCGACCATCCGGAGGCCCTTTCTCACTCTGGAGCGGGCCTGAAGGACTTCTCCCGGATCGCCTCCTCCAGCCCGGACATGTGGTCGGATATCTTTCTGGAAAATCAGGCTCCTCTGCTGCAGCGCGTCTCGGTGTTCCGGGAGACCCTGGACGCTCTGGAAGCGGCCATCCGAGCAGGAGACCGGGACACGTTACGAAAGCTGCTGCTGGAGGCCAAGGAGGCCCGAGACCGCTGGGTGCGCTGATGGTCGAAGTCGCTGGGCACTCCAGTCAGTCGTCCAGCCCGCTGTGATAGCGCTCCAGAAAGCCTTGTTTGAAGGCGAGGTAGGTTCCAGAGAGGATCGCGCTACGGGCCTGCCGGGTCATCTCAAGCAGAAAATGCAGGTTGTGCAGCGTGTGCAGGCGATGTCCGAGAATCTCTCCGGACTGAAAGAGGTGCCTGAGGTAGGCCCGTGAGTAGTGTGTACAGGTCTCGCAGGAACAGGTTTCATCCAGCGGACGAGGATCCTCCCGGAAGCGCGCCTGCTTGATGGAAAGCTTCCCGCGGGTGGTAAAGATCGAGCCGTTTCGGGCGTTGCGCGTAGGCATCACGCAGTCGAACATGTCGATCCCCGCTTCCATCGCCTCCAGCAGGTCCAGCGGGTCTCCCACTCCCATCAGGTAGCGTGGGCGGTCCTCGGGCATCCGGGGCGTCACCGCATGGAGGACCGGATACATCTCCTCCTTGGACTCTCCGACACTTAGCCCTCCCAGCGCATAGCCGTCAAAGCCAATCTCCGTGATGGACTCCAGGTGATTGAGCCTCAGGTCCACCTCGGTTCCTCCCTGAACAATCCCGAAGAGCGCCTGCTCCGTGGTCCGGGCCTCCTTGCAGCGCCGCGCCCAGCGTGTGGTCAGTGCCAGCGACTCCTCCAGTGAACTCCGGGTTGCAGGTAGCGCCGGGCACTCGTCGAAACACATCATGATTGTGGAGCCCAGATTCTGCTGAATGCCGATGGAAATCTCCGGAGTCAACTCCACGCGAGCACCATCGTGATGGCTCCGGAAGACGACTCCCCGCTCTTCGCGCCTGAGCAGCTTGGCGAGTGAGAAGACCTGAAATCCACCGCTGTCCGTGAGGATGGGCTCCTGCCAGTTCATGAAGCGGTGCAGGCCTCCAAGCTCGCGGATCAACTCGTCGCCAGGACGCAGGTGGAGGTGATAGGTGTTGCCCAGCAGAATCTCGGTGCCCAGCGATTTCAACTCTCCGGGAGTCATCGCTTTCACTGTGCCCTGCGTGCCGACCGGCATGAAGATCGGGGTGTGGATGATCCCGTGCGGAGTGGTCAGGACTCCGGCCCGGGCGTTTCCATCCCGGGCGCTCTGTTCGAAGCGAAAGGAAGACAAGGAGGGGGCTTGGGAGATCTCCAAGGTCATGGCGTGAGCACAGTGGCCCCAACGGTCTTCCGGGACTCCAGCTCCTGATGAGCCTGCGCGGCATCTTGAAGTGCGTAGCTCTGCCGAACCTGAGGCGTGAGCACTCCGGAGAGCACGGCATCAAAAAGCCGAGCGGCGCTCTGTTCCAGCAACTCCCGGGTGCGGGTGTAGACGAACAGCGAGGGGCGGGTGAAGTAGAGGTTCTTTGGAGCAAAGACACGGAGGTTGATGTCCGGAATCGGCCCCGAGGCCTGTCCGAACGAAACAAACATTCCGCAGGGCATCAAGGATTCAATTGTGACCTCAAAGGTGTCCTTGCCCACCGAGTCGTAGGCGACTTTGACTCCTTTGCCGTTGGTGATCTCCAGAACCTGCGCGGCGAGGTTGTCCGCTCCGGAGATCAGCACATGCTGGCAGCCGTGCTGACGAGCGATCTCCGCTTTTTCCTCACTGCTCACAACACCAATCACCGTCACACCCATCTCTGCAGCCCACTGGGCAACCAGCACTCCGGTGCCTCCTGCGGCGGCATGCAGCAAGATCACATCCCCGGACTGAACGTGGGCGGTGCGGTGGAGCAGGTATTCTGCGGTCATGCCCTTGAGCATGATGGTCGCGGCGATCTCGTCGGAAATCCCGGAAGGCAGCTTGACCAGCTTGTCTGCCGGGTAGTTGCGAACCTCGCAATAGGCCCCGATCGGTCCAGTCGCATAGGCCACCCGGTCTCCGACCCGCAGCCCGGAAACCCCGCTTCCCACGGATTCAACGACCCCTGCTCCCTCCTGACCAAGCAAGGAGGGCAGGGGGAGCGGGTAGAGCCCGCTGCGGTGATATGTGTCGATGTAGTTCAGGCCTACTGCGGTGTTGCGGACCTGAACCTCTCCGGCTTCAGGGGCATTCAGTTCCATAGATTCCCAGCGCATTACCTCAGGGCCGCCGGTTTCATGGATTCGGATGGCATGTGTCATGGTTTGTCAATCGTGTTCGGTCGAAGGTGGGGGCATGGGGCGCACCGCAAAGCGCACCTGACGCTTGGCGATCCCTCGAAGGAGTCTTCCAAGCAGATCGGCTCCGGTGATGATTTTGCGGACTCCATCCCAACAGAGGATCAGGTCGTTGTCAATCACATCGTCCTCGGCATGCTCCGGATGCACCCGCAGGTGCTGCAGGGCGTGTCCCAGCGGAGTCTCCGGGTCTGTGATCACGATCGGACGATGGCAGTAGGAGTAGGGCCGAAAGGGCTCTACTCCAAAGAGCGCGTCCCGCAGAAACGAGTCGGCGTTGAGCACCAGTCTGGGAAATCCATCGAGGTCGGTCAGGATCACCCACTTCTTCCCGGAAGACTGCACCTGCAGGAGGAAGGGATCTTCCGGAGCGCGTTCAAAGCTAGGGAGCGTCGGCAGGTCGGAGTCACACCGCAGGGCGATGATGCTCTCCGGATCAACCAGCTCGCCCTCCTCGGCGATCGGAATGTCGTCAATCGAGAGGAAGTTCAAGGCACCGATGCCTTCCAGGGGGTCGATGTCCGAGTCTTCGGCCTGCATGTGCTTGTGCAGCATGATCCGGAAGTCTTGCTCGTTGAAATAACTCACCCCTTCCTTGCCCAGCCACCAGTCGAGCAGCAATGCAGAAGGCTTGGTCACCGGGTAGAGGAGAACGCGATACATCCAGATCAGCGGGTAGAGCCGGATGCCCATCCGCAGCGCGTTTCGAGAAAAGTAGGCCTGGGGGAGGATCTCCCCGAACAGCGTGATGCCGATGGTGGAGAAGAGGAAGGCTGCGACTCCGGCAAGGACGGATTCACTGAGGAGCGTGAGCAGCACGTTCACGCCGACGTTTCCCCAAAGCAGTGTTGCGAGGAGCAGGTTGGAGTCTCGCCGCATCTCCAGGATTCGGGCAGCGTCCTGGTTTCCGGACTCCACTTCCACCTCCAGCCGGAGCGGACTGAGCCCGAAGAGACCAATCGTGAGCCCGGAGAAGGCGGCGGACTGGGAGATGCAGAAGAGCATTCCCAGCCAGGTGAGAAGATTTTCCATCAGGAGGGCTCCTCAGGAGAGAAGCCCTCTTGAGTGGAGTACGGCTCCGGGGGGTCGTCGCTCATGCTCAGCGTTGTGAACTGGGAACGTAGTCCCGGCTGTTGGGGCCAGTATAGATCTGGCGGGGGCGGCCGATTTTCGGGTTGCTGTTGTGCATCTCGAGCCAGTGCGAGATCCAGCCCGGGAGGCGTCCCATGGCGAACAGCACGGTGAACATGTCGGTCGGGAAGCCCAAAGCCTTGTAGATGATCCCGCTGTAGAAGTCCACATTCGGGTACAGGTTGCGCTCCTTGAAGTAGTCATCCGTGAGCGCGGCCTCCTCAAGCTGCTTCGCAATATCGAGCAGAGGATCACTCACTCCGACCATGGCGAGCACCTTGTCGGCATAGGCCTTGATGATCTTGGCCCGGGGGTCGAAGTTCTTGTACACCCGGTGCCCGAAGCCCATCAGGCGGAACCCGGAGTCCTTCTGCTTGGCCAATTCGACAGCCTTGGCGACGTTCCCGTCCTCCTGATCCCGGATGTACTGCAGCATCTCCAGCACGGCCTGGTTGGCTCCGCCGTGCAGCGGTCCCCAGAGGGCCGCGATGCCAGACGAGATGGAGGCAAACAGGTTGGCCTGGCTGCTTCCGACCAGCCGGACAGTCGAGGTGGAGCAGTTCTGCTCGTGGTCTGCATGCAGGATGAACAGAACGTTGAGCGCGTCGATGAACTCTCGGGGAGCTTCGTAGTCCATCGCCGGGACGCTGAACATCATGTTCAGGAAGTTTTCACAGTAGGAGAACTTATTCTTGGGGTAGACAAAAGGCTGGCCAATGTTCTTCTTGTAGGCCCAGGCTGCAATGGTGGGAATCTTGCCCATCAGCCGCCAAATTGCAAGGTCCACAGCAGACTGGTCGGTGGCGCTGAAGTCTTCATAGAAGGTGGACAGAGCACACACCACGCAGGAGAGGATGGCCATCGGGTGAGCATCCTTGGGGAAAGCGGAGTAGATGTGACGCAGGTCCTCATGCAGCATTGTGTGGCGCGTGATGTTGCGCTCAAACTCTGCAAGCTGGTTGCTGGAAGGCAGCTCTCCGTAGATCAGCAGGTAGCTGACCTCCAGAAAGCTGGACTGCTCGGCCAACTGCTCAATCGGGTAGCCGCGATAGCGCAGGATGCCCTGTTCTCCATCCAGAAAGGTAATGGCACTGGTGGCAGCACCAGTGTTGACATAGCCGGGATCCAGGGTAATGGCTCCGGTCTGGCCACGCAGTTTGGCAATGTCCAGGCCGACCTCTCCTTCGGTGCCAACGACCAAGGGAAGTTCAACGGATTTGTCGCGGATTTCTAATCGTGCGGTTTCGGTCATGCGCTCCTCTTGGGTGTGCGGAAGAATGGGAAATCCGAATGGAAGATAAATGCGGGTTTTCCAGATCGGAGTTCAAGACTAGCGAAGTGAGTTGGGAGAGGCAAGATGCTTTGCTTTGCAAGCATCGAAAGGGAGGTCAGAACCTGGAGGGCTGATTCCCAACTGAGCAGAGCGCACAGTCGGGAATCAACGGGACTCACAAGGATCGAGAATCAGGAACCCTGACTCCCCATCAGGTTGAGCACGTTTTGAGGGAGTTGGTTGGCTTGCGCCAGCATCGCTTGACTGGATTCAAAGAGAATCTGATTGCTGGTCAAGCGAGACATCTCCTCGGCAACGTCTGTGTCGCGGATGGTCGATTCTCCTTCGACGTTGTTCTCCACGGAGATCTTCAAACCGTTGAGACTGCGCTCCAGCGTGTGCCTTTGGAAGGCTCCCATTCGCCCTCGAGCGGTACTGATCTCGCCAATGGCTCTCTCAATGACCGTCAAGGCATCTCGGGCACCCTGGAGGGTCCGGACGTCAATTTCTGCAAGTGAGCGAAACCCACTCTTGTTCTTGACGCCACCCCCAAGCTTGTTGGGACGCAGGTTGTCGATCGAGATCGACGCCGATTGCTGGGGATTGGGGCCCAGGTTGAAGTTGTGCGAATTCTGGGAGATATGGACGTAGCCTTCGATGATCGGATTTCCAGGGCCTCCCACGATCTCGTCTTGAGACTCCTCGACAAACTCCACTCCAATCTGACGTCCCGTTTCGTCCAGAACCGGCACTTCCTTGAGCTCGATCTCTCGCAGATAGCGAATCGTGACTCCTTCGGCACCTGTCCCTCCAAGGGCCGTCAACTCCTGACCATTTCCTTCTGCCATGTGACCATTGATGGTCCCGGCAATATCCTGTCCCTTGCCGGCGCTGGCGGCTTCGTTGGCCTCAGGACCTGCAATTCCGGGAATGCTGGAGGTCACCGTGAAAGAGGCCTCATCCCCAAATTCCTGATGCCGGAAGACAATCGTGTTGTCCGGAGCTTCAAAGACCTCCACCGGGATGTTGTTCACTCCCATTTCCTTTTGGATCGCGTCAATCACGAGCTTTCGGATTTGCTCGGAAGCTTTCTCTGCAGGAAGGATTTCCGGAGAGTCGTAGTGATCTTTCAGGATTTTTTCGATGAACCCACGCAGCTCTCGGTTTTCACTCGTGTCGACCTTGGCATTTTTGCCACCTTCACTGACGAGGAAGATCAGGCCAGCTCCGTAGTTCTCCACCGTGAGGGGCTCTCCTCCCTTCAGAGAGGCTCGAGTGGCCACCCGGGTGATGTCGATCTCATACCCTTTTCCGGGAGAGGCCTGCGTGTGGGTCTCGGCCTTGACGAACTCCAGATCGTTGCCGACCGTCACACCGTCTACCCCAAAGTCTCCATTCAGCAACTGCTTGCCGCTGAAAGTGGTATTCAGAACGATGCGATCAATGGAGTCGATCAACTCCTGGATCTCCATCTGATCTGCCTCGAGCATGTACTCATCATTGATGGCCTCGTTGGCCGCATGGACGCTCAACTGCTTGAGCTTGATGAGGATGTCACTCACCTCATTCAGAGCCCCCTCTGCCGTTTGGAGCAGGGTCACTGAAACTTGTCCGTTTTCGTAGGCTTGTTGCAGACCTACAATGTTACCTCTTAGCCTCTCCGAGCTGATCAACGACGCCGGTCCATCGGCACCTCGATTGATCGCGACTCCCGAACTCAATTTCTCAATGGAGCCACCGATCCTTTTAAAGTTGTCGTCCGCGTGCCTCAAAGCGTTAAGCGAAGCGACATTGTTTCGGATCTTCATAGCTTGACCGTATGATTGACGAAAACTGCCGTTGACTACCTCAGTTATCGGAAACCCTCCGGAAAACTTTAGCCGCCCTCTGAAAAAAAGATCCGGACTTGACGACCTGTACGGAGGCAAGGCATATTTAAGGGCTAAGCCGCTCAACACTTCCTGACCTTGAGGCCTTCTATGGAAAACCTGATCAACGACCTGAAAGACAAGTCTCTCCAACTGCGTAGCCGATTCCTGGAGAATCGCTTGGTGCTTTATGGTGCCGGGAGCATCTATGTCTTGCTTTGGTTCCTCTTCTCCGACTTCCTGACCTCCCTCTGGGTTGCTGTAGGGGTCGGGCTGGGTTGGCTTGCCGGCCAAGCCGGGAAGCCGGACGCTCCCTGAAAAATTTCGGGACGGTCTCCCTTCACCTGACACCGCTGGGCCGCATCCGGTCTTCTCTGAGAAGCACCGGGTGCGGGTTTCACTGGATTGTCTCTCCCACTCAGGCCACAGTAATCCTCCTGGGCTTCTTCCGGAACAGAAAGAGCCCGTAACGAACAATCCCAGAAGAGATCAAAATGAACCCTTTTGCCCTGCAAGGTCAGGTCGTCCTGATTACCGGGGCGAGCCGTGGAATTGGCTGGGCCATCGCTCAGACAGCAGCAGCGGCAGGAGCTGTCGTGGTCCTGAACAGCAGGGATCCGGAAGGGTTGGCCCAGCGCCAGAGAACCATTCAGGAACTCGGAGGGCAGGCCGAAGTCGCTCCGTTTGACGTAACGGACTCGGGAGCGGCTGAGCAGGAAATTCAGAAGCTGGTGGAGCGTCATGGTCGGCTCGATGCTCTCGTCAACAATGCGGGAATTCAGCACCGGCAGCCGTTTGAGGAGTTTCCCCTCGAAATGCTGGACCGGGTGCTTCACACCAACCTGCGCTCCGTGATGCTGCTCAGCCAACTGGCGATTCGGCAGATGCTTTGTCAAGGCTCCGGAAGAATCGTCAACATCGCCTCCATCATGGGAGATCTGGCCCGCAACAGCATCTCGGCCTACACGACGAGCAAGGGCGGGGTCGCAGCCTTCACCCGAGCCCTGGCGGTGGAGTACGGCTCAAGAGGCATCACTTGCAACGCCATTGCTCCGGGGTACATCCATACCGAAATGAACGAGGCCTTGACCCAGGACGCAGCGTTCACGGCATTTGTGGAAAAACGTACGCCTGCTGCGCGCTGGGGAGCCCCGGAAGAGGTGGCACAGGCAACACTTTTCCTGCTCTCGCCTGCCGCATCCTATGTCAACGGGACGTTGCTTCATGTGGATGGTGGCCTGCACGTGCAGGTCTGATCTGAAATTTTTTCCAATAACACCGCATTTGGGGAGTAGGTATGTCTTTGACGAAAGTTGCATTGGTGACCGGAGCAGGTACTGGCGTGGGGAGAGTTTCTGCTTTGGCTCTGCACCAGGCCGGCTACCACGTGGTGCTGGTCGGTCGACGAATCGGGCCGCTTGAGGAAACAGCCGCCCAGGCCAGCAATTCGGAGGTGCGACTGTTGCCGATCGCCGCAGATGTCAGCAACCAAGAGGCGGTTCAGGCGGTTTTTCGTCAGGTCCGTGAAACGTTTGGGCGGCTGGATGTGCTCTTTAACAATGCCGGAATCGGAGCACCGCCGGTGCCCTTTGAAGACTTGGCGCTTGAGGATTGGCAGCGCGTTGTGGAGATCAACCTGACGGGCTCGTTTCTCTGTGCACAGGAGGCGATCAAGATCATGAAAGACCAGACTCCCCGTGGTGGGCGGATCATCAATAACGGCTCCGTCTCTGCCTATGCGCCTCGGCCCAACTCGGCGGCCTACACGGCGACCAAGCACGCGGTCAGTGGCCTGACCAAGAGCCTTTCGCTTGACGGACGCAAGTACGACATCGCCTGCAGCCAACTCGACATCGGCAATGCCGAGACCCCGATGACGGCCAAGATGAAGACCGGAATGCCTCAGGCCAACGGAGAGATCCGTCCGGAACCGGTGATGAATCCGGAGCACTGCGGAGAGGCGATCGTGTACATGGCCAACCTGCCCCTGGATGCCAACGTGCAGTTCATGACGCTGATGGCCACGCAGATGCCCTTCATCGGGAGGGGCTGAGGACGTCAGTCCCGGTCGTAGGATCGGCTGCGGATCACCGCAGAGTCCGGATCTCGTCGAAACTCTTCCAGCGCGAAGGTGTGGGAGGGAAAAGCGAGGGAGGTGGCCTCAAGCTGCTTCCAACTGAACAGCTGTACGTCCAGGCACTCCGGACCCACCTGAAACACCGGACGCTTTAGCTGTCCGAGAAAGCAGAACATCAGCGTCCCGATGTGCCTCAGGGTGAACTGCGCAAACAGCCGCTCGATCTGTACCTCGGCAAAGGTCTCTTCATACATCTCCCGGATCGCCCCCTCCTCCAGAGTCTCCCCACGCTCCAGGAATCCTCCGGGAAGGCACCACTTGCCCAGGCTGGGCTCAATCGCCCGCTGGCAGAGGAGTACCTGATCTTCCCACATGGCCAGAGTCGTGACGACCACGGCAGGGTTCTGGTAGAAGATGAAACCGCATTCCAGGCAGACCAGGCGCTCCCGCTGGTCTCCTTCCGGAATGCGAAACTCGGCGGCGGCACCGCACTTGAGACAATGGCGATTCATGAACTTGCTCCAGCACAAGGAAATCCGGAAATCTGAACAACCTTGATTATGAGGCCTTCTGCAACAAACACCAACTTCTCCCTCCGACTGGTGGACCTCCCAGGTCGCTTTTTTGACGCACATTGTCCGAGAGTTCAGTGAATCCTGCCTCCGGAACTCTTTACGGCATTGGGGTGGGCCCAGGAGATCCAGAGTTGCTGACTCTGAAGGCCTTGCGGCTGATCCACGATTGCCAGGTGCTCGCCTGGCCGGCTCCCGAATCAGGCACCGGGCTGGCTTGGGAGATTGTACGCGGCCACCTCCGAGAAGACTCCACACAGGAGCGGTTCCCGCTGAGAATGCCCATCTCGGTGGACCCGTTCCCAGCGCAGCAGGCTTACGACGAATCTGCCCGGTTGCTGGACCGGGAGCTCCGCTCCGGAAAAAGTGTGGGTGTGCTGTGCGAAGGCGATCCGCTGTTCTACGGCTCCTTCATGTACCTGCTGGAGCGACTTTCTGGCTCCTTCCCGGTAGAGGTGATTCCAGGGGTCTCTTCGCCAATGGCCTGTGCCGCTGCGGCTCGGTGGCCGATGGCATTTCGCAGCGAGCCGTGGACCGTGCTTCCCGGAACCCTTTCCGAGGACGAGCTGCGGCAACGGCTCCGGCAGCCCGGAGCGTTTGCCTTGATGAAGGTCGGGCGGCACTTCTCCAAGCTTCAGCGTGTGCTGGAAGAGTTGGGTCTGGCCCAAGACGCCATCTACGTGGAGCACGCCTCTCGTCCGGATCAAAAGGTTGAGCCGCTGCACGAAGTCGAAGCGCAAGAGGTGCCTTACTTCTCAATGATTCTGCTGCGAAATGCCTGAACCGATTGTCTTTTGCCTGAACCCTTCAACACTCCCGCTGGCCCGGAAGATCTCTGCGCTGCTGGGGGGCAAGGTGCATGGCCCGGCCCGACGGGTGCCGGAGGCTGACGAGACCTTTCACGAGACGACTGCGCATCTACAAGATCTTTTTGCCCAAGGCCACCCTCTGGTCGGGATCTGCGCTTCCGGAATCCTCATCCGCTCTCTGGCTCCCGTGCTGCAGAGCAAGCACACAGAGCCTCCGGTGCTGGCCATTTCCGAAGACGGAGGCTCCGTGGTTCCGTTGCTTGGAGGGCACCACGAGGCCAACCAGATGGCCCGCAAGGTCGCCGCGGATCTGGGAGGACACGCGGCGCTGACGACGGCCGGAGACGTGCGCTTCGGGATCGCGCTGGACGAGCCTCCGGACGCCCTGGTGCTGGCCAATCCTCAGGACGCAAAGGCCTTCATGGCCGAGCTGCTCTCCGGAGCCTCGGTCCGCCTTCAGGAGCCACACCCTTGGCTGCTGGAGTCTGCGGTTCCGTGGACTTCGGAGGGGCTGCTGGAGGTTCGGGTCACCCCAGAGTCGGTGCCTGGCACTCCCCGGCGGCTGGTGTTTCATCCGAAAACTTTGGCCTTGGGAGTCGGGTGCGAGCGGGGGTGCGAGGTAGAGGAACTGTGGCAGCTGGTGGAGTCCGTCTTGACCGAGCACCACCTCGCCCCGGAAAGTCTGGCGGGGGTTTTCTCCGTAGACCTGAAGGCTGATGAGCCCGCGGTGCATGAACTGGCGGAGCGTCTGGGGGCTCCGGCTCGCTTCTTTCCAGCGGCAGTGCTGGAGCAGGAGACGCCAAGGCTGCAGAACCCTTCGGAGCGGGTGTTCCGGGAGGTCGGATGCCATGGCGTGGCGGAGGGCGCCGCACTTGCTGCAGTGGGGATCGCCGGAGCGTTGCGTGTGCCCAAGCGAAAGTCTCGCCGGGCAACCTGTGCGCTGGCTCAGGCTCCGGAGCCTCTGGATGCGCAGCTGCCGGGGGCCGCTTGTGGAGTGCTCTCCGTTGTCGGAACGGGTCCCGGCTCGGTGCAGTGGCGTCTGCCAGAGACGGTGCAGTGGCTCCAGGAGGCAACGGACTGGGTGGGCTACACTCTGTATCTTGAGTTGGTGGAAGACCTCCGGACCCGGCAGGAACGGCATGAATTTCCGCTGGGAGCAGAGATCGAGCGTGTCCGGCACGCGCTCGACCTGGCGGCATCCGGAAAGAAAGTGGCGCTGATTTCCTCTGGAGATCCCGGAATTTACGCCATGGCCACGCTGGTCTTTGAGCTGCTGGAGCGCGAAGCTCAGAGCGCGTGGAGGCGTGTCCGGGTCCGCGTTGGTCCTGGGATCTCTGCGATGCAGGCGGCGGCAGCACGAGTGGGCGCTCCTCTGGGACACGACTTTTGTGCGATTTCCCTCTCCGACTTGCTGACACCACGTGAGGTCATCCTGGAGCGTTTGCACGCAGCCGCTTCCGGGGACTTCGTCACAGCGCTCTACAACCCGGTCTCACAGCGTCGGACGGAGCTGCTGGGCCGGGCTCGTGATCTGTTCCTGCAGTATCGCTCTGCCGAGACTCCGGTGGTGCTGGCGCGCAGTCTGGGACGTCCGGAGGAGCAAATCCGCATTGTCCGGTTGGAGCAGCTAGAGGCCGCGGAAGTGGACATGCTGACGGTCGTCTTGATCGGAGCCCGGAACACCCGTGAACTCTGCAGTGGTGCGAACGCGCCGCACGTCTTCACCCCACGCGGCTACGAGCGCAAGTCTGCTTGACCATTCGCCTTCGAAAAGGAACTCCATGGCCCTTGCCCTGTTTGATCTGGACTACACGATCCTCAATGGAGACACCGAACGCCTCTGGGCGGTCCGGCAGATCGAGCTGGGGCTTTGGGGTGAAGACGTTTTGCTGCGCCTCAACGAGTACGATGAGGATTATGCCGCAGGTCGTCTGGATCTGCGCGAGTACATGCGCTACTATTTCACTCCGCATCAAACCCACCCCAGAGCACTGATGGAGCAGGAGCGTGATCGCTTCCTGGAGGAGGAGGTGCGTCCCAGACTGCGTCTCTCCCGACGGGTGCAGTGGCATCGGGAACGGCAGGATGAGCTGGTCCTGATCACTGCCTCATCAGCGTTCACCGGACACGCGGTGGCTCGCATGCTCGATTTTTCCTACTCGCTGGCGACAGAGATCGAGGTGGGTCCGGAAGGATTTACCGGGGAGATTGTGGGCACGCCCTGCTTCCGGGAGAACAAGCTGGTCTGTCTGCAGCATCTGCTGGAGGAGCAGAACTGGAGCCTGGAGGAGAGCTGGGGCTATAGCGACTCGCTCAACGACCTTCCGCTACTGGAAGCGGTCACGCATCCTGTGCTGGTCACGCCGGACCCGAGTCTGGAAGCGATTGGGAAAGAGAGAGGCTGGGAGGTGCTGCAGGACTTGCGCTGAGGAAGGAAGGGCCAAAAGGCCCTTCCTTGTACAAACAGACCTCCTGAAAGGCCTGCCTGTAGGGACATTAGGGACAAAGCAATCCTGATGCCATAGCCGGGAAATGTGATTCTCAAACGCGAGAACGCTGCTGGAGTCCGCAAGTTTGAAGCCGGAGCGCAGCTTCGGCACACTTATTGGAAATTGAGGCGATGAAGTATATTTTCCCCATGAAGCGAACTCCGGGGGCCGCCCCACTCGCTTTGGATCAACCAAAGACAGGATGTCAGCACTCATGAAACATCGACGTTTTTTCGGAGCCCTGCTCGCCGCACTGCTTTTCACCGCACCTCTGAACGCCAAATCCATAGAGAGCTTCCGTGGTCAGTACCAAGCCGCCTTGCTGTTGGATGTCGACAGCGGAAAACAGTTGGTGGCTCAGGACATTCACCGCCAGATTTACCCGGCCTCCGTGGTCAAGATGATGGTGGCTCTGCTGACTTTGGAAGATGTTGAGTCCGGGAGGGTGAGTTGGAAGGACACCGTGACGGTGTCCAAATGGGCCAGCCGGATTGGAGGGAGTCAGGTCTACCTCAAGCAGGGAGAACGCTTTGCTCTGCATGAGTTGATGAAGGCGATGGTGATCAGCTCGGCCAATGATGCCGCTGTGGCGATTGCCGAGCATCTGGAGGGATCTCAGGAGGATTTTGTCAAGCGGATGAACGCTCGGGCGGGAGAGCTCGGCATGCAACACACGCAGTTCCAAACTCCGCATGGGCTGCCTCCCAGCCGCAGACGCAAGCAGAAGGCAGACGTGACCACGGTCTTTGACCTCTCGCTGCTAGCCTCCGAACTGCTGAAGCATCCACGCTACTTCGAGTGGTCTTCCACCCGGCTCGATTCGTTCCGGCGGGGAACCTTTCAACTTCTCAATACAAACCACCGCCTGTTGCGCAGCTACCCGGGAATGGACGGCATGAAGACCGGATACTACTCCAAGGCGGGCTTCAACCTGGTGGCAACCGCCAAGCGTGGAGACACCCGGCTGCTCTCGATTGTGGTGGGAGCCCGCAACGCCAAGACCCGCAACCGGATCATCGCCTCGCTGCTGGATTCCGGATTTGAGCAACTGCAGCCCGCTCAGGATTCCAAAGATGCGGCCGCAATCCGCTCTGGAACCGCAAACGCAGTGGCCAGTCGCTAAGCAGGCAAAGCATCCTCTGTCAACGGGCGGATTCCAAGGCTGTCAGCAGCTTTTCGTGAATTCCTCCGAATCCGCCGTTGCTCATCACAATCACCACGTCTCCAGAGCGGACCTGCCCCTTCAACCGCCCGACGATCTCTTCCGGACCAGCGAGGGCCCAGGCTTCTGTTCCCTGCCTCCGGAGTCCCTCACAGACCTCCTGCAGATTCAGCCTCTGATCCACAGGGACCTTTTCCTGCCGATGCGGTGTGCTGAAGAGGGCAAAGTTTGCGTTCCGGAAGGCCTGCCCGAGTTCACGCTGATGCACATTGATCACGCTGGTATTGGAGCGCGGCTCGAACACCGCAAACACCCGCGCCTCCGGATGCTTGAGGCGCAGGGCCGCGAGCGTCTCCCGAATGGCCGTGGGGTGGTGGGCAAAGTCATCATAGACCCAAACCCCTCCGGAAATGCCCCTCAGCTCCAGCCGACGCTTGATTCCCTGAAACGCTGAAAGCGCTGCCTGGATTTCGTCATCATCCAAGCCGTTGTGGCGGGCGAGCACGAGCACTCCAAGCGCATTGCGGACGTTGTGCTCTCCCAGTAGCGGAATCCAGAACTCCGAGCTTCCTGCGGATGATTCGACCTGGAAACGCGTTCCGGAGACCTCGCTGCGCAACTCCAGGGTCAGCTCGCTTGCCCGGACCTCACAGCCTTGCCCGAACCCGAAGGTCACAACGGGAGAATAGGCGTGCTCGAGCACGAGGCGCAGGTTGGGGTCATCGCCATTTGCGGCGATCAGGCCATTCCGAGGGACGAGGCGCAGCATCCAGCGGAAGGAGCGCAGGATGTCCTCCAGCGAGGCGAAGATGTCGGCGTGATCGAACTCCAGGTTGTTGAGGATGAGCTGATCCGGAAGGTAGTGAAAGAACTTGGACCGCTTGTCGAAAAATGCGGTGTCGTATTCGTCTCCCTCTGTGATGAAGAACCCGCCCTTTCCTTCACGGCAGCTGGTTTTCAGGTTTTCTGCAATTCCTCCAATCAGAAAGCCCGGATCCCGTCCGGCATGCAGGAACGTCCAGGCCAGCAGCGAGGTCGTTGTGGTCTTGCCGTGAGTGCCGGCAACCACCAGCGAGGTGTTCCCCCGGATGAAGTGTTCCTTGAGCAACTCCGCCATGGAGACGTAGCGCAGTTTGCGCTCCAGGGCCGCCTCAACCTCCGGGTTTCCCCGGGAGAGTGCGTTGCCGATGACCAGGAGGTCCAGGCGCTCCGGGAGATTCTCTGCCGCGTAACCGGAGGCAACCGGGATGCCTTCCGATGCCAGCAGGTCGCTCATTGGAGGATAGACGTTCTCGTCCGAGCCGGTGATGCGGAGTCCTCTGCGATGCAGCAAAACAGCGAGAGAGGCCATCGCCGTTCCGCAGATTCCGGAGAAGTGGATGTGTTCGGGTGACGTATTCACGAAATGGAATTCAGAAAAAATTTCAATGAGTTCCTGTGCTGCCAAAGCCTCCGGAACCGCGCACGGAGCCCTCAAGGTCTTCGACAATCTCCACAGTGCAAGGCTCCTGCTTGCGGACGATCAACTGGGCGATGCGCTGTCCGAGTAGAGCCTGTGCGGCTTCGGAGGCGTTTGCGGAGCCAAGGTAGCGCAGCGGGACGAGGATGCGCCCGCGATAGTCCGGGTCGATGATCCCGATGCTGTTGGCGAGCATGAAGTCGGTCTTGATGATGCTGGAGCGGGGGACCACCTCGGTGTAGAATCCGGGCTCGGGCTGCACCGAAATGCCGGTGTCGAACAGGAAGACGTCCGAGGTCTTCTGCTCGACACCATACGCGGTCAGGTCGAGCCCGGCATCGGAGGCATGTCCTCGGGTCGGAGCAACCACCTCCGGGCCGTGGAGTTTGATTTTCAGGTGCATGGTCAAGGCTTGAGGGGTTTCAGGTTCAGGCGCTTTGGGGCAGCTCCAACCGTTCGTGCATGAGGTTCAGGGCGCGCTGAGCGTAGAACGCCTTTTTCTGGGCCTTGGGAACCTTGCGCTCCGGAGGATCCAGCAGCCCAAAGTTGGCATTCATCGGCTGGAAGGTGTCCGGACGGGACTCCGTGATGTAGCGCAGGAGGGCTCCCATCATGGTGGAGGGCGGCGGGGGGATCTCGTCCCGACCTTCCAGGCGGGCGGCGATCTGGCGGGCGGCGACGATCCCGGTGGAGGTGGACTCCATGTAGCCTTCCACTCCGGTGAGTTGGCCGGCAAAGAAGAGCCGGGGCTCGGTGCGCAGGTGCAGCCTGGAGGTCAGGAGCTTGGGGCTGTGAATGAAGGTGTTGCGGTGAATGGAACCCAGCCGGACAAACTCGGCGTTTTGCAGTCCAGGGATCATCCGGAAGACCTGCTGCTGAGCAGTCCAGGTCATCTTGGTCTGAAATCCAACAAGGTTGTAGAGACTCCCCACCGCATTTTCCTGCCGGAGTTGGACCACCGCGTGGAAGTGAGCCCCGGTCTCCGGATGTGCCAGCCCGACCGGCTTCATGGGCCCGAAGCGCAGAGTGTCCACCCCACGCTCGGCCATCACCTCAATCGGGAGACAGCCTTCAAACGGCCGGAGGTCTTCAAACTGATGCATCGGCACCTTGTCTGCCTGCAGAATTGCCTGGATGAACGCCTCGTATTCGGACGGACTCATTGGGCAGTTCAGGTAGTCGGCGTCTCCCTTGTTGTAGCGCGAGGCCCGGAAGGCGATGCCGAGGTCGATGGATTCTGCCAGAACGACCGGGGCGATGGCATCGTAGAACGAGAGGGTATCGACACCGAGTAGCTGCTGCAGTGACTCCGCCAGCGCCTCGGAGGTCAGCGGTCCGGTGGCCATCAAGACAATGTCATGCCGCTCCAGCAGGGCCTGCAGGCTCGTGACCTCCTCCCGGCACAGCCGGATGCGTGGATGGGCCTCCAGACGTTCCGTGATGTGCTGAGAGAACGGTTCACGGTCAATCGCCAAGGCTTGGCCTGCCGGGACGGAGAAGCGCTCTCCGGCTTCCAGGATGAGGGAGTCGTGCAACGCCATTTCCGCTTTAAGCAACCCATGGGCATTCTCGACGGAGCGGCTTTTGAAGGAGTTGCTGCAGACCAGCTCTGCACATCCGGAGGTCTGGTGTGCCGGTGTCATCCGGGCAGGGCGCATTTCGTACAGGCAGACCGAATGACCTGCCTGGGCCACTTGCCAGGCGGCCTCCGAGCCGGCGAGTCCGGCCCCAACAACGGCGACGGGAAAGTGGGAGTGAGTGGGCATCGGGCTTGCAGTTCCAAGGAGTTGAACTAGGATGATCGTCAATCTTAGGCAATGTCGCCTTGAGCCGCAAGGGGACTGCCGAAGTTTTCACAACAGGTGCGATCTGGGGGAGCTTGATTTCTGAGTGGAGGTGGTTGTGTTGGGTTGTCGTGGGAGTCGTCAGCTTGGGCATGCCGCTCGCATGGGCCCAGGAGGCTCCAGACTCCTTGCGTTACAACGCTGACGGAATGGTGCTGGACCTGGACAACCGGACCATGATGAGCAAGCAGATCCGGGAGATGGCACGCTATCAGTCAGAAGCGGTGAAACCCATCCCTGCCGGACGCAAGTATGCTCCACCGGCACCTCCGGTCCGATGGGATCGGTCCATCTTTCCAGAGGATCGCTTCAGGGAAACTCCCTACCGGAGATTTTTCTTCCCGTTTGAGTGAAAATTGATTGGAGATCAACAATGAGTGGAGAAATTTTGGCAACAGTGCTTGCCGTCATTCATATCCTCTGGGTCATCCCGACGATGTACTTTACCGTCATGGACCTGCGCGGGTAGTTCCTTTGGCTTGAGGCAGTGCATCTTTATTACGAACAACGCTCCGATGGAGGCAGTCGCTTCTATCGCATGAGTTGGCAGGAGTCGATTCCGGAGTCTGGCTCCTTGGCGTGGCTGGTCCGCTTGCGTTGGGGGTTTGTGGGGCAGGCCGGACAGCAGCGCAAGCTGTGGTTCAGTTACCGGGAAGAGGCACTCCACAAGATCCTGCACCTTCACCGACTCCGGCTTCGTCAAGGGTACGAGCGCTTGCATCGCCCGACAGCCGAGCAGTCCCGCTTCGAGTTCCTGTTTGCCGAAGGCACCGAGCAACTCGACCTGTTTCTTCCTCGGAGTGCCGCCTAATCCAAAGGCTCCAGACACTCCACCAGGACTTCCTCCTCTCGATACTCCACCACTCGGTAGTCGTGGCCGCACTCGGCAAAGGCGAGGCTTTTGTAGCCGTATTCGCTGTGGCGCTTGACCCACTTCTGGTTGGGAACGGTGCATCCGGTGAGCAGCAGCGCTCCACACCCACCGACCAGCGCCAGCAGGTGTTTCCGAAAGAAGACAGCGCTCACCAACGCCTCAGTGCGCATGCAGTTTCCTGAGCAACAAGTTTCTGAAATCGTTCATTGTGCCTCAATGCAGGGCTGACCCGATGCCGGACTTCGTGGACCAGAGTTTCAACCAGCACCGAATGCCGAGGTTTGCCCCAAGACCAGAAGTTTGGTCGATAGATCTTGATGGCCTCCTCTCCCCAATATACTCCGGCTTCGCCGTACTTGACCCAGTCTCCATGAACGGGCTGTTCGGCCGTGAAGAAGATCGGGACCGTCCGGAGCTTCGCTTGCATGTTGGCAGAAAGGCAGCCGGTCTGCAGCAGGTGACTTCGGTACAGCTCGATGTGGTGCTGGCGCAGATCCGGGCTCTCCGGAAGCATTCCGAACCAGTGCAGCCGCTCGAGCCCCAGGAAGAGGAGCAGGCCCACGATGATGCCAAGCAACAGCCGGACCTTTGCCGGAGGCAGGGTGGGGCGTGCGCTCCCGGAGTCCAGATAGCGCTGCTTGAGCCGATACCACTCCAGCCACTCTGCCTGAAGCGCGGTGAATGTTGCGGCAGGCCAGTCCTCCGGGGCATCACTCCAAGAAGGCGCGATCTGAAAGAATCCAGCCTCCTGACAGTGCCCGCAGTGCAGGTGGGCGAAGGTCTCGCCACCCCTCCCGCGTCGAGGGTGCGTTCGGATGTCGAAGCTTCGACAGCGGGGGCACTGAAGCAACGTCGACGGACCGGCTCCGGAGCCTTCCCACCCGGAAAGGTTGGAGGGTTCCGGAGCTTGTGCCAGATTTTTCAGAGATCCCGATGAAGACACGGTTGATGTTTTGCCGAATTCACAAGAAGATGCGCTACCTGCTGGTCATTTTCATCCTGTGGCCTTGGGAGCCGAGTGCCCAGGAGGCTCTGCTGCAGCTGCCCACCCTGCTGAACCAGGGGCCCCGCGACTATGAGGACTGCATCCTCCAGAACCTGCGCGGAGTGCAAAGCGACTTGGCGGCCAGCGCCATCATTCAGGCCTGTGAGAACAAATTTCCCGACTCTCAGAGGTCTCCGCTGGAGGCCCGCAAGCAGTATCGCCTGCTTCCGGCAGAAGACCTGGGCAGGTTCGGAGGAACCCTGGGCGAGTACCGAGGAAACATCCTGCAGGTTTGGCTGCACAACGGGACCACAAACTGGGCGGTTGCGCGTGTTGTACTGGGGTTGATGTACTGGGACCCCCAACAGATGGATTACCAGACGTTGCGCCTCAGTTCCAGTCCTTTGTCTGCTCCGGCCTGGGTCGAGCCGGGCTTCGAGCGCATCTTCGAGTTTCAGCCGCTTCGACCGGAGATGCACTTCCACCTCGACCGCTGGTGGATTGAGGAAGCCGAGGGATACTGGGTCGGAGGCCCTGTGCCCAAAGACCCTTCCGGCAGCTTGAACGTTGCTCCGGAAGTGCAAGAATAGAACGTTTGACTGAAAACTCTTCCGGAAGAGAAAATGAACCCCTATTTTGATGGCTCCCAGGTGAACCGCAGGCTCTTGCTCCAGTTGGGGGCCCTGCATGTGACGATCATTGCCCTGGCCAATTACCTGGTGCAGTTTCCGGAGACGACCTGGGGCATCGACTGGACCTGGGGAATGTGGGTTTTCCCCTTGGCCGTGGTGGCAACAGACCTGACCGTTCGACTGACCAACAAGTACCTGGCACGCGGGATCGTGACTGTGGCCTTTGTCCCAGCCGTTCTGATTTCAATCGGCTTGGCAAACTGGAGAATCGGCTTGGCGAGCGGAGTGGCCTACTTCATTGGACAACTGATGGACGTTTCGATCTTCCAGCAGATCCGGGAGCGGGTGGGCTACTGGTGGGCAGCCCCGCTGGTCTCCACGCTGTTTGCGAATGTGGTGGACACCTACCTGTTCTTCGGGATGGCCTTCCACCAGTCCGAGGACGAGTTCATGGCGGCCAACTGGGTTGGGATTGCCACGGCAGACCTGCTGGTCAAGGTCATCACCTCCACGGTGGTCTTTCTGCCCCTCTACGGGGTGCTGCTGAGCTACCTCAAGGGGCGGGTGCAGTCCCACCCGGCCTGAGTTTTGATCCGGGCTAAAACTGGCGTAAGAAGCGCAGGTCGTTGCTGTAGAAGTAGCGGATGTCCTGGATGCCGTGCTTCAGCAGTGCCGGACGCTCCACCCCCATGCCGAAGGCGAAGCCGCTCCACTCTTCCGGATCGTATCCTCCATTGCGCAGCACGACCGGATGCACCATCCCGGCTCCGGCGATCTCCAGCCATCCCGTGTACTTGCACAGGCGGCATCCTGCAAAGTCGCAGGTACAGCTCATGTCGACCTCCACGCTGGGCTCCGTGAACGGGAAGTAGCTTCCCCGGATGCGGATTTCTCGCTCCTGCCCGTACATCTTCCGGGCAAATTCCTGCATCACCCCAATCAGGTCCGTCATCCGGATGTTCCGCCCTACGGCCAGACCTTCCACTTGGTAGAACTGGTGCTCCGAGCGTGGAGTGATCTGCTCGTAGCGGTAGCATTTTCCGGGAAGAATGACCCGGATCGGGTTGGGAAAGAACTCTCGCATGGCCCGAATCTGTCCGGGAGAGGTGTGGGTCCGCAGCACCACCTCGTCGTTGACCCAGAAGGTGTCCCACATGTCCCGTGCCGGATGGTATTCCGGGATGTTGAGCATCTGGAAGTTCAACTCATCGGTCTCCACCTCTGGAGCCTCATAGACCTGAAACCCCATCTCTCCAAAGATGCCGTAGATCTTGCGCAGAACCTGATTGGTCAGGTGAAGGTGTCCCGAATGCACCGGACGTCCGGGCAGCGTCACATCGATTGCGTCCGTAGCGATCTCTTGCTGGAGCCGGGCCTGCCGAAGCTCTTCCTGCCGAGCCTCAAAGGCCTCCTGCAACTCGGCCTTGACCTCGTTGACAGCCTTTCCAACCAGCGGGCGCTCTTCAGCGCGCAGGTTCCCCAGTCCCTTGAGGAGTTCCGTGAGGTTTCCCTTGCGCCCAAGGTAGGTCCGGAACCATTCCGGCAGCTGCTCAGGATTTTTGAGGGTCTGCAGTTCAGAGAGCGCTTGAGAGCGCAGAGCGTTGATTTGTTCTTGCATGAGATCGGCAGCTCAGAAAAGGAGGATCATTCAGAGAGATTGAGCATGCTCCGGAAGCCCGGGATGTCATCCAGGCGGCGCTCAATTCTGCGACAAAACTGAGGAAAGGAGATACGGTGGCTGCTCTCAACCTCCAAGGGCTGAGAGGCGAACTGCGAGGGGTCATAGCCTTGCTCACGGAGCCAGTTGAGCCACTGGTTGAAGTCCTGATATTCGGTGTCTGCAGGTGCCACGAATCCGTCCGGTTCCGGGGCTGGAACCTGAGGCTCCGGCAGGTTGATGTCCACGCCATTTTGACGCATCCGCTCGAAGGTCTTCAGGTAGCGCTCCAGCTGCGTCAGATGTTCCGGATCTTGAATTCTGCGGGAAAGCCGGTGTCCGAACTGACGGAAAGAGATCGGGTGGGTGCTTCGAGGCATGAGCACGGGCTCCTCGAGCAGTTCCTGCAGGTGAATGTGCAGCTCCTCGAACTGAGCGCACCAGGCATTGAAGGTCAGGTAGGCCTCCCGGAGCGGAACCAGTTCCGGGACATGGCTTTCCTCCTTGGGCTTGGGCTTGGGGGCACGCTGCTTGAGCAGCATCTCCGTTTCCAGCAGTTGTGTGGAGGGAAGCGGGCGCAGGGCTCCGGAGGAGGGAGGTTCATTGAAGTCCGGCAAGGGGGGGAGTCCGGCGCTGCTGCTTGGGCCGGAGTTTCTTCCTCCTCCAATCTGTTGCTGAACCACATGGATCTGGTCGATCAAGCGGGCCAATTCGGTCTGCAGGTGTCCCATATCGACATGCGGTGCCGCAGAGCTGGAGGTCCCTTTTTCTCTCAAGACTTCTGGAGCAATCTTCAGGTCAAAGCGTGCGAGCCAGTTGGGGTTGCTGAGGCGCATGGCCCAATCCGGGTAGGGCTCAAACGCAGCCTCGCTGTAACGTAGCCACTCCATGTAGTTGAGCCTCTTGCTTTCCGAGAGGGTCTCCGGACGAGGCAGAGCGATTTCGCACCCTGCCTGCTTGACCCAGTCAGCCCACTCCTTCCAGGTATGAACGGTTTCGTGCTCCAGCAGGTAGCGCTTGAGCTGCTCATCCAGACGCTTCACCAAAGTTCCCATGGGATCTCCGGAGATTAGCTCGATTTTTGAGAAAGAAAGTCCAGAAACTTCTGAATTTCTGGCTGCTGATCAAAGGCTTCCTGGATCGTCTTAAGCGCGTCCTCATGCTTGCGCTCGGTACGGTAGTAGATGCGATGGGCCTCCAGGATATCCCGAATGGCCTCGTTGCTGAACCCCCGGCGCTTCAGCCCCACGATGTTGACGCCTTTGACCTCGAACCGGTTGCCCCATCCCGTGGTGTAGGGTGGGATGTCTCGGTCTATCAAGGATCCGGCTCCCGTGTAGACGTAGTCTCCGACACGAGTGAACTGAGCGACTCCGTTTTGACCTCCGAGGGTCACGTAGTTTCCGACGGTCACGTGTCCGCTCAGGCCGGTGTAGTTGGCGAGGATGACGTGGTCTCCCACGGTGCAGTCGTGAGCAATGTGGATATACCCCATGAAGAGGCCGTGACTCCCCACCCGAGTAATTCCTCCCCCTTGAACCGTGCCCCGGTGGATGGTGACACACTCCCGGATGACGTTGCCGTCTCCAACCACCAAAGTCGTCTCTTCCCCTTTGTACTTGAGGTCTTGGGGAGCGCCTCCAATGCAGCTGAAAGGGTAGATCTCGTTGTCGGCTCCCAACGTGGTTGGCCCCTGCACCACAACGTGAGAGTGGAGTCGACTCCGGTCACCCAAGGTGACCTGAGAGCCGATGTGGCAATAGGGGCCCACTTCGACCTCTTCGCCAAGTTGAGCTCCTTCTTCAAGGATTGCAGTGGGGTGAATTTTTGTCATCAGGGTCTTTCAAATGAACTTGAATCAAGGGGAATCATTCTGTTTCAACACGGCAGAATGTCAAGATTGCGGTTCGAGGGACTTTCGGAGGAACCAGTCCACCTCGTAAAAACTCACGCTTTCTTCCAGGGAGGTCGGTTGGAGGTCATCCAGCTCTCGATACTCCCGGAGCAGATCCAGGTCCAGAGAAGCGCACAGCCGAGCCTCCCGCTCGTCGCTCAGTTTGTTGCTGGACTGCTGCGGGTAGACGGCATCAGTGGAGTTGAAGATGGCGACTTGTGGGCTCGGCTCTCGGTGATGGTGGTGCTCATCAGCCAAACGTCCGGAGAGCACGGCATAGAAGATGTCCTTCTGATTCAGAATCGGCGGCTTGCTGCTCGCCTTGCCGTGTGCAGGCCAACTGGGGACAAGGAGCAGATCCAACTCTCGCTCTTGGATCAACTCCCCGGGGTCCAACTCTCCAGGGTGATGGGGCAACACCCCGATACGTCCGATGTCGGTGCGCAGCAAGTGCAGGGCGCTTTCCGGCTGCCACAACAGCCCATCTTCTGCTGCGACGGAGGCGTGCACCCGGTCTTCCCAGGAGCCATCTCTGCGGCAGAGCACCATCAGGTCGAAGTAGCTCTTCCACTCTCGAAGTTGCAGGTTCCCGGCGTAGATGTTGATGTCCTCCTTCTGTGCCAACTCCATCATCCGCTCACGTACCTGCCCGAGGTTCCGCCCCAGGAGTACTCGGCGTTCCTCATCGGACAGCGTGTTGAGCCGCCGGAGAAAGGAGTCGGAGAAGAAGTCCGGGAACGCGACCAGGTCCGGGTTGAACGGCTTGACCATGCGGATGAACTGCTCTGCCTGCAGGAGCAGGTCGGTTGCCCGAACGGCCGGGGCCATCCTCCAGAGGACGGCGATCATCTGCGGAGAATGAGTGGCCTGAGATGCCTGGGTACCGTGCTTGACCCGGGGGTGCCGGAGTCCTGTCATGTTCAGCGCCCAGTGCAGGGTGTGCTGAATCATCTCCTGTGAGAAGTTGAGGTGTCCTCCAAGCTTGAAAAGGTACATCTCCTCACGCAGGTCCAGGTCGAGATCACTCACCGCAACCAAGGCCAGCATCCGGAGCAGGTGCCAAGCGGACTCTTCGTCCAACGCCAACTCCGGAAGTTCCGGGATGCGGTGGTCCTGGAGGCAGGATTGCAAGTAGTCCCACTCCTTCATGTCTCGCTCCAGGTCGTCCCGACGCAACACCTGGTCCAGCAGCTTGCGCTCCTGCTCCACGATTTGCCCATCGGCAACCACCATGCCCACCAAAGCTCGCTCAAACCAGACTTTGGCCTCTTTCTCCAAATTCTCGCCGTACATCATTCCTCGGTTTACTGGGTTGTGAAAAAATAACGGCTCTCAGGCAAAGGCTCTTTCATGAGACTCCTCACTCAGAGCCCGTACGCCCTTTGCGGTTGCGGAGCTTGATCAAGTGCTCCCAGCGACCAGCCTCTCCGAAGGCCTCTTCCAACTCTGCATCAAACAACTCCCGCTTGACCGAAGCTCCGGACTCCACCTCCCAGCCGGTGCTGGGGCCATACTGTCGAAGAAACTCCAGCCCGCTCACACGCTGTCCTCGGTCGATCCAATCCCCAAGCACCATGTAGCACGTTCCCTCCGGGACGGTCTTGTGATGCAGCGTCGTCAGGGTCTCCCGGAAGGCCTGCTTCCATTGCTTGGGAGTGAAGTTGCGCTTGGCCCCCAACTCTCCCTGCTTCATCAGGCTGGTAGTCAGCTTGAGCCACCACATCCGCAATTCGTGATGCAAGAAGTAATCATACGTCCCCGGATAAGGTGGGCTGGTGATGAGGCAATGGACCGAATTGGACTCAACCGACTCCAATTCCCTCACGTTCTCCTGGAGCAGACGAGGACGAGTCTTCCGGGGGAGAGCCTCTCCAAGCGCTTGTTGTGCCTGCAGCAGCTCCTGTGTTTTGGCTCGCATCCAGCGTCCTACGGATCCCGGAGCGTAGGACACCTCCTTGGTCTCCAGGGAGGTGTCGGCCTTGCGGTAGGAGAACTTGATGATCAGGCTGGAGAAGACGGCCTGCAGGGTCTCGCGCTCCGCAGACTCCGGGAGGCGATCAATCGCATCGACCCAATGCAGCATCTCCACAAACAGGTGTGGGGGGTGATGCGGCTTGACCAGATCCAGGTACGGGCGCTGAATCGGACGCTTCTCCTGCAGGTGCTCGTCCACGTGCTTGCGCACCGCATCCAAGGCTCCCCAGACACGCTCGGAGTTCTTCCGCGACATCCACCGGGTTCTCTCTCGAGCCACGACCAGGGCCACCGGATTCAGGTCGTTTCCACAGGCCTCAAAGCCTTGAACCATGGCCTCGACGAGCACCGTCCCCCCTCCCATGAACGGGTCCATCACCACCGGCTCGCGTTGGGGATCATGTGCCCGCAACAGCGTCCGGGGCAGGTGCGGATGGAAGCGTCCGGGGTAGGTGTGGAATCCATGGGTCCACTCCCGGAGAGCGGCCCCTCGATTGGGCACCCGGAGGGCTTCCAGCAGGATGTCGGCATCTTTCCCCCGCCCCTTCTCCTTGACGGATTTTTGCGAGGCAGCGCGGCGCTTTCCCTTGCGCTCCGGAGCGGTGGGCAGGGTGGGGCGTGCGGTGTTTCCTGGGATGCGCAGGCGCTCAAAGTCCAACTCGGTGGTCTTCTCCTTCCGCCGGGGTGCAGGCTCGCCGTCCGACTTTGGGGGCTTGCGCTCAGTTGCTGCTGTTCCTGAACGCTCCGACCTCCTCGGAGGCCTCTCACGCTCCGAGGATCTGGGGGGCCGCTCCGGTCTTTCCCGGTCCGGGCGGTCTCTTCCCGGAGGCCTCCTCCGGTCTTTTTGCTCCAGGCGGTCCTTGAAGGAGCGAGGTCCTCGTCGCCCTTCCGCAGGGGCTTCGCCTCGGTCTCTGTCGTTGCGTCTGCGTGAAGAGTCTCTGTGGCGTGAATCCGGACGCTTGCGCTCCGGGCGCTCAAACTCCCGGCTTCGGTCTTCCCAGCGATCCTGAAAGCTTCGGGGGCGCTCCCGGTTGTACAGTTCACCCTCGGATGCCAAGTCTTCCGCTTTTCCCTTGCGTCTCCCGCGTTCCGAGCGCTTCCGGGGCCACTCGGTCCGGTCTACAGGCTTGTGAGGCGTTTCTCGGCCTTCAGAGGTGGACTCTTCCTTGCGGCGCACCCGTCGTGGCTGGGTCTCTTCGATGGGGGTCAGCTTCGGAGTTTGAGGGGGTTGTTCATCAGACATAACGTTCAAGGTCAGGGAGAGGAGGAGCGAAAGGTGACCTGCAGGGTTGATCCAATGATCAGCAGCCCACCCAGCAACGCCTGGAGTGTGGGAATTTCTCCCAGAAAGATCAGAGCAAAGAGGATTCCGTAAACAGGCTCAAGGCCGGCAACAATCAGGTTGGCCACCTGAGCCTGAACCGTCTTGAGCGCATGAATGAGCAGCCCGTGTGCTCCTGCCGTGAAGAAGATGCCCAGAACAGCGAGCAGCGCCCAGTCCTGTGGGGTCAGCACCCCGAATTCGCTCCAGGCAAAGGGGAGCAGCACAAGAGCCGCGACGCCATCCTGAACCAGTCCTACCCGTACTGCCGAATGAGAGCGTACCTGCATGCGGTTCAGAATGCCCAGCAGGGCATGCAAAAATCCGGAGGCCAGCCCCCAGAGCACGCCCTGAACCGTTTGAGATTCCCAGCCAAGCGCTTCGCCGGAGGTGGCAATCAGCGCCAACCCGACGATCACCACGCCCACCGGGACCAGCAACTCCGGACGGAAACGCTCTCGGAAGACCACGGGCTCCATCAGGATCGTGAACACCGGAGAACTGGAGAAGGCCATCACTCCAATAGCGACCGAGGAGACCTGAATGCTCTGGAAAAATGTCACCCAGTGGACTGCAAGCACCACTCCGGTCAGCGTGAGCCAACCTGCCTGGTTTCGGGTGAGTCTTCCCGGTTCTCTTCGCCACTTCAGGATCAGCCACAGCGTGAGCGCCCCAAACCCTGCGCGTCCTGCCGTGATCAGCATCGGAGAGTGAGGCAGCCACTTCCCGAAAAGGCCAGAGAGCCCAAAGCCAATCAAGGCGATGTGGATGCTCCACATCGGGCTCAGGAGTCGTGCCAAGCGAACTCCGCGGGCTCAGGTTCCAGAGGTTAGCTGTTCCGACCTACCATGGCAAAGGCAGACCAGTAGAACGGGGAACTCCAGCGGGGGTTGTTCACCATCTCCAGCCGCGCTTCGCGCATGGCCTCTCGGGGCGGAACCCCTTCCAGGTAAAGGTCATAGAATGTGGTCATCAGGTGCTGGGTTCCATCGTCGCTGACCTCCCAGAAGGAGTTGATCACGGCTCGGACCCCGGCTTCCTGGAAGGAGCGACGCAGCCCGTAGACGCCTTCTCCTTCATGGATTTCTCCCAGTCCGGTCTCACACGCCGAGAGAACCACCAACTGAGTGCCCACGAGGTTGAGCGAGAGGACCTCCATCGCCGTCAACACGCCGTCATTGTCGGTGTCCAATTCCCCAAGGAGCGGCGCGTTCGCGTTCAGGCCTGCAAAGGCCAGCCCTGCGCGCAGGAGCGGGTTGTCTCCCGGAGGAGGGATGCGCTCCGTTCCGCCACGGCTCAGGCCCTCAATGCGTTGGGCCAGGCGTTCCTCCTCCTTCAGGAAGAACCCGTGGGTGGCGATGTGCAGGATCTCCGGAGGGGTGGTCATCTCGCGCAAGCGCTGTTCCTCACCCTCTCGTTTGGAGAAGATGGTAGTCGAGCGCTCTTTGCCGGAGGAGACGTCGCTGATGATCTCCCCTTCCTTTTCCGCGCCAGGGAGCGGGTCGAAATTCAGACCACGCAGACCAGAGCCCATCCGGGCTCCTTGGGCAACGCTGCTGGAGCGCTTCGCGTTAACGGCTCGGGCCTTGGGCGACTGGAGGATCTGCTCGGTGTCGTAATCCGGACCCGCAACAATCATGACCTCTCCTATGGCTGGATTCATGGGGTCGAGCACCAGATCACGGGCCGACGCGATCAGCCGGATATCAAGCGTTTCAATCAGGTACAACTCTTCATCGTCCACGAGCGCGTCAAACGGCAGCACGTTCAGCGAGCCATCCGGGATCAGAAAGAGCGCCTCGACCTCTTCGAGGTTCTCACTCAACGGAGCCCAAAGCACATCCCAGAGGTCGTAACCGGCCATCTTGACGTCCTCGTCCGCAGCACCGAAGTCCTGAATGATCTCCCGGAACTCCATGATCATTTCGGAGAGGTAGTCCATGGTGCCATAGTCGTAGTAGCTCACTGTCCCATCGGCCACTACCACGGCGACCAGGGCCAACTCATCGTCGGCGTTGCGATAGGTCAGGAAGTCCACCAGCGCGGCATCTCCCAGAGCTTCCAGAACCTGGCTGGTGCTCACCTCGCGTCGTGACTCCCGGAAGAGCATGCTCTGGGCACCAATTTCCAGCTGGAGGTCGTTGATCCGCTGCTCTAGCTGATTGACCAGCACCGGAAAGACATCTCGATTTTCAGGAGTGGGACCGGAGAGGGTCAGAGCGGCCAATTCCTTGCGAGCTTCAAGCAGAGCGTCTGCCAGTTGAGCCAGCTGCTCGTTTCCGGACATCCGGGTGATCTGCTGGGTCTCGCTGGTGATCTTCAGCAAGAGCCCCTTGCGCTGCAGGCTGACATTGAGCAACTCCTCCGCAGCCACTTCGGCGTCATCGAGTTGCAGCAGGTTCCGGATATAGGCGTCTTGCTCCGGCTTGTGCACGGAGATGTACCCCTGCCGCGTGTTGTCGCCAGAGACCCAAAGCACACGATCGAAGAAGATGTTGCGTTGAGCAAATCCATCCCGGCGGATTTCAAAGGCGTCGTCGATCTGTCCCAACTCTTCCAGCAACTCCGACAAGGCGTTGCGGGTCTCGAAGGTGTAGGGGTGCGCTTCTCCCAGCACCTCGCGTTCCAACTCCAGGGTTCTCTGGAGCAACTCGATGGCCTCGTCACTCCGCTCCAGTTTCCCGAGCAACACACCCATGTCGTTCATGCTGCGCAGGCTGTCCGGGTGCCGTTCTCCAAACACCTCGGTCCGGCGCTCCAGTGCGGTCTGCAGCAAGGTCTCAGCCTCCTCGAAATTCTCCAGCTGCATCTGGACACGGCCGAGGTTGTTGAGCGCCTTCATGGTGTTCTGATGCTTCTCTCCCAGAGCCTGCTCCCACGAGGTGTAGACCTGCTCGAAGAGCGGCAGGGCATCTTCCGGGCGCTCCATGCGCAAGTAGAGGTAGCCGAGGTTGTTCAGGCCTGCCAAGGTGTTGGAGTGATCGGCCCCGAAAACCTTGGTGTTCAGTTCGTTGACCTGTTGATAGGTCAGCTCTGCCCGGGTGAAGTCGCCCTGGGATTCGTAGAGCATCGCCAAGTTGTTCAGCAACGCCAGCGTGGTCGGATGCTCGGGGCCCAGCACCAACTCGGCGCTGACCTTGGCTTTTTGGTAAAGCGGCTCGGCTTCATCGTAAATGCCTTGATTTTCCAGCAAGAGCCCCAGGTTGTTGGAGATCGAGATCGCCTGTGGAGAGTCTCCTCCGAGCCCTTCCACCATGATCTGCAGGGCCTTGCGGAAGTTCTCCTCGGCTTCGGCCAGCGAACCCAGTCGGCGCTGCACGCTGGCGATGTTGTTCAGGTCGGTCCCTACGTTCGGGTGGTCTTCTCCGAGCAGGGCGACTTCAATCTCGTAAATCCCTTGATGCAGCAGCAGGGCTTCTTCCAGACGCCCTGTGTCCTCATAAAGTTGAGCCAGGTGGCTGGTGCCCTGAATCGTCAGGGGGTCTTCCGGACCAAGATCCTGGCGGGCCAACTCGAGCATGAGGTTGAACTGCTCCTCCGAGGCCTCGAATTCTCCTTGCTGACGTAGGATTTCGGCCAGGTTTTCCATGGATTCCAAGGTGCTCAGAGCGCTCTCTCCCAAGCTTTCGCGTTGCTTTTCCAGCAGGGGCTCCACCTGCGCACGAGCTTCAGCCAGGTTCCCGCGGAGCAGGAGCACACGGACCAGCTGAGATTGAGTTTCCAGGACGTCGGCATCATCAGCACCCAGAGCCTGTTCCAGCAGTCCGGACACCTCGGACAGGAGCCCCTCGGCTTCTTCCAGACGCCCCAGCTGGACCAGAGTCAGAGCGAGCGCGCGCTTGCGAAGCAGGGCCTGAGGCGATTCGGGTCCGAGAGCAAACTCAGTGATCTCGAGAGCTTGGCGCTGCAGCGCCTCCGCCTCTTCCAAGGCGCCAACCCAAGCCAGAAATTCGGCATAGCGGTCTAGCGTGTTCAGGGTAACCGGAGCCTCCAGTCCAGGGCCTTGCTGGGCCAACTCCAAGATCTGCTGGTAGGTGCCGTTGGCCGCCTCGTAATCTCCGATCTCGCTCTCCAGTTGCGCCTGAAGCAGGAAGGTCTCCAGGGTCCTCACGTCGGCCGGACCAAAGGTCTGATCCGCCAGGGCGACGGCCTCCTTGGCGGCTTCCAGGGCTTCATCCAGCCGGCCCTCCTCGTAGAGAGCTTCAATCCGAGAACGCGCCTCATCCCACTCGGCGGCTTGGGACGAGCTTTCTATCGTAGGAGCCTCGTCACTTGCAGTTTGTGCGATTGCAGGGGCTCCGGCCAAGAGGAGCCAGGTCAAGATCAAAGCAGAGGAGAGGATTCGGGGATGGTTCATCACGGTTCCTTGTGTTGGTTCTGTTGCGTCTTGTGATTTCAGGCTTCCATCAGGTTGCGCGCTTCCTCAACCTTTTCGGAGGCGGTCTCCCAGTGCTGCAGGTCATCCGCAAGCTTCTTGCCAAGGCGGCTTTTGTACTTTTCCAACTCCCGGACTTTTTCTCCTGGAGTTTTCTGATAGAAGTCGGTCTCGCTGAATCGCGTGTTGAGCTTCTCGATTTCCTGCTCGGTGTCGGCAATGCGCATCTCCAGCTTTTCCAGCTCCCGCTCCATGCGGGTCAACTGCTTGCGGAGTTCACGCCGGTCTGCCTGGCTTGTCGGCTTGGTCGAGGACCTTGCGGATTCCCGGGTCCGGGAGAGTCCTTGATCACGGCTGAGGTAGTCGTCTCCGAAGCGCTCCAGGTATTCATCGTAGTTTCCCTTGAAGTTGCGGGCCCCTTCCGGAGTGAGTTCCAGGACGTGTGTGGCGATGCGTCTGACGAAGTGCCGGTCGTGGCTGACCACCAGCACAGTTCCAGGATAGCGCTCCAGCGCATCGGCCAGGGCCTCCACGCCTTCAAGGTCCAGGTGGTTGGTGGGCTCGTCCAGCACCAGCACGTTTCGCTTCTCCATCATGATCCGGGCAAAGAGCAGCCGGGCAGACTCCCCTCCGCTGAGCGATTTGGCCTGCTTGAGCGCCTCGTCCCCGGAGAGCAACACCCGCCCCAGCATACCCCGGATGAAGCTGACCGATTCCTGAGGGGCAAACTGATAGAGCCACTCGTAGGCGCTGATCGCTCCTTGAAGCTGCTCGTGGTGATCCTGGGCAAAGTAGGAGATGCTGACCTCGTGCCCCCACTCCCACTGGCCTGCATCCGCAGCGGTCTTCTCCAGCAGCAGCTTGAGGAGCGTGGACTTGCCGATCCCGTTGGGGCCGATCAGGGCGATCTTCTCTCCGCGCTCAATCTCCAGAGAGACGTTCTCCAGCACCGAGACGTCTCCAAAGCTCTTGGAGAGGTTCTTGGCCTTGAGCACGAGCTTTCCGGAAGGCCGCGTTTGCTCGAAGCGGAGCTGTGGGGCAATCCGGGAGGAGCGCTTGATCTCCGGAATCTCCATCTTCTCCATCTGCTTGACCCGAGACTGAGCCTGCCGCGCCTTTGTGGCCTTGTAGCGGAAGCGGTCGACAAACGCCTGCATCTCTGCGACCTTGCGCTCCTGGCTTTCGATGAGTTTGCGCTTTTGCTCCTCGTTCAGCAACTTGGCCTCCAGAAACTGCTCGTAGTTCCCGGTGTAAAGTCGCAACTCCTGATAGTCGATGTCCACGATGTGGGTGGCGACCGCGTTGAGGAACTGCCGATCGTGGGAGATGAAGATCAAGGTGCCCTGAAACTGTTCGCGCAGAAAGTTCTCCAGCCACTTGATCGAGATGATGTCGAGGTGGTTGGTGGGTTCGTCCAGCATCAGGACATCCGGAAGGCGAAACAGGAGCTGGGCCAGCAGCACCCGGAGTTTGAACCCTCCCGAGAGGGCACGCATCGGGCCCGTGTGGTACGCGTTTCCGATACCGAGTCCGGCCAGCAGCTCGGAGGCAAACGGCTCGGCGGTGTAGCCGTCCTGCTCGGCGATCACGCCCTCCAGCTCGGCAAGCCGGTGTCCGGTCTCTGCGTCCTGTTTCCCGGTGTGGAGCAACTCCTCTTTCTCCTGAAGTGCCTCCCACAGCTCCGGCCGGCCTCGGAGGACCACATTGAGCACGGACTCCTCCTCATAGTGGAAGTGATCTTGCCGCAGGACTCCGAGCCGGACGTCCCGAGGAACGGACACCACGCCGGAGGTCGGGGTCTCCTCTCCGGAGAGCAGGCGCAGCAGGGTGGTCTTTCCCACTCCGTTCGCTCCTACCAGCCCGTAGCGCTTGCCCGGATCGAAGTTGAGAGATGCTTCCTCAAAAAGGACTTTCTGCCCGTAATTCATGGTGAGGGAAGCGAACGCGATCATTTTGGAGCAGATTCCGGAGGTTGAAAGTGATGCGGTGTGGTGCTCGAGTGTGCAACGCAAGCGCGTCTGCATCGAGCCTGACGAGAGCAGAACTCTTTCATTTTGCAAAAATTTAAAAAAATTCCTTGCCAACTACAATGCGATTTTCCCATAATCGCAAATCGCTCCTTGGCGCTTGACCTGCCTTGCTCCTCCAAAAGCGGTCGTCCTTTCCCTTGCTACCTGATTCATGCACCGAAGCGTATTGACCCGGGAACACCCAGCCTCTCCGGATGTGCTCCTTCCGGATGAGGCGGGGCTTCTGGCTCAGCTGCTGGAGCATTTGCTCTATTCGGGGTTTGTCCTGGATCGGCCTACAGCATCCGAACGCGAGGCGGGAGAGTGGGTGCTGCGCTGCTTTCTTGAGCAAGAAGGCCAGTTCCTGCGGGCCCAGATCGCTCCGGAGCGTCGCGAGCGGTTCATGAGCTATCTGCGTCAGCACGACCCGGCCCTGATGCGGGAGCGCCTCCACCACCGGATCATCCGGAGCTTCAACCAGGTCGCCCGCGGACAGTCTCATCCCGTGATCCTCAAGCGCAGAGCCATGCAGGGGCTGGGAGATCCGGAGCACCCGCTTCAGGAACTCCTGATGCTTCTGGAGGCCTACTGGACCTTGCAGAACGGAGAGATTCCCGATACGTCTGAAGGTGCGGCAAGCGCGTTCTCCGCCTTTGAGGAGATGGAGGGGCCCGAGAGTACGGAGTCCCGCTTCACTCCGGAGGACGTCCTGAGGCTGCGGCGTGAGGTTCAGGAACGCTTGGAAGGCAAAAAGTTCGTCAACGTGATCTTGGGGGCGATCGCGGCGCAGCAGGGAAGGACCGTGGAGCAACTTCAGGCAGAGCAGTCTTCGGACGCCAGTCTCTCGCATGAGCAGAGCGCCCGGGAAATCCCTGCGGGCACCCCCCTTCAATTTGTTCGACCCTCTCAGTACAAGCCTCTCGCGGGAGCGGCTCGGGTCTCTACATCCCAGGCTGGTAGTTCTTCCGTTCCCTTGGTAGCATCGGCAGAGCCTTCGGAAGGTGCCTTGCCCTCGGAGAATGAGTCAGCCGCTTTTGAGGCAATCCCGGAGATCCCTGCTGAGGAAATCTCTTCTGCCGATGAGCTACCGACGGATTGGACCTTGGGGGTGGAGGAGGCGACTCTGGAGCAACCTCAGGAGTCGCCTACGCTTGATCCTGAGCCTTTTCTGGAAGAGGATGAGGAGGTGGAGGGACTTTCTCCGGCAGATCAGCCCCCGACTCTCTCGGATTTGGCTGCATTTGATGAAGACGAGTCAGATGTCGGTGAAGATCTGGAAATTGATAACCCTGGAACGGTGCAGGTTGTGGAAGACGAAGCAGATGTAGTATTTGGAAACGGAACCATCACCTCTGAAGCGATGGTCAAGTTTGTCCACCAGTATCCGGACTCAGCGCTCAAGTTTGTCTTTCGGAGGGATATCGATGGGAGACCCTTGCCCCGTGAGCATGAGGATGTCCACATCATGTGGGAAAACCGTGACCTCAAGCGCCCGAAAGTACGTCGTTACGTGCTGAAGTTGCTGGGCATGGAAGACTTCCCGGATCTCCCCATCCACGAGTTGCTGGGCGAACTCCGGAGCAAGATCTTCGAGATGCAGCACAACAAGTAGGGGCTCAGTCCCAGACCTGAAGCAGGTCGTTGTAGGTGACAAACAGCATCAGCATGATGAGTACGGAGAAGCCGATCATCTGAGTGCGCTCGCGCATGGCGACGCTGAGCGGGCTGCCCTTGACCTTCTCCATCGCCAGCATCAGGATGTGCCCTCCATCAAGCGCCGGAATGGGCAGGAGGTTGAAGATGCCCAACTGCAGGCTGATGACCGCGACCATGAAGAACAGGTTTGTCCAACCGCTTTCTGCGGCCTCTCCGATCACCATCCCGATTCGTACCGGACCTCCCAACTCATCCACCGAGCCGTTGCCGGAGAGCATCTGGCCAATGAAAGTGAAGGTAGAGACCACCATCGACACCAGTCGATCCGAGCCCTTGACGATTGCCTCACCCAGGCTGTGAGACTGGACGACCATCCCCATGCTCATCCCGATCAAAAGACGTCCTGAATCTGAATCCTGATAAGGAGTCAACTCGAACTCCCAAGACTCTCCGCCACGGTCCACTGCTACTGTCAGGGGCTGGGGAGCGATTCCGTCCGGATGCAGGTCCTGCACGGTTTTGCTGATGTCTGTCCAGTCACCAATCGGGGTCTCGTTGATGCGGAGAATCCGATCTCCGGAGGCCAGCCCTGCTCGCTCTGCAGGGGCTCCGGACACCAGATTTCCAACGACGGGCGGGATCACGGGGTTCCAGCCGGCACCTCCAGCCTGATAGAATTCCCGGATGGGGACTTGTGCCTGCTGAATGCGCCCTGCGCGCTCGTACTCCAGCACGAGGTTTTCTCCCGGGGGAACCGCGCTGATCTGGTCATTGACCGCCTGCCAGCTAAAGGTCTCCTGCCCATTGACCTTGAGGATCAACTCTCCACCCTCGAGTCCCATGGATTCGGCCAAGCTGCCAGCCTGCACGCTGCGGATCTCCGGGATCTCGTTCAGATATGCCGGCGCAGGAGTGCCCATCCAGTAGACCAGCGGCATGAAAAGGAGCGCCAGGAGCAGGTTGGCCAGCGGTCCGGCAACCAGGATGTAAAGTCGCTGCAGGATGGTCTTGGATGCGTAGTTGCGCGGATCGGAGGGGTCTTCGTCCATGGTGTTCTGCCCAAACAGCCGCACGTATCCTCCTAGCGGAATCGCTGAGACCATGTACTCGGTCTCTCCAATTCGCTTGCTCCAGACCCTGGGCGGAAAGCCGATGGAGAACGATTCCACCCGAACCCCAACGTGACGGGCCGCCAGATAGTGCCCCATTTCGTGGATGAACACCAAAAAGCTCAGCACGAGGAGAAAGATCAGAATCGTCATCTTCTAACTCCGTTCAGGAAAGATTAAGTGCAGGCTGCTCCAGAGTTTTTCGTACCTGAAGTCGGCCCCATTGGTCTGCTGCGATGGCATCCTCAATCCGGATGATGCCTTTGAGAAAAGGCAGAGCTTCTGCATTTTGCACGGTTTTCTTCCAGAGGTCCAGAACATCCCGGAGCATCCGTGCGATTTGAAGAAAGGTACAGCGGCCTTCCAGGAAGGCGGAGACGGCTTCTTCGTTGGCTCCGTTGAGTACCGCGGGTGCGCTCCCTCCAAGCTGTGCCGCTTCAAAAGCCAAGGTGAGCGCCGGGTAGCGCTCTGGACTCCACGGCTCAAACTGCAGGGTCTCCAGTTCTGCAATGCGGAGCGGAGTCGTCTCTACAGGGAGGCGGTCCGGGTAGGCCATGCAGTAGGAGATCGGAATTCGCATGTCCGGCTGCCCAAGCTGAGCCAGGAAGGAGCCGTCCACATACTCGACGAGCGAGTGGACGATGCTCTGGCGGTGCTGAACGACCTCAATTGCGTTGACCGGAACGCCAAACAGCCAGTGCGCCTCAATCACCTCCAGCCCCTTGTTCATCATGGTCGCAGAGTCGATGGTGATCTTGGGGCCCATCTCCCAGTTTGGATGATTCAGGGCCTCCTCGGGAGTGATCTGGTCGAAGGTGTCCAGCGGGCGGTCCCGGAAAGCGCCGCCGGAGGCTGTGAGGATCAAGCGCCGGACTCGATCACGCGCCTGCCCTTGCAGGGCCTGAAAGATCGCGTTGTGCTCGCTGTCCGTAGGCAAGAGGAGCGCTCCACTGCGCTGTGCCTCTTGCATTAGCAGCTCTCCTGCGAGCACCAGAGGCTCCTTGTTGGCCAGCGCGATGGCCTTGCCAGCACGAACTGCGGAAAAGACCGGAGGCAATCCCGCTGCGCCGACGATCCCAGCGATCACCAGGTCCACCTCCGGAGCCTGCGCCGTCTGGCAGAGCCCCTCGATGCCGATCTGAACGACCAACTCCGGAAACTGTTCACGAAGAATCTGTGCAGAGGAAGGGTCGGTGATGGTCACCGTGACTGGCGAGAACTCCCGGATCTGCTCGGTCAGGCGTTCCAGGGAGGAGTGGCAGGTCAGGGCGTGAACCCGGAAATGCTCTGGAAATTGGCGCACAATGTCCAAGGTGCTGCCTCCGATCGACCCGGTCGACCCTAGGACAGCAATGGACTTGGGGGCGTTCATGTGAGGAGCATCAGGTAGTAAAAGAGCGGTGCCGCAAGCAGGTGACCGTCCACGCGATCCAGGATTCCACCGTGACCGGGAAGAATGAACCCCGAATCCTTGACGTTGCAAAGTCGCTTCACCTTGGACTCGACCAGATCACCGACCTGTCCAACAACGGCCACGGCCACGGCCAGCAGGAGCGCCTGGATCCACGTTAGGGAAAGAAAGAGCCCAGCATGGATCATGCCCACCAGAGCGGCTGCGATGACGCCGCAGGTGCTGCCTTCCCAGGTCTTCTTGGGACTGATGGCCGGAGCAAGCGGGGTCTTGCCGAGGCGTTTTCCTCCAAAGTAGGCGGCGATGTCGCTGAAGGAGATCACCAGGAGCAGGAAGAACAGCAGGGCCACTCCTTCCGGAAGCATCCGGACGAGGATGAAGTGGTGGATGCCCCAGACCACCCAGAGCATGCCGAACAGGCCGTTCCCGAGTGCATAAAGCTCCATCTGGGCGACCTTGGGGAGGTAGATCAGCTCGTGAATCAACCAGGCGATCACACACAGGACCAGCAGCGCCGTCATGCCGGCAGGTCCAGCCGCGAGCGCCCCGATTCCCGTCAGCAATGCGGTCCCCGGAAGCATCCACTGGGGAAGCTGCCCAGGGCTTTTGGCAAACATCTCCCCGAACTCCCAAGCTCCCAGAACAGCGGTTGCGGTGACGATGATGGCGATCCAACTGACCGGTGCGTATCCCAGCAGCAGCGCGACTCCTGCCGCCAGCGGGAGGCCGCTCTTGACGCGGGTCTGCACATCGGGGTTTTTGAGCTGCTCCAGCATCACGGTGCCCCTGTCGAAGGCTCGACCGGATCAATTCCACCCAGACGCCGAGCACGGTTCTGATACTCTCGGAGTGCGTCAATGAAGTCCGACTTCCCAAAATCCGGCCAGAGGACCTCCGTAAAGTACAGCTCCGAGTAAGCCGACTGCCAGGTAAGGAAGTTGGAGGTCCGCTGCTCCCCGCTGGTCCGGATGATCAGGTCCGGGTCTGGGACTCCGGCCGTGTAGGTGTGGCGTGCAATCAGCGCCTCGTCAATGTCTTCCGGATTCAGTTGGCCGCTGCGCACGGCCTCCGCGATCATCCGGACCCCACGCACCAGCTCGGCGCGGCCGCCGTAGTTGACCGCCAAGTTCAGCAAGAGCCCGGTGTTGCCGGCAGTGGATGCCAGCGCGCGGGAGAGACGCTCTTGCAGAAACTCCGGGAGGTCCCGACGCTCTCCAAGCAGCCGAAAGCGCACGTTGTGCTGAAGCATGGTCTCCAGCTCTTTTTCCAGGTACTCGGCAAACAGTTCCATCAGGGTGGAAACCTCTCGCTCGGGCCGAGACCAGTTCTCGGTAGAGAAGGCGTACAGGGTGAGAGCCTGGATCTTCAACTCCACAGCGATCTCAACCGTGGCCCGGACCGCCCGGACTGCGTTGCGGTGTCCTTGGTACCTTGGAAACAGGCGCTGCTTGGCCCAGCGGCCGTTGCCATCCATGATGATTGCGACGTGCTGCGGAAGCCGTTGCAGGTCAAGCGAATGGGAAGCGGAGACGCCAGATTCGGTATTTCTGATTGAGGCCGATTGAGGCGCTTGGTCCATCAGCATGAGGCGTTGTGTGTCAGGGTTCAACAGCGAACAATCCTATGGAAGGTGCCGGCGCAAGGCAAGATTTTTCCCGGAATTCTCAACGCTTTTCTTTCTGTTGTGCCAGAGACTGTAACAGGGATTCCGCCTTGGGGACATCTTCCGGAACATCGACGCCGACTCCATCAAAATGTGCCTGTACGCAGAGAATCGGGACGCCGTTCTCCAGAATCCGCAGCTGCTCCAACTGCTCTGTTTGCTCCAGCGGAGTCTGGGGCCACTGGTGATACTGAAGCAGGAACTCTCTTTGGTAGAGATAAACCCCCAGGTGTCTCCAGGCCCAGAGCCCTTCCGGCCCGGGCTTTCGGGGAAAGGGAACCAGTGAGCGGGAAAAGTACAGCGCCTGTCCCTGGGGATTGACCACCGCCTTGACGATGTTTGGGTCGTGCAGCTGTGCAGGTTCGCTGATGCGGAACACGAGAGTCCCCACCCTCGTGTCTGGAGTGCCGGTTCCCTGAGAGATCAGGTTCTCCAGATCCCGGATGCTGATCACGGGCTCGTCTCCTTGGACATTGAGCACCCACTCTTCAGAGCGTCCGGAGACGGCTTCAACAATCCGATCCGTTCCGGTGGCGTGATCGGAAGACGTGATCACCGCGGTTCCGCCAAAGGATTCGACTGCCTGAAAAATGCGCTCATCGTCGGTGGCTACCAGCACCTCAGAGACCTGAGGAACTTGGCAGACGCGCTCCCAGACGTGCTGGATCATGGGCTTGCCGGCAAGCGGCACAAGCGGCTTCCCTGGGAAGCGCGTGGAGGCGTAGCGTGCCGGAATGACGGCCACAACAGTCATGGGTTCCTGACAAAGCGGTAGGTGTTTTCAAAGATGCTGGTAATCCCCCGCTTCTGGAGGTTGGTGCTCTCGGGAAGTGCGTCGTGGTGCTCGATCTCCTTCAGCGTTCCGTAAGGACCCAAGAAGTTCCGGACCTCTTCTTCTCCAACGCTGTAGGGCGGACCTCCGGTGCGGGGCAGGTAGTCGAGGGTGACCAGCAGCAAGCGAGCTCCCGGACAGAGAAACCGCATCAGGTGCGGACGGTAATCTTCACGCTCTTGCGGATCCAAGGCGATGTAGGAAGCCCGGTCGTATGCGGCGTCAAAGGTTCCCGCCTGCTCCGGAGTCAGCGCCAGAAAGTCTCCCTGGTAGATGGTCAGGTTGTGTGCCTGAAACCGCTGGAGGGCACCCAGATCCTCGACCTCCGGAGAGAGGGTGTGTTCCTCAAAGAAGTCGTGAACCGCCTTGGGGATCAGCTCCACCCCCACCACCTCGTCGGCACGTTCCATCAGCCACAGCAGGTCAAGCGACTTTCCGCACAGAGGAACCAGAACCCTCCGCGGACGAGGATTCAGTAGGACATCCTGGTGGCGGATCAGGCGCGGATTGACCTCCGGGACGTGGAAGCCGATTCGGTCCTCTTCCCAGCGCGAGGCCCAGTCGGAGTAGTGCATGGTCGTCTTAAATTCCCAGAGAGGGTCGTGCCGTCCGGACCGGTTCGGGCTTGAGGTGCTCAAAACGCCACTGATGCCAAGGCACGGTGAACTCCTGCTCAAACTGGTCGAACAACTCCGAGGTCAGGCGCTGTGCCAGCAGAACCGTCTGCTCCGGATCTTCCTCCTCCTGAGTCAGCTGGTGCTGCATGCGGATGCGGTACACGGGCTTTCCGGTCTGAGCATCCAGCACAATCAGCCGCAGCAGCCACTGCCGCGTAGCCGGGCACTCTCGTGTGCACGAGTAGGACTCCAGGTGAAACACCACAACCTGCTCGATCTGATAAGACTGTCGCAAGGTGTCGGCCAGTTCCTTGTCCGAGACTCCGGTGAGAACCAGGGTGGTCTGATATTGCGTCTGAGACGGCTTGAGTTCAGCGACCTCCTGCCAACGCTGTTGCTGTGTCTGAAGCAGGACCAGGTCTCCGAATTGCGGCATGCGGGTCAGGCGAGCTTCCAGGTCTCGGGTCAACTGCTCCCATTCTGGGCGGGGAATGCGGACAGGGCGGCTTCCGAAGAGGACCAGCGCCGGCTTCTTCATGTGAGGAAGCAGGTTCCCTTCGCTGAGCACCGCAGGCCCTTTGCATCCTGCAAGGAGGCTCACGCCCAGCAGTCCCAGCAGTCCCAGAGTTCGTTTCAAGTTCATTCGTTCGTCAAGAGTGAGGAGAGTGCCCCCAGAACGCAGATTCCGGAGAGTCTGGAAGGCTCCAACGGTTCTGGATCGCCTGGGGCAACTGCAGAATTTTATCGAGCGGTGACTGAGGCTGCTCCGTGCTGACCAGAATCACTTCACACCCTGCTTCCGTTTTTTTCATCAGGTAGTCGTCGCTGGTTCCCAACTCGTCCACCAGCCCTCTCTCCAGGGCCTGAGATCCGAGCCAGACCTCTCCGGTGGCAACCGCCTCGATATCAAGCTGCGGGCGGTGTTCGGCAACGAGGTTCTTGAAGGCCTCGTGGATGGCCTCCAAGTCGGCCTGAAGCTTCTCCCGGTGCTCCTCCTGAACCTCGGAAAACGGGGTCAGGGTGCGTTTGTACTTGCCTGCGGTCAGCAGATGGTAGTCGACCTCATTCTTCTTGAGCAGGCGATGAAAGTTGGGCATTCCGGCGACCACTCCGATGGAGCCGATGAAGGCAAAGGGGGCGGCGACGATGTGGTCTGACACGGTAGCCATCATGTACCCTCCACTCGCAGCGACCACGTCGATGCAGGCCACACAGCGAAGCCCGGCATGCTTCAGGCGGGCAACCTGAGAGCTGGCCAGCCCGTATTGCGCGACGGCTCCTCCCGGACTGCTCAGCCGCAGGACAATCTCATCGGAAGGCTGCGCGATCTTGAGCAAAAGGGTGATCTCCTCCCGAAGTTGCGCAACTGCCTTGGCCATCACGTCGCCCTTGAAGTCGAGGACGTAGATCCGGTTCGAGTGCTGCTGCAGCACCTCCTTGCTGCTCTTGCCCGATTCCAGCAGGGTCCGGACTTCCTGGGTGAGCTTGCGCTGCTCCTCGGAGTTCTTCTTCTGCTCCTGCTTGCGGTCTTTCTTGTGCTGTTTGCGGAGCAGTTTGGCTGCCTCCTTGGGAAGTGCCGGGTACTGAACGAGCAGGTCCTGCAGACGCTCCTCCGTCTGTTCAAAGTGCTCTCGCCAGTGGCGGAAGCGAATTTCCGGGTCTGAGCTCTTCCGGCCTTTCTTCATAAAGATCCACTTGACGAGCAGGAACACCCCTGCCAAGGCGAAGAGGCCAACGCCTACGTTGTAGAAAGTCCAGTAATCGAGCCAGTTCATCGAGTTTCAGCAAGTGCGATTAACGCTTGGTTTCAGACCGCAGTCTCGATATGCTTAGAGGTTTCAAACACTTTGTCAATTCAGGACTTGTTCTCATGCTCTCTTCTCGAGCCCAGGTCGGACTGCTGGGGGTCTGTTTTGCCTTCTCGGCAACTTCCGCCAGCCTCAACGTTGCTGCCGCTTCGCTAGTGGGGCATGCGATTGCGGAAAACAAGGCGCTGGCGACCTTGCCTCTCTCCCTGAACCTTCTGGGCACCATGTCCGCCGGGCTTCCCGCTTCCTTGCTCATGCGCCGCTTTGGCAGGCGAGCGATCTTCTTTCTGGGCGTGTTTCTGGGCGCTTTGGGAGCCAGCACCGCTGCTTATGCGATCATGCTGGAGAGCTTTTTCCTGTTCTGCCTGTCGATCTACTGCATCGGCCTGCTGCTGGGGATCGGGCAACTCTATCGCTTTGCTGCAGTCGATGTTGCAGAGGCCGACTTCCGGGCCCGGGCGATCTCGCTGGTCATGGCTGGAGGGCTGGTCGCCGGAATCCTCGGCCCGGGCATTGCGTCCTTTGCACGAGATCTCCTTCCGGAGGCTCGCTTTGCCGGGAGTTACCTGACGATCATCGGCCTGTACGCCATCATCGCCCTGCTCCTGATGTTTGTCCGGCTGCCCCCCATGAGCAGTGGTCCGGAAGGCTCCGTGAAGCGTCCGCTCTCATTGGTTTTTCGACAGCCCAAGCTGATCGCCGCGCTGACGAGTGCCTCCCTCGGCTATGCCGTCATGGCGCTGGTGATGACAGCCACGCCATTGGCCATGACACACCACCACCACGAGTTTCCGGATGCGGCCCTGGTGATTCAGTGGCACGTTGTCGGGATGTATGCTCCCTCCTTCTTCACCGGCAACCTGATCCAGCGCTTTGGGGCTGTCCGGATCATGGCGCTCGGGGTGCTGCTCAATGTCATCTGTGTGGGCATCAACCTGTCCGGGCAGACCTGGTGGCACTTCTGGGTTGCTCTGATCCTGTTGGGAGTCGGCTGGAACTTCATGTTTGTGGGAGGCACCTCCCTGCTTACGGAAACCTACCTCCCGGAGGAGAAGGCGACTGTCCAAGGCGTCAACGACCTGATCGTGTTTGCGCTGGCCGCGACGGGCTCACTGATGGCCGGGGTGCTCCTGAACCTGTTTGGGTGGCAGTGGGTGAACCTGCTGGCGTTGCCCATTCTGGCGCTGGCGTTCGGAGTCCTGGGCTGGTACGCGCGCACGCTTTCAACTCAGGAGGCGGCCGAAGCTGCCCCCTCCTGAGGCTCAGAACCAGAAGCCCCAGTACACCACAAATCCGGACGGGAGCTTAAGCAAATCCAGCCACTCCTCGTTGCGCTCCTTGATGTTCTGATCCAGCTGCTCCCGGCTTCCGCTCAGCAGTGACCAGGTCTCGTAGTGCTCCCGTACCTCGACAGACTCGCTCATTGGAAACGCATAGCGGATCAGGTCGATTCCAAAGAAGGTGTTCTCCTCAAAACCCAGCAAACCGATTCCCGCCGTCAGCACGGTCGCCGAGAGGTGCTGATCAAACTTGGCAGACCCTTGACCTTCACGGTTGAAGGTGCGGTACCAGAGGTCCATTTGGCGCTGCTCCACAGTTGAGATCAAACACACAGTTTCTCCAACAAAGTACTTTCCGAAGACCATGTCGTTTCGAAACCGGGACACCCCAAATGCCTCGATGCGCTCATTGGTGAAGGCCTGCAGACCCTTGGTGTCAGCCTTCTCGTAGCCGAAGATCCAAGGCTCCTGATACCAGCCGACCATTACCGGAGGGGCCACCACATACATCGGGTGCAGTCCGTAGCCGAGCCCCAGCATCACCCCGGAGTCTCGTGAAGCCCTCCCCTGCGGAGAGGCCGCGTCCGGATCAATGTAGGGATCCTCGAAAGGCTGGAATTCTTGAGCAGAGAGCAGAGGGATCCAGATGCTCCAGAGGAGTGCCAAGAGGAGCGTGGATCGAAGAGACCGCAAAGGACGGCGGACCTGGAACCGTGAAGGCTCCAGGTTCAAGAGGCTCAGTGACCGTGCCAGGTCTTGCAGAGGTGCTTGTCTGAAATGGGAAGAATCGGAAGCTTCCCGAGGAATGACAGGTAGGACAGGAAGAAGGCCCCCAAGAATCCCAGAGTGATCAACAACTCGGTCAGTCCCAGGTAGATGTGGTAGTGCCCTTCATGCTGCAGGGAGGGAACAACCATCAGGTAGATCGCCAGCCACTGTCCCATGGCAATCCAGATGCCCATGACCCGGATGTATCCGGGGTTGCGACACAGCGTCTTGGGCAGCAGTCCCAGGAAGACGCTCACAAACAGCCACAGGAAGACAATCACAAACAAGGTCTGCCAGGGCTGCTGCATGCTCCGGATGATCAAGTAGGGGGTCTCTTCCGGGAGGTTGGCATACCAGATCGGAAGATACTGAGAGTACCCCATGTAGGTCCAAAGCAGCGTGAAGGCAAAGGCCATCTTGGCCAGGTCGTGCAGACGATTGACCGTGATGTAGTCCGAGAGGTCGAACTTGGTCCGGACGGTGACAGAAATGGCCAGCATCAATCCGAGGAACGCGTGCATGTTGCCGATCAGGAAGAACACCCCGAACAGCGTACTGAACCACTCCTGATCGAGGGTCATCACAAAGTCCCAAGCCAGGAAGGAGCCTCCCAATCCGTAGATGATCGCCAGAGCGGGAGCGAGCCTGCGAGAGAGCAACTCCAGGCGCACGACCTCATCTTCATGATCTCCGTATCCCTGGAGCATCTTGTCGGCAAATGCACCGCCCCACTTGCTCCCCAACAGCTTGCGGGCGAGGGCGATATCCGGCTTGATGGAGGTCTTGACGAACCAATAGGAGATGCCGTAGAGCAACAGGAGCCAGAAGATGTTCCGAGAGATGAAGAAGGGCAGGTTCAGCCAGCCAGCCTTGACCGCGTGTCCGTGATGCAGGAACGGGGTGTGTGTCCATTCGTAGAGCACCGTGCTTCCGAAAAAGACCACCAGAAACAGGACAAAGGAAACCGGGAGGTACCCGGCGCAGGCCTCGGCCAAGCGCTTGAAGGGTCGGCCCCACTTGGCGTCGGTAATTTGCCAAATCACCGCAAAGATCACTCCGGCCTGGGCCAGTCCGCCCCAGAACACCACATTGATCAAGAAGACCTGCCAGACCCGGGTCAGCGCATCCTTGTCGCCCGTCTGTCCAAAGAGGAACATGGCAACGCCTGCAACGATGAAGACCCAGAGCAGGGTCCTGATCCCCTTGGGGATCTCAAAGAGTGATTTTTCCGCAATCTCTTTCATTGAATCTCCTTACCGAACTGATCACTCACCATATAGTTCACCATGTCCCAGCGATCCTGAACGGATGTCTGCGCTCCAAAAGCTGGCATCAAGCCCCGCGGGGTCTGATAGAAGCTGCCATACTTGATCTTGTTGTAGAGGTGGGATTCCGCCGTGGGCATCTTGAAGAAGGCGACAAGCGGCGGAGCGGGAACCCCTTTCTGGACAGCCACGGTGTTGGCCAGACCATCGGCTCCGTGACACGCCGCACAGTAGGTGTTGAACAGCACCTGTCCACGCTGGATCGAAGCCGGAGTTCCCTGTGTGGGATTCTTGGGATAGAACTCACGAGGGTGACCGTCCGGACCGGACCCATCTCCGGCTACGGAGGGGATGAACGGGTCGTAGATCGGGACGAGTTTTCCGAGGACCATCCGGACCGGGATCGACTGCTCCGGGAACTCCTGATAGGTCCCCTCCTCCTGGGGCTTCAGGCTTTTTCCATCGTACATGTCGCGATAGAAGGGGTAGTCCTTGCCGTCAAACCAAGGGCGGTCGTCATTCTTGATGTTGAACCCGTCTTCCTTGGGATCGAAGTACGGATAGAGGTCCACCGCCAAGGCCAGCGAGGTCCCCATGCCGAGCGCCAACACTCCGGAGACAAGGCGTTTGAGGATACTAGTTGCGTTCGGCATGTACCTCCTCTGCTCCATTCTTTTTCATGATCTGAGTGAACTCCTCAATCCGAGTCTCCTCACAGGGCACGACCACCCCAAACCGATCTCTTTGGAAGCGGACATACTTTTTGACACTGCTGGGCATCGGGTTCCGCAGGGTGTCGATCACCGCGAGGAGTGCGATCCCGGCCAGCGTGTGAAAGGCGGCCATCAAGATGGTCAACTCGAAGCCAATCACGGCAAACGGAGGGATGGCCAGGATCGGCTTTCCGCTGACAGGCAACACCCAGTCGGATGCGGTCCAGGCCGGGAGGCTGAAGCCAATGAAAGTGCCCAGCGCGCCAAAGGCGAGAGCGATCCAGGGGACAATGCTCTGAGGCTCGCCCAACGCGTGATCAATCTCGTGGCGAGGACAGGGCGACAGAACAGTCGGCTGGACTCCTTTTTGACGCACCTCCTCAATCGTTTCCGTCGTTTCATCCAGATAGGCAAACGTTGCCCAAACGCCTGTGAACTTAGCCATCAATGCTCCTTCGGAGGATTTTTCAGAGGTGGGTTCGCGGCTTCCTTCAACTCCATGATGGCCATGGGCGGCAGGTTCTTCGCGAACAAGGAAAACAGGGTAAAGAAGAATCCGAAGCTTCCGATGGTGATGCCGACCTCGACGATCGTCGGCCAGTACTCACCCCAGGAGGCTGGGATGTATTCGTGCTGCAAAGAGCTTCCCACGATGTTGAAGCGCTCAAACCACATGCCTACGTTGATCAATCCGCAGATGATCCACACGGCGACCAGATTGTGGCGAACCTTGTTGCGCCATAGCGGAATGGGGGCGATGACGTTGCAGAAGACCATCAACCAGAAGGCAATCTGTGGGAAGGTGATCTTGTGGTCCCCGGTAAGGGTCCAGCTGGTCATCTCTCCGAATGGGCGGAAGTAGAAGATCGCTCTCTCGTAGGGGCTGCCGCTGTACCAGGCGATGAAGAACTCCGTCGCGTAGGCATAGCCGACGACCACGGAGGTGAAGATGATCACCTTGCAGACGCTGTTGACCACGTGGGTGGAGATGTACTGCTCTAGCCCGAAGACGACCCGGACCGGGATGAGCACGGTCATCACCATGGCCAGTCCGGAGAAGATCGCTCCGGCAACAAAGTAGGGGGCGAAGATGGTGGTGTGCCAGCCAGGAACTGAGGACATGGCAAAGTCCCAACTCACGATGGAGTGCACGGAGAAGACCAGTGGGGTGGCCAGCGCAGCAAAGATCAGGTAGCCGCGCATGTAGTGGACCCACTGATGGTTGGTCCCGCGCCACGCCAGCGCCATGGGGGCATAGATCAGCGCCTTGAGCTTCTGTCCTCGACGCATGGCCTCATCTCTCAGAATGGCCATGTCCGGAATCAAGCCAAGCATGAAGAACATTATGGAAACCGTCATGTAGGTCGACACGGCGAAAACGTCCCACAGCAAGGGAGACTTGAAGTTCACCCAGAGCAACCGCTCGTTCGGATAGGGAATCAGCCAGTAGGCCAGCCAGGGGCGGCCTGTGTGCAAGAGCGGGAAGAGCCCCGCCGTCATCACGGCGAAGACGGTCATGGCTTCAGCGGCGCGGTAGATCGCAGTCCGCCAAGGCGCCCGGGTCAGGTAGAAGACTGCTGAGATCAACGTTCCGGCGTGACCAATTCCGACCCAGAAGACGAAGTTGGTGATGTAGAAGCCCCACATGATGGGGTGGCTGATCCCGGAGTAGCCGATTCCAACATCTACCTGAATGGCCAGGCTGAGCACTCCAAGTCCCAGCGCAGTCAGGAACCCGAGGAGCAGGAGAAAGTAGGACGGATGAGGCTTTTCCAGCATCGCCAGCATGTCATCATTGATCTGGCCGTAGTCCAGAGTCGTTGCTTCAATGCCGGGATGCCCGAGGTGCTCATCAATGACAACACGGCCCGCTTCCGGATCGTATTGGTTCAACGCAGCTGCGTGCATGGGGAAGTCTCCTGATGAATGCTTTAGGCGTGATTTGCTTCATCGGTGTGTCCACCGACTTCACGGGTGTTCACCTTCTTGAGGTAAGTCACCGCAGGTTTGTAGTTCAACTCCGGAAGCACCTCGTACTGCCGCTCTCGGTGGTCCATGTCTTCACGCATGGCCAGCTGAGACACCTTGCTGTTGGGGTCCGCCAGGTTCCCGAACGTGATGGCCTGGGTCGGGCAGGTCTGCTGACACGCGGTCAGGACCTCGCCATCGCGCAGGTCGCGGCCCAAGGCCTTGGCCTGGTGCTTGGCGGCTGTCAGACGCGGGACGCAGAAGTTGCACTTTTCCATCACACCGACGTCTCGAGTCGTCATGCTGGTGTTGAGCTGTTGATGAAGTGGGGCGGGGAAATCGTAGCTGAACCAGTTGAACCTCCGGACCTTGTACGCGCAGTTGTTGGAACAGTAGCGCGTCCCGACGCAGCGGTTGTAGATCATCGCGTTCAGCCCCTCCGGGTTGTGGTAGGTCGCATAAACTGGGCAGACCGGCTCACACCCTGCGTTTCCGCATTGCTGACAGAGCATTGGGACGATCCGGACTTCGATATCATCTCCATAGCCTTCAAAGTAGCGCTCCAGCCGTAGCCACGACATCTCTCTGCCGATGGCAACACGCTCCTTGCCCACGACCGGGATGTTGTTCTCTGCGTAGCAGGCGACCACGCAGGCCGAGCATCCGTTGCAGCGATCCAGGTCAATGGTCATTCCCCAGCGGTACGGCTTGTAGTAGCCGGCGGTCTCAGCACGGTCCGGATAGGTCTCGGTAGTGCGTTTGTGCCCGTGCTTCGCCTTCTCTCCAGAGGTCAGCGCCGCCACGGTGGTTGCTGCGGCAATGTCTCGTCCAGCCTGGCGGGGGCCACCGTCCACGTTGACCGTGTATCCCTTGGCGTTGGTGCCCTTGACCTCAACGGAGGTGCTCAGGAAGGCCAAGGTCCCGGAGGCATCCAGCTTGGCCGGAAGCAGTTTCATCACGTTGACGCCGAAGCCGTCGGCAGTCATCCCGGAGTGCTCGTGGCCTTGACCGATCGGAATGGAGATCGCGTCCCGGTGGACGCCGTAGAAGTGAATCGCGGTGGCGGTCAGCGAGCCTTGAGGGGTCGTGATCTCCACCACGTCTCGATCTTGGATCCCCAGCTTTTCTGCAGTCTCCGGATGAATCTCCACCCAAGAGTCCCAGACGATCTGGCTCACCGGGTTGGGAGACTCCTGAAGCCAGGGCTTGTTTGCTCCACTGCCATCTCCAAGCAGGAGGGATGGGGAGACCAGCAGGGCCAGCCCATCCAGGCTGGGAGCACTTGGGCTCACCTGAGTGACCCGCCGGGAGAGCTCGACGTTCGTGCTCCCTGATGCCCGGAAGATTCCTCCGGTCTCCAGAGCCTGAATCCAGAAGTTCTCAAACAGCTGCGTGTTGCCTACCTGAGTCTGGATGGCCTGCCACGCCTGCTGCAGGTAGTCGCGATAATTTTCGACCCCCTCGAAGGCCGTGCGGCGCAGCGACTTGGCTACCGTCATCAGGATGTCTTCACGGGCCCGAGCGTCGAACATGTCGACGGGAGCCATCACCGGCTGCTGCAGGCTCCAGACGCCGTCTCTTGGGTTGGCATCCCCCCAAGTCTCATAGGGAGTCAAGGCGGGCAGAACCAGGTTTGCCAAGTGGCTGGTTTCACTCTTCAGGGACGCCAGACTGACCACGTAAGCCTTGCTCATGGCCTCCGCGAAGCCCAATTCCGGGGGAAGCGCGTAGACCGGGTTCACATCATCGACCACAAGCACTCGAACTTTGCCCGCGTTCAGGTCGGCGACCAACTCGACGACCTCTTGGTGAGAGGCGACCTCTTGGTGAGAAGCTTCTGAAAAGACCACCGTCTCGTTGAGGTTCCCGGCAACAGCGTTGAGGATGTTGATGGCAACTTGCGTCTCCATTGCACTTTCGGAAGCCGCGATCGGGCCTCCTCCAATAGCCAGGCTGGGGCTATGCTGTACCATCTCTTCAGCCAGCTCCCGGATTTTCTCGGCATCGACTCCAGCAGCAGAGGCGACCTGGTCCGGGGTGTAGGCGGCAAGGTAGCTTTCCAGCCAATCGAAGCCCCCCTTCTTGTTCCGGACCTCATGGGCCAGAGCCAGCGCAACCAGCCCTTCGGTTCCGGGCTTGATGACCATCCAGCGGTCGGACTTTGTTCCGGTGAGGGAGAGGTGCGGGCCGACATGCACATAAGGTCGACGCGTACCTTCTGCATAGGCGTGCATTTCGGTAAAGCGCCGTGCGTTCTCCACTTGGTTGCCCCAGGTCTCCATGAAGTCGCTGCTGAAATTGACCAGCATCTGCGCCCGCTCAAACTTCAACTCCGGCAAGCTGGCGGAGTCAAAGGCCAGCTGGTTTGCGGCGACTGCCGCCGAAGGGCTCAGCAGGTCGAAGGCCACCTTGCGTCCTCCCACGGCCTGCAGCCACTCCTCAAGGAACGACTGGTCCGTTCCGGAAGCAGGGCGTCCAAGGTAGACGATCTGTCCTTCAGAACCGCTCAGGCGGTTGGTGAACTCCTTGAGCCCCTCTTCCCAGGAGAGCCCCCCTGATTTGCCAGAAGGTGTGGCGACGCGGTCCGGGTTGTAGAGGGACTGCAGCGACGCCTGACCTCGGGCGCACAGGGCTCCTTGGTTCAGAGGGTGCAGGGGGTTGCCCTCTGCCTTCTGAGCACGGTTTTCACGGACAGTGACCATCATCCCGCAGGCGGCTTCGCACTCGCGGCAGGTGGTCATGTACTGGTAGGCGTTGCTGGGAGAGTACTCGAAGTTGGTGGGAGGAACGAGCAGCGGGATCAATTTCTCCGGCTTCTGTTCACAGCCTGCGGCCACTGCGGTGGTTCCCGCCACGCCCATGTACTTGAAAAGATTTCTTCGACTAAGCCCTTTTTTCATCCAAAGTCTCCGGGAGTTCGGTGGTGAAGAACGTGATGGGAATCAGTAATGGCAGGTAAAACAATCGTTCATGTTCGGAGTGTGGTACCCGTTGTCATCAACCAGGTGCATGGCGGCTTCACGCTTGGCGTCGTTCTCTTTGGCATTGAACCAGCCCGCGAGCGTGTTCATGGCACGCTTGCGCTCTACAGCACCCTTGACCTGAAGGTGACACTCCATGCACCAGCCCATGCCCCCAAAGTTCTGATCCACCTTGACGACCACCTGCATCTGCGTGACATTTCCGTGGCAGGCCTGACAGCGCTGGTCGCCCCCAGCCCGAAACTGGGCGAGCTTGCACTCCAGGGAGCGCGGATTCGCATCCATGTCACAGCCGCGACCGGCCTCGTCGACAAAGCGGCTGCTGTCCACGTTGATGTGCTCCTTGTGCGGAAAGCGTACGAAGTCCGGAATGTCATGTACCTTGGCCCAGGGGATCGGCTCTCCCTTGGCCCAGTAGTCCCGGAGCTTGTCCAGCTCCGGAGAGCCTCCTGCAGGCTGGACGACCTTCATCTCGTTGGGCCCGTGACACCCGATGCAGGTGCTGACGGGAGGGACTCCGGAGGAGTACGAGCGCCGTGCGTAGAGGTGGCAGTACTGACAGGCAATTCCGTTTTGGGAGACGTGCAACTGGTGGCTGAAGGCGATCGGTTGCTCCTTCGCGAAGAGCGATCCGGATGAGCCGAAGAGCGCTACGCCGAGCAGAACTGCTCCCAGAAGAGCTTTCGGGAAGTGACGAAGCATGACAGACCTTGCTAGGGTTTGATTTACGAAGTTTGCGGCAGGCTGAATCCAACAGCGCTCAAGCGCGCCAGATGTGGAGGCGTCTGGTTGCGCTGGGAAATGGGTGATTCGGCCGTTGCCAAAACTCCAGAGACTATAAGGATGCTTTCAAATTTGGCAAGCCCAAACTCATGCTCTCCCCGAGCATCAGGACCTCAAAAGCGCTGGGAGAACCTCGCGAATTCCTTGCAAATCCACTCCGGACTCTTTGCCCAGCGAGCGCCTCCTCGGCCAAAACGTTTGACATTCGTTTGCGGTGCCGGGAGAATTTCACCTCATTTTGTCCGGCTGCCCACCCGCATCGCTCCTGCCCACCTTCGTAATTTTCGCCTCAGTGATTTCCGTTCAGAACGTTGTCAAACATTTTGGGGGAGTACACGCGGTCGATGGGGTGACCCTGACCATTGAGACGGGCTCGATCACCGGGCTCATTGGGCCCAACGGTGCGGGCAAGACGACCCTCTTCAACCTGATCGCTGGGGCTTTCCCCCCCAGCAGGGGGAGGATCCTCCTTGATGGGGAGGATGTGACCGGGCTCCCGGCACATGATCTCTTCTCCAAGGGGCTCCTGCGGACCTTCCAGATTGCTCATGAATTCAAGACCTTGAGTGTCCGGGAGAACCTGATGATGGTCCCCGGTGCACAGTCCGGGGAGAGCCTGTGGGGCGCGTGGTTTCGGCCTCAGCAGGTTCAGGCGGAGGAGCGCCGAGTCCGGGAGCGGGCAGAGGAGGTGATGGAGTTCCTGAACCTCTCGCACGTCGCCAGTGAACTGGCCGGCAATCTCTCTGGAGGACAGAAGAAGTTGTTGGAGCTGGGGCGCACAATGATGGTCGATGCGAAAGTGGTGGTGCTTGATGAGGTTGGGGCAGGAGTGAACCGGACCCTGCTTGGCGAGATCGGAGATGCGATCCTGCGCCTGAACCAAGAGCGCCACTACACCTTCTGCATGATTGAACACGACTTTGACTTCATCAGCCGCCTGTGCAATCCGGTCGTGGTGATGGCCGAGGGCAAGCTTCTTACTCAAGGCACTCCGGAAGAGGTTCGGCGTAACGAAGAGGTGGTCGAGGCCTACCTGGGGACCGGTCTGAAAAATCAAACTCCTGCAGGCGCATGACTCCCCTCCCCCTCATTGGAGAAGCCCTGTTTGGCGGCTACGGTGGTGCAGACATCCTCAACGGGTGCACCGTGGGAGCCGAGCCGGGGAGCATCTCGGTGATTGTGGGGCCGAACGGCGCTGGAAAGTCCACCGCAATGAAGGCGCTGCTCGGGCTGTTGCGCCCCCGGAAGGGGCGGGTGCTTTTGGGGGGCGAGGACATCTCGCATCTCACCCCGCAGCAGAGGGTGTCCAAGGGCGTTGCCTTCGTGCCCCAAACCCAGAACGTCTTCCCAAGCCTGACGGTGGAGGAGAATCTGGAGATCGGGGCCTATCTGAGAGAAGACGGCTTTCAGGAGACCATGGAGCAGATCTTCAGCCTGTTTCCCATTCTCCGGGAGAAGCGCTGGCAGCCGGCTGGTGAGCTTTCCGGAGGGCAGCGTCAGCAGGTTGCCGTCGGCCGGGCGATGATGACCCGTCCTCAGGTTTTGCTGCTGGATGAGCCGACGGCCGGGGTCTCTCCGGTGGTGATGGATGAACTGTTTGACCGAATCCTGGAGGTTAAGCGAACGGGAGTGGCGGTCCTGATGGTCGAACAGAACGCGCGTCAGGCGTTGGCGATTGCGGACCGGGGATACGTGCTCGTCAACGGTGAGAACCGCTTCACGGACACTGGCGCGGCCTTGCTTGCGGACGCGGAGGTCCGCCGGACTTTCCTCGGAGGCTGAATGCTGCATGACCTCGCCAGCTCGTTGATTCTGCTGAGCAATTACGTCTTCCTCCCGGCGCTCACCTACGGATCTCAGTTGGCACTGGGAGCGGTGGGAGTGACGCTGATCTTCGGCATCCTGCGTTTTGCCAACTTCGCCCATGGCGAACTGATGGCGTTTGGGACGATGATCAGCATCTTTCTCACCTGGCTTTTCCAGTCCTGGGGATTCAGGCCGGGGCCGCTCCCCACCGCCTTGCTGACGCTACCGTTTGCGATCCTGGCCACTGCGGCGCTGGCCTTGCTCACGGAGCGCTCTGTCTTTCGCTTCTACCGTCAGCGCAAGAGCAAGCCAATCATCCTGGTCATCGCCTCGGTGGGGGTCATGTTCATCCTCAACGGCCTGATCCGGTTGTTTGTGGGAACCAATGAGATTCTCTTTGCAGACGGGACCAAGTTCCTCATCAAGGCCGGAGCCTTCAAGAAGTGGACAGGCCTGGGCGAAGGACTTGCCATCCGGCAGACTCAGGTGCTCACGATCGTGATCGCCATTCTCGCAGTGGCCCTGCTCTTCTGGTTTCTCCAGAAGACCCGGACTGGAAAGGCGATGCGCGCTTTCTCCGACAACGAAGACCTCGCCTTGCTCTCCGGAATCAATCCAGATTCCATCATCCGGGTCACGTGGGTCATCGCTGCGGCGCTGGCGACCCTGGCCGGGGTGCTCTATGGCCTGGATAAGAGCTTCCGGCCGCTGGTGTACTTCAACCTGCTGTTGCCGGTGTTTGCCTCGGCGATCGTGGGAGGCGTTGGACAGCCGGTTGGAGCGATCGTGGGAGGGTACATCGTGGCCTTCTCCGAGGTGATGGCTACCTATGCCTATCGGAAGTTCCTGAAGTACTTCCTCCCGGAAGAGTGGATGCCTTCCGGGCTGGTTCAGCTGCTCTCCACAGAGTACAAGTTTGCCGTATCCTTCATCATCCTGGTGGTCGTTCTGCTGGTTCGACCGACCGGAATCTTCAAAGGGAAAACGCTGTGAGTTTTGCGGTTCGGGCGTGGACCAGCTTCCTGATCATGGCTGCGCTGTTTCTCTGGGTGGGGCTTGCACAGTCCTGGAACGTGTCGCTGGCGATCTTCAACCTGTGTCTGATCTCCTCGCTCACCGCCTTGGGGCTCAACATGCAGTGGGGGTACGCGGGGCTGTTCAACGCCGGGGTGATGGCCTCCACTGCGGTGGGAGGGCTAGCGGCGATTCTGGTCTCGCACTCTCCGGTCGGCGAGGCCTGGTCGGCCGGAGCCTCTGGGTTGCTGATGAGCCTCCTGATCTTGCTGGGGCTGATCTTCGGGGTGCTGGGGTTGCGCCGGACGATGGCTCCCGGCGCTTTGCGGGCCAGCCTGCTCGTGCTTGTAGTCGTTGGGGGGTACGCGCTCCTCCGCTTCTTCTTTGACGAAGCCGCCCAAGCCATCGAGGCGGTTGATCCCGGGAAGACCGGATTTCTGGGCGGGTTGGGGCTTCCGGTCCTTAGCTCTTGGCTCGCCGGAGGCCTCGCGGCAGCGGGGGTCGCCTGGTTGATTGGACGAATCTCCCTGGGGTTGCGCTCGGACTACTTTGCCATCGCGACCCTGGGCATCTCCGAAATCACCATCTCGATCCTGAAGAATGAGGATTGGCTGACCCGGGGGGTGAAGAACGTCACCGGGTTGGAGCGTCCGGTTCCCTACGAGTTGGAACTGCAGCAGGCTACATGGTTTGTGAAAGCCGTTCAGGCGCTCTCCGGGATTCAGGAGGAGTCTGCGTTGAACGAGACGCTGGTTTCAGCCTCCGGCGTGTTCGTCAAGCTGTGTTACTCTGCGCTGTTCCTGACGGTGCTGTTGGTGATCCTTGGGTTGGCTGTAAAGGCCCTTCACTCTCCGTGGGGGCGGATGATGCGGGCGATCCGGGACAACGAGGTGGCCGCCTCTGCGATGGGCAAGGATGTGGTCGCCCGACACCGGCAGGTGTTCCTGCTCGGGTCTGCCGTGATGGGAATCGCCGGGGCGATGCTGACCACGCTGGACGGACAGTTTACCCCGGGTGCGTACAACCCGCTCCGCTTCACCTTCCTGATTTGGGTGATGGTGGTCGTCGGAGGAAGTGGCTCCAACCTGGGCTCCGTGGTCGGGGCGTTTGTCGTCTGGTTCCTTTGGATCGAGGCCGAACCAACCGCCTTGTGGGCCATGGGACACGTGATCGAGTGGCTCGATGAGTCCAGTCCGCTCCGGCAGCCCTTGCTGGATGCAGCGCCACACATGCGGATGGTTGTCATGGGGTCGATGCTGCTCTTGGTGCTCCGCCTGAGCCCTGGCGGAATTCTTCCGGAGCGTACCTCCCAAAGCGGGTGATCGCCACTTCCTGAAGCGGGTCACGACGTAGGCCGATGGTGCCGCCTGAGCACGTCCAGCAACTCCCGGAAGTCCTGGGGAAGATCCGTACGAAACTCCAGAGGCTCTTTCGAGTCCGGATGAATGAAACCGAGCAACTCGGCATGCAGAGCCTGCCTCGGAAAGCCGGCGAGCGCCCCCTGAGCCTCCTGATGCAGGCGAGCCCGGTGAGTGGTCCGGGAGCGCCGGTACTGGGGATCGCCAACAAGCGGGTTTCCCAAGTGATGGAAGTGAACCCGGATCTGATGCGTTCGGCCGGTCTCCAGACGACAGGCGACCGATGTGACCCCTCCCAGGCGCTCCAGCACCCTCCAGTGCGTCACCGCAGCACGTCCTTCCGCTCTCACCGCGATCTCCTTGCGCCTGATCGGGTGCCTCCCCAGCGGCGCGTCAACGGTGCCCTCGCCTGAAGTCAGAATCCCCCAGACCAAGGCTCGGTACTGCCGCTTGACCGTGTGCTTGCGAAACTGCTCTGCCAGAAACTGATGAGCCCGGTCATGCTTGGCGACCACGAGGACTCCGGTGGTGTCCTTGTCAAGCCGGTGCACAATCCCCGGACGGATGACCCCGCCTACCCCGGACCAGTCCTGGCAGTGTGCCAGGAGTCGGTTCACCAGGGTCCCGGAGGCGTGCCCCGGAGCGGGATGAACCACCAGCCCTGCGGGCTTGTTGAGGACAATCAAGGTGGAGTCCTCATGCAGAATCTCCAGGTCTCCGGGCTCGGGCAGGACCTCGGCAGGCTGAGCCTCCGGGACGTCCACACGGACCTGATCCCCGGGCTTCAGCTTGAGGTCGACCTCCTGGCAGCGCTCCCCGTTGAGGTAGACGTGGCCTTCACGCAGCAGGCGCTGTGCTGCCGAGCGCGAAGGGATCTCCGGAACCCCTCCGAGAAAACGGTCCAGACGCACGCCGGCGTCTTCGCAGATCAGGCTCAGGGTGCAGGGCATCGGCGTGTTCCCGGGAGGCTGGATTCAGTGGGCACGGATGGCAAGGCGATCCAGGTGGACACCTCCCGCACGAACTCCGGGACGCAGGGTCCAGGTGGGATCCGGCGTGTCGTCCAGCAGCAGCTGATCCATCAGGAGCAAGAGCCTCCCCCAATACTCCGACCCGTGTCGGGTGAGCATGCTGATGTGCCCTCCGCCCTCGATCGTCCAGAGGAGCTTGGGGGAGGAAGACGCGTTGAAGAGCGCCTGAGCGTGGGCGTAGGAGACGGTCGTGTCGTGGGTTCCGTGAACAATCAGCAAGGGAGTGGGAGAGACGCGGGCGACGTGGCGGATGGGGGCGTGTTCGTCATCAAACAGCCCGGAAGCGAGCGGTTTGCGGAAGATCCGGACGATCCCCAGCGGGTTGAGCTTTTCTTCCACAATCGCTTCGTAGGAAGAGAAGGCAGACTCTGAGATCACCAGCCCAATCCCCTCAGGCCGGGTGCGCCCAATCCAGTCCAGTGCCACTGCACCTCCCAGGCTTTGTCCGAGGATGACAACCTTCCCGGGGGCAAACTCCGGGCGCTGCTGAAGGAACTCCCAGACCGCCTGAGCATCCAGCAACAGCCCTTCCGGGCTGGGGACCCCCTCGGAGAGGCCGTAGCCTCGGTAGTCAAATGTCAACAGGTGATAGCCCGCCTCGACAAATCCTTTCACGGCGAGATAGTAGTGGCTGATGTTGTGGGCATTTCCATGAAAAAACAGTACAATGCCCCGTGGTGCGGGCGCCTTTGCCTTCACCATCCAGCCGTGAAGGCGCGCTCCGTCAGCCGTGGTGATCCAGACGTTTTCGTGGGGGTCACCAAACATCTCCGGAGTGAAGAACCGGCGCTGAGAGGGATAGTAGAACAGCGACTGACACCCGGCCAGCCCCCAGAGCATGATGCTCCCGAGCACGGCGCAAACGCACCTCCGCCTCCAGGAGGCCCGACGGATCCGTTCAACCCGAGGCATCGGCACTCAGGAAAATCAGGGCGTGGTTCACTTCTTGTTTCTGCATCGGTTCCTGCTAGTCTGAAAAACATGACTTCTCAACGTAGCGACCTGCGGTTCAATCGCAATGTATTTCTGGCAGCGCTGGGAATTCTTTGGGGGCTGCTTGAGCTGGGACTTCCCGGAGCCTTGCAGGCGCAGGATCCGGCCTTTCCGATACACTGGCAGACGCTGGACCTGACCGATCACCAGGTCCGCGTGATTGATGGGGACACCTTCGATGTGGACCTCAACCAGAACGGTCGCTTGGAGAAGAAGAACGAGCGCGTTCGACTCCTGTTTGTGGACACCCCAGAGCTTTCGGACTCGCACAAGGGCCGAGACCGCAAGCATGGCCTCCCGGCCCGGCAGGCGCTGGAAGAACTCTTGGGTGACCGAGTTCGCCTCTGGGTGAATCCGGAAGAGCCTCAGGACCGTCACGGACGCTGGCTGGGGATTCTGGAGACTATGCAGGGGAACGCAAACCTGGCCCTGATCCGTGATGGTCACAGTTACTTTGACACGCGGTTTTCCTTCCCGGAGAATTACGAGGACTACGCACGCGCCGAGATCCGGGCGTTTGACCTCAGCCTCGGCATCTGGGGCGATCGGGACTCCAGACGCAGCTACCTGCTCCGACTGCGTGATGAAGGGAAAACCGTTTATTCCCGGAAGAACCCACTGTTCTTCATCAACCGCATGTCTCCGGATGAGGTAGATCCGGAGCTTCACAAGAACCGCTTTCTGCGGGTTCGAGGTCAGGTGCAGCGGGTTCAGAAACTCCGCCGAGGGGCCGCGTTGATTTTTCTGCACCACCCGCGCTCACGCGCAGGGCTCGCGGTCTTTTGCTACTCCAGCTTGTGTCAACTCATCCAGGCCGAATCGCTGAAGCCCGGCCAGGAGGTGGTAGCTGAGGGATTTCTTCAACACTATCAGTCTCGTCAATGGCAAATCCGCTTGCATCGCCTAGTTCGGGGCGAACCCTGACGGCCCTGCTCCTTGCAGGAGGGCTCTGGCTGGGAGGCTGCTCCGGGGAGCGTCCCGACACCCTGGGCGTCTCCGCAGGAAGGCTGCATCCGTGCCCGGAAAGTCCGAACTGCGTCTCCAGCCAAGCGCAGGATCCGGAGCACCAGGTGGCCCCCCTGAAGGTCGCTGGTGCCCACCCGATCCAGCAGGTTCAAGAGGTGCTGAACGACATCCCGAGGGCCCAGGTGGTCACGCTCTCAGAGCACTACCTGCATGCCGAGTTCACCAGCCGGGTCTTCCGCTTTGTTGATGATGTGGAGTTCTTCTGGAGTGCATCCGAGCAGGTGGTGGAGGTGCGCTCGGCATCTCGGTTGGGGTACTCGGACCTGGGAGTGAACCGAGCGCGGGTGGAGGAGTTGCGCGCTCGGTTGGAGCTGTGACGCCTCAGCGCTGGCGCATCTGGTTGACCATGTCGCCCTCTGACTGCTGAAAGTAGCCCTTGCGACGGGTCAACTCGTTGGTAGACGGAGTGTAGGCTGGACCCTCTGCACGCAGAGCACGATATTCTTGACGCTGAGCCTTGGCCGTTCGGTTCCAGTCACAACCAGCCAGAGCCAAGCTGGCCAGCAGCAACAAAATCCAAGAGCGTACTTTCAAGTTCATGACAACATTTGTTTGAAGTTGGAAGGTGCAGAGCAAATTCTGCAAACTGCAAAACAATACGAAATCGCACCCCACACGCAAGACATTTCCGATCCGGGCTGAACTTGCTTTCAAAGGAAAAACATGACCCTGTACTTCAACCGCCAAAATCTCCCGGACTGGCAGCCGACCCTGAGCCTGCTCCCGCCGAATGAGGGCGTGGTGGTCTTGATGCGACACTCCGTGCGTCCGGAGATTCCGGAAGGGCGCTTCGGGATGCAGGTGGACCTGACTCCGGAAGGTGTTGAGGCCGCAGAGCAATTGGGGGCCCAGTTCCAAGGTCGGCTAGACTACCTCGCCAGCAGCTCCTCCGGACGCTGCGTGCAGACTGGGGAGGCCGTCAGCCGAGGGGCACAGGCCGCGCTTGAGGTGGAGCATGACCCGACTCTGGGAGAGCCCGGAGCGTTCATTGATCACGTGGAGTCCTCAATTCAGATGCTGGAGGCGCACGGACCGCTGGGGCTGGTGAACCGGTTGCTGCAGGGGCTCTCGCTGGAGGGCATGTTCGGCTGCGAGACCGGAGTCCAGGCGATCCTGAAGCGAGCGTTTGAAGCACCTCCGGGGCCCGGACGACTCCACGTGCGCGTTACGCACGACACCCTCCTGTGTGCCGTGCTCGCCTGGCTTCAGGAGAAAACTCAGGTGCAGGAGGAGGAGTGGCCCCGGATGATGGAGGGGGCGTTGCTGTGGCGCAAGCCGGGGCGCCTGTGTTGGATCTGGCGCGGAGAGTTGTTTGAGCGCGAGCTTGAGGACTCGTGGTTCTCGTAGGCCTCACGAAGGTAGGGGCACCTGCTCCGGAGTGATGCTGTGCAGGCATTGGAGCATCTGGGGGTTCGTGCACTCTCCCCGCCCGTCGCGTGTGCACGGACGGCACAGCAGTGGAAGCGGAGGCTCCAGCAGGTGGCTTTCTGCAAGAAAAGGCGCGTAGCCAAACTCCCGAACTGTCGGTCCGAAGAGGACGTCCACCGGCGTGCCCATGGCTTCTGCAATGTGCGCGATGGAGGTGTCGTTGCACAGCACCCGCTGTGCGTGGCGGAGCAGCTCTGCAGACTCCAGCAGTTGAAGCTGTCCTGCAAGGTTGACCACCTCCGGACCGAGCCTTAGCCGCAGCTGGTCTGGCTCAACCTCACCAGGACCTCCCACCAGCACCACCCGCCTCCCCTGCTCCAGCCACTGGCGGATCACTCGCTCGTAATGCTCTGGAGGCCAGCGCTTCAGCGCATAAGAGGCCCCCGGCCCAACAGCCACAAAGCACTTCGACTCCAGCCCGTGCTGCTGCATGAGCGCAGCAACCGCCCCCTGATCCAATTCCGAAGGAAACAGCTCCGTGTGCGCCTCCAGAGGCCGGCCTACAAACCGCCGCAACGGCTCCAGCCACTGCTCCCGCTGGGAGCGAGCCCCCCGGAGCAGGTTGAGCTGCATCCGAATCAGCAGACTCCGTCTCAGGCTCCGCTTGCTGATGCGCCAGACCTCCGGAGAACTTCCGGCCAACTGAAGCTGCATTGAGATCCAGCGGCTGCGCAGCGACGCATGCAAGTCATAGAGCAGGTCAAAGCGCCGCTCCGTGAGCCAGCGGGTGAGCCGGTCCAACTCCTCCCGGGTCTCCTGGCGGGGGTGGTAGTGGATCTCATCCAGGTGCGGACTGTTGGCCAGGATCTCGCCAAACCCTGCGCTGGTGAGCAGGGTAATGCGTGCCTGTGGAAAGCAGCGTCGCAGCTCGCGATAGACCGGAGTTGTGAGGACCAGGTCTCCGAGGGAGCTGAAGCGAATGACCAGAATGTTCTGGAACATGCCGGAAGGGTTTCAGGGAAGAAGCAAGCAAACTGGCTCGTGAGCAGGGCTCACGAAAACGCGAGCAAAGCTACAACACGAAGCCAAGAACCGCAATCCTTTATCCCTCACCCAATCCTCTCCTACGGGGAGAGGGAGCATGGCATCAGGTGCTCAGGATCCACTCCACGGCTTCTGCAAGGTCCGGAAACCAGCGGAGCGGCTCACAGGTTACGGTCCCGTCCTGCCCCCCGTGGCCGGTACGAACTCCAACCGAGGGACATCCAAAACGCTCAGCAGCAGCAAAGTCGGAGGTCTTGTCTCCGACCAGTACGGCCTCTTCAGGAGAGAAGTGAAGGTCCGCCGCCGCCTGAACGAGCAGTCCGGGTTCTGGCTTCCGGCAGGAGCAGGGCTGAGGTGTGCTCCGGCGCTGTCCCTGATCCCAGTCCGGATGGTGCGGGCAGTGGTAGATCGCGTCCACCGAACCTCCGGCCTGCTTGAGGTCCGCCTGCATCTTCTCGCTGATGGCCTGCAGCCCGGACTCTGTCAATCGACCCCGCGCAATCGCTGCCTGATTGGTGACCACGACCACAAGCATTCCGGCAGTCTTGAGGCGCGCGACCGCTTCCGGGCTTTGGGGAATCCAGAGAAACTCTTCCGGTGTCAGAGGCGGACCGGGTTCTTGATTGAGCACTCCGTCACGGTCCAGCAGGACGACCTTCCAGCGATGAGGTTGAGGGGTCATTGAAGAATCTCCAGCAAGCGGTTGCGCTCGGTCTCCGGGAGTTGAGCGATTTCCCGGACTCGCTCATAGAACGGGGACCACTCCCGGCCCTGCTCTTCAAACAGGCGGGCAAAAATGGGAACCTGGTTCTGGTAGCGCGAGACCCCGAGCAGGTGAGCGTGGTTCAGTTCTCGGGAGAACCAGCGCTCGTAGGAGAGCACCCGGAATTCTTCACGCCGTGAAGCATAGGTGCGCTTGAGCTGCTTCAGGATGCGCTCCTTGGCTTGCAGGCGTTCGGTGTCAGAGCTGGCCTTGGCGTAGGCGTCTTTCAGCTCTTCCAGGGCGCTGGAGATCAGCTGTCGAAACAGCTCCCGGTCCGTACGCTTCTCCAGGTAGCGCTGCAGAGTGATGGACCCGGAGCCTTCGTGCCGGTCCAGAAAACGACGCACGCCTTCCTGCTCCACAAAGACGGCAAATGACTCGTTGAACGGTGTGTCGTTGGGAACATAGACCACCTGATGGGCGATCTCATGGATCAGGGTCGCGATGATCTCTTCGTTGTCCTGATCAAGGAAGGTGTTCAGCAAGGGGTCGGAGAAGTAGTCTGGAATGAACCGCCCGCTGAGCCATCCCAGGGTCGAGTAGGCGGAGACGTAGCCGATGGACACGTCAAGAGGCTGCTCTTGCTGCATTTGCCTGGCGTAGTCCAGCGCGTCCTGCTCCAAAAAGTAGCCCCGGTACTCCTGACAGCCGATGAACCAGTAGCACCATCGGTAGGACTTCAGCGCAAGTGGCTGGGCTGCAGTGACCACGACCGTGACGTAGGGCCGCTGCAGGTCGACGTATCCGGTGTAGCCGGCTCGTTCGGGAAGCCGAAGCTCCTGGTGAGCGAAGCGTTGAACCTCCTGGACCAGCCGGAGCTTTTCGGTGAGCGCAGGAGGGGTGTCGGGGTGAGTGAGGAGTTCCTCAACCGATTGCTTCTTGCGGAGGATGCTCAGGTGCCCGGAGGCCGCCTGCCAGTAGTACCCGATCTCAGCGCATCCGGAGAGTCCTGCAAGCAGCAGGGCCACAACACTTCCAGGGAACACCCTGTGCGGAAGAGGGCAGAGGCGGCTCAGCAAAGTGGAAGAAGGCACTCAGCGTGGGAGAAGTGGCTTCCGGGGGGCTCCATGACAGGAGAAAGGGGTGACAAATCCCCCGGAATGCGGCAAGATCAGTTCTTCTTGCGGCTCGGATCAAACAGATAGTACAGGTAGCCCAGCAGGAAGGGAAAGCCGAAGACCACGGCGAAGATGAGGAAGATGAGATTCCAGGAGGTGTCTGTCATTGGGATACGATTTGCTAAGGTTCCGGATCGCTCCGCAGAAGTGATGAAGCTGCACAGCCCATGAACTATAGCCAATCATCTGACTACTTTCAATCTTGAACACACGGAGTGCGGCATGAAGCGTTGGTTGGGAATCGGTTGCAGTATCTGGCTGGCAACGGCCTCGTGGGCTCTTGGGGCATCCAACAATGCCTTGGGACCGCTGTACTCCGTGGGAGATGTGTCTCTTGAGGAGCGGCAACTGGTGGTCAACCGGATTCAGGAACAGCTCAACCGCCAGGCCCCGTTGGTCTCCATGGTCGTGATCGACCAGATCAAGGGGCGCGGCTACCACTCTGCCGACCCGGAGGTCTGCGAGGATGAGCTCTGCCGAAGCACGGTGCTTCGCTTTCTTCAGGAGGTGCGAGAGGAGTACGCCATCGAGAAGCTTTACCTCCCGCAACTGGTCCGGGTGGGGCGGTTTACCCAGTTGATGGTGAAGCAGATTCACCTGAGGCAGCCGCTGGTGATTGAGCAATCGGCGACAAAAACCTGCGAGTACTGCGCACCAGAGGATCTGCTCCGGATTGCTGATGAAGCCATTGTTGCCCTGGCAGGAGAACCCGCCGTTGTCCAGCCGGAGAACTCCACGCTCTCCGAGCTGGACTCGGACGCAACGGATCTGTCCTCCGCAGTCGCTGAGCCTGAAGAGGACGAGCGCGATCCGTATGAGGTGGCTCAGGAAGCCTACAACCCGCAGATTGTGGAGCGCCTGAAGAACCTGACGTTTGCCCTGCAGGTCTTCCCGATCGGGCTGAGCGCATTCGTCCAGTTCGAGATCCTTCCGGATGGGACGCCGGAAGCTGCCGAGCTGATCCAGACCAGCGGCTCCGGGGACTTTGATCGGGCGGTGCTGAGCGGCATCGGGTCGCTGCAGTTTGATCCGTTGCCTCCGGAGATCGCGGTTTACGAGCGCTACGTGGTCCAGGCACAGGTCCAGAACTTCTCCCGATAACCCATGAACTCTCTGCCTCAACGCTCGGCCTCCGGAACCCGGGAGCCTCCCAAGAAGCCCGTGCTCCGCATGAAGCATCTGGAGTTCGGCTCGCTGCAGAGCGAGCTCATCCAACTTACGGAAGAGGTTCACCGGATTCACCGTCGGACCATGGTCGACCGACTGCGGGGGCTCTTCAACGAAGATGAGGAGGTCGCTCCGGAGCTTCAGGGGCACCTGAGCGGGAGGGTGCTGCTGGTGTTTCAGGCAGACTCCCAGGAGGCCAACGGATGGACAGAGGAACTGATGGACGCTCCGGCCAAGACGGAGCCTCGGCTCCGGCTGCTGATGGGAGCCCTCAGCTCACGACATCAAGGCAGCCTCCCTGACTATCGAAATCTGCTGCTTCAGGCCTGCTTGCCGCTGTACATCGGAAACATCACGCCCAAGCACCTGCAGCTTGCGGCACAGGCCTACCGCCTCTACCTCAAGCAGGTCTACCACACCGGGAAGCGCAAACTGCTCACTGTGCGCTCCAAGCAGCTTCGTGCCGTCAACGTGGATCGGGTGTCGATGCGGGATCTGATCAAGAGCGCGCAGGGGATGGAGAATACTGCGGACGCGGTTGTCATCCGCGAATTGGACTGCGCTCTCCGGATGTTGGACATGAGCCGTCACCTGATCAAGCTGCTCAAGGCGTCCTTCTCCATCCCTCTGGATCTGGCATTGCTCAACCGCTGCGAGCCCAAGCCGCCCGAGTCGGAGGAGTTCATTGGCGATATTCTCTCCTCACGGCTGATTCCGGACAAGCAGGCGCTGCTCAGCCGCAAGGTGATGGCCGTGCTGGAAGTGTTCAAGGAGATCCCCCCGCTGCATTCCCTGGCGTTGCGCATCTCCGGGAGGATGCAGCAGATCGAGTCCAAGATGCCGCTGCCCTTTGTGATGGAGGGGCGGATCCGGCTGGAGGCGGTGCGGCTGATGTTCCTGCGCATCAGGTGCGGAGACACTACGCTGGATGATGCGATCAAGCCCGCGCTGCTGAAGATGCTCGAGTCGTACTACCGTGCGCTGAAGCGCACCTCGCTCCGGCAACCCAACCGCTCTGACGTGCCGCTGTTGCTTGAGTTTGCGCAGGTGGTGATCTTCACGCACCGGCAGCGGCGGGTGGCGCTGATTCCGCACGATCAGATGATCCCTCTGCTCAACTATGCGCACAAGGCCATGCAGGGCGCGGTGAAGGTGGAGCCGGCCCACCAGCGTTTTGCCGATCTGTTAAGGGATGTCCGGAAGCGTTACGGACTCCACGGGAAGTGAGGGCTTGTGACCCATGAGCATCTCGCGCTTCTGACCAAAGCCCGGAGCCTTCCGGAGTTGAAACCCTGCGGTCTGAAGAGCACGCCGCACCGTCCCAGCGACCGTGTAGGTTGAGAGCGTTCCTCCCGGAAGGGTCAGGCGAAAGACCTCCCGCATCAACTCCGGAGTCCACATCTGTGGGTTCTTCGCCGGGCTGAACCCGTCAAGCATCCAGGCATCCACCTGCTCTTGCTCCCAGGCACGCAAGGCCTCCGAGGCTTCCCGAAAGTCCACAGCCACTCGAACGGCCCCCCGGATGTGTTCCCAGCGTTCGCCTTGAACCGGACGCTCCGGATAGTCTTCGAGCCAAGGCTGGGCAGTCGGCAGCAACTCTGGAATGAGAGTCAGCGCCTCAAGCATTTCCTCCCGGCTCAGGGGATCTTGCTCCACGGAGAGAAAACTCAGGGAGGCGGATCCTGCAGGAGGGTGAGCTTGCCAGGCGTGAAGCGTGGCCCAGAGGTTCGTCCCGGTTCCCAGACCGGTCTCTGCGATCGTGAACGACTGTCGGTCGAGCCAGCGCTCCGGGAGGCCGTTGCCCTCAAGAAACACGTGCTGTGTCTCAGCGAGCCCTCCGGAGCGGGAAAAGTAGACGTCCTGGTATTGGGTGGAGTACGGAGTGCGGCCTCTCCAGCTCAGCATCTCGGGAGAAAGTCAGTGTGGAAAGACCAGGCTGCTTCCGGCAGCACGGTCCAAGGAGTTTTGGGAAAATTCCCTGCAAAAATGCATGGTCGAATCACATTCAGAGTTGAAAGCTGTACCAGAATGAGGTAGACGTCAGGGGGTTCTGGTGCGGGCGATCATGGCACTGCTGGCAATGATCATCAGCACGCCGAACCACTCCAGCCAGCTAGGAACGGTGCCCCAGATCAGGAAGCCAAACAGCATCGTCCAACCCAGCTTGGTGTAGATCAAGGAGGCGATGGATGTCGCCGTGGTGTGGCTGGACTGATAGGAGCGCACCAGGCATTGGCGGGAGAGGAACAGCAGCAGGGCCGAGGTCAGGAAGGCCGGGGTGAGCTTTTCCCAGAGTGCCGGGAAGTCCAGCATCGCTCCCATGGTCAGCAGGACCAGCAGCGGTTCCCAGAAGATCAGCGTCGGAGTGGGGATGGCTCCGCCCAGACGCTTGACCACGATCCAGCGGATGGAGGAAAACACCAGCGCGGCAAACATGACGGCATGGAAATGCCACTCTCCCAACCCGTGCCACTCTCCCTTGACAAGCAGAAGGCCTCCGGTGATGCCAAACAGGAGGGCCGGCCAGAGCATCCGGGGAGGACGCTCCCGAAGCAGTGGGATGGCGATGCAGGCCATGACCACTGGAGCGAGCAGGCTGATGGCGCCGTACTCGAACATGGAGAGCCCGACCAGGGAGTAGAGGTAGCAACTCCAAGCTGCAAGCGTACAGCTGCTGATCAGCAGCAGCGGCCTCCAGCGCACCGGTGCCAACCGCTTCAGGTTTCCCCGCTGAGCCAACTCCTGCAGGGCCGTCAGCGTCATGATCACCGCCGCGGTGGCAAAGTTGATCTCCTTGAAGTTGTACCCTTCCAGGAGCCACTTTTCTGCGGCAATGTTGGCCGCGAGCAGAAAGTACCCCATCAGGGTCCAGCCTATCATCGGGCTGACGGAGACAGCAGCAGCAAGCATCGACATTTAAGGGATGTAGGGACCAAACAGGAAAGCCTTGGGAGCTACTCCCAAACTCTACTGTGGATTCTCAGCGCAAACAACGAAAAATGAGTATCCTGTTCTCAAATTTGAATAAAACCTTAACAATTGGCTTGCATCCTACAGTGTCATTTGAAACCATCCCGCGTTCCCTATCGATGTCGGGGTAGAGGATTGAGGCTCCAGATTTCAGGGAGCCAGCGGCTTACCGACGTAACCCTTCAGGAGATCTCCATGCGTCAAAAACGTAAACTCCGAGTCGCCCGGAAAGGGCTGCTTCTGTCAGGTCTGATCTTGGGCCTGGCTTCCACATCCTGGGCGGCGTGCCCAGCGGTCACCGTTTCAGACATGAAAGGGGTGGCCCCCGGAAAATATCCGCAGCAGTTCGAGTTGGGGGAGTTTGAGCGAAACGCCAACTGTAAGCTCGAATTCCGTGCCAATCCGGACATTGCGAAGTTCAATGGCATGATCCAGGGCAACCCTCAGTTGCCTGCTCTGTCAAATCGACTTCCTGCAGAGCCCCTGGTCGTCGCTCCCTACGACTCGATTGGCAGGCACGGCGGTGTCCTGGATGCGCTCTCCAATGCAACGGAGGCCGGGACGTCGGACTTCATGTCAACCCGCCACGTCAACCTGGTACGCTACTCCGATGATCTGCAGACGATCGTTCCGAACGTGGCCAAGGACTGGAAGTGGAACGACGACTACACCGAGTTGACGTTTTATCTCCGCAAGGGGCACAAGTGGTCTGATGGGAAGCCGTTCACCTCTGCAGACGTCAAGTTCTGGTACGACAGCCTGGCCTTGGACTCCAAGGTGTTTGAAAAGCCCAAGGACTATGTCCTCGTAGGTGGGAAACGGATGCAGGTGGAGACTCCGAATGAGACTACAGTCGTCTTCAAGCTCCCTGCGCCGAAGCCCGGATTGCTGGCTCACTTTGCCACCCACTATGGTCAGGGCTTCCAGCCCAAGCACTTCCTGGGGAAATTCCACCCGGCAGTCAGTGCGAATGCGGATCAATATGCCAAAAGCCTGGGCTTTGCCGATGGTTATGACGCGATCAAGGCCTACTATGGCAATTCGGACTGGATGGACACCCCAACCCCGATGCTCAACAGCCCCGACAGAGTGGCCAGCTTGCCTTACGCTGCAGCTCCCACGCTGGAGAGTCACATTGTTGTCCGGGAGACCACGGAAGGTCGACATTTTGTCGCAAATCCGTACTTTTACATGGTGGACACCCAAGGGAATCAACTTCCCTACATCAACGAGATGGATGAAGTGTACGCCAATGACCAGCAGGTGCGCTTGCTGAAACTGGTGAACGGGGAAGTGGACTACAAGACCCAATCGCTTCAGTTGGCAGACGCTCCACTGTTGCTGGAAAATCAGGAGAAAGGCAACTACTCCATCCAGTTGAAGCCGAAGATCGCAATGCACGCGATCTCTTTCAACGTCACCTCCGAGAACCCGGCCAAGCGGGCAGTCTTTGGAGACCTCCGGTTCCGGAGGGCGATGTCGATTGCGATCAACCGCGAGGAGATCAACAACGTGGCCTACTTTGGCGAGGGGACGATCCAGCAGTACACCGGATTCTCTCCTGTGCCGGAGTGGGTAGACCCGAAGTGGAAAACCTTTGCCACCGAGTTTGATCCAGAGGGGGCCAAGAAGCTGCTCGATCAGGTGGGCGTGGTTGATAAAAACGGTGACGGCACCCGAGACCTGCCCAACGGTCAACCGCTGGTGCTGAACCTGCAGTTTGCCACCCAGGGCATTGCCGGCCAAGTGGTGGAATTGATTGGCCAGCATTGGGCAGAGGTGGGCATCAAGACGACAGTCAAGGAGGTCACTCCGGATGAGTACCGTTCGGCACAATCCTCGAACCAGTTGGATGTGGGGCTGTGGGAGAAGGGTCAGCCGCTGGGAATCATCCTAGGGAACAACGAGCTGTGGGTCCCACCCTTTGAGAACTACTTCGCACACCGAACCGGAATGCTCTGGGCGGAGTGGGTGGACTCAAAAGGCAGTAAAGGGGTTGAGCCTCCGGCTTATGTCAAGCAACTCGTTGCGGACATCAACGCCTTCCAGTCCACACCACAAGGTTCCAGTGAGTTCAAGCGGCTTGGCGCGCGCATGGTGGAAAGCATGACGAGCAACCTGCTCTTCATCGGGACGGCTCTGACTCCGGATCCGATCTACCATCACAACGTGCTGAAGAACTTTACGGAGTTCAAGACAGCCTCCTATGAGTACTACCGGACGTATCCATATCGCCCGGCCCAGTGGTGGCTTGAGAAGTAAGCCACCCAACCTGGGGCTTTTCAACGGCCAGGGAGTGACCTCTCTGGCCAACAACTCCAAAGATCCCAATCCCATTTAGCTGAAACAAGAATGCCGCAGTTCATAGGATTCGTGATCAGCAGGGCGCTGATGGCGCTCATCACGCTGTTGACGGTCTCGCTGATTGTCTTCACGCTAATGGAGCTCGTGCCGGGCACCTGTGCCGAGCGCTATCTTGCCTTCAAGAACACTCAAGGCTCACAGATTTCGATCGAGGACATTGCTGCCGAGGAGAAGCGGCTGGGACTGGATCGCCCCTTCCTGGTGCGCTGGGGAAGCTGGGTTGGAAGCGTGTTTTTCTATGGAGAGTTTGGTGATAGCTGCATCCTTCGGCTCAACATCAACCAACTCCTCTCCGACAAGTTCCTGATCAGCTTGGGGATTTGTCTGGCCGCCCTCTTCCTGTCGTACCTGATTGCTGTGCCCGTCGGGATCTATGCGGCTCAGTCCAAGAGTGCCGCAACCAACAACTCTCTAAGACTGATCAGCTATCTCGGCCTCGCGTTGCCAAATTTCCTTTTGGCGCTGATCATCATGCTCTTCTCCACGGTGGTCTTCGGTGATTCGCTGACAGGACTCTTCTCGAAAGAGTTCAGAGACGCTGCGTGGTCTTGGGCCAAACTCAACGATTTTCTGTCGCGGGCCTGGCTGCCCATCTTCATCTTGGGGTGGTCGGCAACAGCATTTGCTCTTCAGACGGTCCGTGCGCTCATGCTGGATGAGATTGGGAAGTTGTACGTGACCGCGGCTTCGGCAAGAGGAATTACCGGCTCAAAGCTGCTCTGGCGCTATCCGGCCCGTCATGCCTTGGGACCCGTGATCAACTCTCTGGGGTTTGACCTGAACCGGATCTTCAACGAACTGCCGATTGTGGCGATGATCCTGACTCTCACGGAGGCGGGGTCGCTCTTGATCGAGTCGCTTGCCAGGTCCAACGATCAACAGCTTGCCGGGGCAATCATCTTTTTGCTGACGGCCAGCATTGTAGCAATCAACTTTGCGACGGATGTCTTGATCGCCCTGCTGGATCCGAGGGTGCGCAAAGGCTTGATGGGATAAGATGTTTTCAGGAAGCAAAGAAGGCGAAAACGCCATTGACCAGAAGCTGAAGGAAGCCTACTTTACGGCGTCACAGGAGCAACTGATCTGGTCGCGGTTCAAGAGCAACCGGACAACGATGACAGCGGCCTGGTCTCTCATCATCATGATCTTGATGGGAATTTTTGCGCCTTTCCTCTCGCCATACGATCCCACGATTGCCGGACGGGACAAGAATTACGAAAACGGGGCCCCGCAGATTCCGAAGTTCTGGGATGAAAACGGGTTTTCCTGGCGACCGTTCATCTATGCCACAGAGCGAGAACGCTCGATCAAGACCAACTTCCGCTGGGTGGTGCGGGAAAACCGGGAGAAGCGCCTCTACGTCACCTTCTTGCCTCAGGAGTGGGAATACAGTCTGGTCGAGGTGAAGTGGGACCTGCCCGGAACCGCGTTGGATATAGACCTCAAGGCGCTAACGTTCAACCGCCACCTCTTTGGAGCGGAGGGTGGAAAAATCCACCTGTTTGGGACGGATGCCAGCGGCAAGGACATCTTCTCGCGCACGCTTCACGCCATCTGGACTTCTCTGGCAGTAGGCACCCTCGGAGTGCTGATCGCTTTTATTCTCGCGCTGATTATCGGAGGTGTTTCCGGCTACTACGGGGGGTGGATTGATTCCGCGTTGCAGATGATCACAGACGCGATCCGGACGGTCCCCCCTATCCCGCTCTTCATGGCGCTGGCGGCTTTCATGCCGGACCACTGGAGCTCGGAGACCCGGTTTTTCTTTATCTCCATCATCCTTGGCTTCGTCGGTTGGCCCACACTGGCAAGGCGCATCCGGACCCACCTCCTCACGGAGCGGGCACAGGAGTATGTCCTGGCCGCCCAACTGTGTGGAGCCTCGTCATCCCATGTGATCCGCAAGCATCTGTTGCCCAGCTTTACGAGCTACATCATTGTCGACTTGATGATCTCCTTCCCCTACATGGTCCGTTCGGAGACCGCGTTGTCGTTCATTGGCCTGGGACTCAAAGATCCTGTCAATTCTCTGGGGGCACTGATGCAAAACGTCTCGCAGGCAGATGTGCTGCTCAACTATCAGTGGTACTTCATCCCGGTGATTTTCTTCATCGCCTTTGTACTGGCCTTCGTCTTTGTTGGAGATGGTCTCCGGGATGCCGCCGATCCTTACTCCGAGCGCAAATGAAGCCTCCAGTCATTTCAGTCGAAAACCTCACCATTCAGTTTCGAACCGATGAGGGGTTGATCACTGCGGTTGAGGACGTCTCCTTTGAGATCGCTGCTGGCGAGGTCCTGGGGCTGGTCGGCGAGAGCGGCTCCGGAAAGTCGGTGACGGCCAAATCCTTGATGCAGCTCAACTCAGGGAACACGGTTTACGATCCCAGCAGCCGAATTTGGCTCGAAGCGCAAAGCGGCCGGGTTGATGTCCTCTCGCTCAAAAAGAACCGGGATCTGAATCTGGTCCGGGGGGGGGCGATTTCGATGATCTTTCAGGAGCCCATGGCCAGCTTCGCGCCGGCGATCACGATTGGAGAGCAGATGGTGGAGCAGTTGCTGCTGCACACCCAGCTGACCAAGAAGTCGGCAAAGGAGCTGTCTATCGAGATGCTGGAGCGGGTGGGCATTGCGGATGCCGGGCGACGCTTCAATCAGTACGCGTTCGAGTTCTCCGGAGGCATGCGACAGCGGGCGATGATCGCCATGGCGCTTTCAACCAAGCCCAAGCTGCTGATTGCCGATGAGCCGACCACCGCACTGGACGTGACCATTCAAGCCCAGGTCTTGGACCTGATGAAGGACCTGGTGGCAGAGTTTCACATGGCGATTTTGTTCATCACCCACGATCTGAGCGTGATTGCCCAGACGGCAGACCGTGTGGCCGTGATGTACCTGGGACGACTGGTGGAGACCGGAACCGTCCGGCAGGTCATCCGAACGCCACAGCATCCTTACACGCAGGGCTTGCTCAACGCACTCCCCAAGCTGGATGACCTGGAGCAGCCTCTCACTCCAATTCCAGGAGACATCCCCAGCCCGCTGGAGCGCCCCTCCGGATGTGTCTTCCACACGCGCTGCCCACAGGCCCAGGCTGGAGTCTGCAGCGCCTCGGTGCCTCCCATTCTGGATCTGGGCGAGGAGCATGCGGCTTCTTGCTTCCTGCTGGAAAAAAGCTCCGGCTCCTCTGCTGCGGAGAACGACAGATGAGCGCCCCCAACCACATCTCAGTTCAAAACCTGTCGGTTCACTTTCAGTTCAAGCAGGGCTTCTTCTCCTCGGCACCACCGATCCGGGCCGTGGATGGCGTGTCACTGGACATCCCCAAGGGCTCCTTCTTCGGGCTGGTCGGCGAGAGCGGTTCCGGAAAGACCACGCTCGGACGGGCGATCCTGCAGGCAGCACCGATCACCAATGGGACTCTGCGCTACCAGGATGGTGAGGTCGACTACGACCTGGCGAAGCTCAGCAAACCGCAGCTCAAGGACTTCCGTCGCCGAGCGCAGCTGATCTTTCAGGATCCCTACGCAGCGCTCAGCCCCCGGATGACCGTGCGGGACATCATCGCCGAACCGCTGGAGGTCATGGGGCTCACCTCCTCCCGGGAGGAAACAGATGCTCGAGTCCGGGAGATCGCGGCAAAATGTCGCTTGAACCTGGAACATCTGCGGCGTTTCCCACACGCCTTCTCCGGAGGTCAGCGCCAACGAATTTCCATCGCACGGGCGCTGGTTTGCCAGCCCAAGTTCGTGGTTGCGGATGAGAGTGTGGCGGCCCTGGACGTCTCCATTCAGGCAGACATCCTGAACCTGCTCAAGTCCTTGCAGAAGGACTTGGACATCACATTCCTCTTCATCAGCCACGATCTGAGCGTGGTCGCGCACATCTGCGATCAGGTCGCGGTGATGTACCTGGGGTCGATCGTTGAGACAGCTTCTTCGCGGGAGCTGTTTGCACATCCGCGTCACCCTTACACCAAGGCTTTGCTCTCGGCCATCCCCTCTCTGGACCCGGATGCGCCTTCCGATCACATTAAGCTGACAGGAGAAATTCCCAGCGCGAGCAATGTTCCTCCCGGATGTCGGTTTCACACCCGGTGTCCTCACGCTCAGGATCGGTGCCGTCGTGAAGTCCCAGAGTGGCGTGCTGTTGCCGGACACCACCTTGCCTGCCACTTTGCCAATGAGCTTGAATGAGCCTCGGCAACCCTCAATAATAATGATCTGGATGATCACCTTTATGGTGTTTGGGAGCAGACTCCGGAGCCTCCCGGATTTCTCGAAGAAACGCCCAACCTCTGCTGGAAAATCGGCAGCCTTCCGCTTCAAACCGTCATGTCTCTGACCCCCAACGACCCTCGTCTTCTGACCCCCGGTCCGCTGACCACTTCTCATGAAACCAAGGCCGCGATGCTCCACGACTGGGGCTCCCGCGATGCGGATTTCATCGAGGCCAATGCGCGAGTTCGCCGGAAGCTTTTGGAGATTGCCGGAGCCGAAGGGACGCACGTCTGCGTACCGCTTCAAGGGAGCGGGACCTTTGCGGTGGAGGCTGCGCTGGGGACGCTGATCCCTCCCGCGGGGAAGGCGCTGATCCTCGTCAACGGGGCCTACGGCCAGCGCATGGCGAAGATGCTCACGTACATGAAGCGAGCGCACCTCATCGAGGAGACTCCGGAAGATACGGTTCCAGACGTCGCCCGACTGGATCAAACCCTCGCTGCCGACGCGTCGATCAGTCACGTGCTGGTGGTTCACTGCGAGACCACCTCCGGAATCCTCAACCCTGTCGAGGCAGTGGCAGAAGTGGTTGCCCGGCATCAGCGCTCCTTGATCATTGACGCGATGAGCGCCTTTGGAGCGATCCCTCTGGATGCGAAGGCGGTGCGCTTCGATGCGGTGATGGCGTCCTCCAACAAGTGCCTGGAGGGAGTTCCGGGGATGGGCTATGCGCTCATCCGGCGCTCGGTGCTGGAGCAGTGTCAGGGCAACGCGCATTCGCTGAGTCTGGACCTGTACGACCAGTGGAAGGCAATGGAGGCCAATGCTCAGTGGCGCTTTACCCCACCCACCCACGTGCTGATTGCCTTTGACAAGGCGATGGAACAGTTCGAGGCGGAGGGAGGAGTTGCCGGACGAAACGCCCGCTACTCGGAAAACTGCCGGGTGCTGGTGGAGGGCATGGGCGCGTTGGGGTTTGAGCCGCTGCTGCCCAGCGAACTGCAAGCTCCGATCATCGTGACCTTCAAGATGCCGGCAGATCCGGCGTTTGACTTTCAGCGCTTTTATGACCAGGTCAAGGACCGGGGCTACATCCTCTATCCGGGAAAGCTCACCGTCGCCCCCAGTTTCCGGGTAGGGTGCATTGGCCATTTGGGAACAGAAGACATGGAGGCCGCGCTGAGCGCGATGAAGGATGTCCTCCAGGAGATGGGAGTCTCCAGCGGCAAACCGGCTTAAACGAAACAGCTCATGAATACCCCTCACTCGATCTCAGTCAACGGCCGCGACTATGCGTGGCCCCGCCAACCGCTGGTTGCTGTCTGCATCGACGGTTCTCAGCCGGAGTACATGGAAGAGGCCATCGCCGGCGGGCACATGCCCTTTACCCAAAAGATGCTGGAAACCGGCTCCGACCTGCGCGGACACAGCGTCGTCCCCAGCTTCACCAACCCGAACAACCTCTCCATCGTCACCGGGGTACCGCCCAAGGTCCATGGCATTTCGGGAAACTTCTTCCTTGATCCGGACTCCGGAGACGAGGTGATGATGAACGATCCGAAGTTCCTCCGGACAACCACCCTCTTTCAGGCATTTCACGACTCCGGGGCCAAGGTGGCCATTGTCACTGCCAAGGACAAGCTGAGGCGCCTGCTGGGTCACGGACTGGACTTTTCCTCCGGACGGGCGGTGTGCTTCTCTTCAGAGAAGGCGGACCAGACGACCTTGGAGGAGAACGGAATCGACAACGCCCAGGCGATGGTGGGGCGAGAGATCCCCAGCGTATATTCGGCAGAGCTTTCGGAGTTCATCTTTGTTGCTGGAGTGAAGCTGATGCAGTCCATGCGTCCGGAGGTGATGTACCTCTCGACGACGGACTACATCCAGCACAAGCATGCTCCGGGAGCCCCTGTGGCCAACCAATTCTACGCGATGATGGATGGGTACTGGCAGCAACTGCACGAGCTGGGAGCCCTGCTCGCCCTGACTGCAGATCACGGAATGAACGCCAAGTTCAACGACGCCGGAGCACCGGATGTGCTCTACCTGCAGTCATTGCTGGACGAGTGGTTGGGAGCGGATCAGGCCCGGGTGATTTTGCCGATCACGGATCCTTACGTGGTGCATCACGGCGCCTTGGGATCGTTTGCCACCGTCTACCTGCCTCTGGGAAGCGATGCTGATGCGATGGCCCAGCGCCTCTCTGACGTCGAGGGCGTGGAGGCGGCCTACACCAACCCGGAAGGCTGCGATCGCTTTGAGCTGCCGAACGACCGGCTGGGCGACCTGATTGTGGTCTCGACCACCAACAAGGTTCTGGGAACCACCCCGGAGCGTCACGACCTGAGCCAGCTCAAGGAGCCGTTGCGCTCCCACGGAGGGGTCTGCGACCGCAACATCCCGCTCGTGTTCAGCCAAAAGGTCTCAGCGTCTTCTGCTCGCCCGCTGCACAATTACGACCTGTTCGACCTGGCTCTGAACCACACTGCCTGATCCGAGAAACAACATGCCGAATTTTCCCCTTCACGAATCCATGCGCATCGGCGGCCAGAAGGTTGCTGGTGAAGTGGGCACGCTGGAAGTGCTCAATCCGTACACCAACGAGGTGGTGGGAACCGTCCCCCGGGCCTCCCGGAAGCAGGTGCAGGAGGCGCTGGAGCGTGCAAACAACTTCCGCCCGAAGCTGACACGCTACGAGCGTCAGCAGATCCTTACCAAAACCGCACAGCTCCTGGTGGACCGACGTGACGAGATCTCGGACCTGATCACGGCAGAGTCCGGGCTCTCCAAGAAGGACTCGCTCTACGAGGTCGGCCGGGCCTTTGATGTGTTCACCTTGGCCGGACAACTCTGCATCCTCGATGATGGTGAGATCTTCTCCTGCGACCTGACGCCACATGGGCAAAAGCGAAAGATCTTCACCCAGCGTGACCCCTTGTTGGGGGTGATCAGCGCGATCACTCCCTTCAACCATCCTCTGAACATGGTGGCCCACAAGATCGCCCCAAGCATCGCCACCAACAACCGGATGGTCTGCAAGCCGACCGAACTGACCCCGCTGACTGCGCTCTTGCTGGCGGACGTCCTCTACGAGGCGGGTTTGCCTCCGGAGATGTTTCAGGTGGTGACCGGCCTTCCGGAAGACGTTGGGGACGAGATGATCACCAACCCGAACATCGACCTGATCACCTTCACGGGAAGCGTGCGGATCGGCAAGCTGATTGCCGAACGTGCCGGATACCGCCGGACGGTGCTGGAGCTTGGAGGCAACGCTCCGCTGATTGTCATGGAGGATGCAGACCTGGACCGCGCCTCGACCCTCGCCGTTGCCGGCGCCACCAAGAACTCCGGACAGCGCTGCACCGCGGTCAAGCGCATCCTGGCCGTGGAGTCCATTGCCGACGAGTTTGTGGCCCTGGTCACCGAGAAGGCGAAGAAGCTCAAGTATGGCAACCCGATGGATCCGGAGACCGATGTGGGAACTGTGATCCATGAAGAGGCCGCCACCCTCTTTCAGCGCAGGGTTGTGGACGCCGTCGCCGCCGGAGCGAAGCTGCTGCATGGCAACAACCGGGAGGGGGCTGTCTTCCCTCCGACGGTGGTCGATCACGTCCCGTGGGACTGCGAGTTGGTGATGGAGGAGACCTTTGGTCCCGCCGTTCCCATCATCCGGGTGAAGGACATCGATGACGCCATCCGGATTGCCAACGGAACGGCCTTCGGACTCTCCTCCGGAGTCTGTACGAACCGGCTGGACTACATCACCCGCTTCATCGCCGAGTTGAACCATGGAACAGTCAACATCTGGGAGGTCCCGGGATATCGGATTGAGATGTCGCCGTTTGGAGGCATCAAGGACTCCGGGCTCGGCTATAAAGAAGGCGTGATCGAGGCGATGAAGAGCTTCACCAATGTGAAGACCTTCTCCCTTCCCTGGGTGATGTGACCGCGGAGCCTTGAGCCCGGAGGCGGGTCCCTGCGCACAAGAGCTTCCGTAGATTTACCACTAGGCTCCATGCGGCCTGCTGGTAGGCTGTTCCCTTATCTTGCCAGATGGCCACGGAAGGTGTCTACCCTCCCTCAAAACCGTAGACGTTTCATGTACCTTCCCAAGCGATAGGGAAGGGGTTCTCTCCTCCCAAGCTGTCATCTGGCAAACTCCGAAGCCTCCTCCCACGGGCTCTGCTCCTCCTGACCCAGTCCTTCGGCATCTCAAGAAAGCGGCGGTTGCGTCTGCAACGACCCTCGGATACACTTGCGGCTTTCACCCCTTCACCTTTCAGGAGAGTCCCATGTCCCTCAAAACCGAAACGGTTCGTTACGCTACAGGAGGTGTTTCCCTCATCGGGCACTTGGCTCAAGATGATGCTCAAACCGCTCCGGCTCCCGGAGTGCTGGTCTTTCCCGAGTGGTGGGGCCTCAACGACTACATCCGACAGCGTACGGAGCAGGTGGCTCAACTCGGCTATGTCGCCCTGGGGGTGGACATGTACGGCGATGGGAAGACGGTGGAGCATCCGGAGGAGGCCGGTGCCTTGATGAACGGCGTGCTGAATGACCCGGACGCGCTCTCGGCGCGGTGGCATGCTGCCTATGAGTTGCTCAAGAGCCACCCCTCCGTGGACTCGAGCCGCCTCGGAGCGATCGGTTACTGCTTTGGGGGCGCCTTGGTCCTGCACCTGGCTCGCCTTGGTCTGCCCCTGAAAGCCGTGGTGAGTTTTCACGGATCCCTGGACCCCTTCCATCAGCCAGCCCCGGGAGGTGTTCCGGCTCGGGTGCTTGTCTGTCACGGCGCGGCGGATGCCTTCATTCCGCAAGCGGCCGTGGAGGCCTTTCATCAGGAGATGCAGGGAGCCCAGGCAGATTACGAGTTTGTGGCGTACGAAGGGGCGTTGCACGGATTTACCAACCCGGCTGCCAGCGAGCGCGGCGAGAAGTTCGGGCTCCCGCTGGCGTATGACGCCAACGCGGATCGGCAGTCGTGGGAGGCGATGAGGCGCTGGTTTGATCAGTCGCTTTGAGCAGCGCAGCAGGGCCGGCTCCTGAGGGAAAACCTCTGGGTGAAGCGCAGCTCCGGGGACTCGTGACCGAGTTGGTGGTTGAGGCGTTGCACACCGGATGCGATGTGCGGGAGCGTGTCCGGACGACTCTTCAGGAGCAGGGCGTGTCCATGATTTCAGATGCCGAGTTGTTTGCCATTATCGGCAAGGTGGAGTCGATGCTCTTCGATGACTGAGCCTCCGGATCACCTCAGCAGGCCGCGCTGCACCAGGTTGCGCATCAGGTCGGCCATCCCGAAGGTCCACGGAGGGCAGGTGGTGCAGTCGGTGACGGTATTGACGAGTGCCCCCAGACGGGGCGTGTGGATGGTGACGACGTCTCCTTCACGATGGGTAAAGCCGGCTCCGGGAGCCTCGCGATCCTGAACCGGTGCGAACATGGTCCCGAGAAAGAGGGCGAAGCCATCTGGATACTGGTGATGAGCCCCGATGGTCGCGGCGACCAGTTCCTCCGGGCTGCGGCTGATCTGCTGCATGGAACTGTGACCTTCCAGCCGGAACCCATCGGTCCCTTCAATGAGGAGCCCGATCTCCAGCCGCTTCACGTCTTCCAAGGTGAAGGATGCGTCCAGCATCCGTAAAAAAGGGCCGATCGAGCAGCTGGCGTTGTTGTCCTTGGCCTTCCCGAGAAGCAACGCAGAGCGGCCCTCGACGTCACGCAGGTTGACATCATTCCCTAGGCTGGCTCCGACGATGTGCCCTTGGCTGTTTACCGCAAGCACCACCTCCGGCTCCGGATTGTTCCAACGGGATACCGGATGCAGCCCCACCTGCGCTCCGAGCCCCACCGAAGAGAGGGGCTGTGCCTTGGTGAACACCTCCGGATCCGGTCCAATGCCAACTTCCAGATACTGCGACCAGAGCCCCCGCTCCAGTAGCAGGCGTTTGAGCTCCAAGGCCTCCGGAGAGCCTGGTTTGAGCTGCGAGAGGTCCGTGCCGATCTGAGAGACGACCTCCTTGCGGATCGAGTCCGCTCGTGCTGCGTCGCCCTTGGCCTGCTCCTCAATCACACGCTCCAGCAGGCTCTCCGCAAAGGTGACTCCGCAGGCCTTGATGGCCTGAAGGTCGAACGGAGCCAGCAGGTGCGGCTGAGTCGGATCATGCGAGTCTGCGAATGAGTTGTCCAGCACCTTCTGGAGAGCCCCCAGGCTTCTCCCGGAGAGCGACCGAATTCGCCCCACGTCTGCCTCCTCGGTCAAGTCTCTGAGGGTCGGGTAGGCCTCTGAGAGGTCCTGCAGCTCCTCTCCAACCACCTTGACCACGCACGGTCCGTTGACTTGGGGGTCCCAGACTCTTCCGACCAGGCAGGCCTGCACCATGTCATTGGGGAGGAGGGAGTGTTCCTTCATTTGTTCCTCATGCACAAGGGTGTTGAAATGGAGAAGCAGCGCCGGGTTTCTTGTTTCAACGGCATCGGCGGATACTTCAGTTTTCCAGATTGTTCATGAATCCTCCGGAAGTTCAACTCCAATCCGTCTCCGGGCCGACCAAGGACCTGGAGCTGCGAATCCGGGAGCATCCTCGGGCACAGGAGATTCGCAGCTGGGTGGAGGAGCACCTTCCGCGTGGCGAAGAGTCGATCTCCCGCTGGAGTCGCTATGTGCTTGCAGGATACGCCTCCGGACTGCTGGAGCGCCGCATGCGCCTGGATGACGCACGGCATCTGGAGCCGATTGAGCGCATCCTCGAGGATGTCCGGGGACTGCATGCCCAGCTTTCTGCCTCCCAGCTCAACGAGCCCGCGCTGTGGGCTCAGGTATTCGACTTTGGAATCCAGTGGGCCTATTACCTGGACTGGAGACTTTACCTGTCTCAGGATCTGTACTGAGTCACATCAGGAATTTGCGGCTTGCGCGGATGAACTCGTGGACGATTCCGGGCTCGGAGGCAGCGTGTCCGGCGTCGGGAACCACCCGGAGTTCCGCCTCTGGCCAGGCGCGATGCAGATCCCAGGCACTGCGCATCGGGGTGCAGATGTCGTAGCGTCCCTGGATGATGATGGTGGGGATGTGCCGGATTCGGTCGACGTCTTCGAGCAGTTGGCCGTCCCGCTCAAAGAACCCTCCATTCATGAAGTAGTGGCACTCGATGCGGGCGAAGGCGAGGGCGAACTCCGGGCTGATGAAGGCGTCAACACGCTGTGGGTTGGGATAGAGGGAAAGAGCGCTGGCCTCCCAGGAGGACCAGGCCCGGGCAGCCTCCAGCGCGACGTGAGGGTCGTCAGAGAGCAGGCGGCGGTAATAGGCCTCCATCAGGTTGCTCCGCTCTGTCTCCGGGATGGGCTCAAGGAAGCGCTCCCAGGAGTCGGGGAAGATGAAGCTCGCGCCTTCTTGATAGAACCATCGCACCTCCTTCTTCCGGAGGAGAAAGATGCCCCGCAGGATCAACTCGGAGACCTGTTCCGGGTGAGTCTGGGCGTATGCCAGCGCCAGTGTACTCCCCCACGAACCCCCAAAGACCATCCAGCGGCTGACGCCCAAGTGCTCGCGTAGCGCCTCCATGTCCGAAACCAGATCCCAGGTGGTGTTCTCACGCAGCTCCGCGTTGGGAGTGCTTTGACCGCACCCGCGCTGATCAAACTGCACGATCTGATAGCGCCTTGGGTCAAAGTATCGGCGATATTCCGGCTGAGAGCCTCCTCCGGGTCCGCCATGCACGACCACCACCGGCTTGCCGTTCTTGTTCCCGGAGGCCTCGTAGTAGACACGATGCAGCCCGGAGACTTCGAGGAATCCGGTTTCGTAGGGAGCAGGCAGGGGGTAGGGTTGCAGGCGATAGCTGGGCATCAAGCACGCTCTTTTAGAAAGGATTTCTGAATTCAGGCGAGGAGCAGCGAAGCGCCTTCCACAGCCTGGCAAAGGTAAAGCTCCGGGACGTTCCCGGTCTGCTGAGCGTAAGATTCTCGGACTTCATTCATGAATGCTTCGGCCTGATCTTGGGCGACAAGGGCGACGGCACACCCGCCAAAGCCGGCACCGGTCATCCGTGCTCCCCAGCACCCGGAAGCAGCCTGAGCGCATTCGACCATTTTGTCCAGCGCCTCAGAGGAGACTTCGAAGTCATCCCGCAGGCTCTCGTGGCTAGCGTTCATCAGCAGCCCCAGAGTTTGTGAGTCCTGATTGCCTGCTGCGGCCACGGCCTGCTCGACACGGGCGTTTTCAGTCACCACGTGCCGGGAGCGACGTCGGGCCAGTTTGGAAAGCGTCGGGGCCTGCGCCTCGAGCTGCTCCACCGAAACGTCACGCAGCTCCCGGACTCCGAAAAACCGGGAGGCCTCCTCGCACTGGGCTCGGCGCTCATTGTAGGCCGAGTCGACCAGCCCTCGGCGGGTCATCGTGTCCAACACCACGACGGCGGTCCCTTCCGGAAGCGGCACACGCTCCAGCTCCAGCGTCCGGCAGTCGATCTTCACTGCGTGTCCGGCCTCTCCGGTTGCGGAGATCATCTGGTCCATGATGCCGCAGTTCATGCCGACCCACTGATTCTCTGCCTGTTGTGCGAGCAGGGCGGACTGCTTGGGGTCCCACTCGATCCCGGCGATGTGATGAAAGACCAGCATCGTCGCCAGTTCCACTCCGGCAGAAGAGGAGAGCCCGGCACCATGAGGGATGTTCCCGGTCAGGACGCCATCCCAGCCCAGAAGAGAGTGCCCAGCCTCTTCCAAGGCCCAGGCACACCCCTTGAGATACTCTGCCCATCCGGAGCCTCGCTCCAGTGTGTCGAGGTCAAACGTTGCGGCCTCATCCAAGTCCAGCGCATGAATCTGCACGAAGCGATCGGAGCGGCGACGGAAGGCGATCGTGGCGAAGCGGTCAATGGCCAACGGCATGACGAATCCGCCATTGTAGTCCGTGTGCTCCCCAATCAGGTTGACCCTCCCGGGGGCCTGAGCGCAAGCCTCAGGAGCGATTCCAAAGATTTTTTCAAACGCAGCGGTCGCCTTGGGGACAAGAGAGTAGGTCATTCGATGGCCTTAATTTGCTGAAGTTTTAAGAAGTATTCTGGAGAGAGCAGAGGCTTTCCGGCCAGCAGGTGGTCTAGGTATTCACGTGTCGGGGGCTGGTCCGGGCCGGTGTTCAAGGCCACGTAGGCGATCACTTCCCAGGAGCACCCCTGCAGGTCAAGCACCTGCAGCACCTGGCGCTCGTACTGCTCCGTGGCGACGCCTTCATAGCCATCGAGAATGAGCAACTCCCGCTCGGTGACTTTGTAAACCGCGCCCTCCACCTTGCGTCCCGAGGCCGGAACGATGTTGGCCGCACACCAGCCATAGTCTTGGGCCATCTTGTTGAAACGCAGCTCGTAGTCTTGCAGTTGCGCGGCAAAGCGAGGGGCGTTCCAGCCGACACGCTCCAGCATGCGCTCTGCGTTCATGTTGGAGCCGTAGGCAAAATACAGCGCCGGAGTGGTCTCTTCGGTCATCGGATCGACTGGGTCAGGTATTCAAGGATCGGGTGAGGCTTTTGCGGGTTGCGGAAGGCTTCGGGGACGTACTTTGGAGGCGTGACCATTCCTGACTCCATCATGTGCTCGATCGTCTCCTGATAGCGCAGGTGGGTCTTGCCGATCAGCAGTGAGTCCATGCGCTTCGCGGCGCTGAAGTGCTGAAGCATCTCCCGGAATCCGCTCATGTAGACGTAATCCTTGGTGAAACCTCCGCCGCGGTAGGCTCGGACCGTCACGTCGAACGCATGCTGAGGCTCCACGTGGTACTGATCCACCAGGCGCTGGAAGGTCCGGGGGAAGTTGTTTCCGTGGAGCATGGACGAGATCGCGATCACACGGAGCGCCATCTCCCGCAGCCGGTTGAGCGTCAGGTTCCCGGAGAGGTATTCACTCAGGATGGCCATCCCCTCTTGGGTGGTGGTGTTGACCGGCAGCCCGCTTTGAAACACGCGAAGCTTCTGCAGTCGCGCGTTGCAGGTGGTCAGGTAGTGAATGCCAATTTCATGGTGTGCCAGGGCCTGGGCCTCTCGTTGCGTGAAGCGGACCCCTTTGCGGATCTTCAGGCCTTTGGCTCCGGCCAGTGCTTTGGCGATGATCTGGGTGCTGTACTCGAGGGGGCAGGAGAAGCCATACCCCTGCGAAGTCTCCAGAAACAGCCTCTCCAGCACCGGCGGATCCAGGGTGTGGCGATCTTCCGGATCCTCGACGGGAGCACAGTGCAGCAGGAACTCCGCATTGGACACATCCCGGCCGCTGGGCTCTCCAAAATAGCGTAAGGAACTGTAGACGAATCGCTCCGTTCCGACGCTGAAAAGTAGGTCGGCGCGGTCCGAGTAGGACTGCACGACATCGGCATAAAGTTCCTGCACCCGCGGGTCCTCGATGCGCTCGACCGCCACGCGGTGCAGGGTGCGCTTGAAGGCGAACGGATCCAGAGACACCGGACGATAGCGGAACTCCGGAACGTGCCGATAACGAGAGGCGAAGAATCTGCGCCGCTCTGCTTCCAGGTTGATTGGGGTAACGTGGCGGAGGAGATCAGTGTGCTTGCCGGCCTTTTGGATGGCTCGGTCAATCTTCAGGACATCAGGGTCTGGAAACGGAGCGGCACTCGGCTTCATGTCGGGGGTTCATCATCAGGTTGGAAGAAGGGAAGGACGGCGGTGCATCCAGCTTCCCAACAGTATCAGATTCCAAACGTCTTGCAACCAACCTCTTGCACTGCACCTCACCAAGTGCGGTGGCGCCTTCTGGAGGCCTCGATTTTTCTTCTGCTCCGGGCCACAGGGGTTGTTCCGACCTGCACCCGGATTTGCATTGATTTGAAAACAGCACGTCACGTACACTGCACTTTTTGACGACCTCAGCGGCCAGGCCCATGAGCACAGGATTCTTCACGCACCCCATCTATCTGGAGCACGACACCGGAGCCCATCCGGAGCATGCGGGACGCTTGCAGGCCATCCGGAGTCGACTGGAAAGCGATCCTCTCTGGGAACAGCTGGAGCTGTGCTCAGGACGTAGAGCAGAGATCCACGAGGTAAACCTGCTGCACACCCGACAGCACATTGACCAGGTACAGCAGGCCGCAGAGTCCGGACGGTCTACCCTGAGTTCTCCGGACTGTGTTCTCTCACCCAAAACCTTTGAGGCGGCGATGCATGCGGTCGGGTCTGTCCTTGATGCGGTGCAGCAGGTCGCCACCGGAAGGCTGGACAACGCGTTCTGTGCGGTGCGTCCTCCCGGGCATCATGCAGAGCAGGGTGAGGCGATGGGCTTTTGCTTTTTCAACAACATCGCGCTTGCGGCAGAGTTTCTGATCCGGGAGGTGGGGTTGCAGCGCGTCGCGATCATGGACTTCGACGTCCACCATGGCAACGGAACCCAGCACCTCTTTGAGGAGCGGAGCGATGTGTTCTTCATCAGCACCCACCAGCACCCGCGCACGTGCTATCCCGGAACCGGGTTTGCCGAAGAGCGTGGCGTTGGTGCTGGAGCGGGGTACACACTGAACGTTCCACTGCTTCCCGGAACCGAGGATGCCGAGTACCTGCAGCAGTTTCGACAGGTTGTGCTTCCTGCGTTGGAGGCGTATCGGCCGGAGTTTCTCCTCGTGTCTGCGGGGTTTGATGCCCACCGTGCTGATCCGCTGGCATCCCTGAATTTGACAGAAACGGCCTTCCGGGAGGTCAGCCGGGCTCTGGTTCAGGTTGCGGAGCGGTGCTGCTCCGGGAAGGTGGTGAGTCTGCTGGAGGGGGGATATGACTTGGAGGCGCTCGCCAGCAGTGTTCAGGAACACATCCGGGAGTGGACCGGTTGTCCCCATACAGGAGTCGCATGAGTTACAAGGAAGATTACAGTCTTGGCGAAGAGATCGCGAACAGCATCACGCATGGTCTTGGAGCAGCACTCAGCGTGGCTGGGCTGACGTTGCTGGTCACGTTTGCCAGCTTCTCTGGAGATGGTTGGCATCTGGCCAGCGTGATCGTGTACGGTACCAGCATGATCCTCCTCTACCTGGCCTCCACGCTGTACCACAGCCTGCGTCACCCGGGGGCCAAGCGGCTCTTCAAGATTTTGGACCACTCTGCGATCTACCTCCTGATTGCCGGGACCTACACGCCTTTCCTGCTGGTCAACATGAGAGGAGTTTGGGGGTGGAGCCTGTTCGGGGTCATTTGGGGGCTGGCTCTGCTGGGCATCGTCTTCAAGATCTTTTTCATTGAACACCTCCCCCGAGCCTCCACCTTTGCCTACATCGGCATGGGGTGGCTCTGTGTTGTGGCCTTGCCTCAGATGCTGGAAACCATCGACGCGTTCGGCATGACCCTGCTGGTGATCGGCGGGCTCTCCTACACGTTGGGAGCCGGATTCTACCTCTGGCATCGCCTGCCCTACAACCATGCGATCTGGCACCTGTTTGTTCTGGGAGGAAGCACGGCTCACTACTTTGCCGTCTTCTTCTCCGTGCTGCCTCCCTTGGAGGTGAGCTGAACGATGCGTGTTCTCTGCTTGTTCCTGCTGCTCCTTGGCGTTGCTTCCGGACTCCATGCTGAAACTGGAGTCTCCGAGCGCCGAATCGTGTTGGCGAGCCATCTGCCCTTGAGCGGCCCTGCGGCAAGCTTTTCGGAGACGGCCAAGGGGGCGCAGGCGTTTCTGGAGTACGTCAACGACCAGGGCGGCGTCCACGGGAGGCGAATCGATTTGCAAGTCCAGGACGATCGCTTCCTTCCAGAGGGAGCCTTGGAGTCAGTGGATCGGATGATGGCTCAAGACCCGCCCTTGCTCGTGTTCCTGCCTTCGGGTGACCAAACACATGAAGCGGTTCGCCCACTCCTCAAACAGTGGAAACGTCCCAGTTTTCTGATTCAGTCTCATGCCCGAAAGTGGACCGAGCCAATTCAGCCGGAGGTCTTCGCCTTGCTGCCCACTCCCCAGGCAGAAGCCCGGGCGCTCAGCCGCTTCCTGAGACAGAAGCCGCGCATGTCGATCACGGTCTGGTATCAGGACACACCGGACTATCGCGAGGCAGCCGGATGGATCCGAGCGTTTTTGGAAGACTCCATGTCGTTGCGCTTCATCGTCACTTCCGGACGCCACGCCGCGCTTGCCGATGAGGTGGAGGCCTTGCGCAATCAAAGAGCGCAGGCGGTGATCCTGGTGGCAGAGTATGGGCTGAGCCGCGCGTTTCTGGAAGTTGCCGAGCAGACCGATCTGGATGGAGACTTCTATGTGGGCTCTGCCTTGGCAGAGATTCGAACCCCGACGACTCTTCCGGAGCCGTTCCTCAGGCGACTCTTTGTCCTCAGCCAACTTCCGCTTCCGCTGGAGCAGGAGCACCTGGGAATTCAACTGCACCAAAAACTCCTTGAGGTCTACCAGCCCGGGCAGCAGATGACCCGCTGGACGATTCAAGGGCAGGCAGCGGCAGAACTGCTGGTCCGTCTTTTGGAAGACAACGGGCGTGACCTGACGGTGCCGGTTTTGCTGGAGACTGCGGAACGCTTCAGCCAGCCAGCGCAGTCCCTGCTGCCTGCGGTCAGCTTCTCTCCCAGCCAGCACCGAGCGTTGATGTCTTTCCGGATCAGCCGGCTCTTTCCGGATCGGGTTGAGCATCTGAGCAGCTGGATCGATGGCCGATGAGCCGGGTCTTTCCCTTCCCCTTTACCCCTGAACACACACAGCACATCCGGAGTCGGCTTCAGCGCGATGAGGTGCTGGCCTTTCCCACGGAGACCTTCTACGGTTTGGGGGGAAACGCCTATTCGCTGGAGGTGGTGGAGCAGGTGTTTGCCCTGAAGCACCGTCCGGTGGAGAAGGCGCTGCTGGTCTTGGCCGCTCCACAACAGATGCCCGAGCTTGTGGTGTGGAACGATCCGGAGGTTCAGCGCCTGACCACAGAGTTTTGGCCCGGTCCGTTGACCGTGGTCCTCCCGGCAAGTCCTCGGGTTCCGGATTTCCTGCGCGGCCCGGATGGGACTCTGGCGGTCCGACACTCTCCCTCTCCAGTCGTGCGGTGTCTCTTGGAGCTGGGCGAGGTCCCGCTGATTGGGACCAGTGCGAACCTCAGCGGCCAGCCTTCCTGCAGGAGTGCCGAAGCGGTGATGTCGCAGCTGGGGCCGGAGCTGCGGACGGTTGTGGATGGTGGACTGACCCAAGGAGCGACGCCGAGCACGCTGCTGAGCTGTGTGGAGCGACCGTTCCGAATCTTGCGGGAAGGTGAGATTGACCGGGAGGCGTTGAGCCGCCGGGGGTACACGGTTCAGTAGTACTGAACGCTGCGCTGCAAGCTGATCGCCTGCTGAATCTCTGCGATGGTCAAGTACTCGAGGTGCCGGATGATCTGTCCGAGCAACAACGGAAACCGCTTCTGTAGCAGCAGCGCCACCTCCAGTTGCTCCTGGTTTACCCTTTTCGTCCGGATGAGGATTTCTCCCAAGTTCCCAGAGTGAGGTGGAGGTCCCGCAACCAACTCCTTGAGCTTGTGCCACGGAGCCAGCAACTTCTCCCGGGGCGTGAACATCTCCTGACGCAGCCGGTCGATCACGCGCTTGCGGTTGGAGGTGCAGATGCGCTCAAGCGCCTGGATCGCTGCGGCAGAGATCTCAATGGGTTCCTGGCCGACGTAGCGCATCAAGGTCGGCTGCAGCTGATTCATCCCGGTTTGCCCAAATGCCCGAAGGATGTGGCACTGCTCCGAGGTGCTGGTCTTCTGAAGGCGACTCAGCAGATACTCCAATCCCGCCCGGTCTCGCTTCGCTACAATCGACTCCATCGCGACTTGGCGCACGTAGCGGTTTTCCGAGTATTCAATGCAGTTGACCAACTCGTCGAGAGAGAGCTTCAGGGTCTGTTCGTCTGCGCGAGGATGCACTGGCGGCTGGGACTCCGGACGAACCGTCCAGGGAGAAGGCTGGTCCTGAAATGCAGGTGTCGGTGTAGGCGTTGGGATGTGACGGGGGTGAGTGCGCTGGAGAAGCTCGTAGGCTTCAGTGATCTGCAGAAACCGCTTGGGATCTCCGCCTCCGGGAGCAGTGTCCGGGTGGTAGCGGAGGACCGCCCGACGAAATGCCTGCTTCACTTCGGCGTAGGAAACATCCGGAGTGATTCCGAGAGTGATGTAAGGGTTCATTTCGCTTCTTGAGGACATGAAGGTCTTGCGTTCCAGAGAGTGAAACGAAATGCAAGCGCTGTACTATGTCGACTCAAACTCCGGGCATCCAGCCCACCTCCGGATGGGCCTGGAGGAAAGCTTCTGTATCAGCTTCATAGTTTTGAACCTGAAGACTTGGCTGCCCGGTTTGCTGCACGGACCGGAGATTGTTGAAGGCAAACTCCACGGCACGCATGTAATATTCACGGGTGGGACAACTGTGCGGAGTAAGGACCACGTTGGTCAGCAGCTTGATCGGAGAGTCCTCTGGAATCGGCTCTTGCTCAAAGACGTCCAAGCCGGCTCCCGCAATTTTTCCCGCTGCCAAGACCTCGTGCAGGGCACGCTCGTCCTGCACTCCTCCTCGAGAGGCGTTAATCAGCACCGCATCTGGCTTCATCCAGGAGAGGGTCTGCGCGTTGATCAGGTGCGCCGTGTAGCGCGTCAGCGGCACGTGGTAGCTGACAAAGTCGGACTCGGCGATCAACTCCGGGAGCATGCGGTACTCGTATCCCAATTCGGGGCGCTCAACCACATCGAAGTAGCGCACCTGCATCCCCAGCGCCTGAGCCCGGACAGCCAACGCCTGCCCGATCTGCCCCAGGCCAACGATTCCCAGGCTCTTGCCAAAGATTTCCCGGTTTTGCTTCTTGCGTGCCTCCCAGGGACCATGCACCACGCTGTGGTGATGGAACAGCAACTGTCGGTACACGGCCAGCATCATCATCAGGACGTGTTCCGAGACCGAGATGGCGTTGGCTCCGCAATTGTTGGCCACGGTGACTCCAAACTCCCGAGCCCGGTTGAGGTCGATCTCATTCACCCCGGCGCTGATGGTCTGGATGTGCCGAAGCCGATCTGCCTGCCTGTACTGGACGTCGCTGAGGTTGGCAAGCCCCAGGATGGCGTCGGTCTGCGGAAGCAGCGGGTCGATCTCCGGGGTGCCGAGGTCGACCCAGTGGAGTTGCATTCCCTCCGGGGTGCCGAGGTCGATCAGATTGCGGTGGGGGGTGTAGTTTTTGAGATCAACAAGAATGTGGAACATGCCTTCAGAACAGATAACCCAGCCCGATTCCAAAGGACTGGAGGTTGAGTTTGACCTCTTCGGAGTTTCCCGAACGCGTGACGGTCAGGTTGTGATAGGAGAGTTGAAGCTGCTGGTAGTAGCCAAAGACCTCCCAGCGCCGGTTGGTGATCCCGGCATTCAGGAAGGTTCCCGCTCCGCTGAGTCCGGAGGCACTCGATTCCTCTGCACCGGTGTCGGACTTGACCTCCCCTTGGCCGCTGATGGGGAAGTCCACGGAGAGTCCGAGCAGCAGGTCGTATCCGGGGAACAGCTCGATGCCGGTGTATTCTCCACCAAGCGAGAGCAAGTGTGCCGTAGTGGTCGCCACGTAGCGTTCGGAAGACTCCGGAGGGTCGACCATCCGGGCGCGGAAGTACGTGTAGCCGAAGCCGATCTGCGTATCCGCACTGACTGGAGAGACGAGGGTGATCCCGAACCCGGAGGTCCCCAGAGTCCCGTTGTCAAAGCCGGTGGCGTTGTCCTGGCCTCCCACCGGGAAGGTGATTCGGAGTTTGGCGCGCACCGCCCAGGCAGACTGAGCGGTCCACAGCAGCCCCCATCCGATCAGCAAGCAGGCAACAATCCGTCGCATCAGTCGAGGCAGGCAATGCAGGGAAGTTCGCGGTAGTACTCCGCATAGTCCAGCCCGTATCCCACCACAAAGCGGGGAGGGATTTCAAAACCTTGGAACTTCAAGGAGATGTTTTGTTTTTCTGGAATGTCCTTGTTCAGGAGAGCACAGGCTTCCAGCGAGGCAGGCTGCTGCTGCTGCAGATCATTCATCACCTGGAGCAGAGTGTTCCCGGTGTCGTAGATATCCTCTACAAGCAGCACGTGTTTGCCCTGAACCTCGAGCTTGTGGCGCATGGTCACCACGCCAGAGGACTCCTTGCCTTTTCCGTAGCTGGAGGCCTCAATGAAGTGAACCTGGCAGGGGATGCGAAGCTGCCGGAGCAGGTCTGCCGCAAACACGAAGGCTCCCTTGAGGATTCCAACCACGTACAGTTCCTGCCCCTGATAATGTTCAGAGATTTCTGTCCCCAGTTCTGCCACGCGAGCTTGGATCTGTTCGGCAGAGAGCAGGACCTCCAGGGTGCTGGGATCTCGGTAGATGTCGTTCACTGGCTGTTCTTGGCGTATTGTCTCAGGCGGATGTAGTCTTCCAGAACCCCAATGCTCTCCGAGAGGTAGACATCCAGTTTGATCTCCGTATCGGAGGCGCTCTCTTCAGCAGAGGATTCCGCTACAGAGGTCTCTTCTTCTGCAGGCTCGTCTTCTGAAGCAGCCTTGGCTGCGGCAAGCTCCTGATCCCGCTGCTCGCGCCGGCGTTCGAAATCCTCCTGCATCTGTTTGATGCTGGTGTACTGCATCGGCTTGATCTGGGTCTCGTACTCCTCGACCTCCTTGCGGATCTCGACGAACTCCTGGGCCTCTTGCTGCCGCTTCTCCGAGCGCCGCCGCAGTTCATCAAGCAGCGCGGGATCGATCATGTTGAGCGAGCGGAAGTTCACCGAGGAGATCGAACGCCACGGGAGCGCGTTCTCCAGAGTGGACTCTCCGACCTCACGAACGTTGGTCAGCGAGGCCAGGATGATATCCGACTCCACCCCCCGATTCTGAGTCGAGGATCCGGAAACCCGATAGAACTGGGCAATCGTTACCTTCAGCGCGCCATAGCCTTGTGGAAGCTGGACGATGTTCTGAACCGTCCCCTTGCCAAAGGAGGTGTAGTCTCCGACCAGAATGGCCCGCTTGTAGTCGCTCATTGCCCCGGCAAGGATTTCCGAGGCGGAGGCGCTGTAGCGGTTCTGCATGATCATCAAGGGACCGTCATAGACCACATCCTGCCGGCTCCGGTGCACGGTGACCTGACGTCCGCCGGTCTGCCGCACGACGACCACCGGGTTGCGTCCGATGAAGAGTCCGGACATGTTGATGGCCTCGTCCAGCCCTCCGCCTCCGTTGTTGCGCAGGTCCAGGATCACGCCATCCACGCCATCCTCCTTGAAGGCCTGCAGGTGCTGCATCACGTCCCGGGAGGAGCTTTTGTAGTTGTCCGGGTTGCGTCGCCGATCGTTGAAGTCCACGTAGAACGAGGGCAACTCGATGACACCGATGCGGTACGTTTGCGGCCCTTTCTCGTTGCTGGCCTGAGGGACGAAGACCTCCGCCTTGGCCTCGCCATCCTTGAGGATCACGCGGTCCCGGATGATGGCAAAGGTCAGGGTATCAAAGCCTTTCTCGCTCTTGCGCAGGACCTGCAGGCGCACCTTGGTGCCTCGCTCTCCTCGAATCAGCTGGACCACGTCGTTGAGCCGCATGTCGATCACGCTCTCGAACGGTTCCTCTCCCTGAGCCACCGCGATGATCCGGTCCTCGACCTTCAGTTTTCCATGGCGAGCAGCCGCGCCTCCGGGGACGATGGAGTTGACCACCGTGTAGCCATCTTCCCAGCGCAGCACCGCGCCGATACCCTCCAGAGAGAGCTTGATCTGGATGTCAAACGACTGAAGCTCCTCTGGGGGCATGTAGGACGAGTGAGGATCGTAGGCTGCGGCTACGGCGTTGATCAGCATCGCCTGCACATCATCATCGTCGTACTGAGAGTAGTCCTTCCACAACCCGCGGATGCGCTTCACCAGGCGCTCCTTGGCCTCTTCCATTGTGCTTCCGGCCTGTGTCAGGGTGAGCAGGTCGAACTTCACCTTGGTTCGCCAGACGGCCTCCGCGCTCTCGGAATCCTTGGGGTAGGGCGCATTCTTGCGGTCGATCATCCACTGAGCATCTTCGTTGAAGTCGAACTCGCTCAGGGCGTAACCCTCCAAACTGCCCAAGCGCTCGGAGAGCCGGGTCTTGAACCGCTGAAACACCTCCTCGGCAAAACTTCCATCGCCACGGCGGAGCAGGTCATCGAGCCGGGTTTCGTAACGTTGGAACTCGTCGAGGTCCGATTCCAGAAAGTAGTAATGTCCGGGGTCCAGACGATTGAGGTAGTTTTTGAAGGTCTTGCGGGAGATCTCATCATCCAGCGGGGTTTGGGAGTAGTGGATGGTCACGAAACGTTCCACAATCCCTTTGAGCACCGCGCTGTTGATGCGGCTCTCGGCCCAGGAGGTTCCGGAGCCCAACAACAGACCGGCAAGCACCAGCGTGGCGATGAATGATCGAAACTTCATAATCTGTCCCCTTGTGGGTTTCAGGTAGCAGGGCTACTTATTTCACGAACGTGGTCAATGATCAATCCCTAAGCCGATCCGGTGGGCATGACCCAGGCTCTGAGAGCGGCAGAAACCTGCCTCCACTCTCGATCCAGCATCATGGCATGTCCTTGAATTTCAAACCACTCCAGCTGGGCGTCGTAGTACGCTGCGGTTGCCTGAACGACCGAGGGGGCAATCAGGCGATCTCCGGTTGCCCCCAAAACCAGGGTTTTGGGCGGGCGTAGGGGAAAAGGGAGCAAGGGCATGCTCAACTCCCAGGCACTTCGCAAGGACTCCCGCTGAGGTTCCCACCGCTTGACCCAGCGAGAGTCGGGAGCGGTCCCCAACACAATTTTCCAGGCCGAGTCTTCCGGTTCAAGGGAGCTGGGTTGCCAACTGTACTGCAGAAATCGCCACCAGTCTTCCGGGTTGCGCCAGGCCAGCGCACCAAGCACGGCGCCGAGCCCCCAAGGAGGGAGAGAGGCCATCAGCACCATCGACTCCAGCGGATACATCCGGGCGTACAGTTGGACCAGATACCCACCCATGGAGTGTCCGACCAGGACTGGAGGCCGTGACAACTGTTTGGCGACATGTCGAATATCAGACACGTACTCAAACACTCCGGAAGCATCCAGCAGCCCCCCGCTCTTGCCGTGTCCACGCAGGCTGAGTGCGTGCACTTCGATCCCGTGCTGCTCAAAGTCCTCTAGGAAATGGGACCAGCACTCGGCGTTGGTAAAGGCCCCATGCACCAAGAGTACCGGAGGAGCCAAGGTGGGTTTTTGTGGAACGTGAGAGAGGACGTGAAGGCTCATTTCAATGCAGAGAGCCCCGAAGCACGGTGACTCTTCGAGGTCTGGTTCAAGAGGTTCGAGAAGTTGGACGCAAAGCAATCATTGGTGCAGAAACCACCGAAGCAACAAGCCAAAACAGGGAGTTGGCTCAAGCCGCCCCCAGCAGCATCCGGACTCCAAAGAAAATTGCCAGGCTTGCCACAATGGTCAGGAGCAGATTCTGCTTCCACCAACCAACACCAAATGCGGCCAGAGCGCCTACCAGGTGAGGATTCTCCCAGCTCCAATGGAGGGCCTCCCCATCCGGCATCAGGACGGCTGGAGCGACGATGGCCATCAGCACAGCCGGAGGGACATAACGCAGGGCGCGCTCGAGCGGTTCCGGAATTCTCAGGGCGCCGGCGAGGCCAAAGGGCAGATAACGCACCAGGAAGGTCACCAGAAACATCCCGCTTACCATCCACACTTCGCTCATCCTTCCCCAGCCACGGCGAAGGTCCGATTTTCAGGCTTCGAAGGGTTCCCTGACCCTTCCAGCAAGAATCCGATAGCAACCCCGGCAAGTGTCGCGAGGATCAGTCCCAGCTTGTTCGGCAGATCGTAGAGTGCCACCCCAAGAGCTCCGGACACCAAGGCTGCGGCAAACATCGGGCGGCTCTTCAGGTACGGAACCACGATCCCGATGAAGGAGGCTGACATCGCAAAGTCCAGCCCCCAGTGCTCAATCCCGGGAATCAGTCGGCCGAAGGTCAGCCCGATCAGGGTGCAGAGTTGCCAGTTGAGGTACATGAACGCTGCAGACCCCAGATAGTACCAGTGCTTCAACTCGGAAGCAGGGGGGAGTTCATAGTGCCGGACCACAACGGCAAAGGTCTCGTCCGTCAAGCCGAAGGCGAGCGGAACGCGCCAGCGTTGCGGGAGGTGCCGGACCTGCCTGAGGAGAGTGGTCGAGTAGAGCAGGTGGCGCAGATTGACCACAAAGGTGGTCAGGATGATGATGGGCCACGAAGCCCCGGCAGAAACCATTCCGAGAGCGATGAACTGGGCCGATCCGGCAAAGACGATCGCGGAAAAAGCCAGAGCGGCCCAGAGAGAAAGCCCTCCGCTTTCTGCGAGGGTCCCGAAGATGATCCCAAACGGAATCGCTCCGACAACCAGAGGAAAGGTCTCCCGGACGCCGGCCCAGAACTCCGAGGAAGGTGTGGGGTTCACGTTGCGCCTTGCAGGGCCTGATAGGCAACTGCGATGCGGGCTCCCAGCCGAGCGTTGTTGCGGATGAGGGCGATGTTGCTGGCTAGGCTGCGTCCCTGAGTGCGCTGATTGACGCGCTCCAACAGGAAGGGGGTGACGTCCTTTCCTTCGATGCTGTGCTCCCGGGCCTCCCGGAGCGATTCCAGGATTGCCTGCTGAATTTGCTCATCGTCCATGGCATCTTCTGGCGGAACGGGGTTGCCGATGACCAGACCGCCGCGCAGGCCCAGCTTCCACTTGACCTGCATGCACCGGGCGATCTCTTCCGGCGTGTCCATGCGCACCTGGGCGCCGCATCCGCTGGAGGGAGTGTAGAAGGAGGGGAACTCGTCGGTTCGGAAGCCGATCACCGGGACCCCTTGAGTCTCCAGCAGCTCCAGCGTTTTGGGGATGTCGAGGATGGACTTGATCCCGGCACAGATCACGGCAACATCGGTGTGCGAAAGCTCAATCAGGTCTGCAGAGATGTCCAAGGTCTTCTCCAACTCCCGATGCACCCCCCCGATGCCTCCGGTGACAAAGACCGGGATCCCGGCCATGCGGGCGCAGATCATGGTCGCGGCGACGGTGGTTCCTCCGTTCAGCCCCTGTGCAATCAGCACCGGGAGGTCCCTGCGGCTGGCCTTGACGATCTGCTTGCTCTGTGCGAAGCGCTGCAGTTCTTCTCCGGCCAATCCCACCTTGACTCGTCCTTCGACAACGGCGATGGTGGCCGGAGTGGCTCCTTCCTTGCGGATCAGGTCTTCCACGGATCGTGCGGTCTCCAGATTCTCCGGATACGGCATGCCGTGCGAGATGATGGTGGATTCCAGCGCGACCACGGGGAGTCTGGACTCCAGCGCCTCACGGACCTCTTCCGAGCAGTCCAACCACTCACTTTCAATTGCAGGTCTTGTTTCCATGCTCAACGGTTTGAACGGTGGACGAAAAAATCACCAGCGCCGGGAGTCACGGCCCCGAGGCTACCGGAGCTGTCCTGCTCCCGGTGTGGTGTTGCGGCCCGCGTAGGCCATCCTCACCAGCGCCTTGCGGGCATCCTGGGCATTCTGCATGAGCTGATCGGTGAAGAATCGATGCAGGCGTTGCCCCAGGCGCACCTCGAACCCTTCGGCGTCGATGCTGGTCATCACCGGAGAGACCGCTTCGGGAACCTCCAACTGCTTGAAGTGCTGACAGTAGTGACGAAGGGAGGACACGTGGTCCTCATTCATGTGCTCCACGATGCCGGCCTCGGTCTCCGCATCAAATGGATTTTGCGGAAGGACTTCCGGAGCCTCCAGCCAGTGGATGGCTCCAAACCCGCCGATGAAGCGCAACGCCACGACCTCCATGCGGTAGAACGCGAACTCGTGCACCTCCTGATAGCCAGACGCATCCGGGAAGCGGCGAAAGTAGCGGGCTCCGGAATCTTCTGCCTCTGCTGCGGAAATCCGGACCACTGTCCCGAGAATCGTCAGTCGGGCACTCGCTTGGACGTCCTCCTCCTGCAACTCCTGAAGCATCAGGGAGGCACGCGGATCGGCCTCCAGGTTGCGGGTATGCTGGGCGAGATCGCTCAGTTGCATTACCGGAGCCCCCTTGCGGTCCAGCGCGTACGTGACCAAGGAGCCGAAGGGAAACCCCGGGAACTTCCGGGAGTGTGTGGAGAGGGTTCCGCAGGACTCACGAAGCAGAAGAGCGCGAGCCTGATCAGATGCAGAGGCGGACATGGTTCATGAAGGCTGAGGGGCGGCAAGGAACTCAGAGGTCATCAGACTCCTTGTCCTCTTCGACCAGTTGCTCTTCGGCCCGGCTACGTTTCTTGCGGGTCGGTTCGGCAGAGTCCAAACCTGAACGCAGGGGAACGGTGAAGTGCAGCCCGACCCCCAGATGGACGTTGGCTCGGGAGTGGCAAGCGCTCAGGAGGAGGCACAGGAGTGAGCCCCAGAGCATGCGATGCTGACGGGAGATCATCGCTCAATCAGGCGGTCCAGCACCTGGAAGTAGTCCGGGAAGGTCTTTCGGGTGCATCCAGGATCATTGATGGTCACGGGTACCTCTCCGCAGGCAGCAAGCGAGAAAGCCATCGCCATCCGGTGATCGTCGTATGTGTCGACCGCAGCGCTTCGCAGCAGAGCGGGAGGGGTGATCACGATGAAGTCGTAACCCTCTTCCACAGTGGCTCCCAGCTTTCGCAGTTCTGTCGAGACCGCCTGAACACGCTCGGTCTCCTTGACACGCCAGTTGTAGATGTTCCGGATAGCTGTCTCTCCGGAGGCGAACAGGGCGGCTACGGCGAGCGTCATCGCCGCATCTGGCATGCGGTTCATATCCACGTCCACTCCCTTGAGCTTGCCGGTTCCGGAGACGGTGACGTGGTTCGCGCCCCACTCCACCTGCGCTCCCATCTGCTCCATCACAGAGGCAAAGCGGGCGTCTCCCTGCAGGCTCTCCGTGCCGCAGCCTTCCACCGTGACTGTTCCTCCGGTGATTGCCGCACCTGCCAGAAAATAGGAGGCGGAGGAGGCATCGCCCTCTACATAGGTCACTCCCGGAGACTGATAGGTCTGTCCGGACTGAATGAAGAAGCGCTGAAACTGATCGTTTTCCACACGGACCCCGAAGCGCTCCATCAGGCGGAGGGTCATGTCGACGTACGGCTGTGAGACCAGCAGGTCCGTGATCTCCAAGGTGATGTCTTCCTGGGCATGAGGCGCTGCCATCAGAAGAGCCGTGAGGTACTGGCTACTGATGGAGCCGCTGATGCGGGCTGTTCCTCCTGGGAGTCCGGAGGCCTCGATCTCCACCGGCGGACAGCCGTTCTCGAGAGTGCAGCGGATGTTGGCACCCAGCTGCGTGAGGCCGTCAATCAGGTCCTGGATGGGACGCTCGCGCATGCGGGGCACGCCATCCAGCACGAAGTGCCCAGAGCCCAGAGTCAGCGCCGCCGTGAGCGGACGCATCGCGGTGCCCGCATTTCCCAGCATCAGCTCGGCCCCTTGAGAGCGGAACGGTCCGCCTTGCCCTTCGACGGTGAGTGTGCGGGCGTCCCGGTCTTCGGAGAAGGCCACTCCCAAGCGTTGCATGGCCTCAATCATCACCCGGATGTCATCGCTATCGAGCAGGTTGCGGACTTCCGTGGTTCCCTGAGCGAGGCAAGCCAGCAGAAGGATTCGGTTGGAAAGGCTCTTGGAGCCTGGAAGCGAGACGGTTCCTGAGAGCTTCCGGATCGGAGGGAGGGTCAGGGCGTCGCTCATGCGCGTCCCCGGATGGTGCGCTCGATGTAGAACTCTGCCGCCTTGTAGGAGCTGCGGACCAGCGGGCCGGCAGCAACGTACTGAAATCCAAGTGACTCGCCGATGTCCTTCAGCTCCTCAAACTCTTCAGGAGGCAGGAACTCCTCGACCTTGAGGTGCTTTCGTGTGGGCTGCAGGTACTGCCCAAGCGTGAGAAAGTCGACCCCGACTGCACGCATGTCTTCCATCGCCGTGACGACCTCCTCCTTTGTCTCTCCCAGCCCGAGCATGAGCGACGACTTGGTGTAGCGTCCCGGAGCGTTTTCCTTGAGGTAGCCCAGCACATCCAGCGACTGGCGATAGCCGGCACGCGGGTCCCGGACCTTCGAGGTGAGGCGCTCGACTGTTTCCACGTTGTGCGCCAGCACCTCGGCTCCAGAGTCAATGACCTCCTGCACGAGGAGCGTCTCGCCCCGGAAGTCAGGCATCAGGATCTCAATCAAAAGCTCTGGGTTGGCACGTTTGGAGGCACGAATGCAGCGGGCGATGTGTCCGGCGCCCTGGTCTTCAAGGTCGTCCCGATCCACTGTGGTGAGAACGACATAGGTGAGTTGCATGCCCCGGATGGTCTCCGCCAGCTTCTTGGGTTCCTCCATGTCCAGCGCTCCCGGACGTTTGGAAGTGTTCACTGCACAGAACCGGCATCCCCGGGTGCAGGTGTCTCCCATGACCATGAAGGTGGCAGTACCGCTGTTCCAGCACTCTCCGATGTTCGGGCAGCGGGCTTCTTCGCAGACGGTGGCCAGCTTGAGCGTTTTGGACTGCTCCTTGATCCAGTTGAAGCGTTCTCCCCCCGGAAAGGGGACCTTCAGCCAGGCGGGCTTGCGGGTGCGTACAGGTGCGGAAGAGGTGTCTGGTGTCAAGGGTTGCATGAGATTCCCCGAAGAAATGAGACGTTGTGGCCAAGATTCCGACATCCTAGCACAATGCCGACAAGGGACGAGTGAAAAAGGAGCGGGCGCGGCAAGCGGGAGGTTCGGTCCTCCTCCAGCGCAAGTGGTCCCCCCTTCTCCCGGGGGAGAGGGCTGGGGGGAGGGCTTAGCGGTTCAGTCGGAGGTCTCGCTGCAGCTGATTCAAGGTTTGCTGAATCTTCAGATTGTCTGGCTCCAGGACCAGGGCCTGCTCCCACGCCTGCTCTGCCAGCTTCAGCTGTCCGAGCTTGTGGTAGGCAATGCCCAGATTCCACCAGGCCACGGTGTAGGAGGGGTACTTGCGTGTCAGGCTCTCCAGGAAGCTCTTGGCCTCCTCCAGCCTCCCGCGCTTGATGAGTACGGTCCCTAGGCGCAGCAGGGCACGTGAATTGTCCGGAGTGTTTCCCAGTGCGCTGCGGTAGGCCTCTTCTGCGTCGTCCAGCTGTCCGGCCTGCTCGAGCGTGTAGCCGTAGTACAGGAGGACGTGAGGATGTTTGGGGAAGCGCTTCCTCAGTGGATTCAGGATGGCCAGGCTCCCGGCGGGGTCGTCCTGAGCCAAGCGCAGGCGGGCTAGGCCGACGGTGGGTTCCGGACGTTGCGGATCGGCCTGCTGGGCTCGCTTGAACAGGCGCTCGGCCCGAGTCCACTCTCCTGACCGATACTGCGCTTCCCCCTCGGTCATCAAGGTGCTGTAGTCTTCCTGCTCCGCCTCCTCTACCTGTGGAAGCAGCCAGCGTTCCAGATCCGGAGCCAGCACCTGGTAGGGAGGAAATCGCTGAGGAGAGGCCTCCCGGAGAAACGGATAGCGCTCCAGCCCGGAGACGATGTAGGACTGCCCATCCTGAGGCTGACGCCCAATGGTCAGTCCGTAGAGAATGAGCGCAGGCCCCATGCGTGGGTTGTCGGCATTGGCCTGGACGGCCTCCGATTTGGCGAGAGGCTGCTCCCCCTGCAAGAAGAAGATCAGCGCGTTGAGGGTGTGGTAGTGGCTGGCCCCGGGTTGAAGCTCCAGAGCCGGCTCCAGAGCCGTGGCGGCTTCTCGTAACGTGGGGACGTGGGCTGGGCGTCGGAGGGTGCCCTTGAGGACAAGCAGCATCGCGCGATGATAGGCCCCCCACTGAGCCAGCTCCGGAAATGTCCGCTCCAGGTCATCCAACTCCTGAAGCAGCGAGTCCACAGAGCTCAGGTCGGCAAGCATGGCACTTTGACGCCAGCTGAAGAAGCGCTCCAGCGCCGCCCAATCGTAACGGTTGGGATAAGGGGGCAACTCCGCAAAGATGGGAGAGCGTCCGAGCCCTTGCAGCAGCGAGAAGACGACCTCTTCCGAGTCTTCCCAGCGAATGGTCTGCTCCCAATCTTCTTCAGTCCAGTCCTCCCCGTTGCGCTGAAGCAGACGCCATCTCAGCTGGGCTCGCCCGAGCACTTTTTGCATCGACAGCGAAATCCCAACCTCGGCCTCCATGGCTGAGAGGAGTTCCGTGTCAGACTGGTTGGGTCGGTTGAGTTGCCACTGCTCCACCACATCCGGAGGCATCACGGCAAACTGTCCGGAAAGCTGAAGCTGTCGAGTAAGCTCGTGCTGCAGGAAGGGTTCAACCCAGGGTGCCTGCTGGGATGGGTAGGCCAGGTGAGGGCGAAGCACAGCCACATTCAGTTTGGCCCACGCTGGCAGAGCAGTCAGGACCAGCGTCAGGCCGAACCAAAGCGGCTTTCTCCTGATGAGCCAGAGGAAAGCAGACACGAGAGGTTTTCCCGTTGGGAACATCGGCTCAGTAGCCGTGGTTTGTACTTTCGTAGGAGGGAGACTGGTAGGACGTAGTAGCCTCGTAGGAGCTATCATCCTCACTCGAATCTTCACCGGAGGAATCTGTGGAGGCGGTCTCTTCTTCGGCCTCGAATTGCTCGAACTTTTCAATCAGCGCGTTGAGCTTGTCTTCCCAGTCTTGTTGTTGCTTCTCCAATTCATCATTGCGCTGCTTAAGCTCCGCAATCTCCATGCGCTGCATTTCTATGGTGTCGATTGCGTCCTGAATTTTGGCTTCCAGCCGGGACATTGTTTCTGACATGACTTCATCCTTGAAGTTCGGGTTGTGCATTCGTGTGGGTGATCCATACCAGGCTCGCACATGCCGGAGACGACGTTTGCGAAACAGTGAGGAATCGTTCCAAGTAGACGGAGTTTAAGCGGATTATGTCAAGTAAAAAGTGTCCGGAAAGCTCTTCAAACTTGTTCAGGAAGCTTTTTTACGAGCGTTGGTGACGGTTCTCAAACGCCTCGGGCGCTGACTCTGAAGCCGGCCTCGCAGGCTATCCAGAATCCGTTCCGGAGAAATGCCGGCGTCTTCCCGTTGCTCCTCCGGGGTTCCCTGAGCAATGAAGCGGTCGGGAATCCCGAAGTTCAGGGCCTCCACAACCACCTGCTCCCGGGAGAGGGTCTCCAGAACGGCGCTACCGAAGCCACCCTGGACCGTGTTTTCCTCCAGCGTCGCCAGTAGCGTCGTGCTCTGGGCGTACTGGAGGAGCGTCTCGACATCGAGTGGCTTGACGAAGCGGGCGTTGATCACGGCGCAGGACCAGCCTTCACGCTCCAGCGCCTCGGCTACTTGCAGCGCGATGGGAACCATCACTCCGACGGCAAACAGCGAGACCTCTTGGCCATCCCGAAGGACGTGGGCCTTTCCCAACTCAATGTCCGGAACCAGGGCCTCATCCAATTCATCGGTCTCGCCACGCGGATAGCGCAGGGCGATCGGTCCGGACTCGTGACGGTGGGCGAAGTCGATCATCTTCCGGGTTTCGGCGCCGTTGCGGGGCACCATGATGGTCACCTCCGGGATCATCCGCAGGTAGGTCAGGTCGTAGGCTCCGTGATGGGTGGGCCCGTCTGCTCCAACCAGCCCAGCGCGATCCAGCATGAACCGGACGGGGAGGTGCTGGATGGCGACGTCGTGGATGATGTGATCCAGGGCCCTCTGGAGGAAGGAGGAGTAGATTGCCACAAAGGGCTTGAGTCCGGTGGTGGCCATTCCGGCGGCACACGTAACAGCGTGGCCTTCGGCAATGCCGACATCGACCACGCGCTCCGGAAACCGGCTCTGAAGCTTGAGAAGCCCAGTTCCACTGAGCATGGCTGCGCTGATCGCCACCACCTTGCGATCCTGCTCCATCAGGTCCTCCAGCTTTCCTCCAAAGACATCGGAGTAGCTGACAGTCTTTTTGGAGGGGGCCTTGGACTTGGTGAGGAACTCGCCGCTCTCTGGAACAAAGGGCTTGACGCCGTGATACTTGTAGGCGTCCTCTTCGGCGTACTTGTAGCCCTTGCCCTTCTTGGTGATGGCGTGCACGACCACCGGACCATCCATGTCCTTGACGTGGCTGAGCACGTCGAGCAGCTCCTCCAGGTTGTGACCATCCACCGGACCAAAGTAGCGCCACCCCAACTGCTCAAACAGCATCCCGGGGGTGAAGAAGGTCTTCATGGAGTCCAGCACCTTCTCCATGCCCAACTGCAGGGTTTTTGAGAAAGGGGCCTTGCCGATCAGGTTCCAGGTGTCGTCACGGAAGCGGTTGTAAAGCTTCGAGGCCGTGACCCGTGTGACAAACCTTGAGAGCGCCCCCACGTTGGGGTCGATGCTCATGCCGTTGTCGCTGTAGATCAAGAGCATCTTCTTGTCGGCAAACCCGTTGTGGTTGAGTGCCTCAAAAGCCAAACCGCCGGTCATGGAGCCGTCACCAATCACGGCGATGACGTGGTTGTCCTGATCTTGCAGGTCTCGTCCGAAGGCCATGCCGACTCCCGCAGAGATCGAGGTGGAGGCATGTCCGGCTCCAAAGTGGTCGTAGGGGCTCTCATCGCGGGAGAGGAATTTCTTGATCCCGCCTTTTTGAGCCAGCGTCTCGAAGGACTCGGAGCGTCCGGTGAGGATCTTGTGTGCATAAGCCTGATGTCCCACATCCCAGACCAGACGATCCCGGTCAAAGTCGAAGAGTTTGAACAGGGCGACCGCAATCTCTACGGCTCCCAAGGAAGAGGCGAGGTGTCCTCCTCGCTTGCTGGTCACCTCAATGATGCGTTGACGGCACTCCTCGGCCAACTCCCGGAGTTGTTCCAAACTCAGTTGTTGAATCTCTCGAGGCTGTGAGATATTTTTTAGCAACGAACCCATTTCGTCTTTTGAGCTTTTGAGTTACTGATGGATGGGTTTCTCCCTTGGGTTTGCAAGGGGAGAGGTTACTTGGTAATCCAAACACCTTAGCAGAAGAATTCCTGTGAGCGACACTCTTCTTCAAAACATTCAGAAAAAACGTTCCGCCCTGCAACAGCAGCGCAAACCGGTGTCTCACCTACAGAATGCGCAGCGGGAAACCGAGTCGATCCAGAAGTTTGTCAAGACGGCCCTGCACCCGGACCACCGCTGGTTCATTCCCAAAGAAGAGCAGGCCTCCATCGTCAAGGCCTTCAATGAGATCCGGAAGCTTTTTGCCGAATACTACAACGACTGTCGGACGCCAGAGCACTTTCAGCGCGAAGCACAGCGCTTCCGGAAGTTGGGAGATCGCATCCACCACCTCAGCCGTTGCATCCACCTCAGCCTGGATTTTGGGTTTTACGGAGTGGAGCCGAAGGGCCTGACCCCCGGACAGGCCGTGGAGGTCTCGCTCAAACGCCTGGATCGCATCAACAGCACTCTCGGTGAGGGAGTCTGGGGAACCTTGCCGGTTCACCACAACGTCAGCGATGACAGCCGGAGCGCCTTTGAGCAATCCTTCCATGAACTCAAGCTTCAGGCGGAAACCCTCCTGAAACAGCCCGGCTTTCAGGAGCAGGACCGGGAGCTCGAAGTGGACGAGCTGGAGTCGGTCTATCGCTACTTCCAGGCGGTGCACAAGATTTGGGAGCAGGAGGATCAGCTGCTGGAAGCGGCGCTCAAAGAGCCGGTTTCCGTCTCGGTCGACAAGTCCTACGACGCGATCTTTCAGCGAGTCAATGAACTCAGCAACCGCCTGGGGGCCCTCAAGACTCCCAGCGCCAGCAGCATCAGCAACCACTTTCAGGTCACCAACAGCGATCTGCGATCTCAATTGAGCCTTGTCAAGGTGTCCTTGGCTCCACTGGAATATGTCAACGAATTTGGTCGCCAACTGGCTCAAAATTCCAACCCGGGAGAGTACGTCGAGGAGCATTTCCAAAAAGCCACACAGGAGCAGGAAGAGCTGCAAACCTTTAACCAGGAGTTCAACCAGATTCTGGGGTCCCTGAACCAGGTCAGCACCATTTTGGGCAACGTGGCGGTTTCCTTCGGGCGCGTGTACAACAACTCTTCCCCAAGAACCATCACGCCAGTTTTTCTGGGACGGGTCCTGACCACCATTCAGGGGCTGTTGCAGAAAGCCCTGCGCATCATGGCCACACACCAAAAGTCTTTGGTACGTGTCAAGGAGATAGGAGAAGGAATCAGCTTTGTTCCTGCTTTGACCAACGGGCTGTTCCGGGCAATTGGGGAGATTGAACAGGCCCGCAATGAGATCGATCGCTACAACCTGCAGATCCTGGACTTGATCCAAAAATCCTCTGAGAACACCAAGGCTCGGCCTTCTCAGGTTTACGGGTGGCTCCATGAGGCCTATGAGTCTCGGACCTCACTGGCTTCGGCCTGCATGGTGCTGGGCGGAGTCGAGATGGTCGGCAACCTGATCACTCAGGCCACGGAGCAGCTGGAGCGTTTTCACAAACGCATCGAAGAGGTCCACCAGCAGCAACAGGACCCGGAATCACGGGTCTCAGGGCTGCAGAAGATGCTGGAGGGAGAAGCCGGCCAGTACGAAGAACTCCTGGAAGAGGCATCCCGAAATCTGGAAATCATTGGGTGGGTGCTTGAAGACGCGCTGGAGCGTACAGGAAACGAGGAAGAACAGTTCCGAGAGACTGCCGATCAGCTGCTGGTCCCTGCACGAACCCGAGCCAGGTCCACCCAGAAGGCAGCCAAGAATGCTCCAAGCACTCCGGGAGTCGAAATCCCAGGAGCTCCGGCAGCAGAGCCCGGAGCCCCGGCAGCAAAAAAGGGCGAGCCTCAAGCAGAGGTCGACCCGCTAAAGGCGCTTCAGGCAATGCACCGACAGAACACGGGAAGCCGCTTCGACCCGTTCCCTGCCAACGTAATGGAGGTTTTGAGGCGTACCACACGACGCATGCAGACCCCACACGGGGACATGATGTATTACATCCTGACCCACCCGCACATGATGTTTGATGCGCTGGACAAGGCCGAGGCCATCTATAATCAGGGGAACTCGATCTCTCACCTTGAAGACACGATGATGAAGAGCAAGACGGCGAGCGACTTCATTGTCAATTTTGCCCGGTTGAAGCTGCTCTCTGATGGCTACTACAATTCACACAGCAAGCCCTACGAATACAACGACGGCAAAAAGCGCTTCGAGGTCCCGGCTCAGGCAGAGAAATTCCTGATGGTGGCCAAGAACTCTTTTGAAACCCCAAAGGGGGTGTTTGATCGGTTGGTGCGAGTGATGCTCCGGATGGATGACCCCAAGATGGTGGAGAAGATGATGGGCTCTCAGGCTTTTGCGATCCTCAGGTCGGACTTTACCCTCTCGGAGGAAGAGTCCCATCAGATCCAGGACGCTATGGCGATGATGTAGG
>JAYPUA010000001.1:139357-216896 GCA_038133845.1 Deltaproteobacteria bacterium
ACCCTCTCGGAGGAAGAGTCCCATCAGATCCAGGACGCTATGGCGATGATGTAGGACGTCAGAGCGAGGTCCGAAATCCAAGGGCGAGCTGAAGCTCCATCGGCCGCTCGTGTGGAAGGTGCAGGGTGCTGATGTCCAGCCCGAGCAACCAGACGAGCCACGGAGCGACTCCCGATTCCCAACTCCAGCCCATATGCAGTTGGTCCAGGGCTGCTGGACCTTGCTCCAGTCCCCCTTGGCTGACTCGCTCCCACTCCAGCCTCCGGACAGAGAGCGTGGCGCTCTTGCCTTGAGGCACATCCCACTGATCGTGAAGCCCCAACTCGAATCCCTGCCCGCGCTCCTCCAAATCATACCGGCCCACCCGCATCTTCATTCCGGAAACCTCGCGTGGTACCTGCAAGCCCAGCAGGTGCAGGTAGCGGTGCGGGCCGCCGACTTCTTCAAACAAATGAATGGCCAAGCCTCCGGAAAGTGTGGTATAAGAACTGTTTCGGGTTCCCACGGAATGATAAATCTGGACCTCTGGCAGAATGGGCAACGGTTGGGCATGCGCGCTGACGGCCCCCATCCCCCAAAACCCCCAGAGCCAGGCCTGTCCCACTCCCCGGAGGAGCCTGAATGCACCCTTACTCAGTAACAACACAAACCTTCCTCAACAAGATTGTCCCGAACACGGACGTTCCTTTCCAAAAAATTCATGCATTATCGCAGTACCCGCGGAGAAGTTGAAGGGCTTTCCTTTGAAGATGCCGTCATGATGGGCCTGGCCGAAGACGGCGGACTCCTGATTCCCGACGAGTTGCCCGAGGTCTCTCAGGAGCTGGGGCGTTGGCGAGCCTTGGGATTCCCGGAGCTGGGGGCCGAGATTCTCCGGCGCTTTGTGAATGAAGAGATCCCCCTGCCCGTTCTCCAAGAGATGCTGGAGCGCAGCTATCGGAGCTTCCGGGACCCGGACGTCACACCGCTCCGGAAGGTGGGCAATCTGCACCTGCTGGAGCTGTTTCACGGACCGACTTTTGCGTTCAAGGATGTGGCGCTCCAGTTTTTGGGAAACCTGTTCGAGTACTTTCTGCAGCAGCGACAGCATCCGCTCCGCATCCTTGGAGCCACCTCCGGAGACACCGGCAGCGCTGCCATTCACGGCATGCGTGGACGCCAGGGCGTGGAGGTGTTCATGCTCCATCCGGAAGGTCGGGTCAGCCCGGTGCAAGAGCGGCAGATGACCACCGTGCTGGATTCGAACATCCACAACCTCGCGGTCACCGGTGTTTTCGATGATGCCCAGAGCATTGTCAAGGCCCTGTTCGGAGACCTGGAGTTCAAGAGGCGCTACCACCTTGGGGCGGTGAACTCGATCAACTGGGCCCGGGTGCTCGCCCAGATCGTCTATTACTTCCATGCCGCCCTGCGCGTGGCACCTCAAGGCGAGCCGGTCCACTTCGTCGTCCCCTCCGGAAACTTCGGGAACATCCTGGCCGGCTACTACGCCAAGCACATGGGACTCTCTGTGGGACGGCTGGTGGTGGCGACCAACCAGAACGACATCCTGCACCGGTTCTTCTCTGCAGGACAGTATCACCAGGCTTCGGTAAGGCCCACGCTGAGTCCGTCGATGGACATCCAGATCTCCAGCAACTTCGAGCGCTACCTCTTTGACCTCTCCGGACAACAGCCTGCGGTGGTCTGCGACTGGATGGAGGGTTTCCGAGCGACCGGAAAGCTGAGCATTGACGAGAAGCAGCTCGCGAAGGCCCAGGCGGAATTTGACTCGGCCCGTGCCGATGATGCGGCGATTCTGGAGACCATCCGCAAGACCCACCGGGACCATGGGTATGTCCTGGATCCTCACACGGCCACCGGGGTGCATGCGGCCCGGACCTTGGACCTGGAAGGTCCGGTCGTGGTGCTGGCGTGTGCGCATCCGGGAAAGTTCTCCCAAGCGGTGGAGCAGGCCATTGGTGAGCCCCTGTCGTTGCCTGCGGAACTGCAAGGCCTGGCAGGGCTTGAGACGCGCAAACACGTGCTGCCGGCCACTTCGGAGGCGGTCCGTGAGTTCATCGAAGCCCATGTCCAAGGCTGAGACCCCTCCGGAGTTCGAGGCACACTTTGCCCAGGAAGAGTCGATTGACTACGGAGAGTTCAAGCACCACCGCAACCCGGAGTTGGCCCGAGTTCGACGCTTTCTGGAGTGGAAGGCCTTTCAGGGAGGTCTCTGGCTGGGAAAGACGCTCTCCCTGGAGCACCTGCAGCAGCTTGGGCGACAGGTGGGACGCGTGGCGTACCGGCTCTTCCCCAAAGAACGTGGCATCGCTCAGACGCAGCTGCAGCGCCTCTTCCCCGAGGCTGCGGACATGGAGGTCCGGGTGCGCGAGTGCTTCGAGCACTTCGGGCAGCTGATCTTTGAGTTTTTTGCCATCGAGCAGATCGCTTCGGAGGCCTCGGAACGTCTGGTGATTGAGAATGAGGCGGTGCTCCACGAAGCGCTGTCCCAAGAGCGCGGGGTGATCTTGCTGGGGATGCACTTTGGCAACTGGGAACTGATCAGCGTCTATGCCCAGCTCTCCGGAATTCCCATGTCTGCCGCAACGACCAACGTCCCGGATCCGAGGCTCAACGAAGCCATCCGAAATGTCCGGGAGCGCGGTCCGCTGAAGCTGATCTCTCGAGGAGATCCCCAGGCAACGCGCAAGCTCCTGCGCTGCTTTCAGAACCGGGAGGTGTTTGTGCTGGCGATCGATCAGGACACCAACGTCCCCAGCCACTGGGTCCCGTTCTTCGACATGCCTGCCAAGACCCCGCTCAGCGCAGCGTCCCTGGCCTTGCGAACCGGAGCCCCGGTGGTCAACTACCTCGTCTTCCGAGAGCCTCACGGACGTTTTCGCCTGTGCTTTGAGTCCTGGGGGACGTTTTCACGAGACCCGGAGCAGTCCGACGCCCAGTCCCAGTTCAACGTCAGCTGGGCGCTCAACCGCAAAATGGAAACGATCTTGCGTGAACACCCCACCCAGTGGGCCTGGTTCCATCGACGTTGGCGGCATCAGCCGAATGCGGAAGAGCTGGAGGCCCTGAAACACCTGATTGATCATGCGACCGAACTGGAGCTTTGAAGCATGCCCTTTGTGATCATCAACCACCACAAGATCCACTACGAACTTCACGGAGACCGAGGTCCGTTCTTCTTCCTGCACGGGCCGTTTCTGACCACGGTGAACCTGTGGAGAGAGGCTGGATACCTGGAGGCTTTGGAGAACACCTTCCGGGTGGTGGCGATTGAACCTTTGGGGCAGGGACGCAGCGATGCGCCGGACACTCCAGCATCCTACACCATTGACGCGCGAGTGGAGCACGTGCTGGGCGTGTTTCGTGAGATGCAGGTGGACTATGCCCACTTCCTGGGAGTTGGGCTCGGAGCCCAGGTCGGGTTCCAGATGTCCGTCACCGCACCGCAGCGGCTCCGCACTCTCAACACGATGGGCGCACATCCGTATCCGCTGATTGACGAGATGCCCCTCCAGCAAGAGGGCGTGCTGCTCCTGAGGGAAGGGAAGCTGAAGGCGTATCTGGACAAATGCCGCGTGGAGGAGGGCTTTGCTCCGGAGCAACTGGAGCAGCTCCAGTCCGGAAGCCTGGAGGCCTACGCCGCCAGCCTGGAGGGGTCCATCCGCTGGGAAGGCATCAGCGAGCAGCTTTCCGAGCTGTCCACGCCAACACAACTGATCACCGCAACTTCCGAAGGGCGTTTCCTTTCCGTAAGGGAAGCCGGGCGTCAGATGCGTTACGGACGCTACACCATCCTCCCTCGGGTGGCCTACGACCACGGACTCTGGAGTGCCGAGTTGGTCTTGTCCCCGTTGCTCGAGTACCTGCGCCGTCAACGCTGAGCCCGGAGCGATGGACATCGGGTTGGAACTGTTGGCCGTCGCTGCGGCGGGATGGGGGGCAGGCTGGCTCCTCCAGAGGCATTTGCAGCACACCCTCGAGATCCTGAGCCTTCCGGAAGGCCCTGACTTACCGCCTGTCCCCAAAAAAACACAACGCCCTGTATTCCTTGCCTGGGGCCTCAGCGCAGGAACCGTCGGACTCTTCCTCCTGCGTGGAGCAACCCCGCTCTTTTTGCAGGAGTGGATTCTGGGCGTGAGCCTGCTTGGGATCGCGTGGGTGGACCTGAAGACTCTCTACATCGACACTCCTCTGCTGTTGCTCGCGGCCCTGTTGCAGGGAGCGCTGCTGTGGTTTGTTGAGCCGGAGGTGCTTCCCGAGCGAATCCTCGCGCTGCTGGTTGGTGCAGGAGGGCTTTACTGGATCGGGGTGATCTACGAGACGCTGAGGCACCGTGAAGGGCTGGGAAGCGGTGATGCCGCAGTGCTGGGGCTGTTGGGGCTGTGGACCGGAGCAGCGGCCTTGCCAGTGATCACCCTCGGTGCTGCAGTGTTGGGGCTGCTTTGGGGGGGCGTCCTCATGCTCCGGAGTGGCTCCCAGGCTCTGCAGACTGCCTTCCCGTTCGCACCCTGCCTTTGCCTGAGCGGAGCGGCAACCTATGCGGCGCAGGCGCTCTGTCACTGCTCCCTGCTGGAGTTGTGGATGCACTGAGCCGAAACGGCTCCGTCCATGTTGTGATACACCTGTCTCGCCTGTCCCGAGACAGGTGGCCCTGAGTGAGTCACTTCGGAGCAGGCTCTGCTCCGGAGGCCATCAGGTGCCTCCAGAAAATTCCCTGAAATTTCAACAGCAGAATTCCGAACTCCGGAGGCCCGTTCGGAAATGGCCGATGCCTTGCTGAAGGTCCTCGTGTTTCCGGAAGCCACAGGGCTTCCATTCTTTCACATCATCACGAGGACAACATGGAACCCACGAAGGAGCACCTGTTGTGGATGTATGAGCAGATGCTGATCATCCGTGACTTTGAAGAGACGATGGTCAACGTCTACCTGGAAGGCAAGCTTCCCCCCAACATCCAGGAAGGCCTGGCGTTCGATATCGGCGGTGGCCCGGTCCCGGGCGAGATGCATCTCGCCGCAGGGCAGGAGCCGGTTGCTGTCGGGACCTGTGCTCACCTCAATGACAACGACACGATCACGGGCACACACCGTCCCCACCACTTTGCCATCGCAAAGGGCATCCCGCTCAACGCGTTGGCTGCGGAGATGTTCGGCAAGGTGACTGGGCTTGGGCGCGGCAAGGGCGGACACATGCACCTGTTCAGCGTGGACAAGAAGTTCGGTTGCAGCGGGATCATCGGGGCGGGCATGCCTCAGGCCTGCGGAGCCGCACTTGCGGCCAAGAAGAAGGGCAAGGACTGGGTTGCGGTGACCTTCTTTGGAGAAGGCGCAGCCAATCAGGGATCCTTCCACGAGTCCCTCAACCTGGCGGCCGTTTGGAAGCTTCCGGTGGTCTTCATCTGTGAGGACAACAAGTACGCCATCTCCGTGACCCGCGAAGAGTCCACCGCCATTGCCAACAACGCCGATCGCGCCGCAGGTTACGGCGTCCCCGGGGTGCGTGTTGAGAACAACGACGCGGTAGAGGTCTACGATGTGGTGGGCGAAGCCATCGCTCGCGCTCGTCGCGGAGAAGGCCCGTCCCTGATCGAAGTGAGCACGGACCGCTACCTGGGGCACTTCCAGGGAGACGCAGAGGCCTACCGTCCAAAAGACGAGGTACAGAAGCTGCGCGAAAACGATCCGATTGATCGGCTCAAGCAGCAGGTCATGGCCGCCGGAGTCTCTGAAGCTGAAGAAGCTCAGGTCCGCGCTCGGGCCAAGGCTGCGGTCGAAGCCGCCTACACCTTCGCCCGGGAGAGCCCGTATCCGGATGTCTCTGAAGCGACTCAGCACGTCTTTGTCTAACCTGAATTTTCCTGGAGGATTTGAATCATGTCAGAACGTGAATTGACGATGGCGGCGGCCATCGCAGAAGCCATTGGGCAGGAGATGCAGCGTGATGAGAACGTGTTCGTCATGGGCGAAGACGTGGCCAAGTACGGAGGTATCTTCGGAGCAACCGGAGGGTTGCTGGACCAATTTGGTCCGGAGCGTGTGATGGACACTCCGATTTCGGAGACGGCCTTCATCGGGGCAGCTACCGGGGCAGCCGCAGAAGGGATGCGCCCGATTGTGGAGCTGATGTTTGTGGACTTCTTCGGGGTCTGCATGGACCAGATCTACAACCACATGGCCAAGAACACCTACATGTCCGGAGGAAACGTCCGCCTGCCGGTGGTCCTGACCACGGCAATCGGGGGGGGATACAACGATGCGGCCCAGCACTCCCAGTGCCTCTACGGGTTGTTTGCCCACACCCCCGGACTGAAGATCGTGGTCCCTTCCAACGCCTATGATGCGAAAGGGCTGATGGCCAGTGCCATCCGAGACGACAACCCGGTGATGTACTTCTTCCACAAGGGGATCATGGGGCTGCCGTGGATGGCCTACTTCACGGGCAGCACCACGGCAGTTCCGGAAGAGCCCTACACCATCCCCTTCGGACAGGCCAACGTGGTGCGTGAGGGGAGCGATGTGACGATCGTGACCCTCAGCCAGATGGTCCACAAGAGCGTGATTGCTGCGGAGGCCTTGGCTCAGGATGGCATCAGCGCAGAGATCATCGACCTGCGCACGCTGGTTCCGCTGGACAAGGAGACCATCCTCAACTCAGTCCGCAAGACAGGCCGTCTGTGTGTGGCTGATGAGGACTACCTGAGCTTCGGGCTTTCCGGAGAGATCGCCGCAATCATTGCCGAGAACCTCGATAGCGTCAACCTCAAGGGGCCGGTCAAGCGCATTGCGGTTCCGGATGTCCCCATCCCCTACACTCGACCGCTGGAGCAGGTGGTGATCCCTCAGGTGGCTGACATCGAGTCGACGATCCGGAGCATGGTGTCATGACCGACTCCGCTCTGGTCGAGGTGGTGATCACCGAATCGGACTGGCCGGCAGACGGAAAGAATGCCGACGGACTGATTCGGGATTGGGAGGTCCAGGCGGGCGATTCGGTCCAGGCGGGCGACCAACTGGCCGAAGCCGTGGTGGTCAAGACGGCCATCGAGATCGTCTCGCCAGTGGATGGCGTGGTGCGCGAGGTGCTGGTGGCGAAAAACCAGCTCTTCAAACCCAACACGCCTCTCGCCGTGATTGAAGAATCACCTTGAGCGCCCTGGTTCGTCCGGAGGGGAGGAGACCACGGGTTGGCCTGGTGGCCAACCCGTCCTCCGGACACGACATGCGCCGACTCGTCTCCAGCGCGGAGACGGTCACGCATCTGGTCAAGGTCAACCGAATCTCCCGGGTGCTCGCAGGTCTGCGGGCGCTGGGAGCTTGCCAAGTGCTCTACATGCCGGAGCGTCTGGGGCTGGTACCCAACGCGTTTGGAGCGCTCTCCGCGCTACCCAACGCCACCCCTGAGCTTCCCAAAGGGCTCTCCGTGGAGCCTCTTCCGCTCCGAACCACCGGAACTCCGGAGGACACGCTTCAGGCAACTCGCATGATGCGCGAGGCCGGATGCGAGCTGATCCTGACCTTCGGGGGAGATGGGACCAACCGGTTGGTCGCTTTGGCTGCAGAGTCGGTCCCGCTCCTGCCCCTCTCGGCCGGCACCAACAACATCTTCCCGCTGACGGTGGAGACCACGCAGGCCGGCCTGGCGGCGGCGGTCTTTCTGAAGCTGCTTCAATCCGGCACCGAAACTCAGACCCTGACACCGCAGCACAAACTCCTGCGAGCCCGCTCTGCCGACTGGGAAGAGACCGCCTTGGTCGACCTGGCGGTCTCTCGTCAGGCAAGGATTGGAGGACGAGCGGTCTGGAAGGCGCAGGACCTCCGGGCGGTGTTTGTCACACGCTGTACTCCCGGAGCCTCCGGGCTCTGTGGCATCCCTGGAGCCCTGCTGGAGGTGGACCCGCTCGCTTCTCAAGGCGCGGCGGCGTTTCTGGGAGATCGCTTCTCGGTCCAGGCGGTGCTCACGGCAGGAGTGGTCCAGGCGGTCGGTTTGGACTCTGTGGAACCTCTGGAGTTGGGACAGGTTCGCACGGTTCATGTCCCGGAAGGCACCGTGCTGGTTGACGGGGAGCGAGTCCGGGAACTGCGCGAGACGACTCTGGAGGTGGAGCTGACCTTTGACGGCCCGCGGGTTCTGGACATTGCCCAGACGCTGCAGGCCGGCCTGCGGAGTCGGTTGTTTGCCGTGCCGGAGCAGGCAGCCCTCAGCGTGGGATAGCCTGCCATGCCTCGGAGACGTCCAGGCAGGCCTCGATCGCGACCGTGGCAATCACGGAGGTGGTCTGGTGGACCTCATCCACAACGTTCAGGCCGCCTTGGGTCACGGTGACGGAGACGTTTCCGCGCGGAAGCTCCCGGGCCACGGCCTCCCGGTCGACCTGGTCCGGCCGCTGAACGCCGACGGTGACGTTCACCTGCATCTGCTCGTGGGAGATCTCCAGAGAGCGGAACAAGATCAGTGAGCTGTGGTGAATGGCATCCTGGACTGCGCGGCAGGCGGCCTTGGTGTAGTCCTCACCGTACAGGTCGTTGCCGGTGCCCAGTTCAAGAATCAAGCGTTGCATCAGCGGTCTCCGGGTTCCAGGTCAAGGTAGACCACCACCGCGACGTTGGCGACCGTGGTCGTTCCGCGCTGATGGGGTTGAGGGATGTCCAGCCCCCCGTGGACCACACGCACGGAGCAGCGTCCATAGGGAATCTGCTGACGGACCTGCTCAACATCCACCTGGTCCGGCTGCTGAACGCCAACCTCCAACTCGACGACCATGTCTTCCGGAGAGGCGCCAAAAGCTTGGGCGACGTGCAGCGAGTTGTGGTAGAGCGCATCCTGGATGGCTCGACAGGCCGCCTTGGTGTAGTCCTGACTGACGAGGGATGTCCCCATTCCCAACTCCATCACCATTCGGGTCTTTGCCATGAGATTTGAGGGGTTCACGAGGTTGAAAAAAGATTGCCCTTCCTGCTGGAAATAGCGAGGATGCCCCACGTTTCCAGAACAACGGAGCTGGACTCGGGAGGGTGGAGCAATCATTAGAGGATTGTGAAGAAAAGTAAAAGGAAATCGCTCACAGCACTTCGTCGAACTCTGGAATCCGCTGGAGTTCACGGGGCATTCGTCGCAGCATTGCGACAGACAAAGGGAGGAGCTACATGTTAGTCGGCATCATCGCCAACCCGGTCTCTGCGCGAGATATTCGCCGGGTGATTGCCAACGCCACCAGCCTGCAGGTGTCTGATCGGGCCAACATCGTGATGCGAGTGCTGGCCTCCTTGCGAGCCTGTGGCGTGGAACGGGTGCTGATGATGCCGGAGAACGGGGGAATTCGCAGCCTGCTCAACCGAGGGCTGGAGCGCGAAAAGAACCTGGGCGGCAACCGCTTTCCCAAGCTGGAGGTGACGAACACGCTGGTTTCCGGAACGGTGGAAGACACCTTTGCGGCAGCACAGGCGATGAAGGACTCGGGAGTCCAGGCCATCGTGGTGCTGGGGGGAGATGGGACGCACCGAGCGGTGATCAAACAGTGCGGGCAGGTCCCGATCGCCGGGATCTCCACTGGAACAAACAACGCATTTCCCGAGCATCGAGAGCCGACCATCACCGGCCTTGCCGTTGGACTCGCCGCCTCGGGACGCATCCCGGAAGAAGTCGCCTTTGCCCCCAACAAGCTGCTTCAGGTGAGCATCAACCAGGGAGAGCGCAGCGACATCGCCTTGGTGGATGTCGCCATTGCCGCAGAGCGCTACGTGGGCGCCCGGGCGCTTTGGCGTACGGAAAACTTCCGTGAAGTGTTTGTCACGTTTTCAGATCCGGAGGTCATCGGCATGTCCGCAATCTCCGGACTGCTCCACCCGGTCGCTCGCAACGAGCCCGGGGGAGTTCGGGTGCTGCTTGGAGATCCGGAGCAGGCCCCTCATCCTCTGCAGGTTCCCATTGCCCCGGGGCTGATCCGCAAGGTCGGAGTCGAGTCCTGGGAACAACTGGAGCCCGGAGTTCCGGTCACCATCCGTGAGCGTGCCGGAACCATTGCGCTCGATGGCGAGCGCGAACTGGAGTTCGGTCCACAGGACGTCGTGCAGATCACCCTGCTCGAAGGCGCCTTCCGGACTGTTGATGTCAGCGCATGCATGCGCTACACCGGGAAGAACCGATTGCTGATCGGAGATACCCTGGACCTTTAACCCAATCCAAGAAAAAGGAGGCTCACATGAGCGACAATCCGTTTCCCTTGAGCAAGGAAGAACTGCTTCAGGCTTACCGAACGATGCGCACGATCCGCGAATTCGAGGAGCGTCTGCACGTTGATTTCTCCCGGGGGGACATTCCGGGGTTTGTGCACCTGTATGCTGGAGAAGAGGCGGCAGGCACCGGGATCATGACGCACCTGCGTCAGGAGGACCGGATTGCCAGCACCCACCGCGGCCACGGACACTGCATTGCCAAGGGCGTGGACGTCAAGGGCATGATGGCGGAGATCTACGGCAAGAAGTCTGGCGTCTGTGCCGGAAAGGGCGGCTCGATGCACATTGCCGACCTGGACAAGGGCATGATGGGAGCCAACGGAATCCTCGGAGCCGGCGCGCCGCTGATCTGTGGTGCTGCGCTGGCGGCGAAGTTCCGGGGCAACGGCGATGTGGCCATCAGCTTTGTTGGAGACGGTGCCTCGAACCAGGGGACCTTCCTGGAGAGCCTGAACCTGGCCGCCGTCTGGAACCTGCCTGCGATCTTTGTGGTGGAAAACAATGGCTATGCAGAATCGACCGCCATGGAGTGGGCCGTTGCCTGCGACAGCTACGTGGACCGCGCCGCCGGGTTCGGCATGCCCGGAGTGACCGTGGACGGCACGGACTTCTTTGCCGTCTACGAGGCCGCCGGAGAGGTCATCCGTCGAGCGCGCGAAGGTGGGGGACCTTCCCTGCTGGAGTGCAAAATGATCCGCTTCTTCGGACACTTCGAAGGCGACGCCCAGACCTATCGGGCCGAGGGCGAGGTCGACAACATCCGGGCCAACCGAGACTGCATCAAGATCTTCAGCAAGACCGTCACCGATGCCGGAGTGGTCTCCGCAGATGAACTGGGTGCCATCGACGCCGAGGTGTTGAAGCTCATTGATGAATCCGTTGCCGAGGCCAAGGCCGATGCCTTGCCCACCGAGGCCGATCTGCTCACCGACGTCTACGTCAACTACTAAGACAGGAGGAAATCATGGCACGAACCATTACCTTTCGCGACGCGATCAATGAAGCGCTGGACCAGGAAATGACCCGTGATCCTTCGGTGATTGCGATGGGAGAAGACATTGTCGGCGGAACCGGAAGCCCGGGGGAAGACGACGCCTGGGGCGGGGTCCTGGGGGTCACCAAGGGGCTCTACGCCAAGCACGGAAACCGCCTGATGGACACGCCGCTCTCCGAGTCGGCCTACATCGGCTCTGCCATTGGGGCGGCCGCCTGTGGGATGCGACCGGTGGCCGAGTTGATGTTCATCGACTTCATGGGGGTCTGCTTTGACCAGATCTTCAACCAGGCGGCCAAGTTCAAGTACATGTTTGGAGGCAAGGCGGAAACGCCGGTGGTCATCCGGGCCATGGTCGGAGCCGGCTTCCGAGCTGCCGCTCAGCACTCCCAGATGCTCACACCGCTGTTCACCCACATCCCCGGACTCAAGGTGGTCTGCCCCTCCAATCCGTATGATGCCAAGGGGTTGCTGATTCAGTCCATCCGAGACAACGACCCGGTGATCTTCTGTGAGCACAAGAACCTGTATGCCATGGAAGGAGAGGTCCCGGAGGAGTCCTATGCGATCCCGTTTGCCGAGGCCAACATCATGCGTGAGGGCTCAGACTGCACCATCGTGACCTACGGGATGATGGCCGGACGCTCGATGGAGGCGGCTCAGGCGCTCTCCAAGGACGGCATTGACTGTGAGGTGATCGACCTGCGGACGATGTCTCCGATCGACATGGACACGGTGATTGAGAGTGTGGAGAACACCGGTCGTCTCGTTGTCGTGGATGAAGCCAACCCGCGCTGCAGCATCGCCGCAGACGTCTCGGCTCAGGTGGCCCAGCAGGCGTTCAAGGCCCTCAAGGCCCAGATCGAGATGGTTACGGCACCTCATACGCCGGTGCCCTTCACACCTGCTCTGGAGGACCTCTACATCCCCAGCGCGGAAAGCGTCGCCAACGCGGTACGCCGGACGATGTCCAGCTAAGCAAGCATCGGGGCAGGCCTCAGCAGGCCTGCCCTCCACCCTTTCAACAATCAGGAGGACGATTTGAACCCAAACATCATTCCCGTCGTGATGCCGAAATGGGGGCTGGCGATGGAGGAGGGCCGTGTCACGGAGTGGCTGGTGGAGGAAGGCACCGAAATCAGCGTAGGAGACGAGATCATTGAGGTGGAAACCGACAAGATCGCAGGCGTGGTGGAAGCCCCGGATGCGGGGCTGCTAAGGCGCCGGGTCGCAGAGGTCGAGACCGTTTATCCTGTCAAGGCGCTGCTGGGGGTCCTGGCGGATCCTTCCGTGAGCGATGCAGAGCTTGACGAGTACATCGCCGCCTACGTTGTCCCCGGAGGAGATGAGGTGGACGACGCGGATGCCGGGCCGCAGTATCAGGAGGCAGAGGTCTCCGGGGTCCGGGTTCGCTATGCCGACCGGGGAGAGGGCGACTCGGTGGTGCTGCTCATCCACGGCTTTGGAGGCGACCTGGACAACTGGCTCTTCAACCTGGACGCACTCGCTGAAAAGCACCGCGTCCTGGCTCTTGACCTTCCCGGACACGGGCAGTCCGGAAAGAAGATCCCGCAGGCGACCCTTGCGGGGTTGGCCCAGTTTGTTGGTGCGTTTCTGGATGCTGTCGGTGTCTCTGCCGTGCACGCAGTCGGGCACTCGATGGGAGGTGCAATTGCCATGAGAATGGCGCTGGATCGTCCGGAAAGCGTACGCTCGCTGACCCTCATCTGCAGCGCCGGGCTCGGTCCAGAGATCAACCAGGAGTACGTTGGTGGCTTTGTCTCTGCTCAGTCTCGCAAGGAACTCAAGCCGGTGCTGCAGCTCCTCTTTGCCGACTCCGGGCTGGTCAACCGCCAGCTGGTGGACGACGTCCTCAAGTACAAGCGTCTCGATGGTGTCGATGCGGCGCTTTCTGCGCTGTCGGAGTCGCTGTTTTCCGGAACTCCGGAGGTCCTTGCCCCAGAGGTCTCCGGTTCAGGAAAGCCGACTCTGGTGCTCTGGGGAGCCAAGGATGCCATCATCCCGGTCGCTCAAGCTCAGGCGATTTCCGGTGCCTCCGTGGAGGTCTTGGAGACCGCGGGGCACATGGTCCAGATGGAGCAGGCGAGCGAGGTCAACCGCAAGATCCTCGACTTCCTTGGTTGAGGAGCGCCCTTCTTGATTTTCCTCTCCCGGGGATGCCGCTCCGGGGGAGGCCCTCTCCTCAGATTTCAAGCTCAGGGGTTCAGCGCCTGATACGCCACGTTGCGGAAGTACTGGAAGAACAGATGCTCCGGAGGCGGAATCAGCTGCCCCATCTGGATCAGAATCAGCTCCTCTTGGGGGTCAATCAGGAACTTGGTGGAAGCCAGGCCTGCCCACCCGTAACTTCCAGGGCTTCCCAGCAGCCTGCTGAAGGCCGGATCGAGGTTCACCGAGACCCCAAGCCCAAAGCCCTCTCCGGGAATGGGGTTGTTCCGGATCTCAAGTGGAAGCAGCTCCGGGCGGATGTGGTTTGCTCTCATCAGCTCGATCGTTTTGTGCCCCAGCAACCGGTCGCCTTCCCACTCACCTTGCTGAAGCAGCAGCCGGCAAAACTGCAGGTAGTCCAGGCTGGTTGAAACCAAACCGTGTCCACCACGCAGCACATTGTGTGGCGACTTGTACAGCTCGGACTCTGAGCCCTGGAGAGGAGCCAGCGAGGCTCCGGCATTCCAGGCTGCCTCCAGCAACTCCGGAGTGACCTCGGGGGCAAACCAGTTGCCCACACAGTAAAGCTCTGCCAGTCGAGACCGCGACTCCGGGGCGACGTGATAGCCGGTATCCTTCATGCCCAGCGGATCAAAGAGGCGCTCTTGCAGAAACTGGTCGATCGGCTTCCCGGAGATCACCTCCACCAGGCGGGCGACCACATCGGTGGAGACGCTGTAGTGCCAGCGTGTTCCGGGTTGATAGGCCAGCGGGAGCGTGAGCAGGTGCTCGACCATGTCTTTCAGGCTCGCCCCCTCACGTTTCGAGACGGTTCGCTTGTACGCTTGCCCTACAGGGTGCTGCTCTGCGTGCATCTCGTAGGTCAGCCCGGACGTGTGCGTGAGCAGCTGATGCACGGTAACCGGGCTCTTCAAAGGCATGGTGATCAGCTCTCCGGTCTGCTCGTTCATGCGGGAAAACACGGAGAGGTCTGCAAACTGAGGGATGAACTCCGAAGCCGGGCTGTCCAGCCGAAAGCGTCCCTCCTCCAGCAGCATCAGCAGCGCAACGCTGACCACCGGCTTGGTCATCGAGTAGATGCGGAAGATTGTGTCTTCTGTCACCGGAAGCCCACGCTCGATGTCGCGCAGCCCGGCACATCGGAAGTCTGCAAGTTGCCCGCGTCGCCAGATCAGCGTCTGTGCACCGGGAAGCTGGCCGGGTTGACCGATGGTCCGTTGAAGCAGGTCTTCCAGACGCTGAAGGCCTTGAGGGTGAAGGAGAGGAGACTGGGGCATGAGAGTTTCCGAGGGCGTGAGGGTGGCGCGTCAGCCCTTCTGATGGCAAGCCATGCAGGAGAAGGGAGTCTGCAACATGATGTTGAACTCCGGGACATCCGGGTTCTGCTTTTGAAAACGTGTGGCATTTTGTGAGAGCTGCTCAATCCTTCGCTCCAGAATTTCACGGTCTTTTTTGCGTGAGTGAATCCCGGTTGTTGGGCAAGGGAAAGAGGCGCTCACAGCTCTCGCAGGCTGCAGAGCAGGGGGTAGCCGTACTCCTCGGCCATCTCGTGAGCCCGGTCGATCTTGGTCTCGGCCTCCTGAAGGCTGTAGCTGCCGATCACGGCGACTCCGTGTTGGTGGGCTTGCAGCATGATCTGTGTGGCCATGGACTGGTCTTTGCGGAACACCACCTCCAGCACGAGGACGACAAACTCCCGGGGCGTGAAGTCATCGTTGTGCAAAAGCACCTGATATTGCCGGGGATGCTTGAGCGCCGGCTTGGTGCGTGTTTCCGGTTTGGTGGTCGTCTGATCTGCCACGGGCAGCCTTTTTCATGTCAGCACAGGTCATCTTCAGAGCGGGCGGCACAGGTACGTGCGGTCGCCGGACCGCCGGACTCCCTCTCGAAAAGTCAGGCCATTGTAGCGGGAAATGACAATCCCGCAACTGGAGCGTGTTGAGCAGCGTGTGCCGCAGGGGCTGCCGTGTGCTCCGGAGGACTTTCTCTTGAATGTTGCCCTGTCGGTTTTCAAGATGGTGTAAGGTTTCTTGAAAACGCCTGTGCCTGTGCCTGCTCCCGTGCGGTAGCGGGCTCCTGCGGAACTCCCTACACAAGGAGGCCTCATCCACAACCCAAGCTCTCCCTGCTCGCAAAGACAGCGTGCACTCCGAGCCGGTGCGCTGGTCGTCACGCTGGCGCTGCTGCTCGGTGGATGCCTGCTGGCTCCCGGACCGCAGACTTCGGAAGGACGCCTCCAGGCTGCAATCCGCATCGATCCGGAGCATGAGCATGGCTACGTCCGTCTGGCCGACTACTACCGCAGCGAGCGCCGCTTGGCTCACGCGCTGGATGTGCTTCAGCTTGGCCGAGAGCGCGTTCCGAAGTCGTCGCTCATCCGACGCCTGGAGGCCAACCTGCTGACCTTCCGGAGCCTCCCGGAGGCCCTGCTGCGCTACCAGGAAGACTTGGGGCGCTTCCCGGAAGATCATGACCTGCGGTTGGATTATGCGGAGCTGCTCTCTCGGACCGGGAAGGTTCCGGAGTCGCTGGAGCAGATCAAACAGGTCCTGGTGCGTGAACCGGAGCAGCCCAACGCGCTCTTGCTCCAAGGCGTCCTTCAGCAGCGTCAGGGACGTTGGGACGCAGCCCGGGACTCGCTGGTGGAGGCGGCTCGGCTGGATCCGGAGAATCCAGAGGCCTGGAGTCAGTTAGCGCGTGTTTGGGAGCATCTCTCCGAATGGGGGCGTGCCCGGGAGTCGCTGCGTCGGGCCACGGAGCTGGATCCGGAATCTGTGGAGTTCCTTCGCCGCTACGTGGAGATGCAGGAGCGGCTGTTTGATCCGGAAGATCTGCAGGCGTTGCAGGAATTGAGGCACACCCTGGCCCACCTGAAGCGGCTGGATCCGGAGAGCGTTTGGCCCAAGGCGCATGATGCGGAGCTGCGCGCTCGGCTCGGTGAGACGGCAATCGCAGAACAGGAGTTCCAAGAAGTTCTGGAACAGGAGCCAGAGTATGCGTGGGCCTGGTTCCGTCTCGGGGCACTTTTGCTGCGGCTGGAGCGTCCGGAGGAGGCGCGTCAGGCGCTCGAGCGCGGGGTGAAGCTGGAGCCGGAGACGCCTTGGGCTCTGCAGCAGCTCGCTCAGGCGGAAGAGCAGCTTGGACAAACGGACGCGGCGATCTCGCGCTATGAGCACCTTTTGGAGCACAGCCCCTCCCTGCCGGTGCTGCAGAGGCTGGTGGAGCTTTATTGGGCCGAACTGCGCTTTCAGGATGTCCGGAGGACGCTGGAAGACGGAATCCGGCGGTTTCCCAAAGCGCCTCGGCTCTCTCTGGAACTGGCTCAGCTGCACGATCTGCGTGGACGTTACTCAGAAGCTCGGCAGGTCTTCTCCTCGCTCCCCAACTCTGGGATGCGTGCGGACTTTCATCAACAGCTTGGGCGGCTTGCCCGACTGAGCGGGGATGCCGTTCAGGCCGAAGCCGATTTCCGTCGGGCTCTGGAGCTGGATCCGGAATCTCACTTCAGCCGCATGCAGCTGGTGGAGATTTTGTTGCAGGATGGACGCGCTGCAGAGGCCCGGGAGGATCTGCTGGTCCTTCGCAGTTGGGAGTCAACGGCCTCGTGGGCGACCATTCAGCTGGTGCAGTGGGAGCGTCAGCATGGGACTCCGGAGCATTTTCAGACCCTCCTTGCAGCAGGGCTGGAGCAGTTTCCCGAGTCGCGCGAGCTGCAGCTGCTAGAGCTTGAACAGCTGGTTCAGGCGCAGGCCTGGGGCGAAGCGGAGCAGGTGTTGCTGGGACTGCAGATGCGCTTTCCGGCAGATGAGGCGGTCTTGAACCACCTCGCGCTGGTTTATCGGGAAACCGGGCGGCTTCCCGAAGCTCGGGAGGTGTTGCTGGAATCACTGAATCAAAGCGGAGACAACCTCTGGCCGTTGCTGCAGCTTGGGCTCTTGCTGCCAGAAAGTGAGCGACGTCAGTGGCTGGGGTCGGAGGCCGAACGACTTGAGGCAGCCTTGAGGACTCTCACCTTGAGCACAAGCCTCTGGCAGGCTCCAGAGGACCTTGCTCCCGAAGAGCAAGCCGTGCTTCAGGCGCTGCATCGGCAGCTCCGGGACGAGCCTCGTTTCTCCCTCACCCCAGCCCTCTCCCAAAGGGAGAGGAGGCATTCCCGCGCTCCGGAGATCTCCGGGGAAGCCTCTGCGTTTCTACAGGGGGCCTTGGCTGTCCTCTGGGAGGAGGAATCTCCGGAAGAGGCTATTCGGAGGTACGAGGTCTTGCTCTCTCGAAGTGACCTCCCGGGATCGCTGCGCCCCTGGTGGCGCGCTCGGCTGGGAGTGGTCAGCGAGCAGGCTCGGAACCCGAAGAAGGCCGCGCAGGCATACGCCTCGCTTTTGCGCGAACAGCCCGGTGCAACCTGGGCCCTGATGCGACAGGCCATTGCCCTCACGCATGACGGCCGGGAGGCGGAGACCATCCCGATCTACCAGAGTCTGTTGCAGGAGCGTCCCAACCACCCGATGAGCCTGAACAACCTGGCCTGGGCCTATCTGACGCTTCCAGACCCGAAGCTGCGAAATCCGGAAGAGGCGCTTGAGCTGGCCCGGCAGGCGGTGGAGCTGGAAGGGTCGATCGACCACTGGGACACCCTGGCCGAGGCCTGGTTTCAAAACGGAAACTCTGCCGAGGCCATCCGGGTCCTCCGCGAGGCTGTGCGCAAGCAGCCGTTTCCGGAATCCCGAGAGGCCTACCTGCACCAGCAGTACCTGCGCTTTCAGGCCGGCGATCGAAACGTCCCACCACCTCCTGTCTCTTGACCGCTCCCGACTCTCCCCTCAGCGGCTCGTCGCAGGCTGTGGACCTGGGCTACCTCCCGGCCTGGGGACGCCCCGGATCACGCCTTCCCGGGTGGACCTTTGGAGTCTGCTTCTCCACGGAGGAGATCCCGTCTCTTGAGAAGGCGCTGAGCGATCTGCTGGAGCGAGGAGGACATCAGTTTCTGCTACAGCTCAACGCCCCTGCAGAGCTGGCGCTGATGGAGCCGCTCCCCTTGCTGCAGCATCCCGGATGGTCGCAGTGCGAGTGCTCCCTTCACGGTCCGTCGCCATCGGAGTCGAAGGACTTCCTGGAGCTGGCGCGACAGGTGCTTGGGGTGGAGCTTCTGGAAGAGCTTTCTCCACCACCAAGCCTGCTCTCGCCCCGGGAGCTGTCTCGAAGCTGGGAGCCCGAGCACCCGCACGTGCTGCTGCACGTCGACTTCCTTCAGCAGATTTCGGCAGAGGGAATCGAGGAGCCCCCCGGGGTCTCACTGGCCCGACTGGCGAGGCACCTGAAGATCTACCTCCACCTCGGTGGAAGTGAGCTGGCCAAGCCTTGGTACACTGTGGTCAAGCGGGCACTGGACACCACCGACAGCCTCTCCGAGTGGGACCGCTTCTGGGGACTCACCGGCTTTCCGGAGATTCGGCAGCTCTTCTTCCAGAGCGATCCGCGGGTGCTGGACTTTCGTGATGCCGGGAAGAGCCTGGTTCATCTGGTGATGGAGGAGTGTCGGAAGGTCTATCTGGGGAAGACCGCTCAACTGGAGCAGGAGCTGCTCCGTCAGGTGCAGCCGTTTCAGGAGGCTTTGGAAGGCTGGATGCCTGCGGGCGTGAGGGAGGCTCCGCCGCTGCTCCAGCTCGTTTGGGCGGTGGGCTCGCACCCCCGGGTGCATCAGGTCTGGATGCCGTGGAAGTCGCTGCTGGAGGCGGTGGCGGTGCTGGGGCTGATGCGCTTCCCGCCTCTGAGTTCGGACTTTTGGGAGCGCGCCTAGCGCGAGGCCAACTCGATGCCCCCGGCAGGAACGGTTGCGATTCCGGTCACAGACTCCAGGTACTTGTTCCCAAACTCGGGATGAGCTTCTGCGTAGGCGACCACGTTGCCCTTGCGGACTCGGATGCGAGGCTGCTCCTTGGCCATCGCCAGCAAAGGCACAATCGCCATCCCCTGATGGGTCATGGCGATGGTCATCGGCTGGTCCAGGTCAAACCATTCCTCATCCTCGCCAGCAAGGCGGGCCAACAACTCGTCGCCTGTGACCAGCTTCATTGAGAAGACTTTATCCATCGAAACATTCCTGCAAGAGATTCTGGGCTGAGAGAGCAAAAAGAACACTCTATCCGAGATCACAGCCTCCTTCAACGCAGGAATCCGGGATCGCTTCAGGCTCAGCGTCGCAGCAGCGCCGCGCGCTCCACAAGCCAGAAGAGGCTCACGGACATGCCCAGCAACACCACTCCCACCGCAGACGCCTGATGGAAGCGATATCCGGACAGCGCCGAGTAGATCTCCAGGGGAAGCGTCCGGACGGTCTCGTCGGCAATCATCAGGATCGAGTTCAACTCTCCCAGTGAGAGCGCGAAGGCGAAGCCGAAGGCCAGCAGCAGGGTGGGACGCAGCCAGGGCCAGAGGACCACGCTCCAGAAGCGGATCCGGGCAATTCCCAACATCCGGGACTCGTTGTGCCACTGTTGGGGGACCGCCTGCCAGGTGGGAAGGACCAGCCGCAGCCAGTAGGGACACCCCAGGATGGCGTGCAGTCCGGAGGCAACCCAGAACAGCGGGGCATCGCCGGAGAGCCACGTTTGGTTCAGGTGAAACCAGGCAACGCCGAAAACCACCGTCGAGAAGGCCATCGGGAGCAGCACCAGACCCTCCACCGCAGAGCGCAGACGCCCGGGCAGGCGCTCGAGTCCCAACAGCAGCCCCACCCCCAGAATCGAGGCGAGCAGCGCGCCGGTCAAGCCAATCCGCAAGGAGTTCCAAAGTGCAGCCAGGAAGCGGTGGTTCTCACGACTTCCGAAGAGCACTTGATACGCATTCCAGGAAAACCCGTCGGCCTGCCGGAGAGAGTCCAGGACAATCGCCAGCAGGGGGCCCACGCCGAACAGCAGCGCCCCTGTGAGCCAGAACAGCCCCAGCCAGGCCTCCGGACGTCTCCGGCGAAGCTCCCGGGGCAGCCAGAGCCGAGACGCCGACTGCTGCCGTACCGCATGCTGCCGCCTGCGAAGCAAAAACATCAGCGTCACCAGGGCGAGTCCGGACTGCAGGAGCGACAGCACGGCTGCTCCGGAAAAGTCCAGGTCGATTCGGGCCAACTGGTAGATCAGCACCTCGATGGTGGTGTGGCGGACCCCGCCTCCGAGAACCAGGATGATGGCGAAGCTGTTCAGGCAGAGGAGGAAGATCAGGGCAAAGGCTCCTGTCAGAGATGGAAGCAGCAACGGGAGCGTGATGCGCAGGAAGTTGTGACGGGGCGAGTGCCCCAACATTCGGGCGGCCAGCGAGTACTGTGCGGAGATGCGCTCCCAGGAGTCTCCAATCAGGCGCATGGCCAGCGGGAAGTTGTAGAAGACGTGCCCCAAGAGGATCCCGGAGAGCGAGTAGAGGAACTGCACCGGGGGCTCCTTCAGGGAAAACAGGGCCATCAGCAGGCGGTTCAGCCAGCCCTGGTTTCCAAAAAAGAGCACCATGGCCAGCACCACCAGAATGGAGGGCAGGAGGAAGGGGAGGTAGGCAAAGCGTTGGAACGCTGCCCGCCCGGGGAAGTCGTAGCGGGTGAGCAGCCAGGCCCCCGGGAGCCCAACCAGCACCGAGAGCCCGGCGCTCCAGAGCGCCTGCTCCAGAGAAAAGCGCAGGACTCTCAGGTTCCAGGGGTCGGTGAGGAAGTCGAGCAGGAAGTCGAGCCGCAGCATCGAAACCTCGGGCTGAAGTGGATCGCGGCCTCCGAGAAAGAGCAACAGGGGAAGGTAGAACCCTCCGATTAGCAGCAGAGCCGCGAAGGCTTGGAGCAGTCCGGGAAGGCTGCGCTCCAGGAGTCGACTCATCCGCTCACTTCGCCATGGTCCGGGACCAGTCTCGGAGCCAGCGATCGTTGCGCTCCTCCACACGCTCCGGAGGCAGCGTTAGCGTTTTTGCCGGACGCACGGCCGCCCGATACGAATCTGGCAAGGCCTTCTCCGGAGCAACCGGATACATCCAGTTGGTCAGCGGGATCACGTCCTGAAACCCGGAGGTGAGCATGAAGTCGATGAACTCTCGGGCACGCTCCGGATTTCGGGCACCCTTGAGGATTCCGGCAAACTCCACCTGCCGGAACATTCCCTCGGAAAAATCGAGGGCCTTGTAGCGCTCGGTCTGCTCATACTCCACATGATACGCCGGGCTGGTGACGTAGCTCAGCACCAGCGGGACCTCGCCTTTGGTGAACATCCCGTACGCGGCAGACCAGCCATCGGTGATCGTCAGCAGGTTTGGACGCAGCCGGTCCCAGTACTCCAGATACCGCTCTTCTCCATACACGGCGATGGTCCAGTGCAGCATGGAGAGCCCGGGGGAGGAGGTCTTTGGACTCTCGATCACCACCTTGCCCCGGAAGCGCGGGTCAGTCAGCTCTTCCAGGCTCTTCGGGGGGGCGTCCAGCCGCTCAGAGTCATAGACAAACGCGATATATCCATAATCAAACGGGGTCACGCGGTGCTTGGGATCCAGCTGCAGGTCCTCCGGAACCCGTTCGAGGTTGGGAGAGCGGTATGGCTCCCAGAGGTCGTGGCGGAAGGACTTGGCCAGCTCGCTGTCGTTGACGCCGAGGAGGATGTCGGCCTTGGGGTTGGCCTTTTCCAGAATGGTGCGGCTGAGTACAGAGCCGGAGTCTCCCGGAGCGATCACCTGCACGGAGCAGGAGCACTGCTCTTCAAAGGCCTTGAAGACCACCGGACCCGGACCCCACTCCGTGTTGAAGGAGTCGTAGGTGTAGACGACAAGATCCTGGGCAGAGGCCGAGATCGCAGGAACCAGAGGCAGCAGGATCGCGGCCAACCAGCGTGAGAGGGTGTTCTTGAGCATGAGCGTGTTCCTCAACAAGGAGTTGACAAGATGCGAAGTCCAGAGCTTTTCGGGAGAAAGCTTCCGGAATCGCCGGATCACGCTTCGATGGGGAGAGACGGGAAAGCTGGTGGATGCGAGGCGCGCAGTTCCAGTCGAGGAACGGCGGCAGGGAGCATCGTTTTCCTGCGCCGGCATTATCCGGATCAGGTTCCAAGGGTGTTCTCTCAGGCAGCCTGGGCCACCACCCCTAACGAAGCCCAAACAGTCTAGGAGCAGGAATTTTGCTTGTCAATCTCTGGCAGAGATTTGGCCTCCGGGGTCGACCAGCTGACCTTGCCAAAGTCCACTCGGCTACGGTGGTAGGGAAAGCTCAGCAGAACCATCCCGCCTCCAAGGTAGGGGGACTCGTCCTCCAGGACGATGCGGCCCTGATGCTGCTGAATCAGCATACGCGCGATCATCAGGTTCAGCCCCAGCCCTCCCAGGTCCTGGCTGGCAAAGAAGGCCTCTGTCGCGTGGTCGAGCTGAAACTCGGTGAAGCCCGGGCCGCTGTCCTCAAACGTGACCTGCACATCCTGCTCCTGCGGAATCATCTCCACCCGCACGGTGGGCTCTTCCAGCTCCTTTGCCGCGGTACAGGCGTTCTCCAGTACGTTTGAGAAGAGGTTCACCAGCATGGCGCGATTGCCTTCGATGAGAATCTTCTGCTCCGGAAGGGCCCAGATCCAGAAGACCTCCGGGAACCATTTCTGAATTCCTCGGGCGCTGTCCTGAAGAACCTCCCTGAGGTCGATGTCATGCTCCCAGTCGATGGACCAGTCCAGCGCCAGGTCACCGACCTGGGCGACGGTCTCCTCAATGCTTTTGGCCGAGATCTCGATGTTCCTCAGTGTCTGCGCCGCCTGCGGGCTCAGGTGCTCGGAGACGGGCTCGGTGAGGTTGCGCACAGCCACCAGGATCGCGGCGGTGGGCGAGTTGATGCGGTGGGCGAGTTGGGTGGAGATTTCCCCAAGCGCGACCATTTTGCTCTGTTGCAGACGCTCTTGCTGCAGCATCCGAAGCTCTGTCTGATCCCGGATGCTCAGCATCAGCTCGTGGTCGTTCAGGGCCAGGATGCGCGCCTCGCTCCAGCGCACCTTCCCATGAAGTTCGATCTGGTAGGTGAAGTTGATCACCTGACGCGTCCGGAGCGCTCGTTCCGAGGCCTCCTCAAAAGCCGCGCAGTATTCCTCGTCAAACCAGTCTCTGCGGTTCGACCCGACAATCTGCTCGGGGGGAGCGATCAGGTTCGGGTGATCCGGGGTGAGCACTTCCAGGTAGTTGCCTTGGGGGTCAACACGGAAGATGATGTCAGGCAAGGAGAGCCCGAGTTTTCCCGGGCTCTCCAGCACCTGAGTGGGGTGGATGACCTTGGAGGGGTCAGCCTTGGTCTGAACGCTCCGGAGCGTCACGAGCACCGCTTCGCTTCCCTCGAACTCCACACGTTCTGCATGAATCTGCATGGGGAGCGACTCTCCGGAGGCCTGGATCATCTCTTCCTCCAAGGCGTCCACTACCGGGCCTTCTCGGAAGCCTTCCTGCAACCGGGCAAAGCGCTTCGGATGGGCCAGGCATTCCTGGAAGTAGTTCAACTGCAGACGTTTTCGGGGAAACAGCTTCTGGAACCGTTGGTTGGAGAGGAAGATCCAGCTGTCCTTGAGCCGGATCAACGCCAGCGGCAATGGGATGGTGTCCAGCAGGGCCTGGACGAATTCGGGCGAGTAAAGAGGCTGCATCAGCAAAAAGGCCTGAACTGAGGCAGAGAGAGGTTGAGAAGGTTCAATCTTCGAGCCCGGCAGCGCTTGGGCTCAGAACGCAAGCAACTCCGGGAGGGCCACGGACCCTGGCCCCTGCACGAAGACTCCATCGGCACGCAACACCTTTTCCACAAATTCATGGCGCTCGGGATCGATGATGATCATCGGAATCCGTCCGGAGACCTGTTCCACCAAATGGTTGGCCAGAAACAGGGTCCCACTGCACCCGGCAATCAGCAGCAGGTCCGCGTCCTCCAGACGGTCCAGCGCGTCTTCGAGGCGATAGTGTCGGCTGCTCTGGTAGTACTCGTCAAACCAGAGCACGTGAGGTCGCATCCAGGCTCCGCAGCGTCCACAGCGCATCCGAGCATCCTCGAAGACGTCCGTCCCGGAGGTCGACAGCAGAAAATCCCAAGGGATCTCTGCCAGCTCATCCGGGCATCCGCCAAACGCTTCCGGAGCGGCGTTCATGCAGCGCATCCAGCGGATGGAACCATGTACCTCCGCCGTTTGGGCCTCAGAGTTCCCGGCACGTCGATGGAGGTCATCCACGTTCTGGGTGACCAGAAAGAAGCGCGTTCCCAGCTTTTGCTCAGCCTGGACAAAGGCCAGGTGTCCCGGGTTGGGCGTGACGTCCCTGCAGGCGCTGAAGCGGTGCCGGTACCAGTCCCAGGAGTCGACCGGGTGGTCTTGAAAGAAGGCCCACGTGGCCAGTTCTTCGGGGACGTAGTTGCGGCTTCCCACCATCCAGAAGCCTTCGCTGCCCCGGAAGGTCGGGATTCCGGACTCTGCGGAGACTCCGGCGCCTGTGAGGCAAAAGAGCCTCCCGCGCTCCAACACGGGCTGGAGGCTGGTTCTCGCGGCTTCCAGGGACATACCCGGTCACTCCCTTTGAGGGCTTCCCATGGGCTCTGGGCGGTAGTGCCGGAGCAGGTAGTGCAGGGCCTGCCCGAGCGCCTTGCGGCTGTATCCGGGCATGACGAGCTTGGAGACCGACCCCAGCCGGAGGGCCTCTTCCGGGTTGAGCAGCGCCCGCTCGTAGCGTTCGGTCAGCTCGGCGAGCTTGCGGTCCCGCTCGGCTGCAGCTTCCGACTCGGCCCGTCCTTCCTGAGTGGCCTGCTGGAAGGTGCTCAGGATGTCGCGATACTCGTCCTTGTAGATGAACTGCCGACCGGCCGGGCCCATCACCGCGATCCGGGCACTTGGGAGCGCAAACACAAAATCCGCGCCGATGTGGTAGCTGTTCCAGGCGCAGTAGGCGCCACCAAAGGCGTTCCGGACGATCAGCGTCAGGCGAGGCACCCGCAGGTCGACGATCGCGTCCAGCAGCTCGCGTCCAGCCTGCACGATCCCGGCACGCTCCTGCTCCGACCCGGGAGCGTAGCCGCTCACGTCCTCCAGGAAGATCACCGGGATGTTGTAGAGGTTGCAGAAGCGGATGAACTTTGCACCCTTGCGGGAGGCATCCACGTCGATGTTCCCGGAGTTGAAGGCGCTGTTGTTGGCAATGAAGCCACAGACATGCCCTCCCATGCGCCCAAAGGCTGTGATGATCTGCCGGGCCCGGACCGGCTGCAGCTCAAAGTAGTCGCCATAGTCGACCAGTTGCTGCAGGAAGAGCCGCATGTCAAACGGGGTGTTGAATCCGGAGGCCGGGTTGGTGAAGGTCTTGCGCAGCAGAATCGCCTCTTCCTCCACGAAGTCGTCCAGCGTCAGCGAGGTCTTGCGGAACGGAGCCTGCGAATGGTTGTTGTCCGGAAGGTAGCCCAGCAACCGCAGGGACAGCCGCAAGGCTCCCAGCTCGTCCGGAGCCGTCAGGTCCACCACACCGCTCTGGCTGTGAACCTTTGGTCCGCCGAGGTCATCGGCGGTGATGTCCTCTCCGAGTGCCTGCCGTACCACATCCGGGCCGGTGAGGCCGAAGAAGGTGTCCTGGGGCTGAATCACGAAGGATCCCTGTCGCGGGAGGTAGGCTCCGCCGCCGGCGTTGTAGCCGAACATCAGCATGATGGAAGGGACCACCCCGCTGATCTTGCGCATCGCGCTGAAGGCCTCCGAGTAGCCATCCAGCCCTCCGACGCCTGCCGGGACAAAGGCTCCGGCGGAATCATTCATCCCAATCAGCGGAATTCCGTGCTCGCCGGCCATCAGGATCTGCCGGGCCAGCTTGCCTCCGTTTGTGGCGTCCATTGAGCCGGCTCGGACCGTGAAGTCGTGGCCATAGAGCGCGACGTCACGCCCGCCAATGTTCAGGATTCCGGTGACGATCCCTGCGCCGTCCAGGTGAGCCCCCCAGTTCTGGAACGTGATGTGCGGCTCCGCTTCTGTCAGGACCCGGACCCGCTCCCAAACCGTCATCCGCTCCTTGATGTGCTGAACCCGCACTCGGGCCGGTCCACCTCCCTGGCGAGGCTTCTTCAGCAACTCCTCCGCCCGGACCATCATCTCGTCGTAACGGTTGGTCGCCGAGGCCGTGCTGGCTTCCGGAGCGAACGGATTTTCCAGGCTAAAGTTTTCCATGGACATCACTGAAGCAAAAAGGACTGGGGGCGGACTCCCCTTGAAGACGTTGATGTTCAGGCCAAGTGTACGAGGAGATTCTGGTGAAGAGCAAGCCCTAAGGCGCCCGGAGCGCGGAGATTTCCGAATTTTTGGGTTTCTGGTCCGCCTCCCAATGTTCGAGGGGCGTGTTCAGATGGGTTTTCGGGTGATCAGGCGCAGTACAGCGAGGCCGCTGAAGACGATCACGGACGCTCCCCCCAGAGTCATCAAGTCCGGGCGGTCTCCCCAGATCAGGTAGCCCAGGAGGGTGCCCCAGAGGAGCTGACTGTACTGAAACCCTCCCAGCAGCGAGGCTTGGGCAAGGCGATAGGCAAAGGTGATGCTGAAGACCGCTCCGGTCGAGAGCAACGCGGCGACCAGGTTCCAGTGCAGCAGGTCCAGACGAAGTGGGCTGCTCTCAAATAACGTCAGGGATCCGGTTACGGCGATACCGACGATGAGCCCGCCGAGCACCAGCACAAAGGACGACTCCTCTTCCATGCGCCGGACGAGCAGGTTGCTCAGCGAGAGCGAAAATGCGGCTGCCAGTGCACCCAGTGAAGCCAGGCTCAGCCCCACGGCGCCGGGACGCAGGCAGATCAGCACTCCGGCAAACCCCACCCCGATCCAGCCCCAGACGGCTCGGGGAAACCGTTCCTTGAGCCAGAGGCTGGAGAGCGCCACCGTGATGATTGGAGAGGTGAAGAGCAGCGTGTACGCCTCAGCAAGAGGCAGAGCGGAGAAGGCATAGACCGCACCAAAGGCTCCGGAGGTCCCCACCAGTCCGCGGATCAGGTGGAGCCCGGGGCGGCGGGTTCGCAGTTCTCCCCAGCGCTTCATGCCCACACACAGCAAGAGCGTGAAGCAGGTGATCAGGCCTGCGTTGATCAGGATCACCTGATGGACCGGATAGTGCGGGGTCAACAGCTTCAAGGTGGCATCTCCGGCAGAGAACAGCAGGTAGGCCAGCAGGGACAGCATAATCCCGGACACATTGGGGCTTGCCCGAAAACGGGAAGGCACGGGGTGCATGGATCAGGGGACGAGAGAGTGTCGGGAGTGGGCGATGCCGGTTGAGAACCGTCCGGCGATCAGGCATGTCAGGCTTCCAGCAGGATCTTGCCGAGGTGAGTGCTGGACTCCATCAGACGATGGGCCTCAGCCGCCTGGTCCAGCGGATAGGTCGAGTGCACGATGGGGCGGACGGCTCCCGACTCCAGCAGAGGCCAGACCCGCTCTTTCAGGGCCTGGGCGATCTCGGCCTTTTGGGCAACCGTGCGTGGACGCAGGGTCGAGCCGGTCAGCGTCACGCGCTTGCGCAACAGCGGAGAGAAGTCCAGTTCGGCCCTGCTCCCCTGCAGAAAAGCGATCAGCACCAAGCGGCCTTCCAGAGCCAGCAGGCGCACATTCTTTGGCAGGTAAGGACCGGCCACCATGTCCAGGATGACATCTACCCCTTGTGCTTCGGTGAGTCGGAGGACCTCTTCCTCAAAGTCCCGAGTGTGGTAATTGATCGCCGCATCTGCACCGAGTTCACGGCAGAAGGCGGCCTTCTCCTCGTTCCCCACGGTGGTGAAGACCCGGGCTCCAAAGGCTTTGGCCAACTGGATGGCCGTGGTGCCAATTCCGCTTGAACCACCGTGAACCAGGAAGGCCTCTCCGGAGGTCAGCCTGCCTCGGTCAAAGACGTTGGTCCAGACGGTGAAGAAGGTCTCCGGAATCCCTGCGGCCTGCTTCAGGTCCAGTCCCTGAGGAACTGGAAGACACAATTCCACGGAGGCGTTGCAGAACTGAGCATAGCCGCCGCTGTGAACGAGGGCACAGACCTCTCGCCCGACCCACGACGCCTCCACGCCTTCGCCGACCTGGACAACCACTCCGGAGACCTCCAGCCCCGGGACATCGCTTGCTCCTGGAGGCGGGGGGTAGGCTCCTAGCCGCTGCAGCACATCCGGACGGTTGACCCCGGCATAGGCCACCTGAATGAGCACCTCTCCAGGCCCGGGCTGCGGAGTTGGCATGTGGCGAAGTTCCAGAACCTCCGGCCCTCCGAAACCGTTCAGGTGCACGTAGTTCATTTGCTTTGGAAGCGACATCAGCGGCGTACGATCTTGGGATTGAAGATGCGGCGGTTCAGACGGTCCATCTGCGTCAGAGAAAGCCCCATCATCATTAGCACAATCGTCTGGACTTCACCATCTCGGAAGTTGTTCTCAAATACGGCAGCGACGAGGTGTCCGGTCATTCCGGCCAGCACGCCCCACAGCACCGCGTTCGAGAACGTGAAGCGCTCGGACTTGAGGATGGCCGCGGCCGACTTGATGTAGAAGGTGACCCAGATCAGCAAGAAGGCGATCAGCCCGATCAGCCCGTAATCCAGCCAGACCTGGAGGTAGAGGTTGTGCAGCCCGACTCCGGGACCGTGCTGAAAGCGGAACCCCTGGGCTTCGATGGGTTCCCGGTATTTGGGGAGAGCAACCTCATCCTGTTCAAATCCGACTCCGACCCAGAAGTGGTCCTGGATCGCAGCCCATCCGGATGCCCACATGTTGAGGCGGTCCCGGTTCGCATCGGCCGAGAAGGCAGAGGTCAGGCGCTGCTGCAGGACGTCTCCGGACGAGGTGATCGACGACAGGCTCGGGACGTTCTGGGGAAGCTGGGAGTGCATTGCCCACATCAGCACCAGCGCCCCAGCGAGCGCGATGAGGGTCGTCCGGGGGATCAGCCAGAGTCCCAGCACTCCACAGGCGGCCAGCGCTCCCAGCCAGACGCTGCGTCCCATCGACACGATCAGCCCTCCCAGTACCAGCACAGCGACCAGCAGGATCAGCATCCGGGCGGCCGGACCCCACTCCTTGCAAAACACCAGCGCCACCGTGAGGGGAAAGCACACCAGCAGGTAGCCGCCATACGTCAGGTGATGCGTGAAATTGCCCTTGCCATGCCAGTAGGAATCTCCGTAAGGCGCAGCCAGGCTGTTCTCTGCGGCACGGAGCCAGTCCACCCCGGTGTAGAACTGTATGATTCCGTATATCCCGATCAGAAGCAGGAAGACGAAGAAGAACTGCAGCACGCCCTCCTCGTTGCGTTCCCGGAAGATGGAAACGAGGATGAAGGGGAGCAGGAACCTCCAGTGGCTTCGCAGGGCCATCAGCAGGTTCGGATCATAGGGGCTGAGCCAGCTGGTGAACAGCACTACGGCGATGAACCCCAGCATGACCCAGAGCAGGAGGTCGTCCATGCGTGGCAGGTAGCGTCGCCACAGGTGCACCACCAGCCCAATGAGGTAGAGAAACGCGATTGAGGCCTCCGAACCCGCGATGCTGAAGGTGCTGCAGATGAACAGGGTGTGGACGAAGAACCAACTCCAGGAAATCGACTGTGTCAACGAGGTGGTAAAGCTCATGAATCGTTTTCGATAGTGAAGGATTCCCGGTGGGGGACATCTCTTTCCAGCAAGGACTCCAAGGCTGCCGCACAGGAAAGCTCCTGCTGAAGGATCCGGTGCACCATGCTGCAGATCGGCATCTCAACTCCGGACTGACGCGCCAGCGCCACCAGCGCATGTGCATTGACTGCGCCTTCCGCGACTTTCCCTCCGGCAGGGAGGCACTGCTCCAGAGTCTTTCCGGTGCCCAACTGGTAACCCAGTTCGTGGTTTCGCGAGAGCGCTCCAGTACTCGTCAGCACCAGATCTCCCAGTCCGGAGAGCCCGGAGAAGGTCTCGGCCTGTCCTCCAAGCGCCAGGCCCAGCCGGAGCATTTCGGCAAGCCCGCGACACACCAGCGCCGCTCGGGCATTGAGTCCCAACTGCATCCCGTCCACAATCCCTGCCGCAATGGCGAGGACGTTCTTGACCACGCCTCCAAGCTGAACCCCGATCACGTCGTGGCTGCGGTAGAGCCGGAACCGGGTACTGTGCAGCGCAGACTGCGCTTGGAGCGTCAGATCTTCCGCTTCGCTGGCGATCACGGCTGCCGTGGGCAACTGCAGCGCCAACTCCTGCGCAAAGGTCGGTCCGGAGAGCACCCCGATCCTGGGGCGCGATCCCCAAACCTCTTGCAGCACCTCGGAGATCAGCCTCTGGGTTTCGGCCTCCAACCCCTTGGTCGCCACAATCACCCGATGCTCCTGGCCAACCTCTGCGGCTACCTGTGCTCCGAGGGAAGAGACCACCTGAGACGGCGTGACCCAGATCAGCAAACTGCAGACGCGAAGGACCTCTTCTATCCGAGAGGTCGCCTTGAGAGATTCCGGGAGAGCGATTCCGGGGAGAAACGTCGGGTTCTCGTGGAGGCGGTTGATGGCCTCCACGGTCTCGGCTTCCCAGGCCCAGAGCAGAACCTCGTGCTGATTCCGGGCGGCTTGCAACGCCAGGGCGGTGCCCCAGGCTCCGGCCCCAATCACGCCAACTCGTTCAGGCATGGAGCCCCTCTTTCCACGCAAGCACCCGGAGCCGCACGTAGTCGACCACCCACTCGCCAGAGCTTCTTTGCAGCATCGGCCGCACACGCTCCCGGACCTCCTCAAGGAGCGGCCACCGCTCTTCTTCAGAAAACGGCTCGACGAACGCCTGACCGAAGGCCTCCAGCCAAGGGAGCAGGTCTCCCGGAAGTGGAGTGGGCCGAGGGATCAGCCTGATATTGGATAGCGTAAATCCGTTTTCTCGCAGCAATTGAGCGTAGGCCGGTACGGTAGGGAAGTACCAAGGGTCCCACTCTTCCGGATTCAGGCCTCTGGAGCGGAGGGCTGCGTGCAGTGCGGATCGCACGGTCTGGACGTTTCCGAACCCGCCAAACTCTGCGACCACTCTTCCGCGGGGACGAAGCGCCTGATGAACTCCCCGGACAACGGCTTCGGGGGGCTTCATCCAGTGCAAGGCCGCGTTGCTGAATACGGCATCAAAACACCGATCGAAGCTTAGGGCCTCTCCGTGCATCAGGTGCGCGTCCACACCTCGGCGTCGCGCTGCCTCGATCATCTGCGCGCTGGAGTCGACTCCGGTAACGTGCACTCCCGCTTCTTGCAGCCTGAGGCACAGCACCCCATCACCGCAGCCCAGGTCCAGGATGCGCTCTCCAGGCTTGGGAGCCAACTCTTCCAGGACGGGAACCCCCAGGTCGGAGACGAAGCGCACGTTCTGCTGGTAATGCTCCGGACTCCAGACGGTCATGAGTTTTTCGTCGGTTGCTTTTCCGGCCAGCCACACTGCCGGAATACCGGGCATTCCGAGCACTTGGGCTTGCGGGCGGTGCAGGTGTAGCGCCCGTGCAGGATCAACAGGTGGTGAGCATCCCGGAGGAACTTTTTGGGCACCACCTGCATCAGGTGCTGCTCAACCTCCAGCACATCCTTCCCGGGAGCCAACTCGGTCCGGTTGGAGACCCGGAAGATGTGGGTGTCCACCGCAATGGTCGGCTCGCCAAAAGCCGTGTTCAGGATCACGTTTGCCGTCTTGCGCCCGACTCCGGGAAGTGCCTCCAACTCGGCTCGCGTGCGCGGGACGTGGCCTTCATGCTGAGCAACGAGGAGGCCGCAGGTCTTGACCACATTCCGGGCCTTGGTGGGGGCGAGCCCGATGCTCTTGATGTACTGCAGCACCGTGGCATCTCCGGCGTCGTGTATCGAGGCCGGATCCGGATAGGCGGCAAACAGGGCAGGAGTGACCCGGTTGACGGACCTGTCGGTGGCCTGAGCGCTGAGAATGACAGCAATCAGCAGCTCAAACGGGTTGCGGTGCAGCAACTCCGTGGTGGGGTTGGGGTGCACCTGGCTGAGCTTTTCAAAGAAGGTTCTGACCGTTGCAGGCTTCATGGGGAACTCCCGGCAAGAGAGGTCGTGGGATCTTGTCGAATGCGTCCAATCAGGCTGACCACCAGACGGACCTCATGGCTCTCGGATCGCAAGGTCAGGGTGCCTGCCTGGGCGAACCCGAACGGAGAGAAGCTGGGCCACCGTGAGGCCGTCAGCGACATGTCTTCCGGGACGTGAGTCCAGAGGATGGCGTCCTGGGCTCCCCGAAGGATCCGGAGGATTCGCACCTCGCGCTCCTGCAGTTCCAACTGATGGGAGGTTCGCTGCGCCAGTGCCTGGGCCTGGGCTTCCTCCATTGCCATCCGGAGGTCGGCGGCAACCTGCTCAAGCCGGGCCCGCTCCCACCAAGGCTCAAAGCTGAACCAGGCGCTTCCGGCCAGGATCGCGAGGAGGCTCACCCCGATCATCAACTCCAGCAGGGTGAACCCGGAAGCTTTGGGTTGCTGCGGGCATGGGGGGCTCACGTGCCTCCGGCTCAGGCGAAGAGCGATTCGGTGAATTGCCTGGCGTCAAAGGGACGAAGGTCCTCAACCTTCTCCCCAATTCCGATGTAGCGCACCGGGATGTCAAACTCGTTCACAATCCCAATGACCACCCCTCCCTTGGAGGTGCCGTCGAGCTTGGTGATCACGATCCCGGTCAGCTCCGCGGCGTCCTTGAACTCACGGGCCTGAAAGATGGCATTCTGGCCGGTGGTCGCATCCAGCACCAAGAGCACCTCGTGAGGCGCATCCGGGATCAGCTTGCGGATCACCCGGACCATCTTCTTGAGCTCCTCCATCAGGTTCTTCTTGGTATGAAGGCGTCCGGCCGTGTCGCAGATGATGACGTCGTGTCCGTCCTTCAGCCCCTTCTCAACAGTCTCGTAGAGCACGGCGGAGGGGTCGGCTCCCGCCTCCTTGGAGATCAGGTCGCACTGGGCACGCTGGCTCCACTCCCCAAGTTGCTCGATGGCGGCTGCCCGGAAGGTGTCGCCGGCCCCCATGAGCACCTTCTTGCCTTCCCGGACGTACTGGGCAGCGAGCTTGCCGATGGTTGTGGTCTTCCCCACCCCGTTGACACCGACGAAGAGCAGGACCAGCGGCTTTTTGTCCTCCGTGGTCGAGACCGGAACTTCCTTGCTCATGATCTGTTCAATCTGCGCCCGGATCGCACGCTGCAGGGCTGCGGGATCCTGAAGCTCCTTGCGCTCGACCTGCTCGGTGATCGCCTCCAGGATCATCCCGGTTGTTTCCGGACCGATGTCCGCGCTGATGAGCACCTCCTCCAGATCATCCAGCACCTCCTCGTCAATCTCCTTCTTCCCGTGGAGGATCTCCTCCACACGTCCCAGAAGCTGCTTGCGCGTCTTGCCGATGCCCTGCTTGAGGCGCTCGAGGAAACTTTCCGGTTCGGGCTCGGGTTCAGGCTCGGGTTCGGTTTTGGGGATCTCCTTGCTCAGGCTGCGCTTTTGTCGCAGCTCCTCCTCCTTGCGTCGCAGCTCCTCCTGAGTCTCTCGCTCCCGGGCCTCCAGGTGGGAGAGTTTCTCCTGCCGTTGTTTTTCCAGCTGCTTCTCGGCGTCCTTGTCACGCCTCTCGATGTCCTTGAGACGCTCCTTCTCCAGCTGAAGCAGGTACTTCTCACGCTCGGCGTCCTCGGCCTCTTCCGGAGAGAGGGGTTTGGAGCGTCGGCGAAGGGCAAGCACCAAGAGGACGAGCAGCACGGCCAGCCCGCTCCCGAGGACGAACGGAGCGTCTTCACCAAACAGGGCGTTGAAGGGCTCAAGGTGCGGACCCAGGAAATCCAGAACCGGAATCAGCAGTTCCTGAAGGGCAAGGATAAGTTCATTCATGAAGGACTGTTTGCGAACAACAGGTTGAGGAAAGGTTTTGCGAGTTGCGCAAAGTATTCTAGGATCGGTGACGCAGGTTCAACCCTAAACGTCCATTTTCTGTGAACTCCACCGAAACACTCAATCCAGATCAACAGAAGATTGTCGAGCATCAAGAGGGGCCAGCCCTGGTGATTGCCGGAGCCGGCAGCGGGAAGACACGGGTGATCACCCACCGGGTGACGCGCCTGATCCACTCCGGAGTCCCCGCCTCAGCGATCATGCTCTTGACCTTCACCAACAAGGCAGCCAACGAGATGGCAGAGCGGGTCGCGCAGGCCAACAGTCTTCGTCAGGAACAGCGCATGCTGCACGGCACCTTTCACAGCATGGGAAGCCGCTTTCTCAGACGCTACGCGCCCCTCCTGCAGTACGAGAACAACTTCAGCATCCTCGACAGCTCCGACTCCCGGGATCTGCTCAAGGCCTCTCAGGTGGAGGTCTTGGGCAAGCCGGGGCGCAACTTTCCCAAGGTCGCCGTGTTGCAGGATCTCTTTTCCGGGGCGTTCAACCGACTCTGCACGATTGAGATGCTGCTCAAGACGCCCTACCAGGAGCGCAACTTCCACCTGGAGCAGTACGTCACGGGGGATTATCCCTACTTCGAGGAACATCTGGAGGCCATGATCGAAATCCTCCGGACCTATCGTCTGAAGAAGCGACGCAATCAGGTGATGGATTTCGACGACTTGTTGGAGAACTGGCTGGAGTTGCTGCTGCGTGAAGGCGAGGGCCTGCCGCTGGTGAATCAGGTGCAGTTTGTCCTGGTAGATGAATATCAGGATACCAATCAGGTACAAGCCAATATTCTGGAGACCCTGACGCGCTCACACCGCAACCTGATGGTGGTGGGAGACGACGCGCAGTCGATCTACAGCTGGCGCGGCGCGGAGTTTCAGAACATCCTCGGCTTTCCGGAGCGCTACTCGGCTGCGATGTACCGCATGGAGGAGAACTACCGCAGCACCCCGGAGATCCTGGAACTGGCCAACGCCAGCATCAACCACAACCAGCACCAGTTCGAGAAGAATCTCTTCACGCGCCTCACCTCCGGAGACAAACCCACCGTGCATGAGGTCTGGTCCGACCGTGAGGAGGCACTGCTGGTGATCGAGCGCATTCTTGAGCTGCAGGACCACGACCTGCCGCTGAGCGCGATGGCTGTGCTGTACCGGAACCACGTGCAGTCGGCAACGCTTCAGGTGGAGTTGACCCGTGCCGGCATCCCCTTCCTGATCCACTCCGGAGTGAAGTTCTTCGAGCAGGCTCACATCAAGGACCTCACCGCTTTCCTGAAGGTGCTCTTCAACCCTCTGGACGAGATCGCCTGGATGCGCATCCTCAAGCTCCTCCCCGGAGTTGGGAACACCACCGCCTATCGCATCTTCAACGTCTTTCAGACCCAGCAGGCCGTGCGGCTCACCAAGGAGAACCAGGAGCTGCAGAAACTCATCCCGTCCAAGGCCCGGGCAGACTGGAACACGCTGTTGGAGTGCTTCCAGGAGATGCTCAAGGAGGGCATCCGTCCGGGCCAGATGTTGGAGATCCTGTTTCAGCGCTTCTACAGACCCATCCTCTTCAGCAGCTTTGAGAACGCCCACCAGCGCGAGAACGACGTGCACTACCTGCGCGAGTATGCGGCGGGGTATCAGTCACTTGAGTCGTTTCTCAGCGAGCTGTCTTTGGTGGGGACCAACCTGGTCACTGATCACGAGAGCAGCGAGCGTGAGAACGAGGACCTGCTCACCCTGACGACCATCCACCAGGCCAAGGGGCTGGAGTGGGAGGCGGTGTTTGTGATTGGGCTCACAGAGGGGCTCTTTCCGCATCAGCGCAGCATGGACACCGACGCCAAGTTGGAGGAAGAGCGGCGCCTGTTCTACGTCGCGCTCACCCGGGCAAAACACCACCTGACGATCTCTGCCCCGATCGTGGCCACGACCTACACCGGCCCGGAACGCTTCGGGCGCTCACGCTTTGTGGAAGAACTTCCTCCGGAACGGGTGGAGTCGATCTCCCACAAGCGCTCCACCTACGACTCCGGGACAAACGGTCGTACCCGGTTCTACTTCTGAAGTTGTTATGACACGTTTTCAACTGATTTGTTACGACCTGGACGGTACCTTGCTCGACAGCCTGGCCGACATCGCGGGGAGCATGAACACCGTGCTGCGTGAGCTGGGGCATCCGGAGCACCTTGTGCCGGCCTACAAGCATTTCATCGGAGATGGCGCGCGCGTGCTGGCTCAGCGGACCCTGCCGGAACCCGAGCGCCTCCCGGATCGGATCCATCAAGCCCACCAGCGTTTTGAGCAGGTCTACCAGGACCGGTGGAACCAGGAGACCCGTCCCTATGACGGCATTCTGCAGATGCTCTCCGGAGTCTCAGCGCTCGGAGTCCGCCAAGCGGTGCTCTCCAACAAGCCTCACCGCTTCACCGTGCAGTGTGTGGAGTCACTGCTGCCCGGAGAGACTTTTGATAAAGTATATGGCCAAAGAGAGGGGATCGAGAAGAAGCCGGATCCTTCCGGACTGCTCCAGATCGCCCGCGAGATGGGGGTCGCTCCGGAGGCGATTGCCTATGTTGGTGATACCCTGGTGGACATGCAGACTGCAGTGAACGCGGGAGCCTTTCCGGTGGGAGTGCTTTGGGGATTCAGGGATGAGGCGGAGCTGCGGGCTCACGGAGCGGGGGTACTCCTCTCGCATCCTGGGGAGTTCATCGAGTGGCTGAAGTCGGAAGGGCGTTGAGGCGTCAGCGCGGATACGAGCCGTTGTTGACATCCACCGTGGTGCCGCTCAGGTAGTGCGGACTCTCTGTCCCCAGCCAGAGGATCGTCCGAGCGACCTCTTCCGGTCGACAGGGACGCCCACTGTACACGGAGCGCATGACCGAGTCCTTGCGTGACTGGGGAAGCTGCTCGTACATCTCGGTTTCGGTCGGTCCCGGAGCCACCGCATTGACGAGGATCCCGGACTTTCCGAGAAACCCGGCGTAGGCCTTGGTGAGGTTGAGAATCCCGGCCTTGGTGATTCCGTACCACAGGTCCGGATGTCCGGTGAACGCGGCGACGGAGGCGACGTTCACGATCCGTCCCGCCTGACGCGCTTTCATCTGAGGCACGACGGCTTCGATCAAGGCGACCGGAGCCTCCAGGTTCACCGTGAGGATTTCCCGCTTCTGCTCCTCTGGAAACGCATCGTGCGGCGGGCAGTAGAGGACCCCGGCGTTGTTCACCAGCACCTCAACCGTTCCCAACTCGGCGATCAGCCCGGGAATTTCCGACAACCGCTGCAGGTCAAAGTCAGCGCGCTGGACCTCAGGGTGAGCCATGAGGGTTGAGCCTTCCCAATTGCGATCCAAGGCCAAAACGCGGTGTCCTGCACTGAGGAACAACTCGGCTGTGGCCTGGCCAATGCCCCGTGCGGCACCGGTAACGAGGACGTGAGCCACGGAATCAGCAGCAAAGGTGGGAGATCATGCGTCCTCCTCCGAATATCGTGAGCCAAGCAGTTCCGCCAAGAGCAGGCACTTTTTCGCCTGCACCCGGAAGCTCTCCTGTGCTGTGAGCAGGACAAACTCGGAGAGAATCGCCCCGTGCGCAGTCTCCAGGAGCCGGAGGGCCATCCAGCAGGAGGCGGCGATCCATCCGGCACGCAGATAGGCGTCGGCAACGGCCTCTCCCTGCCGAGGGGTGCTCCGGTAGTCCAGCACCCGATCGCTCAACTCCTCAAACTCTCTCCAAACCTGCTCTGCTGTTGAGCTGATCTCTGGAAATTGCTCCCGGAGGGTCGAGGCCTCCTGCCGAGCCTGCCGCAAAAACACACTCAGCCCGCGTCCTTCATCACGCCAGAGCCGCCTCATTAGAAAATCCTGGGCCTGCATGCCGGTGGTGCCTTCGTAGATCGCCGCAATCCGGATGTCGCGCACGGCCTGCTCCAAGGGCCAGTCCTGGGTATACCCTGCTCCGCCCAACACCTGAATCGCCTGGCTGGCGACGGCAAAGCCGGTCTCTGCCCCAAAAGTCTTCACCAGCGGGAGCATCCAGGCGGCCAGGTCCGCATACTCGGCGCGGACAGCCTCCTCCGGTTCCAGCCGTGCCAGATCCATCACCGAGGCCATCTCCAGCACGGTGGCCCGGAGAATCTCGGTCTGGCTCTCCATCTCCAGCAGCTGCCGTTGGACATCGGCATGCCGGAGGATTGGGAGGGGCTCTTCACGCGGAGGGCCCCCTTGCCGACGTTCCATGGCGTACTGAAGTGCGGTTTCAGTGGCACCGGAGGCGATGCCCAACCCCTGGCAGCCGACCAGCAACCGCATGATCTCAATCATCCGAAACAGCTGAGGCAATCCACGCTCTGCTTGCCCAAGCAGCACGGCCTCGGAGTGCTCAAAGATCAGCGAGCATGTCGGGGAACCGTGAATTCCCATCTTCTTCTCCAGACCTCCCACGGTGATCCCGTTCGGGGCTCCGGACTCCGTTTGGTTGGGGACCAGAAACAGGCTCAGTCCGCGTGTTCCCGGATCGTCGCTGGTCCGAGCCAGCAGACAGTGTCCGATCCGCTCGGAAAGGTCGTGGTCTCCAAAAGAGATCCACACCTTCTGTCCAGAGACCCTCCATCCGGACTGGGTGCGGGTGGCGCGTGTGCGGATGCGTCCGACATCGGAACCGGCCCCCGGCTCCGAGATGCAGATGGTCGCGGCCCACTCTCCGGATACCAACCGAGGGGTCCATTCCTCGGCAACCGCAGGCTCGGCGACTGAATCCAGCAGATGCATGGCTGCATGTACCGCTCCGGGAGCCATCATGAAGGCCATGTTTGCCCGCTCAAAGAGTGGCTCGCAGGCTGCGTAGAGGAGCAGCGGCAGCCCTTGGCCTCCGTAATCCTCGGAGGCGGTCATGCCCAGCCATCCGGACTGGGCAAACTGCCGATACGCTTCCGGATAACCCGGAGGCGTGCGGACCCGACCTTCCTGCAAGGAGCAGCCTTCCTGATCTCCGGAGGTGTTGAGCGGGGCCAGCACCTGCTCTGCCCACTTGGCGGCCTCTTCCACAATCGCCCGGACGGTGTCGGTATCCAGCTCGGGCTGCAGTTCCTGAAGGCGTTTCCAGTGAGGTGTTGCTTCCAACAACTGCAGGGTTCTGCGAGCCTGCGCGGCGTAGCTCATGAGAGCCCCAGCAGGCGGATGGCGTTCTCCTTGAGGACCAGCGGCCGGACGTCTTCTCGGATCTCGATCTTTTCAAAATCGCTCAGCCAGCGCTCCGGAGTGATCATCGGCCAGTCCGAGCCAAAGAGCATCTTTCGCTTGAGCAGCGTGTTGGTGTAGCGCACCAGGATCGGAGGAAAGTACTTGGGAGACCACCCGGAGAGGTCGATGTAGACGTTGGGTTTGTGGGTTGCGACGGCCAAGGCCTCCTCCTGCCAAGGAAAGGAGGGGTGAGCCATCACGATCGGCATGTCCGGAAAGTCCACGGCCACGTCATCAATGTACATCGGGTTCGAGTACTTGAGGCGCATGCCATTTCCACCGGGCATTCCCGAGCCCACGCCGGTCTGTCCGGTGTGAAAGAGAGCGATCTTTCCGGCCTCGGCGATGGCTTCATAGAGCGGATAGGCGAGCCGGTCGTTGGGATAGAATCCCTGCATGGTCGGGTGAAACTTGAACCCCTGGATCCCAAAATCCTCCACCAGCCTCCGGGCTTCTCGGGCCCCGAGCTTCCCTTTGTGCGGATCAATCGAGGCAAAGGGGATCAGGACGTCGTCATTCTCCGCTGCAAGTGCAGCGACCTCTTCGTTCTGATAGCGGCGGTATCCGGTTTCTCGCTCTGCGTCCACGGGGAAGATCACTGCGGCAATGTTCTGTTCGCGGTAATGCTGGGCCGTTTCCGGGATGGTCGGCGGGTGCTCCCAGGGAGCGCCAAAGTACTTGGCCATGGTCGATTGCAGCTCGTCGTAGCCGTCGTCCTCATGGCAGCCGCAGGGTTCTTCCGCGTGTGTATGAAAATCAATAGCCTTAATCTTTTCAAGATCGATCATTGGGTCTTCCGCAAAGGTTCCAGGAAAAGCAGGAGTCAGGCTCTAACGATGTCCTGAGAGGAGTCTTGGTACAGCCGGGCGATCAGGCCCTCGCGTCGATTGAGGATCTTCCGGATGTTCAGGCTTCCCTTGCTGGTGATCTCTCCGTCTCCCAGCGAAGGGGGTTCTGCGGCCACCAGCGCTCGCGCAATGCGGGTAGAGGAGCCGGTGGCGTGCTCCAGCAACTTGCCCAGCGCCTTCCGGACCTCCTCGCAGTAGGCGGCCTCCGTGATCGCCTCCCCAAAGCTCCCCGGCTTGACCTGAAACCGAGCCAGGGCCTCCGGGTGAGGAAAGATCAGGATCCCGACCTCCTTGCGGTCATGCCCGGTGATCACCACATCCTGGACCAGCCCGGCGAAGACGGACAAGGCCTCCAGTCGGAGCTTGTTGGCGTGCACCCAGGTTCCGGTGAGCAGTTTGAAGTCCTCGGAGATCCGGCCATCGAAGATCAACCCGGCCTCGGGCTTCTCCGGATCAACAAACCGCACTGCGTCTCCGGTAATCAGGAAGCCTTCGTTGTCAAAAGCCTCGGCCGTCTTCTCCGGATCCTTGAAGTAGCCAGTCATGATGTTCGGGCCCTGAACGCGGAGCTCGTAGCGTCCGTCTTCCCCGTTCATCAGCTTGGCCTCCACTTCAGGGAGCGGCACTCCCACGACTCCAGAGCGCCGGATGGGCTCATGCACCAGCAAGGTCGCCGGAGCGGTCTCCGTCATTCCCCAACTGGAGATCATCATTGGCAATTCGCCCCGGATTTCCAGCGCAAAGGACTCCAGAGCGCTCCAGGTGTCCTGAGGCAGCGAGGCTCCTGCGTAGAAGATCAGCTCCAGTTCCGAGAAGAACTTCTCTCTCAACACCTGGTCCTCCTTCAGCGCCTCCACCAGCAGTCCAAAACCCACAGGGACGTTGAAGCTCAGGGTCCCGGCGTGTTCTCTTTGGTTGCGCAAGGTCGCGGCAAACAGGGCCTTGGTGGGCTTCCCCTCGTCGATGTACAGGCTGCCTCCGTTTGCCAGCATCATGTTGAAGTTGTGGCTGCTGCCAAACACGTGGTTCCAGGGGAGCCAATCGAGGATCTTCGGAGGACGACGCTGCAACAGGGGCAGGCAGCGCCGAAGCTGCGCCTGATTGGCACACATCATCTTCTGTGTGGTCAGGACGCCTTTGGGATGCGATGTGGAGCCGGAGGTGAAGAGGATCTTGGCCAGCGTCTGTGGTCCAACCTGACGGTGAGCGGCATCGACCTCTGCCGGAGCGTTGCCCTTGAGCAGTTCCGAAAAGGCGGTCACAGTCTGGCCTGAACCGCTGAGGTCCACGGAGATCTTTTCGACCCCGTCGAAGACCTCGAGCCCCAGCGCCGCATCATAGGGCCCCGCCTTGGCCGCAAAGACCAGACCCGGCTGGATCAGGTCCGCAATGTAGCGGACGTTTCCGTGAGCCTCCGGGATGAGCGAGTACTGCTCGGCCAGAGGCACGACGGGAACCCCGACGTACTGAGCCGCCAGCGAGAGCAGTGCGTGATCAACCCCGTTTCCAGAGAGAATCATCACCGGTCGTTCAGGTCCCAGACCACGCTCGAGCAAGGACGCCGCCAGCGCCCGGGTCAGATCCAGCACCTCGGCGTAACCGTGCTCGCGCCATCCCTCTCCGGAGCGCTCTGCCAGAAAGATCCGCTCCGGAGCCTCCTGAGCCCAGCGGTGGAGCCATGTCCCGGTGCTGGAGGCAACCTCCTCCAGTGCATGCGGGGAGGTGAGCCGGATGGTGCCGTCCGGATCTTCCTGACGAATGACCTGATGGGGAACGTAGCCTCTTGGCGAGGCCGAGTGGTTGGTCATGAAGCCTCTTGAGTTCTGGGGGTGGCGAGTTGGGAGTTTGGAGGAGTCATCGAAACACGGGAGCGCGCTTCTCCAAAAAGGCCTTCAGGCCCTCCTCGGCGTCCGGGCTGGTCTGGGTGACTGCGGCGCACAGGCTCTCGGCAAACAGACCGTCGGCCTTGGGCATGTCCTCAATGCGGCTCAGGGCCTGAATCATGATGTAGTTCGAGAGGCTGGCGTTGCTGGCGATCTTCCGGGCCAACTCCATGGCCTTCGGGAGCGCCTCTCCAGCGTCCACGGTGTAGTGCGTCAGCCCGAGCTGAAGCCCCTCTTCGGCGCCGTACTTGCGTCCGGTGAGCATCATCTCGATCATCCGATCGGCCCCCAGAATGCGCCCGACCCGAACCGAGGCCCCGCCACCAACGAAGATGCCGCGTCGCCCCTCTGGAAGCTGGAAGAGAGTGGAAGGCTCTGCAATCCGGACGTGGGTGGAGGCCGCCAGCTCCAGGCCGCCGCCAATGACCGCTCCGTTCATGGCAGAGACCACCGGGAGTCCTCCGTATTGAATCAGGTCCATGATCCGGTGCCAGTTCCGGGAGTGCCGCATCGTGCCTTCCGCATCGCGCGCCACGTGTTCGCTCAGGTCGAGCCCGGAGCAGTAGTGTCCTCCGTTTCCGGAGAGGACCACCACCTTCGTGCCCTCCGGAGGGTGGGAGAAGAACGCATCCAGGGCTTCCAGGAGTTCGTCGCTCATCGCGTTGCGCTTGTCCGGACGGTTCATCGCCACAAAGGTGATGTTGCTGTCAGTGCAGATTTCAAGAAGGGGAGAGGGGGTCATGCTGATTTCAAAGGCCTGAGCTTTATCGAGGAGGAAGCCTCAGGGCGCCATCGAGTCGAATGACTTCGCCGTTGAGGCTGGGGTTCTGGACGATGTGCTCCACCAACGACGCGAACTCTCCCGGATCTCCCAGGCGGGCAGGAAAGGGGATGTTGGCGGTGATCGCTTCCTGGATCTCTTCCGGGAGAGTTTCCATCAGGGGGGTCCGGAAGAGTCCGGGGGCAATGGTCATCACGCGGATACCCACGCGGGCCAGCTCCCGGGCGGCCGGAAGCGCGAGGGAGACGATCCCGCCCTTGGACGCTGCATAGGCCGACTGTCCGACCTGACCGTCCTGAAAGGCAACGGACGCGGTGTTGATGATCACCCCGCGCTCTCCATCCTCGTTGTCCGGATCCGTCTGCGACAGCCCCAGGGCGGCGACGCTCATCACAATGTAGGTCCCAATCAGGTTCACCTGGATGGTCTTGCGGAACGTATCGACCGAGAGCCCTCCGTCTCTGGGGAGGATGCGGGAGGCGGTTCCGATTCCGGCACAGTTGACGACAATCCGGGGCGGCTGACCCCACTCCGTGACGACCTGATCGAAGGCTGCCCGCACGGAAGCTTCGTCGGAGACGTCTGCAGGAATGGCGAGGCCCTGAATGCCTTGAGCGACTTCCCGGGCGGCATCGTGCGAGCGGTCCAAGACGACGACCCGTGCTCCTTGCCGAGCCAGGTGCTCCGCCGTTGTTCTTCCCAAACCGCTGGCTCCTCCGGTCACCAGCGCGATCTTTCCCTGTAGGTTCATGAGTGGATTTCCTGAGAAGTGAGTTCAGACAGACGAGACGGTTCCTCGCAGCCCGGAGCCGCCATAAAGCCACTCGACCGTGTCGTACCACTGCTCTGGTGTCTTGGCCTGCATGATGGCGTTGCGGAGCTTGGCGTGTGCTCCTCCGGGATGGTAGATGTGCTCCCCGATCAGCCGGGACTGCAGCTGAACTCGTGCGGTCCGGACGATCCGGTTCTCCTGATAGGCCTGAAGAGCGACCTCCCAATCTCCGGAGGCGGCCTCCATCTCGGACGCGAGGCAGACCGAGTCCTCCATCGCCATGCAGGCTCCCTGAGCAAAGTACTGAAGCATCGGATGCGCAGCGTCTCCCAGCAGTGCGACCCGGCCATCGACCCACTCCTCAACCGGGTCGCGGTCGCACAGCACCCAGAGCTTCCAGTCCTTCCCGCGCTCAATGATCTGACGCGGCACCTCATGGATGTGCTCGAAGCCCCGGCGGACCTCCTCGACTTCTACCGGCTTGCCGGCCACAGGTTCCGGCGCGTTGTTGTGGTAGGTGACGACCAGGTTGAACACCTTCCAGCCGGAGAGGGGATAGTGCACGATGTGACACTTCGGGCCCGCCCAGAGGGTTGCTGCGTTCCAGCGCAGGTTCTCCGGCATCTCCTCGGTGGGGATGACCGAACGGTAGGTGGTATGTCCGGAGACGCGCGGCGCAGAATCTCCAACAACGCGCTTGCGGATGTTTGACCAGAGGCCATCCGCTCCCACCAGGCCCGTTCCGGAGACGCGCTCCCCATCCTTCAAAAGGGCGACGACGGAGCCCTCCTGCTGCTCATAGTCAATCACTTCCGAGCTGGTACGCAACTCAATCAGGGGGCTTTCCTCACAGGCCTTGAGGAAGACCCCGTGGAGGTCACCGCGGTGGACCACTGCGTAAGGGTTCCGAAAGCGCTGCCGGAAGTCGTCACCGAGTGGGATGTGGGTGATCTCCTCTCCGGAGATCGCATCCATCAGGCGCAGTCGGTCGATGTACACGGCCATTTTGCGTGCGGCGTCCCCGACTCCCAGGTAGTCAAACGCATGGAAGGCATTGGGGCCAAGCTGAATCCCGGCTCCGATCTCTCCCAGCTTGGGAGCACGCTCCAGCACAATGGAGGAGAACCCCTTCTGGGCCAGCCCCAGGGCGCTGGTCAGGCCGCCGATTCCGCCTCCGGCAATTAAAACAGGCTTCTGCTTGTTCATCTTCTCTCCTGTTTCCAGACCATGTCTCAGCTGGTCCAGCGTAACAAAAACAGGGTGATTCCCGGAAAGATCACCAGGATCACCACACGGATCAAATCAGACAGGACAAAGGGCATCACCCCCCGGTAGGTTTCCACCATTGGGGTCTCCTTGTCGAGGGTGTTGATGACAAACAGGTTCATCCCCACAGGAGGTGTGATCAGTCCCACTTCGACGACGATCAGCACCAGGATTCCGAACCAGATCGCCAACTCTTCCGAGGTCATGCCGAAGTCCAGCTCGGAGATGATGGGGAAAAAAATTGGAATGGTCAGCAGGATCATCGACAGGCTGTCCATCACACAGCCAAAAACCAGGTAGAGCATCAGAATGATGGAGAGAATCAGCCACGGGCTGTACCCTTGCGAGACGACAAAAGCGGAGACCTCCTGAGGCACCTGCGAGAGGGCGAGGAAGCTGTTGTAGAACGCGGCTCCGAGCACAATGAAGAAGATCATGGCGCTGCTGTTTGCCGTCGAGAGAATGGAGTCGGTCAGTGCCTTCAGGCTCAGCCCGCCGTTGGCATAGGCAATGATTCCTGTTCCTGCCGCTCCGATCGCCGCTCCCTCGGTAGGCGTGAACCAGCCCAGATAGATGCCTCCGACAACAACGAGGAAGACCAGCAAGACCGGCCAGACCTCAACCAGCGCCTGCAGGCGCTCTCCGTATGGCACCCGCTCGCGCATCTGAGCTGCGTCTGGGTTGAGTCGGACGTAAATGGAGATGGTGATCAGGTAGCCGATGGCAGCGAGGATTCCGGGGACAAAGGCGGCGAGGAACAGCTTGGCGATGTTCTGCTCGGTGAGGATGGCGTAGATGACCAGGATCACCGATGGCGGAATGAGAATGCCCAGCGTACCTCCGGCGGCCAAGGTCGCGGTGGCGAGCCCTCCGGAGTAGCCGTAGCGGCGCAGCTCCGGGAGGGCCACCTGGCTCATCGTCGCGGCGGTGGCCAGCGAGGAGCCGCAGATCGCTCCAAATCCTGCACAGGCCCCGATGGCGGCCATGGCGACCCCCCCCCGTCGATGTCCCAGCCACGTCTCTGCAGCCTTGAACAGCGCCTTGGACATTCCGCCCAGCGTTGAGAACTGCCCCATCAGCAAAAACAGCGGGATGATGGAGAGCGAGTAGCTGGAGAAGGTGGAGTAGGTCTCCGACTTCAACTTCGAGAGCACCACGTTCGGGCCACCCGTCAAGATGGCCAGACCTCCCAGCCCGCAGATCAACATCGAGAGCCCGATGGGCACCCGCAGGAAGATCAGGAGCAGGAGTACGGGAAACGAGGCGATCCCGATTTCAAGATTGCTCAATGGGAACCTCCGCTTCCGGTTTCATAGAGACGCATTGTTCGGAGCTCCTGCACACGCACAACGATCGCGTAGATCGAGACGATCGAGGCAATCAGTGCTGCGGCAAAGCTCGCGGCATAGGCCCACCAGACGGGAAACTGCAACAGAAAGGTGGTCTCTCCGTAGCGCAGCTTGTCCCCCATCCCCACATACAGCCGCCAGGTCAACAGGCAGGTCACGCTGGAAAGCAGCACCTCGGAGATCAGGTCGACCGCTCGGTTCATCGCGGTGGGGAACAGGAAGGCGAACAGGTCCACGTTGGCGTGTCCTCGACGCAGCTGGCACCAGGGCAGGAAGGCGAAGATGGAGAAGGCGATCCCGGCCTCAACCAGCTCGAAGTCTCCGTCTACCGGCCCCACGCCTGAAGCGATCAGGAGCTGGGAGAGTCCGGCGAGGTTCTCCTTGAGGAAGTCCGTGTGTGCGATCGTATTCCCTGCACGGCCGATGACGCTGATAGTGATCAGCACGATCAGCAGGGTCAGGACGATGCCCCCAAGAATGGCGACTCCACGGGCCAGCCCTTGAAAGACGATCCGGAGCATGTGGGTTTGGTGGAAAAGAGATTTTGGGAGGTGAGCCCGGGGAAGGCTGGGGAGGGAGGTGCTCCGGAGAGCACCTCCCTGCAGATCACTTCGAGTACTTCTCGATCAGCTCACGTGCTTCGGCAAGCAACTGCGTGCCCTTCATGCCTTTGCCGTCCATCTCCTTGACCCAGTTGTCAATGATGGGCTGAGAGGCCTGGCGCCAGCGGTTCACCTCTGCATCGGAGAGAGTGATGATGTTGTTGTTGCGCTTCAGGGCAATCTGACGAGAGGGCTCGTCATACTCCTGCATCAGGCGCCCGGCCCATCCGGACATCTCCCGGCCAGAGTTTTCGTCGATGACCTTCTTGAGATCGGCAGGGAGCGACTCGTACTTGTCCTTGTTCATGGCAAAGATGAACGTAGTGGTGTAGAGGCTCGCCTGGCCAAAGCCGGTGTGGTTGGAAACCAGCTCGGCGACCTTCAGCGCTCCGGTCACCTCCCAGGGAATCACGGTGGCGTCGATGACGCCTTTGGAGAGCGCCTCCGGAACGGCAGGCACGGGCATGCCCACAGGAGTGGCCCCCAACTCCTTGAAGAGCATGTTGGTCACCCGTGTCGGAGCGCGCAGCTTGACTCCGTTCAGGTCGGCCAACGTCATCACCGGCTTCTTGGAGTGGATCAGCCCCGGTCCATGCACCCAGACCCCGATGATGTGCATTTCCCGGAAGTCCTGATTCTTCATGTACTTCTCATGCAGGTCCCAGTAGGCCTTCGAGGTCGCCTCGGCGTTCGTCATCATGAAGGGCAGTTCGAAGACCTCCGTCCGAGGGAAGCGTCCGGGGGTATAGCCACAGACCGTCCAGATCAGGTCCACCACGCCGTCCGTGACCTGGTCGGCCAACTCCGGGGGCTTGCCTCCCAACTGCATGGAGGGATAGTGGTCGATCTGAATCCGGCCTCCGGAGGCTTTCTCGACCTTGTCGGCCCAGACCTCCAGGACGTGCTTGGGCACGTTCGCCTGAGCGGGGAGGAACTGGTGCATCTTCAGGGTCACGTCCTGAGCGGCCAGGGGGCTCCAGGCCAGGCTGGTCAAGAGGGTGGCAGACGCCAGCAGGCGTCCCAGGTTGGCGGCAAATTGCTTCATGATGTCTCTCCTGAGAGGGGTAGCTTTGGTGGTGCCTCACCAAAGAGGTTCAAGCCAACGGTCCGGATCAGGACTCGGCATCCGGCTGAGACATCGGATGTGCGTTGGCAAATGCCGGAAGAGCCTCGCAGGCGGCATGCACTGCGCGAACTCTCGGCATGGGCTCCAAGTCGACTCCAAACCGAGCCGCGTTGAAGATCTGGGGGACCAGGCACAGGTCTGCGAGCCCGGGGGTGGTCCCAAAACAAAACGGTCCTGGATGCTGCTGCTGGGCGAGAAGGGCTTCGCAGGCTTCCAGGCCTTCTCCAATCCAGCGTTGACACCAGCGGTTGACAGCGTCCTCATCCTGCCCCAGTTCACTCCTAAGGTACTGCAGTATCCGGAGGTTCTGGATTGGATGAATGTCACAGGCGATGATCTGGGCGAAGGCCCGAACCTGCGCCCGCAGGTTGCGTTCTGCAGGCAGCAAAGGAGGCTCCGGGTACTGCTCCTCCAGCCACTCGATGATGGCCAGCGACTGGGTGAGGACAAAGTCTCCATCGACCAGCGTGGGCACCAGCTTTTGCGGGTTGAGCCGGGTATACTCCGCGCTCTTCTGGAGCTGTTGGCGCAGGTGGACGGAGTGAAACTGGTACTCGACCTGCTTCAGGTTGAACGCGATCCGGCACCGGTAGGCTGCTGAACTTCTGAAGTATCCGTGAAACTCCATCATGCCTCACGCTCCTCGTAGTATCCGAGTTTCTCCTGCAAGGGACGGTCGTGGATGCGGATGAGAAACGCCTCTTCGTCCAGAGCCAGATGCTCCAACTCCGCAAAAACCGGGACCGAGAAGGTGTCCTTGGGCCCCCACTTTACCAAGGTGCCGTTGATGCGGGTCGTGCCGGAGCCTCGGACCACATGAAACACGGCACTTTCTGAGCGCAGGACCGGACGATGCGCAGTGTCCGGGTGCAGCATCATTGCGGTGAAACCCATTGTTGGCAGAGCCGCCTGTCCGGTCTCCGGGTTGACGTAGTCCACCTCCGTGACCTCCGAGGTCTGGAACTCGGCCATGCGGCGTAGCGCCTGCTCCGTCCGGGTCCAGGGGAAGCGGGTCATCGGGTAGCGGCGAGCCAGTTTACTCCTCTGACGAGAAGGGACAAGTCCAGAAGACCAGTATTCCAGCTGTGAGGCGTCCGGGCGCGGACGTGGCTCCTGAAGGGTGGCCTCTTCGGCATACGAACCTTCGAGGTAGACAAACAGCGGGAGGTCCAGCGCGTCCAGCCAGATGACCGGTTCCGTCCCCTCATGGCCGTGATCGTGGAGATCTCCTCCAGGAGTGAGGACCAGGTCGCCATCAGCCATCGGGAGCTTCTCTCCATCCACCACGGTGTAGCCTCCGGATCCTTCAACCAGAATCCGAGCCGCGCTGGGAGTGTGACGATGAGCCGGAGCCGTTTCTCCCGGCAGGAGAAGCTGTAGGCCGATGTAGATCGTGGAGGTCGCCTGCATCGCTCCGACGCCACGCCCAGGATCCGAGAGCACCAGCACCCGGCGCTCAGCCTTTTCCACAGGAGTCAGTTCTCCTGCACGGAGCAGGAGCGGCCGGATGGAGTCGTAGTTCCAGTAGCCCGGACGGGTCACAGGCGCGGGCTGCCCCAGCGGGAGCAGGTTGCGCATCATGGGCCACAGCGGAGCCACTCCGGCCTGGGACATCGCTTCTCGAAAATCCTGCGGAAGCTCCTCCAACGTGCCCAGCTTTTGTGTCATCTCTCTCCTCCAACAGATCATGCCTCCCCAAAAAACTTGGGAAATTTTGGTGAGTATACTAATGATTAGTATACTTGTCAATTGGCTTTTTGCTGTCATACTTGAAGGAGAACGCAAGTTCATTGATGAGACACAAGGAGGGACTCTGGAGATTTACAAAATGCCGGGACACCTAATCCGGAGGTTGCACCAGATTTCGGTGGCGGAGTTTGCCTCGACCACCTCCGAGGCAGGGTTTGACCTGACCCCGGTGCAGTTTGCGGCCTTGACCGCGATCTCCGCAAATCCGGGGATCGATCAGGCGACGCTTGCAGGGTTGATCTTCTATGATCGGGTAACAATCGGGGGGGTGGTGGACCGCCTGGAGCACAAAGGTTACGTGGAGCGCATTGTCAACTCTCGCGATCGGCGAGCGCGCCAGCTGTTTTTGACGGAAGAGGGGAGGGCGACGCTGAATTCTGCCCTGCCTTCGGTGGAGCAGGTGCAGGAGAACATCCTCGCCCGGTTGGGAACATCGGAGCAGGAGGAGTTCATGCGCTTGCTGAAGAAGGCCTGCGAGGCACAGCCTTCCCTGGCCACATCGACTTCATCTGGCAAGTAATCCCGGACAAGCAGTGACTCCGGAGATCGCAGAACTCATGGAGCCGGCTCGGAGTTTCGAAGGCGCTGAACCGTGTCGATGACGCGTCCGGCGACATAATCGATCTCTTCCTGCGTGGTTGGGCGCCCGATGCTAAAGCGCAGGGAGGCTCGGGCCAGTGGCTCCGGGACGCCCATCGCCTCCAGGACATAGGACGGGTGAGGTTCGCTGGAGGTGCAGGCCGATCCGGAGGCCAGCGCGATCTCGCTCAGGCCCAGCAGGAGCGCCTCGCCGTCCACTTGGTCGAAGCTCAGGTTGAGTGTGTTCGGAAGCCTTGGAGCCTCGGGGCCATGACGAAACACGCCCTCCAGGTTCCGGGAGATCTGCTCCCAGAGCGCCTTGCAGAGCGAGGCCTGCCGCGTCGCTTCGGCCTCCAGCACCTGGGCACCCAATTCGGCTGCCTTGGCGATCCCCACGATTCCGGGAACGTTCAGCGTCCCGGAGCGCAATCCCGATTCATGCCCTCCTCCAAGAAGCCTTGGGCTCAGTACCGGACGGTCCCGGAACCGCCTCACGTAGAGGGCACCGATGCCCTTGGGGCCGTAGCACTTGTGAGCGCTGACGGTCAAGAGGTCGATGTTCATCTGCTCCACGTTCAGGGGGATCTTGCCCAAAGCCTGGGTGGCGTCGGTGTGGAACAGCACGCCGCGCTCTCGGCAGAGCGCCCCGATGGCTTCAAGAGGGTGCAGCGTTCCGGTCTCGTTGTTGGCTGCCATCAGCGAGATCAGGACGGTGTCTGGGCGGATGCTCTGCCCCAGTTGGTTCAGGTCGAGGTGCCCTTCCCGGTCGACCTCAAGCACGCTGACCTCCCACCCTTGACGCTGGAGCGCGCGACACGGGTCCAGTACGGCCTTGTGCTCGGTGGCGGCGGTGATCAGGTGCCGGCCGCGCGGCTGATGCTGTACGGCAGCCCCGAAGATTGCCAGGTTGCAGGATTCCGTCGCGCCGCTGGTGAAAATCAGATCCTTCCCGGAGCCGTGAAACACTCCGGCGAGGCGATCACGGCAGGCCTCCACCACCCGCTCTGCGGTCCAGCCAAAGGAGTGATTGCGGCTGGCGGCATTCCCAAAATGCTCTGTGAAGTAGGGCAGCATCGCCGCCACAACCTGAGGATCGGTAGGAGTGGTGGCGTTGTAGTCGAGGTAGATCGGAAACTTCATGGGACATGAAGGAAAGGCTCCGGGAGAAAATGCCTTCCGCCCTCCCGGAAGCAAGAGTCCGGGTTAGGCCTGCGCCGGCTTGCCGAAGGGCTTGATCCAGAGAATCAACTGCGGCAGCAACGTCAGCGCGGCCGTCAGCGCGGCGATCATCGCCAGGCTGGTGAGGAGCCCGAAGTAGATGCTGGGGATGAAGTTGGAGAAGACGAGGATGCTGAAGCCGATCACGATGGTCACGGAGGTGTAGTACATCGCGCTCCCAATGGTCGCGTGTGCCCGGTGCATGGTGGCCGGGTAGTTGCGGTCCTTCTCGAACTCCTCCTTGAAGCGGTGAATGTAGTGGATGGTGTCATCCACGGCAATGCCCACACTGATGGCGGCGATCGTGATGGTCATCAGGTCCAGTGGAATCCCGACCCAGCCCATCATGCCCAGAACCACTCCGATGGAGAGGAGGTTGGGAAAGATTGCGATGAATGCAAGCTTGAGCGAGCGGAAGAGAATCAGGAACATGAACATCAGCACCAGCACCGCAAAGCCCAGCGTCAGGATCTGCGAGCTGAAGAGGCTCTGGAGCATGTTGTTGTAGAGCACCAACAGGCTGGCCAGCCGCGCCTGCCCTTCCTTGAGCCCGACCTCTTCGACCAACTCGCGCTCGATGCGCTTCAGGAGTTCATTCCGCCGTAGTTCCGGGAGCGAGTCGACCACTCTCGCCGAGATGCGGACCTCATCGTTCTCCACCGAGACGTAGGGCGTGAGGATGATCTTCCGGAAGCGTTCCGGCAGCTCCTGATAGACCAGCGCCAGCAGAAATCCGTCCAGCGGCTTGTTGTCGTTGAGGGTCACCCCGACCTTCAGCAAGGTCCCGAGCGAGATGACCTTCCCAACCTCCGGGAGGCCCGACAGGTAATCGTGGACACGCTCCACGGTTCGCATGCGCTCCGGAGTGAACCAGTACTGAGCCGAGTCGGCCTCTTGAGCAAACTCCTCTTCAAACTGATCGAAGAACTCATCCTCCGGGCTGCTTGCCGCATCGTCGGCCGGGGCAGGCGGCTCTTCTGCCTGTGAGGATTCGAACCTGACGATGACATCCAGCGGGGTCGTTCCTCCGAGCTGCTGGTCGATCACGGACATGCCCTGATAGATCTCCGTGGTGTGCTTGAAGTAGTCGATGAAACTGTTCTCCACTCGGAGCTGGGTGATGCCCACGATACTGACGACCAGGATTCCGGCGCTGCACCAGAGGATCAGGTTGCCAAACCGCTCGGTGAAGTTGGCGGTCACCCGAGTCAAGGAGAAGCGTCCTGCCCGCTCCGGAGGCTGCTCTGCCTTGGGAAAGAGCATCAGCACCGCCGGGAAGATCAGAAAGGCAAGGATCAGCGAAACCGCAACTCCGGCGCTCATCATCCAGCCGAAGTTCATCACGGGCAGGATGCCGCTGAAGACGAGCGAGGAAAACCCGGCGATGGTTGTCAGGATGGCAAAGAAGCAGGGCTGCGCCATGGCGACCACCGCATTTTCGACCAGCTCTGCGAGCGGCGCATCCGGAGTGGCCCGGGCCAACTCGCGGTACTTGACGATCAGATGGATCGTCAAGGCCATGGTGATGATGAGCTGGATGGAGACGAAGTTGGAGGAGATCACGGTCACCTCCCAGTCAAAGAGCCCCAACAGTCCGGTTGTAGCGACCACTGAGGTGGCACAGATCAGCACCGGAAGCAGGATCCAGCGGACCTGCCGGAAGATGAACCAGAGGGTGATGACCAGGAAGATCAGCACACCGGTTCCGAAGATCGCGAGGTCGTCCTTGATGAAGGAGATCGTGTCGTCAGCGATCATGCTCACCCCTCCAAGAAACAGGTCCGCATGTTCCCGGTAACCTCCCATGATTGCCCGCACGGAAGCGATGTTCTCGTGCTCGACCACGCGCATCATGTCTCGGTGTGCCTTGAAGTCGGCTTGAACCTGAGCGTACTCGGCTGCCTCTTCCGGGGTCAGGCCTGCTGCTTTCTCTTTGGAACGCAGGGCGTTGCGCTGATTGAGAAGGGTGCGGTAGGTCTCGTCATCCTTGAGGTTGACGAGCAGTGCTGTGGTCTTGAAGTCCGGACTGACGAGGTTGCGGCTGTAGATGGGACTGTTGAGGAACTCTTCTCGGGCCAGGCTGAAGTCGATGCCTTCGGATTCGAGGGTGGGAACCTCCTTGAGCAACTCCTGAACCGGCTTGGGCGGACTCTGTAGCAGCGGGACGTTGAGCAGCGAGGTGACCGAATCGACCCGGTCCAGCTTCTCCAGATCGGTCCCAAGGCGCTTCAGCTCGCTCAGGGTCTTCTCGCCCAGAAGTTCTCCGTCCTTGGGAGAGTAGGTGATGACCAGAAAGTCCGGGCTGTAGTAGCGCTCGTTGACCTGCCGAGTGAACTCCAGATCGCTGTCGTCCTCAAGCAGCAGCGTCTCTGCAGAGGCGTCAATGGCGAGCTTGCGGGCCTCTTCTGCCAGGAAGGCGAGCCCCAATCCCAGAGCGATCAGGACAACAATCGGGGACTTGAGGACCAGGTTTCGGTAGAAGGAGCGGAGCATGCGGATCGAAGAGCGAGACGGGTCAGGTGGTCAGAGCTGCTCTTTGGAGCGCATCCGGTCCATCAACTCGGCGAAGCTCTGGTTCTGCAGGACTCCTTCAAACTGGGAGCGGTAGGTCTGCACGAAGCTCACCCCGGAGATGTCCACATCGTAAACCTTCCAGCCACCGTCCCGGGTCTTGTACATCTTGTAGATCATCTCCATCCGGTCGCCTCCTCCCACCAGATAGGTCAGCACTTCAATTCGGTTGTTCTTGACCTGGTTGGCCTCCTCCACGACCACCTGCTGATCAGTGTAAAGGTCCAGCTTGTCCAGGTACGATTGCTTGATGCGCTCGACAAACAGTTCGCTGAACTCCTTGCGTTCCTCTTTGCTCAGCGGAGACCAGTGCTTCTTGCCGAGGCTGAGGCTGGCCATGAGCTGGAAGTCGAAGATGTCGTCGATGATCTCAATGATCTTCCGAGCGCGCTCTTCCTTGGGGAGCTGCTTCTGCTTCAGAACCTCGATCACTTCGTTGACCTTGCCTTTGGTCAGGGCCAGCACCGAGTCTGTTTCTGCCGCCTGAACGGCAGGCAGGCTCAGCAGCAGCATGGTCAGGCTCAGTAGGGTCAGCTTCAGGGATTTCATGGGGCTACTCCTCAATTTCTTTTTGACGGTTCTGCTCATACACATCACGCAGGAAGGGATACAGGTCCATTGCGTCCTTGCGGAGGCTCTCGTACTGGCCGATGCGCAGAGATTCGCGATTCACCACCTCCAGGGCCTTGACCAGATAGGGAACAGCGGGGTCATAGTCGCGCCCGTAGAGAACGTGATGCCCCTCCGGAGTGCGGTAGAAGAACAGGTCGTTGGTTGGCTCCAGCAGGTAGTCCGGATAGAGGCTGACGGTATCCCGCAGGTTCGACGGCCCCAGAAAGGGGAGGACGATGTGAACGCCGCCTCCGACGCCATAGTGGCCCAGGGTCTGTCCGAAGTCTTCCGGGCGCTCCTTCCACCCGAGCCAGGCCTCTGCCGGGTCAAAGATCCCGAGAATGCCCACGGTGCTGTTGACCAGAAACCGTCCGGTCTCTTCACCAGCACGCTTCAGCTTGAACTGCAGCGTGTTGTTGACCAGACGTACCGGAAACATCAGGTTCCGGAAGAAGTTGCGGACTCCAATCCGAGCCGGTTCCGGGACACCCCACGCATATCCGCGAGCGACGGGGTCCAGTACGTTCAGGTAGAGCCAGTCGTTGAAGCCGGTCATCGCCCGGTTGTACCCTGACAGCGGATCGTAGACCTCCGGCTTGGAGGCCTCGAACTCCTCCTCAAACTCGTCAAAACCTGCGTCGAACTCCTCCTCATCCGCTTGTGCCCAGAGCCTCGGGTTGAGTGAGGTGGCCCCTCCCCGAAGGGAGTCTCCGGAATCTTGCTCGGTTGGTGCCGCCTGAGCCCAGGTCGCCAAACCAAGAAGCAGGGCAAGTGCAGACAGGAAAATCAAGAGTGAGCGCATCCGATCAGACGGAATGAGGTTGCTGTAGACCCTTAGACACTATCGGAATTCGCTCAAGTGTCCACTCCGGAATTGAATCCCATTGTTTCACAAGGATGTTCAGGTTCCGTTGGAGCCTGCAGACCTTGGCGTGTTCCCGTTTGGAAGAAGATGAATTTGAGCGAATTGTCCAGGCACCTTTTTGTCGACGGACCGCTCGCCGCCAGGGGGCTTTTTTCGGGTACAGCGAGCCGCCCGAAGCCTCCCGGAAATCCGGGTTCTTGGGAATTTGTCTTGAAAAGAGATGATAAAGATCACATTTTAGTACCCTCCCTGCCGACCAAAGGCTTTATTCCCATTCATTGAGGAGCTTCATGAACAAGTTGACATACTGGATCCGTTCCTTCCTGCTCGCCTCGGCGTCCTTGCTTGTTGCAGGGTCGGTCATGGCGCAGGACTGCCCACGAGGAGACCTGGACAGTCGTTTCTGTGACCGAAATGGAGACCTGGTGGCCGACGTCCCCTCGGATTCCAGCAAGTGGGTGAATCCGGACACCTTGATTTTCGCCTATACCCCGGTGGAGGATCCTGCCGTCTACAAGACCGCCTGGTCCGACTTCCTGACGCACATGGAGAACGTCACAGGGAAGAAGGTGATCTTCTTCCCCGTCCAGTCGAACGCGGCTCAGATCGAGGCGATGCGTTCCGGACGTCTGCATGTCGCTGGGTTCAACACCGGCTCCAACCCGCTGGCTGTGAACTGTGCCGGCTTCTCTCCGTTCACCATCATGGCCAGCCTGGACGGAAACTTTGGCTACGAGATGGAGATCATCACCTATCCGGGGAGCGGAATCAACAAGGTGGAGGACATCAAGGGGCGCAACCTGGCATTCACCTCTCCAACCTCCAACTCCGGCTTCAAGGCTCCATCAGCGATCCTCAAGGCTGAGTTTGACATGCTGCCGGACCGAGACTTCGAGCCGACGTTCTCCGGGAAGCACGACAACTCCATCCTCGGTGTTGCCAACAAGGACTATGATGCCGCATCGATCGCCAACTCGGTCAAGTCCCGGATGATCCTGCGGGAAGTGATCAAGGAGGACGACGTGATCACCATCTACAAGTCCCAGACGTTCCCGACGACAGGATTTGGACACGTCTACAACCTGGATCCGAACCTGGCCCAGAGGGTGCGTGATGCCTTCTTCACGTTCGATTGGGATCGACCCGACGGCACCCCGACCTCTTTGAAGGAGGAGTTCTCCAAGTCGAATGAGGGGCAGTTCATTCCGATCACCTACCAGAAGCACTGGTCTGTCATTCGGACCATTGATAAGGCCAACGGCGTCTCCTACGCCTGCAAGTAAAGCCTCACGAGTCCGCCTTCGGGCGGACTTCCTCCTGACTACTCATGCTTGAACTCAAAAAGCTGGTCAAACGGTATCGCACCGGAGACCAAGCGCTCAAAGGGGTGGACCTGACGGTTCCGGCCGGGCAGGTGCTCGCGCTCATTGGCCCTTCCGGAGCCGGGAAGTCCACCCTGATCCGCTGCATCAACCGCCTAGTGGAGCCAACCTCTGGAGAGGTGCTGCTTCATGGTGAAAACCTGGTCCGCCTGCGAGGCAACGGGCTCCGCAAGGCTCGACGCCGCATCGGGATGATTTTCCAGGAGTATGCGCTCGTGGAGCGCCTCAGCGTCATGGAGAACGTGCTCTCCGGACGGCTGGGTTATGTGGGCTTTTGGAGCAGCTTCTTCCGGAAGTTCCCCCAGAGCGACATCGACACCGCCTTCTCGCTGCTGGAGCGCGTGGGGCTGGACCACATGGCCGACAAGCGGGCCGACGAGCTTTCCGGAGGGCAGCGGCAGCGTGTGGGCATCGCCCGGGCCCTGATCCAAAATCCGGAGCTGCTGCTGGTGGATGAACCGACCGCCAGTCTGGACCCAAAGACCTCGCGGCAGATCATGCGCCTGATCACCGAGCTGTGTACCGAGCGCCAGTTGGCTGCGATCATCAATATCCATGATGTCGCCTTGGCCCAGATGTTTTCCGAGCGAATTGTCGGGCTTCAGGCGGGCTCGGTGGTCTATGACGGCACCCCGGATGGCCTGGTTCCGGAAGTGTTGACCCAGATTTACGGAGAAGAGGACTGGACTGCCGTTCGCAAGAAAAAGACGGCCGAGACCGTTTCTTCGGAACCTGGGGAGCTGGAGGACCAACTGTAATGTCATCACGCACCTGGACTCGCAAACCGTTCATTGAAAATCCCAAACTGCGCTGGGGGCTGACCCTGGGCGTGCTCGTGTACCTCTTCCTGGCTGTAGGTTCGGTGGAGGTCAACTGGACCCGAGTTTATGAGGGCCTGGAGCGTGGAGCCAAGTTTCTGGCGGCGTTTGCCCAGCCCAACTTCACAGGGCGTTGGCAGGATATCTCGGAAGGGCTTGTGGAGAGCTTGGTGATGACGGTGGTGGCGACGGGGATCGGGATTGCCATTTCTCTGCCGATTGCGCTGGGGGCTTCACGCAACTTGGCGCCGTTGCCGGTTTACCTGCTTTGCCGTGCGATCATCACCATCTCCCGGACCTTTCAGGAGGTGATCATCGCGATCCTGTTTGTGGCCATTTTTGGTTTCGGCCCATTTGCCGGGGTGCTGACCATCTCCTTTGCCACGATCGGTTTTTTGGCCAAGCTGCTGGCCGAAGCGATCGAGAGCATCGATCCGGGTCAGGCGGAGGCAGTGCGGGCGACCGGAGCGCGCTGGTGGCAGTGGCTGAACTTCGGCATCCAGCCGCAGGTAATGCCGCGCCTGATCGGCCTCTCGCTCTATCGGCTGGACATCAACTTCCGTGAGTCGGCCGTTGTTGGTCTGGTTGGGGCCGGAGGCATCGGCGCAACGCTGAACACGGCCTTTGACCGCTATGAGTTTGACACGGCTGCAGCCATCTTGATCCTGATCATCGGGATTGTGATGTTTGCAGAGTACACCTCCAGCGCCATCCGCAAGCGAGTCCAGTAATGCCTGTTGAACTTTCCGGAACCACCAAGGTGTGGAAGCACCGCAACCGCAGAGAACAGCTCACCAGCTGGGCGCTCTGGTTCTCCGGGACCTTGCTGTTTGTCTGGTGCTGGCAACTGGTCTCTGAAAAGACCGAGTGGTTCTTCGTCCTCGATGCACCCAACATCGCCGCAGACATCGGCTCCCGGATGGTGCCGCCTCGCTGGAGCTACATTGACAAGCTCTGGGAGCCGCTCTGGGACACCCTGAACATTGCGACCCTTGGGACCCTGCTCTCCCTGTTTCTTGCTGTGCCCGTGGCCTTCATTGCTGCCCGGAACACCTCACCCAACGCGATGCTTCTCCGCCCGCTGGCGCTCTTGATCATCGTCTCCTCGCGCTCCATCAACTCGCTGATCTGGTCGCTGCTGCTGGTCTCCATCCTGGGGCCGGGGGTGCTGGCCGGGATCATCGCCATCGCTCTGCGCTCCGTAGGGTTTGTCGCCAAACTGCTCTATGAGGCGATTGAAGAGATCGACGAGTCCCAGGTGGAAGCGATCACAGCAACCGGAGCCGGGCGGGCTCAGGTCATCGCCTTTGGAATCGTCCCGCAGATCATGCCGACCTTTGTGGGCGTCTCCGTGTTCCGCTGGGACATCAACATCCGGGAGTCCACAGTCCTTGGGCTGGTTGGAGCCGGGGGCATCGGCCTGCAGTTGCAGGCTTCCCTGAACATCCTCGCCTGGCCTCAGGTGACCTTGATCCTGATCAGCATCCTGCTGACCGTGGTGTTCAGCGAGTGGCTCTCGGCAAAGGCCCGCCACGCGATCATCTGAACATGCAGGTCCTCTCGCTCTTCCGCAAACAGCGGTCTGTCGAGGAACTCATCCAACGCCTCCTCCGGAGCCTGGAGGACCTGGCCCTTCACTACCGGGAAGCGGTCGCGGAGTATCTGGATGGAGCCCTGGAACCCTGCGAACAGCGAGCCCGGGAGGTGGACCGTCTGGAGAGCGAACTGGATGAACTGCAGCGCAGAATCCAGTATCTGCTGCTCCGTGAGGCTCTGATGCCGGACTCTCGAGACGATGTGCTCCGCCTGCTCACCAAGCTTGACCGCATTCCCGGTCAGTGCCGTCACTCGCTCAAGGAGCTTCTGCTGGAGCGTCCTCCCCTCCCGGCTGACTTCCGGACTCCCCTGCTCAACCTGCTTCAGAAGACACACGCCAGCATTCAGGCACTCAGCGCGACGGTGGATGCACTCTTCTCGGATCTGCGGTCGGTCCGAAGGCATGTGGAGGAGGTCTCTCGCCAGGAGAGCGAGGCGGATCGCGTGGAGCAGGAGCTGCTGCAGCGCGTCTTTCGGGATGACGCGCTGGAGCTGGCCCGACAGTTTCAGTACAAGGCCCTGCTTCAGCGCATCGGGGGGATTTCGGATCTGGCGGAGGATGTCGCCGACGAAGTGCTTTTGCTGGCCACGAAGCGGCTTGCCTGAAGCTCAGGGGGGGGTGTTGACCACCACGATCGAGAAGACGTTCTGGAGGAAGTAGAGCCCGATAAAGCAAAGCACTCCAGCCGTCACCGGGGTCACCAGCCATCCCCAGACCACCCGGCTGACCGTTCCCCAGTGGATCTCGCGTCCGCGTCTGAGCAGCCCGACTCCAAGGATCGCACCCAGGATGGCCTGGGAGCTGGAGACCGGAACCAGTGGCAGAGAGGGGAAACCCTGCGAGACCAGCCACTCCTTGAGTCCACGGGAGGCAAAGAGCAGCAACACCAGTGAGTGGGCGCTGACACAGACCCAGGCGGCCAGGGGCGAGAGACGGGAGACGCCGCTGCCAATCAGCTCCATTGTCTGCCGGGAGTAGGTCAGCACTCCGGAGGCGATGGCCATCCCTCCGATCAACAAAAGCACCTCGACCGCAGAGAGCTGCCACCCACCCCACTGAACCTCGGAGAACGGCTGGGTTGGCAGAAAGACCCCGACGACGTTGGCGATGTTGTTGGCCCCAAGGCTGTAGGCCCCCACCGCTCCGGAGAGCAGCAGGGCGACGCGAGTGTAGGCGTCCAGACGAATCAGCCCGATCGGATAGAGTCGGACCCAGAACTTGGCCACGATCATCAGTCCAGCCGCAAATCCGGCGGCAAGCAGCGGGCTGAGTCCCCAGGTCAGGATCACCTTGAAGAGGACGGCAGGGTCGGTCGGCCGTCCGGCAAACGCGTTCCACCCGACGATGGCTCCGATGATCGCCTGGGTGGTGGAGACCTGGATTCCGGTCCGGATCATCGAAAAGACCGCCGCCGCTGCCGCCAGAGCGACCATGAAGGCCCCTCCAAGCGCGTTGACGGAACCTAGTTCGCCGAGGCTTCGGGAGACCCCCTCACCGCTGAAAACCGCCCCAAGGATCACAAAGACGCTGCAGATCACGGCTGCGGTCCCGAAGCGGATCATCCGACTGCCCACTGCGGTCCCAAAGACATTGGCCGCATCGTTCGCTCCCAGAGACCACCCCAGGAAGAGGCCGCTGCTCAGCAAAAACAGGGATTCGAGACTCATGGGGCTCAGTCGCGAACCAGACTCACCCCGCGCCGCCGCAGTTGAACACGGACCTCGTCTCCGGCCTCCTGCAGGGAGTCCATCAGGGAGTCCATTGCGAACAGCTCACCCAACCCGGTCTCCAGCGTGTACTCCATGTGCCCTCCCAAATACGTCGCCTTACGGACCACTCCCCGGATTCCGGGTTCTGTGTCAGGCTTCAAGACAAGGGCCTCCGGACGCAGGGCGACGGTGACGTCGCCTTCAGGCAGACCCCGATGAGCCAGCTCCAGTGTGAGATCTTCCAGCCGGACGGTGCCCTGCTCTCCAGCCGCTGTCGCCAGCGTTCCTCGCACCAGGTTTGCGTCTCCAATGAAGTCTGCGACAAAGCGACTGTTTGGGGTTTCGTAAAGCTCATGTGGGGTGCCCTCCTGTGCGATGATGGCCTCCTTCATGACAATGATCCGGTCGGAGACCGCCAACGCCTCCTCCTGATCGTGAGTGACGTAGACGACGGTCAGGCTCAGCGACTGCTGCAGTTCCCGGATCTCTTCACGGACGCGGCGCCGGAGCTTGGCGTCGAGGTTGGAGAGCGGCTCGTCAAAGAGCAGCACCTCGGGCTCCAGGACCAGCGCCCGGGCGACGGCCACCCGCTGCTGCTGGCCTCCTGACAGCTCGCTGGGAAGCCGGCCCTCGTATCCAGAGAGCCCCACCAGCTTCAGCCCGGCAAGAGCCCGCTCCTCGACCTCCTGCTTCGGAAGCTTGGACATGGTCAGCCCGTAGCCGACGTTCTGCATCACGGTCATGTGTGGAAAGAGCGCATAGGACTGAAACACCATGCTGACGTCCCGATCCGTCGCCGGCAGGCGTGTCACGTCCCGACCGCCAATGAAGATCTTCCCGGCGGTGGCCATCTCCAGCCCGGCGATCATCCGGAGCGTTGTCGTCTTGCCGCATCCGGAAGGCCCCAGGAGGGTCACCAGCTCGCCTCGTTGAATCTGAAAGCTGACGTCCCGGACGGCCTTCACGTCACCAAACGCCTTGGTGACGTTTTGAAATTCAACGGTAATTCCCGAAGCGGTCATCCTGCTCCTCCCAAGTTGAGGGTTTCTGAGTTGCGGCGTCCCAGCTGACGCTTCCCGACCGCCGCCTGGATCAGGGCGATGACAGCGAGCATGACGACAATCAGGACGGAGGAGTAAGCGATGGCCAGTCCGTAATCCGCGTTCTCCACACGCCCCAGGATGTAGGAGGTGGCCATGTCGTAATCGGCGCTGACCAGGAAGATCACGGCGCTGATGGCCGTCATTGCCCGGACGAAGCTGAACACCAGCGCGGCAATCAGCGCCGGACGCAGCAGAGGAAGCAGCACCTTGCGCAGGGTCGTTCCGGAAGGTGCACCCAAGGTGAGAGAGGCTTCATCCAGACTGGGATCGAGCTGTGCCATGGAGGCTACTCCGGCACGGATTCCAGTGGGCATGTTCCGGAAGATGAAGCAGACCACCAGGATGACGCCGGTGCCGGTGATCTCCACAGGAGGCACGTTGAAAGCGAGGATGTAGCCGATGCCGATGATGGTCCCCGGGATGGCGAAGCTCAGCATGGTCACAAACTCGAACAGGTCCTTTCCGGCAAAGCGCTGCCGGACGAGCAGCCACGCGGTCAGCAGCCCCAGCCCGGCAGTCAGCGGCGCAGAGATTCCGGAGATCTGCAAGGTGGTCCAGAAGGAGTTCCAGGCTGCTCCCTCCCACATCAGCCCGAACTCGTCGGACCATCCAAGTGAGAAGGCATCGGCATAGTGCTTCAGGGTGAAGTTGTGCTTGTAGCCCCAGGTCTCCACAAATCCGCCGAACAGAATCATTCCGTAGAGGGTCACGCTGAGGATCACGAACGGGATGGCGATGGCGCTGATGCCCCAGAGGACACGGTTCGGCAGCTGAACAGGCATTCCGGCGTCACCTTTCCCGGTGACGCTGACGTACGACTTCTGCCCCAGCCAACTCCGCTGCAGCCAGAACGCGGTCAGGGTGAATCCGAGCAGAACCAGCGCCAGCACGGCAGCCATCCCTTGGTCGCTCTGTGCTCCGGCGATGGCAAAGAAGATCTGAGTGGAGAGGACCTCGTAGCTGCCTCCCAGCACGAGTGGGTTGCCAAAATCGGCGAGGCTCTCAATGAACCCAAGCAGGAAGGCGTTCGCAATCCCGGGGCGCATCAGCGGCAGCGAGACGGTCCGGAAGGTCTCCCACCGGTTGGCCCGCAAGGTCTGGGCGGCTTCCTCCATGGAGGGGCTGACCCCTTCCACCACGCCAATCAGGACGAGGAAGGCGATCGGGGTGAAGGCCATGGTTTGTGCGAACCAGACTCCGGGGAGACCATAGACCCAGCGGCTTGGGGGAATGTCGAAGGCCCAGTGCAGGAAGTTGTTGACCGCGCCGGCTCGTCCGAACAGGAGGATGATTGCCAGGCCGATGACAAATGGCGGGGTGATGATCGGGAGCAGGGTCACTGCGCGGATGGCTTTTTTGCCCTGCACGCCGGTGCGTGTGACCACCAGGGCGAAGGCCAGCCCGAGCACCGTGGTGGTGACTCCAACAAGAACCCCGAGCCAGAGAGAGTTCCAGGCGACCCCGCAGCTCAAGTCTGAATACAGGCAGCGCAGCTGCCAGATTCGAGGAGAGGTCAGCTTGCTCCAAAAGACCGCGAGCGAGAGGACCTCGTTCTCGTCCAGCAGGGCGCTGAACAGGATCCGGGAGACCGGATAGAAGATGAAGAGGGCGACGAGGATCAGGTTCAGGCCAATGGTCCCGGTGACAAAGCCGTCTCCTTGCACCCCGCCTCGCAAGGACCAGCCCTGTGTGAAGAGAAACAGGAAGCACGCGGCGACCAGCAAGGCGCCATAGCCCATGCCCTCCTGGGCCGGGCCGGTGCTGCCTGCAAGCGCCTGTAGCCACTCTCCGTTCCACCCGCGCAATCCGATGGCAAATCCTTGCAGGAACAGCCACGTCAGCCCCAAGCCTCCGCAGAGGCGGAGCACCTGACACACGAGCGGGTCCGTTCTAGATCGCCAGAGAACGCTCAGAGGAAGGAGGAGCAGGGCCAGGAGAGGGGCCAGCCAGAGCCGCTCAAACAGGAAGACCTGCAGGATCCCGGGAGCGTACTCCTCATCCAGAGGCCAGCCATCTTCAACCCAGATGAAGCTCCAGAAGCCATCATAGGCCTGATACCAGGGCAGCACGAGTACCCCGAACCAGCCGAGTCCTAACCAGAAGAGGAGGGTGTAGCGAAAGAGAGAAGCGCCCCCTGCGCCTCGAGTGCGCAGAGAGGTGCTTGAGTTGGAGGAGGTCAACGAGGCAGTGTCGAAACCTCGTTATCCCACTTGGACAGTAGGCGAGAGCGCTCGTCCTTGGAGCCGTACTTGGCGTGGTTGTAGTCGATGACCTTCACCGAATCCAGGTCCGGAGCCTCGCTCGGAACCTTCGCGTTCTTGTTGGAAGGCACCTGGTAGGCTCCTACGCTGGCAGCCATGCTCTGCACGTCTGCCGAGAGCGCGAAATCGTAGAACTTCTTCGCGCTCTCCAAGTTCCGGGCACCTTTGATGATGCTCATGGAGCCGATCTCGTACCCGGTCCCCTCACAAGGAGCCACGGTCACAATCGGCATGCCCTTGACGGCCTGCGTCACGGCGTCGTGCATGAAGACGATGCCCACGGTCGTCTCTCCCTTGGCCGCAGCCTTGATCGGAGCCGATCCGGACTTGGTGTACTGGCTGATGTTCCTGTGAAGCTGCTTCATGAAGTCAAACCCGCCGTCCTCTCCAAAGAGCTGAACCATCGTGGCCAGCGTGGTGTAGGAGGTCCCGGAGGTGTTGGGGTTGGCAATCTGAACCTCCCCTTTGAGCGCCGGATTGAGCAGGTCCTTCCAGCACTTGGGAGCCGGGACGTTCTTCTGAGCCAGCAGCTCCTTGTTGTAGCCAAAGCCCAAGCCTCCCATGTAGATGCCGACAGTGCGGCCACCGGTCGCCTTGTGCGGGGTCACGGCCCAGCCATTGAGTTGCGACATCATCGGAGAGCTGTACTCTTGCGTCAGGCCCTCTTCTGCGGCCTGCAGGTGCGGATCTCCGGTTCCTCCCCACCAGACGTCTCCCTTGGGGTTCGAACGCTCTGCCTTGATCTTCGCCAAGGTCTCTCCGGAACTCATCCGGGTCATGGAGACCTTGATGCCGGTCTGTTTTTCGAAGGTGTTGACCATCAGTTCACACCACTCGATCTGGGGGCTGCAGTAGAGCGTCAACCGATCTGCGGCCTGGGCTCCGGAACCCAGCAAAAGGGCACCCGTCAAGGCAACTAAACTCTTCTTCAAATACGTCATGCTTGCTCCTTGGTATGGAAGTGAAGGCGTCCGATCAGGACGGGAAAGGGATGAATTTGATTTTAATTGAGTCACATTTCAAGGCATATTTTTGAGAAGGTCACAAACGGCTACCGCTCCCCCACCTGATTTCGGGGCCGCGTTGCGAGGAACCGAAAAGCTCAAACGCTGTGCTTCCTGGAGCACAGACTCGGCTAAGTGATTCTCCGCAACGTACACGCCTAACCCAGAACTCACCCAAGCCTCACACCCTGTGAACCCGGGGCTCGCATCCTGAGGCGTGTGCATCGCACGACATCACCGGAGCAGCCGTAACCCGACGCCTCCCCTTTAGATGCCTTCCGGGTCAATCAATAACGGCCGAATTGTGCCGGACGATGCTGGGCCGGTGATGTCACTCTTGCAGGCCGCCTCCCGCGCTTCCACTCAAGACTCAGGCGATGGATGAACCTGGACCCAACGAGGCTCGAGCCGGCGGCTCCCTTTCCATCCCTCCTTTTTGGCAAGACCCTATGGAGAACAGCATCGAGCACATGGAGCGCTTCACCTTCATTGAAGGTTCAGTGGGACGTCTGGAGAAGCTGCTGGTCCGTGGTGTGGAAGAGTTTTTGGGAAAGCGCGAGATCGCCCGGATCTACAGGCAGGTGGTTGAGGCGAGAAGCAGCGGAAAAACCTTTTGGAAGCGCGCTGTGGACCAGCTGGAGCTGAAGATTCGGGTCAACGGACTGCCGCTGGAGCAAATCCCGCAAGGGCCCCTCTTGGTGGTGGCCAACCATCCTTTTGGTCAGATCGACGGCGTCGTGCTGTCGCACCTGATCGAGACGTTTCGTCCGGACTACCGCGTGGTGGCCTGGGAGATCCTCAACGCAGCCGACCAACTGGACGACGTTGTTCTGCCGATCTGCTTCAAGGAGGAGTACAGCGCCAAGCGCAAGAACCTGATCACGTTGCGGCGCACCATCGAGACCCTCAAGGAGGGGCGAACGGTGATCCTCTTTCCGGCAGGCGCGGCGGCGACCAGCCCGACCTGGTTCGGACCTGCAGTGGATGCGCCTTGGCAAAAGTTCCTCTCCAAGCTGGTGCTGGCGACCAACCTGACCGTGCTCCCGGTCTACTTTCATGGCCAGAACAGCCGGCTCTTTCAGATCTCCAGCCACCTGAGCTACCACCTCAAGCTCAGCCTCTTCTTTCATGAGATGAAGCGCATGCGCGGCCGCGAGGTTCAGGTGACGCTCGGGAACCCGCTGAGCAGCGTCTTGGACCAGACCGGCCGGGATGAACTGCAGATCCTCGAGTTCCTCTACCAGACGACCATGCAACTCCGGGAGCAGCGGGCGCATCCCTTCGTGGAGTTTGTGGCCGAGAGTTGGACAGAGCCTGCAGCTGCGTGTTCCCAGCGCGCCGCCTGAGGCACCCCGGACGCCTGCCGAGGGCTCGGGGCAGAGAGGGCTTAACGCGATTCTCACGAACCACCAAAGATGCGCGAACAAACTCCCGGCACTCTTGGAGGAGTCAATCCAACGATTATTCCCTCAATCTCAAGGAATCGAATGAAACTGACAAAGCCTCTACTGGCAAGCCTGGGTGCAGGGTTGCTGATGCAGTCTGCGGCAATGGCCCAGACGGTCTATCCCATCCACCGAGCCTCGATCCTCAGCGGCCAGATGTTCGACTTCAAGGTCGAGTTCAGCGGAGTTGTGGATCCTGCAAAGCTCTCCGTTCAGATCAACGGCGTGGACCATGCGGAGTTCTTTGGTCAGGGAGCCACCTTGACTCTGCGTGAAGATGGCGTGGACGCCTCTGCCGTCCGCCTGAACAACGTCCGCATCATGCAGCCCGGAAAGTACGTCGTCACGGCAACAGATGGTCAGGGCACGGCCAGTGTGACCTGGGAGGTTTACGGGACGCCTTCCGTCCGGCAGGCCAAGAACGTGATCCTCTTTGTTGCCGACGGTCTCAGTCCCGCGCACCGCACCGCCGCCCGTGTGATGTCCAAAGGCATCACCGAGGGCAAGTATCACGGCGAGTTGGCGATGGACAGCATGCCGCACATGGCGATGGTGGGAACGTCCGGAGTGGACTCGATCATTACGGATTCCGCCAACTCTGCCCACGCCTACACTACCGGGCACAAGTCCAGCGTCAACGCGCTGGGAGTCTATGCCGACCGCACCCCGGACACCTTCGACGACCCCAAGGTGGAGACCATCGCGGAGCTGGTCAAACGCCGCCTGAACATGGCGGTTGGAGTGGTCTCCGATGCCGAGATTCAGGACGCCACCCCGGCCTCTGTGGTGGCCCACACCCGCCGACGCGCAGAGAAGGCGGCGATCACGGAGATGTTCTTCAACACCCAGCCGGAGGTGATCCTCGGAGGGGGCTCGGCCTACTTCCTGCCGCAGTCCACCCCGGGCTCCAAGCGCAAGGACGAGCAGAACTTCTTCCGCAAGTTCCAGCAGGAAGCCAACTACGCGATTGTCACTGAACGGGATTCGCTGATGGCCAAGGTCGAAGATCCGGCAACCCGCAAGGTGCTGGGAATGTTCAGCACCGGGAACATGGACGGGGTGCTGGATCGGGAGTTCTACAACAACGACGTGAAGTTTCCGAACCAGCCCGACCTGACCGAGATGACCGAGGCGGCCATCAAGGTGCTGGATCGGCATGAGGACGGCTTCTTCCTGATGGTGGAGGCGGCGATGGTGGACAAATACTCCCACCCGCTTGACTGGGAGCGCGCTGTGATGGACACGATCATGTTCGACAAGGCCGTGGCTGTGGCCAAGCAGTACGCTGCGATGAACGGAGACACTCTGGTGCTTGTCACGGGAGACCACACGCACGGACTGAGCATCATCGGTACGGTGGATGACAGCAAGCCCGGCGACCTGCGGGACCAGATCGGCGTCTATGCCGACGCAGGCTACCCGAACTACGTTGACGGCGACGGTGATGGCTATCCGGATGACCTGAACGTCTCCAAACGCCTGGCGGTGCTCTTCAGCAACTTCCCGGATCACTACGAGACGCTCCGTCCGAAGCAGGACGGAACCTTCAGCCCGGCAGTCCGCAAGGACAAGGTCTATGTCGCCAACGAGAAGTACAAGAACGAGCCGGGGGCAATCTACCGAGAAGGGATCCTGCCCCGAAATTCTGGCTCTGGAGTCCACACCGCAGACGACATGATCCTCAGCGCCATGGGCCCGGGGGCCGAGCAGGTCCGTGGATTCATGGACAACACCGAGATCTTCCGGGTCATGGCCGAGGCCCTGTCCCTCGGAGTGAGCGGGATGGCTCGTCAGGCCGAGGTGAAACCGGTCTACGCCAGCAACTGAAGCCCTGCCTGTTCAGAGAGGCTCCTGAAGTTTGGAGCCTCTTCCAGACCTCCCGGAGGGAGACTTTCCTCCGGGGGCAACCCGCACTGCTCACTCTCAACATGTGCCGTCTCTGGCTTGTTTCCCTCTTGCTGCTGGCTCCATTCATCGCTTCCTCCCAGCCTGCAGAGCTGCGCTTCGATGAAATGTACGAAGGCTCAGGAATCCTGGGGCTGCAGTACTCGTCCCGCCTCATGGCCCTCAACGGGCAGGAGGTGGTCGTGCGTGGCTTCATGGCTCCTCCCCTGAAGGCGGAGGCCACGTTCTTTGTCCTGACCAGCAACCCGGTCAACCTTTGCCCGTTTTGCGATTCTGATGCCGACTGGCCCACGGACATCATCGTGGTGCTTCCGGAGGGTGAGGTGGAGTTCCGGCCCAACACGGATCCGGTGGAGATCCAAGGCATCCTGAACGTGGGCGCCTACGTTGAACCCACCTCCGGATTCTACTGCCGTGTCTGGATGACCGAGGCCGAGGTCCGGGTGCTGCGCTGAGTATGTCGCTGGCTCTCCAGGTTGATGACCTGAGCGTCTCCTATCTTCAGGCAGATGGCACCCGGCTGAGTGTGCTCCAGAACCTGGCCTTCATGCTGCCCGCCGGAAGCTCGCTGGGCATCCACGGACCTTCCGGATCGGGAAAGACCACGCTGCTTCACGCGCTCGCCGGGCTCAGTTTGGCCGCTGGGAGCATCCTGTGGGGAACGGTACGCCTCGACACCCTGAGTGAGCCGGAGCGCGATGCTTGGCGGCTGCGACATGCCGCTTTCATCTTCCAGGAGATTCACCTGTTCCGCGGTCTGTCTTTGCTGGAAAACGTCCTCTTTCCGCTGACGATGAAGCAGTGGCGAGTGACCCGGACTCAGCGAGAGACCGGGCGGGAACTGCTGAAGTACTTCGGGATCTCCGAGAAACGTCAGCTCTCCGTGCTGTCACGCGGAGAGTTGCAGCGAGTGGCCACTGCCCGGGCCCTGATCGGTCAACCGGAGGTGCTCTTTGCCGATGAGCCTACTGCCAGCCTGGATGCTGCCAACGCACAGCTCCTGTCCCTCAAACTCAAGGACTACTGCCAGGCCCATCAAGTGACGCTGATTGCGGTGTCCCACGACACGGTTCTGCTCCGGGAGATGGAGTATCAGGGGCGTCTAGAGCGTGGTAAGCTGTGCTGGGAACCTCCTCCGGAGGAGCGAGGATGAATCCGTTCTGGCTGCTCAAGGCGACCATTCGTCAAGACCGCAGGGGGTTTCTCCTGCTCTCTTTGCTGATCGCTCTCTCTCTGGGGCTGGGAGTTGCGGTGCTCTCTCAGGAGCGAGCGTTGCGTAAGGGGAGCGCGCAGGCGGCTGCAGATTTTGATCTGCTGATCGGTGCCCCGGGGAGTCCCACGCAACTCCTGCTGTCTGCGGTCTACCTTCAGCCTCGGGCTGTCTCTCTGATCTCCTCGGGCCTGCTCACCCAGTTGCAGAGCGACTCCCGGGTCGAGTTTGCCGCACCGCTGGCCTTTGGAGACTCCTGGAAGGGCCGGATGATTGTTGGAACCACAGAGGCTTTCGTCACGCTTGGAGGAGCGCGCGCTCTGCTGGAGGGGCGCAGCTTTCGAGAGGAGCACGAGGCCGTCGTGGGGGCCAAGGTCGCCTTGGCGCTTGGGGAGTCCTTTGTGTCTCAGCACGGCACCCCGGAAGAGGTCCGCATTCAGGAGCAGATCGGAGGAACTCCGGGCGTGCATGATTCCGAATCCTTCACCGTGGTTGGGCGTCTGCCTGTTCAGGGGACTCCTTGGGACTGGGCGATTTTGGTCCCTGTAGAGGCCGTGTGGCATGCGCACGGGCTGTCCGGATCCCGCTCCGAGTTTGGAGGTGCCTTGGGGTCCTCTTTTCAGGCTCCTGTGGAGCTTGATGAGGGGGCATCGGAGCAGGAATCAAATCCGGGAGTTCCTGCGATCGTGGTCAAGCCGCGCGGCGTGGCTGAGGCTTATCAACTCCGTGCGACCTATCGTACGGCGCAGACCCAGGCGTTCTTTCCGGCAGAGGTGCTGGTGGAGCTGTATCAAACGCTGGGAGATGTCCGGGATGCGATGAGCCTACTGGCTTGGGCGACACAGGTGCTGGTGATTGCGGCGGTTTGGATCACCGTCTTGATGACGCTGGAACTGAAGCGCAGTCAGCTCGCCCTGCTTCGGGCATTCGGTGCCTCCCGAGGGTTCCTGTTCCTGGGGATCTGGTTGCATGTGGAGGCCATGGTCCTGACCGGGGTCGTGCTTGGGCTCGGATTGGGCTGGCTGGGTGCCTGGGGGCTGTCCTGGGGGTTTGCGCAACAGAGCGGACTGTTCCTTCCGGTTCGACTCTCCTGGCCCGAACTGCAGATGGCGCTCATTCTGCTCGCATCCGGAGGCGTACTGGGCCTCCTCCCAGGCTGGTCCGCCTACCGCCGGAGCGTCCGGGAGGCGCTGCAGACCATACGCTGAAGGAGGGTTGTACGGGACGTGCAACTCGTCGAGAGAGAGCAGTCTGTTGACTGAGACGAGGAGGGACTCCGTTCCTTTGGAAAGCAGGCGAGGTTACCGGACCATGTTGTCGACAAGTGCCTCTTGAAGGAGAAAGTGCACCACAATGTACAGTAGTACGCCTGTGCACCACATGGAAAAAGCTACTCCATCGCTCATGATCTGCTCGTCCTTTCAGCTTGGTCGTTTGTGTCTCCCTACCCAGGGAGGTTGGGCTCCTAGAAGTTCAGCAGCCACTCCAGGGTCCAACTCCGGAACGCACTGCGGAGTTCCTCTGAGAACCAGTCTGGCCAGCCAAAAACCGGCACCATGACCTGAGAGTGCAGCCACATGATCAGGTTCAGGTACAGCACCCCCCAGACCGGAGAGGTTAGAAAAAACAGCATCCCCCAGAGGCGGGGCCTCCAGTGGGCCGGAGCAGAGGGAGGGAGGTGTTTGGAAGGCACGGCGAGGGTAGCGCTCATGAGGCAGGGACGGAGAGTTGGGTGTAGATGGCCCGGGTCCGGTCTGCACAGTCCTTCCACGTGTACTGGAGCGCATGCTCCCGGAGGCCGGTTCTGGGATGAGTGACCAGCTGCCGCATGCCTTCGGCAATCGAGTCAAGGTCGTAGGGGTGGCACTCCACAGCGAGGCCTCCGCTCACCTCCGGACCGGCTCCCTGGTCGCTCACCATTACCGGTGTCTCGCAGGTCATGGCCTCCAGGATCGGCATCCCGAAGCCCTCATAAAGCGTCGGAAATACAAACCCGAGGGCTCCGGAGTAGAGCAGGGGCAGGTCTGTATCCTCGACAAAGTCCAGCCAGCGGATCTGTGCCTGCCGCCCCGAAGACCGGATCGCCTCCAGGGTCTCCTCACCCCGATAGGAACAACGCCCTGCCAACACCAACTGCAGGTCCAGTCCGGACTGAGCAAACGCCTTGACGAGGCGGGTAGTGTTCTTGCGGACCGACAGGTCGCCAACAAACAGCAGGTACTCCTTGGCAAGCCCCAGCCGCGTCCGCATGGAACGGATCTCCTCTACCGGGGCCGGACGGAAGCGGGGGCTGACTCCCAGAGGTGTCGCGAAGACCTTCTCCTCCGGAATCGACAGGGTGTTCAACAGGTCTCTGCGCGAGGATTCGCTGACCGTGATCACGGCGTCGCAGCTCTCTGCAATCTGCTGAAACTGAGTCCGCTTGCGCTCCCGGAACTCTGTGGAGCAGACCGGATCCGGGCAGTCCTGCAGCACGAGGACGTCGTGAATGGTGACCACCCTCCGGGAAGAGCGAATGCGGGGCGCGAGGGTGTCTAGCCCATGCACAACCTCCGGGGTGCGAAACCAGGTCCAGTAGCGCTCGTCATACGGCTGTAGCGGAAAGGGCATGTGTTGCACCTTGAGTCGCTTTTTCAGCCTTGAGAACTTGTAGAGCAACCGAACCTCTTCCGGAAGGCACATCTCCGAGAACTCCCGAATCAGCTCCAGCATGTAGCGGGAGACTCCGGTCGGCTTACGATAGTCCAGATTGGAAATTTCCAGGGCGATGTGTGTCATGCTCCTCCAAGTGTCAGGAGCATTCTTGCGAAGAGATGTTAGTGAATGGTGAAGAATCGATGAGAGGTGAATCCGGGAGGGGATTCGGAGGAATGCGTGTAGGTGACCAACGTTGCAGGAACCAAACTGTAACCCGATGAAAACGATCCTCAAACACAAGGGCTCTAGAATTCGAAGCTGGTATCTCGCATGAGCATGCGAAGGATGATCTCTCAACTTCTCAGGATGCAGTCAGGCATGAAAACCTTCATGGAAGCGCTCCGCGAACAGCGCTGGGATGACCACCGATACTACCACCACAGCCGGATCAACCAGTCCCTGCATCTGGTCAGTGCGATCAGCTTTCTCTGTGCCTACGTGCTGGTTTTCACCGACCCGGTGGCAGCCGCCCTGATCGGCTGGCTGTTCTCCATGGTGACGCGACAGGTGGGACACTTCTTCTTCGAACCCAAGGACTACGATCAGGTCAACCAAGCGACTCACGAGCACAAGGAGTCGATCAAGGTTGGCTACAACCTGTTCCGCAAGGTGATCCTGATGAGCATCTGGGCGGCCTCTCCGGTGCTCCTGTACTTCGACCCCACCTGCTTTGGTCTGTTTGAACCGTACGCCGACCCCTATGGCTTCCTACACAACATGTCGATCCTCTGGATCTCGATTGGTGTCGGAGCCGTGCTCTTCCGGATGGTCCAGCTCTTCATCCTCCAAGACGTCCAGGCCGGGATTGTCTGGGTGACGAAGATCCTGACCGATCCCTTCCATGACATCCTGCTCTACTGGAGGTCGCCGATCTATCTGCTACGTGGGGAACTGGTGGACCCCATGCACGCAAAGCATGCAGCCTGAGCCTCGGCTCACTCTGCAAAGCAAGGCCTCGTGCTAGTCTTGAGGCCTCCTCCCTCCTCAGCACCAACAGCGGCTTCCGACCTCTCTCCCGGAAGCCGCACCCCTCCTCTGGAAACCATGAGCACTTTCCGAAGCACTCTCCACTTGGCAAGTCTGGGAGGGTACCTGATCGGGATGGCGGCCTGGTTCCGCCTCTTGCCGACGATGGGCGATGACAAGTCCTACGCCCTGCAGGCTCTGGAGATGTACCGTGCAGGAAGCGTTTTCCAGCAGCTGCTCTATGATGTCCCTCACTACCTCAAGGGCCCGCTGCATTATCTGGAGCTGCTCCTGGGGATCCAGGTTCTGGGCCTGAATCCGCTTGCTCTGCTCTGGATGAACTTCTTCTGGTGGGGCGTGCTGCTGCTGCTGCTCCGCAAGGTCAGCCCGCTGCTCTCTCCCGAAAGCCGACAGTACGTGTGGACGGTGCCCTTGTTTTCGCTGGGATTCCTCCTGCCGCTGTTTCAGAGCATGATGGAGTCAACACTGATGTCCTTGACCCTCTTGGGAAGTACCTTGCTGCTTGCCAGCCATCAGGCTCCTCGCAAGATGCGCTACGTCTTCGGGTTTTGGCTGGTCTGCGGGCTGATCGGGACGCTGAAGTCTCCGGTCTACTCTGCGCTGCTCGGAAGCGCTGGGATCGTGTTCTGGATGGGGAACCGTCAGGTGGCTCTGCTCCGTCGGGGAGCCTTCTGGGGAGCTTGGGGGAGTGGGGTGCTGCTCTGTGTGGCCAGCTATCTCCCGGCCTATGCGATCGACGGCTCAGCCTTCATCGAGACCTACCTCCTCCGGGAGAATCTGGAGCGTGGAGGAAACGAGGTCTCCTGGCTGCAGGTGCTGCTGGCCGGAGTTGTCCTCTTCAATTTGCCGTATTCGCTGCCGGCGCTTGTGCGGTGTGTGAAGTGGAAGAGCGTGTGGCGGGATTCCAGAGAAAAGGCGTGGTTGCTGGCATGGGCGCTTCCGGGTGCCGGCTACCTGCTGTTCTTCCTCATGCACCCCTCCCGAAATGTGATTTACGGTCTCCCGAGCAGCCTGCTGTTCCTGATGGCCTCCGCTCCGTTCATGCGCTGGAAGTTCGGTCTACTGGAACGGCTCGCTCTGGGGCTGGGGCTGGGGCTGCTGCTGATTCCGGCAGCGCTGGTTCTTGGGGTTGCGCTCCAGACTCCGGAAATTTGGGAGACGTTTCTGCTCCGCGAAGAGCTGTGGGTGGCGTTTGGACTTGGAGGCACTTTGGCTCTGTGGGGATTTGTGGAACGATACAGCCTCTGGGCTTCCTGGCACCACGCCACCTGGATCGCGGTGCTCTTGCTGCTGGCCCTGCTGGGAGAGTTCGAACGCAGCAGCCTGAACCAGGCTCTGGCGCAGTCTGGATGCCAACGCGTGGCCTACTACGAACCCCGGAAGTCCTGGTGGTCCGAGTGGGCCTACTGGAGCTTCTATACGGACGCGCCATTTCGAGCCCTGACTACCTCGGAGGCCCTCTCCGGCAGATCTCCGGAGGAGGCGGCTTATGTGCAGGCGCGGGACTCCGCAGCGATTGCCTCGGAAGAGGCGCGCCTTCCGGTGCTGCGGCTTCAGGGACGCATCGAGGGCATCCACACCCCGCAGGCGTTCTGGGAGCGGCTCCGAAGTGGTGGCTGGGGAATCCTCAAGCAGGACTGGCTGCTGCCGTGCACGCAGCAGGAGAGGCGCTCAGGGGCTCAGTGAGATCCTGCGCAGGAAGGCCTTGGAATGACGCCCGTTGTGGGCCGAGGTGTTCTGCACGTCCACCTCGATGGTGATCCCGGTGATCGGCGGCATGGGACGTCCAAACTCTCGCTCGAAGAGGGAGGGCAGGTCCACCTCGGTGATGAACACCTTCCCGGTGGATCCATCGCAGGGGATGCAGAAGTAGCGGCCGCCCTTTTGCCAGTAGTTGGAGAAGTAAGCGCTGCCAGGACGCTCGTTCTCTCCTAGAAAAAAGCTGAGGAAGTAGGGCAGGTCCGGGACAAACGCGCTGCCGCTGTCCTGCTTCTCTTGGCCAAAGAAGAGCATCACGGCGATCGCGTTTCGGGTGTTGCGCCGGGCACTTCTGGGACCACTCCAGTCCGCACCTTCGGGATACTGGTCCACCCCCCACTCGATCCTCAGGGTGCGGACGTTGCTCATAAACTCTTCCGGGGCAAACTGACGGATGGCCAGCCCCAACTCATCGGATTGGGGCTCCACCACCCAGGCTCCGTCCTCAAAGCGTGGCCGCATGTCCTTCAGGTCTTCCCGGAACTCCCAGCCCTGCTCCTGGAACCAGCGCTCCGAATCTCCGGAAGCCCGGGTGGCATCCAACTCGAAGATCGGCGAGGCGGCAGGGAGGACCCCCGGGAAAGCGAGGGTGAGGCACAGAAGCTTGAACATGGACCGCATGAGGAGTTCTCCGGAAGGGGTGCTCCGACAGCTTCCGTGGTTTTGGTTCAGAACCTGTGAGGGGGGTGTTAAAAGTGTTCTGTGATCCGGAGCGGAGGCAACCTTGAACCAATCTCGTATCATGTCTGAACAAAAGGGGAGGAAGCTGAAGATCTGTCTGAGAGCAACTCGGTGCTGCTGAGCTTGGAAAACGGCCCGACCTTCTGCCTGCAGGAAGGTCCGGAGGACGGCCCGACGCTCTTGCTGATCCACGGAGCAACGGTTCCGTCTTGGGAGTTCGACCGATTGGTGCCGCACCTCCATCAAGTAGGCTGGCAGACGATACGGGTGGACCTCTACGGTCATGGGCAGTCTGCCCGGCCACTGCTGGACTACACCGTGTCGCTGCTTTCCGGGCAGGTCTGTGAGGCGCTGGAGCACCTCAACCGGCCTCCTCGTGTGGCGGTCCTGGGGCATTCGCTCGGAGCCGTGGTTGGCGCGGATCTGGTGCGAAAGCATCCGGAAATCTTTACGCATCTGATCCTGGTGGCCCCGATGCTGGACTTTGTCTCCGGACACCCCTGGGCTCGCCTGCTGTCGATTCCGGTTTTGGGCGAGGGGATGATGAAGCTTCTGGTGATGCCTTTGCTGCGCCGCCGTCGCCGCCAGCGCTACACGGCAATCGGGGTGGAGGAGTTCATCCTGCGCTTTGAGAAGCAGATCGCGCTTCCCGGATTTGATCAGGCGCTGCTGTCCTTGTTCCGTTGCCGCACATTGGCCGACCAAGAGGCCATCTACGCCGAGTGCGGACGAAGGTCCGCGCAAACTCCGAAGCTGCTGGTCTGGGGCGATCGGGATCATGTCGTCTCCAGGGAGCACCTCGAACGGATTCGCAGTGTCCTGGGGCCTCACGAGTGTGTCGTGATGTCCGGATTGGAGCACAACCTGTTCATCACCCATCCGCAGGAGGTTGCCACGCACCTCCTCTCGTTTTTGGCACAGGAACTACCGACCACCCATTCGCCCGGAAGCCTGTCATGAACAAGGAAATCTACCTCGTCCTCCTGGCCTTTGCGGCCCTCTTCTCTCTGGAAATCCGCAACATCAGCCGCATGATGGGCTTCCCTCCAAAAACCTTTGCACTGATCCTGCTCGGGGTCTCGACCTTTCTGGTGGGCTGCCTCTCCGGAATGTGAAGGAGGCACGGCAGAGGTCCGGAGCCATTCTCAAGCAAACAGAATTGGGAAACTACTTCACCGAACAGCAATCAAGGAGCAACACAACCCTAACTTCCAGAGGGTAAC
>JAYPUA010000002.1:0-6438 GCA_038133845.1 Deltaproteobacteria bacterium
CGGAGGTCAGGTCGGGGAAGAGCCGGTTCAGCCCGGAGGCTCTGAAGGACTCCAGGAGGGGTCGAACGCCTGGGACAGCCCCGGATGCTGGAGGAGCAGTCCGGACCATTGAGAACTCCAGGTGTACTGGCAGGTCAGGAGAGGCTGGTCTTCGGAGAGGTACTGTCGAAAAAACTCCTGAGCTTGAATGACCCGGTCTCCACGCGCGTTGAGGACCTTGATGATCAGCCCTCCGAACGCTTGCGAGTGAACCGGGAGAAGCAGCAGTTGTCCTTCCCGAATCAGCAGCGCTACAGAGGTCAGTCCAGCAAAAAATCGTTCATAGACCTCTGCAGGCAGGTAAACGTTTCCGCGCTCAATCCTCAGCTCAGATGAGTCCATGGGTCTTGGCGTATTCGGAGAGGTGAGCCTGAACCTTCTCGGCAACTCGGGTCGCCGCTTCAGCGACCCGGGGACTCAGCTCCAGGCCAAACCCCGTGTGTTCCGCCTCAATCAGGAAGACCCGAACATGCTCCGGGAAGTCCTCCCGGAAGATCTGCCGTCCGGCATAAAGTGCGTGATCCCAGCGGAAGTCGTGGAGGTTGAAGGAGTCCTTGGGCGCAGACTCCAATTCCTCTCCGGGGACCTCGAAGATCGCCCCGGGCTCGGAGTCGCTGAGGCAGGCATCGATCAGAATCAGTGTATCGCATCCTCGGGCCTGAAACATGACCTCCATTCCGGCAGTTCCGGCATCGTAGAGCCGTAGCCACTCCGGTGCCTCAGGATACTGCTGCTGAAGTTGCTGAATCACACGAATGCCGACACCGTCGTCCTGGCGGTTCAGATTTCCACACCCAATGACAACCAGCATCAGAGCCTCCAGAGACGGCACCACCAGCTGGGTTCCACCGGAAGCGACACCTCCGGGAGGTCGCACCACTTTCGGTGGACCAGGTAGTACATGCACTCGAAGCACCGCTGCTGTTCCGGACCGTAGGGGCGTGGATGGAATCCGGCCTTGCACAGGCGCTCTTCCAGGTGATCGCGATCAATCTGGCGCAGTTCCCGGAGCAACTCGGCAAACTCCAAGTGGTCCTTGATGAGCGGACTCTTCTGAGTTTTCAGCCCGCTCTTGAGCAACTGGGAGATGTAGTTTCGGAGTTCATCCAGGTCGGGGGGCACGGGACAAGACGGCGGTGGAGGAGGGAGGAGAAAGCCCCGTACCCTTGGAGGATACGGAGCAGTGCGGCTCAGGCAGTTCGGAAGCGAGCGAGTTCCTCACCGGTCTTCGCGTCGTGCGCGTGAACCGTGCAGACCAGGCAGGAGTCGAACGAGCGACAAACGTGCCCGACCTCCACCGGATCGCTGGCATCCTGAATCGGGGTGCCGACCAAGGCCTCCTCGATTGGACCGCGGCGTCCGTCCTGGTCCCGGGGGCCGACGTTCCAGGTAGTGGGAGCAATGATCTGGTAATTCTTGATCTTGCCACCCTCGACCTCGATCCAGTGACAGAGCGCCCCGCGTGCCGCCTCGGTAGCTCCCCAGCCGCGTCCGTCCACCTCTTCCGGCTTGATGTACCACTCGTCCTTGAGGCGGAACTCCCGGAGCGTCCGCTCAGCCTCGCGGTAGAGCTTGACGCACTCGTGCATCCGGGCAAAGTGACGCAGCAGCAGGTTCGGGCCCTTCATCTTCTTCATCATGTCCAGAACCAGAGGGTCATGATGCTGCCAAGACTCTCCGTGAGTGCCTCCGGCAACCAGCTGCCGAGCTAGCGGACCGGCTTCCAAACGCCCAGCCTCCGCGTGCTGAACAGCGGTAGCCCAAGAGTACTTCCCGTCGAAGTCCCCATCGTTCTTGGCAATCGGGTTGGTGGTGCGGTCGAACGGGTGGATCGGGCCGGAGCCTTCATCGTACCAGCTGTGGTCGGTGGCCTCGCGGGCAAAGGCCTGATCCATCAGCTGGTGGACGTCGGCTTCGGCGTCGTAAACCCCGCTCTTCATGATCATCGCAGCGTTACGGCCTTCGATCGTCGGCTTCTGGTAGCGGTCTTCATGGGCGATGTAACCCCAGGTGACGAACTTGCCCAGCCCACGACCATAATTCTGCATCCCGATATCCATGCCCATGCGCCAGTACATGCCGAGGTCCGAGTTGGCGTGCTCCGGAGACTCGTCAAGCCAGGCCATGAAGTCGTCATAGCTCTGAATCTCCTCATAGCGCTCCATGGAGCATCCGAGCCACATCGACTCGATCCAGTTCTGCCGGAAGTGCTCCAGAATGGACCACGCTCGGGTGACGTCTGTCAGGGTCGGGGCACACATCACCCCGCCCGGGACCATGTAGCTCGAGTGCGGCCACTGTCCTCCAAGCAGTGCGTAGATCTCCACCGGGCGTCCGGAGATGGTGACTCCGTGCTCATAGTGTTTGCCGGTGAACGGGGCCCAGCGGCGCACGGCCTCCTCGAAGTACTTGCTCTCCCGGTAGTTCTTGTTCGTGAAGTCGATCATGAACAGCCCGTAGTGATGCCGGGGGAGGCTCTGGATGGTCTCCGTGATCTGCCCCAGGTTCCGGGCCAGAATGGCGTTGCGCGGGACGGTCGTCTTCCAGGCCGTATCCAGCGCCCAGGCAGCACAGGTCAGGTGCGACGCACCGCAAATGCCACACGCACGCGGCGTAACAATCAGCCCGGACTGCGGGTCCTTGTTCTTCAGGATCACCTCAAATCCGCGGAACATCTCCGCCTGGGTCCAGGCGTTGACGACCACTCCGTCCTGAATGTCTACTCGGACATCCAGGTCTCCTTCGACACGGCCAACCGGCGAGATGTCGAGGGTTTGAACTTTAGCAGCAGCTCCCATGTGATTTCCTCCTTCTTATACGACGAAAATGTCTTCTTCTGCCCAGGCCGGTGCAGCCACCTTGGCCGCCCCGCTGTACTTGACGTAGGCTTTGCGATCCACCCCCAGCGGCAGCTCCTTGGGCACTCCCATAACCGTCTGGGTCTTGAAGACGGTTCCCGGAGCCAAGTCGTGGAATGGGAATTCCGGTTCGGTGCAGCCCATGCAGGGCATGCCCGCTCGGGTCTTGGACGACTGACGGTTCCAGAGGATGCGGTTGCAGGGCGAGTGCGTCATCGGCCCGCGGCATCCAAGGTCGTAGAACAAGCACCCGTTGCGCTGCCCGAAGGCTGTGGAAGAGACCTTGTAGGCAAAGTGCATGTTCCGGGTGCAGCCGGTCTGGGTGAAGCTCTGGAAGAACGTCCGGGGGCGCTGGAACTCATCCAGCTCCAGGTCTCCAGCCCGGCCGGTCGCCACAGCCACGAGGATCTGGGTGACCCAGTCCGGGTGTGCCGGACATCCGGGGATGTTGATCACTGGCAGCCCCGCCTTGCTGCGGAACTCCTTCCCCAGAAAGCCGCCGTGGTTGCGCTTGAGAAATTGCAGCCCTTCCGATTCGGATGGATTCGGAGCGGTAGCTGGAATGCCTCCGTAGGTGGCGCAGTCTCCGATCGCGACGACAAAGCTCGCGATCTTTGACAGCTCGGCCACCCACTGCTTCATCGGTCGACCGGCAAAGCGGTTCCACTCCCCGGTCCCGTTGGGGGCGTTGATCACCGAGCCTTCAAAGACGAAGATGTCGAGGGTGGTCTCTCCGGAGAGGCAGTCTTCCAGCAGCTTCTTCAGGTTGTCTCCCAGCTCAAGCCCGAGCGAGGGGTGCCAGAGGACGTTGATGCCAAAGTCCGTCACCAGATCGCAGGCGCTGGGCTCTTCGGCGTTGAGGAACGACATCGTGTTCCCGGAACAGGCTCCGCCTTGGAGCCACAAGAGATTGGCCATGTTTACCTCCTGGTCATGAGTTGAAGGCATGGTGCCTCAGAGTTCACTGTGACGAACAGCAGCAAGCACGATGCCAGAAAAAAATTGAATAAAATCAAATTTTTAAAATCAAACAGCAGCCAAGTTGAAAACTAGGTTTCCAGGCTGATCTGCAAACCTGGTTTACACTCAGCCTTTCCGATTGCCGCAGACTGGGCACTCGACCTCGGCCATGTACCCAAACCAGATGCCCTTGCAGCGGCTGCACCAGTGTCCGGTCAGGTAGCCCTCGGATCCGAGTCGCTGAGCGGTCTTGGAGAGCCCCAGATCCTTGAACTTTCCGGAGCCCGGGGCGACCCGGGAGTACGGAAACCCGATCACCTGCCCTGAGGGTTTCGGCTCCTCTGGAGCGTCAGCGGGGTCCTCGCTCATTCCTCCTCGCTAGTGGGTGTGCTCATGCAGGTTGTAGCGCCGGATCTTGTTTGCCAGCCCAACCCGGGAGATCCCCAGCTCAGAGGCGGCACGGCTCTGGTTGCCGCGGTTCCGGACCAACGAGTGGCGCACCAGGTTCATTTCCAGCGACTCGACCTTTTCCTTGAGGGAGTTCCCGGAGATGGTGATCTTTCCGGCAGACGCCAGCGGAGCGTCCAGTTCAGCAAGCACCGGGGAGAGGTGTTCGGCACGAATGAACTCCCCGTGCGGGGTCATGGTCACGGCGTAGCGCAGCTCGTTCTCCAACTCCCGGACGTTCCCGGGCCACGAGTAGGCGCAGAGGCGATCCATCACGTCCTGAGAGGCGCCCTGCACCCTCCGGTTGATCTCCTTGCTGCAGTTCTGGACGATGTAGCTGGCCAGCACCGGGATGTCCTCGCTGCGTTCCCGCAGGGCCGGCATGACCAGCGCAAACCCCTTGAGGCGGTAGTAGAGGTCCTTGCGGAACCGCCCTTTTTCCACCAACAGGTCCAGCGGCTGGTTGCAGGCGGCAATCACCCGGACCTTGGCCTTGCGGATCCGGTCGCTCCCGAGCGGCTTGATCTCTCCTTCCTGGAGGAATCTCAGCAGAGCCGTCTGAAAACGCAAGGAGGTTTCGGAGATCTCGTCCAGAAACACGGTCGCTCCATCTGCTGCGGCGAAGAGGCCCAGCCGATCGCTGATGGCCCCGGTGTAGGCGCCCTGTTTGTGTCCGAAGAGTTCCGAGTGCAGCATCTCGTCCGGGACCCCGCCACAGTTCTGTACCAGCATTTGCTGATCGCAGTTGTGGCTGTGCTCGTGAATGGCCTGAGCCAGCAGCTCCTTGCCGGTTCCGGTCTCGCCCTGAATCAGCACCGGGAACTCCGTCTCTGCTGCACGCCGGGCGATGTTGCAGACCTGCCCCATGAGCTGGCTGCGGTAGATCAGGTTCCCGAAGCGGTTCAACTGCCGGTCGTTCAGCTTGCGCTCCTTCTCGTAGATCTGCAGGATCTCCTCGCTGAACTTGAGGCGCCGGGCCAGCAGGCGGTGTCTGCGGGAAAGCTCCCGGGTCTCCAGGGCCCGGCGGAGCTCCAGCTCCAGATGTTCCGGGAGGATGGTGTAGGGAACGCACTGGTAGACGTTGATCTTCCGGATGACCTCGCGCAGGAACTCCGGGGCCGGAACGCCCACCAGCATCGGGATCATGTACGGGTGGTGGACGCGGGCGTGGTTCAGCAACTCCAACACCTGGGGCGGCGTCCCGATCTCGTGACCGCAGAGGAACAGGTCGAAGGCCTCCATCTGCAGGCTGGCGTGCGTTTCAGCCAAAGACGGCGAAATCGTGACGTCGTAGTGCTGCTCCAAGGAGCGCACCGTCGACTCCACGGAGAGGCACTGCGGCGAGCGGCATCCTGCAAGCAAGACCTTCCACTTCATCGAGAGCCCTTACCCCTGCAAATCCAGAAGCTGCTGGTATTCCCTGCGAATCCAGGTGTACCAGGAGTCCATGCCCTCTCCCGTCCGGGCCGAGACCTGCAAGACCTCCAACTCCGGGTTGACCTGCCGGGCGTAATCCACGCAACGCTCCACATCAAAGTCCAGATGCGGTAACAGGTCCGTCTTGTTCAACAGCATGACGCGGGATGCCCGGAACATGTGCGGATACTTGAGCGGCTTGTCCTCCCCCTCCGTGACGGAGAGGATGGCGACCTTCGCAGCCTCTCCGAGGTCGAACAGCGCTGGACAGACCAGGTTGCCCACATTCTCGATGAACAGGACCGACTCCGGAGCGATCTTCAGCTGACGCACTCCGTTCATCACCATGTCTGCCTCCAGGTGACACCCCGTCCCGGTGTTGACCTGAATCACGTCACACCCGGTCTTGCGGATGCGCTCCGCGTCATGCAAGGTGGCCTGGTCGCCTTCAATCACCGCGAGCCCAAACTCGGACCGGAGGTCCACCAGCGTCCTCTCCAGCAAGGTGGTCTTGCCTGACCCCGGGGAGCTGACCAGGTTCAGTGTGAGCACCTGCCGCCCCTCGAACCAGCCGCGGTTGCGCTGAGCCAGGGCATCATTTCGGGCCAGCAGGCTCTGCTCCAGCGAGATGACGCTTGGTCCATGCTCGTGTCCGTGGGAGTGATGCTCGTGTCCGTGGGAGTGATGCTCGTGTCCGTGGGAGTGATGCTCGTGTCCG
>JAYPUA010000002.1:6538-45032 GCA_038133845.1 Deltaproteobacteria bacterium
GCTCGTGTCCGTGGGAGTGATGCTCGTGTCCGTGGGAGTGATGCTCGTGTCCGTGAAGTCCTTCTCCAAACTGAGGTCGGGGGAGGACGGTCTGCTTCCCGGATTCCAGATGAGTGACCGAGACCGTGGCTCCGTCAGAGCAACCGCATGTAGTACACATCAGACCAACTCCATTTCCTTGATTTTCAATTCATCCCCTTCAACCACCACATGACGAAACGAGCCACAGGGGCAGGAGTGGTAAAGCTGTTCAGCCTCAAACGTTTTCCCGCAGTCTCGGCACTCCAGACGTCCTGAAGGCTCCTCAATCTCCAGCACGGCTCCTTCCAGCACCGTCCCTGGGACACAGGACTCGAAGCAGAAGCGAACCGCCTCGGGGAGCACCCCGCTCAGCTTGCCAATGCTCAGGCTCACCCGGCAGACCGGGATCCCTTGAGCGTGCTCCTCAACAATCGCGATGATGTTGCGTGTGATCCCCAGCTCGTGCATCGCTCAGCAGATCCGGGGAAGCTGGTCCCCGTAGAGCACATCAAGCACCCGCTCGGTTCCAAACGGAGTCCGGAGCAGTACCGTCTGGCCAGGAGCTTCCCGGACCTCTCCAATCCGGCAGGCTTCTCGACCTGCCGGGTGGCGACGCATGGCCTCGAGCACCTGCTCTGTGGCATCGCCCGGGACGATCGCGGCCAGCGTGCCCTCGTTGGCCAGGTATAAAGGGTCCAGGCCAAGCAGCTCGCAGACCCCCCGCACGACCTCGCGGACCGGAATCCGGGACTCCTCCAGACCGAGGCAGACCCCAGAGTCCGAGGCAAACTCGTTCAGCACGGTGGCCAGTCCGCCACGGGTCGCATCCCGGACACAGTGCAGGTCCGGACAAGCTTCCAGCATGACCTGCATCAGCCCGTTGAGCGGCTGACAGTCGCTTTGCACCGGGATGTCGAGGTGCAGCTCTCCACGCGCATCAACAATCGCGGCGCCGTGATCGCCCACAAACCCACTGACCAGCACCTGATCTCCAGGAGTAGCTCGATAGGAGGCGATGTGGACTCCGTGCGGAACCAGCCCCACCCCGGAGGTGTTCAGGAACATTCGGTCCGCTGCACCACGCTCAACGACCTTGGTATCGCCGGTGACAATCGAGACCCCGGCCTCTTCTGCTGTCCGGGCCATCGACTGGACCACCTGCTCCAGGACCTCCAGCTCCAGCCCCTCCTCAAGAATCATGGCGCAGCTGAGCATCAGCGGCGTCGCTCCGCCAACCGCGAGGTCGTTGACGGTTCCGGTCACGGCAAGCTTGCCAATGTCTCCTCCCGGAAAGAACAGGGGGTTGACCACAAAGCTATCCGTGGTGAAGGCCAACCGGGCCTGTGCCTCGACAGCGAACAGCGCCTGATCCTGCAGTCCGGACTGATCCGGCTTGCCGAAATGCTTCAGCAACACCGAGTCGATCAGTTCCCGGGTAGCCCGCCCGCCGCTTCCGTGAGCCAGGGTGATGGTGGAGGAGCGCTTCATCTTCAGGCAGCCTGAGGCTCCGGATGACGTCCGATCCCGTAGTTGTAATACGCGGCACACGCTCCCTCGGAGGAGACCATCAGGGCACCCAGTGGAGTCTGAGGAGTGCAGGCGGTGCCAAACACCCGGCACTGCGGCGGTTTGATGCGTCCCTGCAGGACCTCACCGCATTGGCACTCCTTCGGATCGGCCACCTGCTGAGGGGCCACTCGGAATTTGTGTTCGGCATCAAACGCGGCATACTCCTTACGGAGTTGCACTCCAGACTGTGCGATGGATCCCAGCCCGCGCCATTCGCAAAACTCCCGCAGTTCAAACACCTGCGCCACGGCATTCTGTGCGGCCGGATTTCCGGAGTCAGGCACGACTCGACGGTACTGGTTCTCCACCTCGCAGCGTCCAGACTGCATCTGGCGGAGAATCATCCAGACGGACTGCAGGACATCCAGCGGCTCGAACCCGGAGACCACCAGCGGCTTGCCGTACTGTGCCGCGATGAACCCGTAGGCTTCGGTCCCGATGACCATGCTCACGTGCCCGGGGCCAATGAAGGCGTCAATGCGAAGATCCGGGGTGTCCAGCAACGCCTGCAGGGTCTGCGGAATGGTGATGTGGTTGCAAAGCAAAGAGAAGTTGGAGAGGCCCTCCGAGGCCGCCTGCAAAACGGTCAGCGCCGTGCTCGGCATGGTGGTCTCGAATCCCAGCCCAAAGAAGACGACCTCGCGTTCCGGGTTCTGCTGAGCCAGCTTCAGCGCATCTGCCGGGGAGTAGACCATCCGGACGTCCGCTCCATCGGCCTTGGCCTGGAGCAGGCTCTTGCGAGATCCCGGGACACGCATTGCATCTCCGAAGGTGGTGAGGATCACCTCCTCGCGCTCGGCCAAGGCGACGCAGTCGTCAACTCGCCCCATGGGCAACACACACACCGGACATCCCGGTCCGTGGATCAACTCGATGGAGTCCGGGAGGAGCTGTTCCAAGCCAAACTTGAAGATCGTATGCGTGTGCCCTCCGCACACCTCCATGATCCGGATTGGAGATTCGCTGGTGGCTCCCAGTTCCTCGGTCAGCCCCTGAATCTCGCGGATCAGGACCTGCGCTTTTTCCGGATCCCGGAATTCATTGACGTACTGCATCGCGTCCTCCTTCAGGCCACTTGAGCGGCTGCGTTTCGCATTTCTTCCTGCAGCTCCCCAAGCTCTTGCAACAGTTCAAGGGTTTTGTGAGCCTCCTCTTCATTGATGCGACTCATGGCAAAGCCGACATGCACCAGCACCCACATGCCCGGAGCCTCACTCATCGCTTCGGGACTCTCGACAACGCAGGCGAGGTTGATTGGACGCTTGATGCCGCCCACATCCACCAGCGCGATCCGCTTCTCGGCATCCGTGACTTCAACAACTTGACCAGGAATTCCTAAACACATGTCCGAACTTTTCGAAACTGGCCTGGAACGGCCAGAGGTTGAGAGTGAAGCCGATGGGCTGCCGCGATCAGCGCCTGTCCCAGGGAGACACCGCCATCATTAGCCGGAATGCGCGTGGGCGTGAGGACTCGAAAGTCCATCATTTCGAGGCGCTCGCGAACCCATCGGGTGAGCAGCGTGTTCTGGAAGACGCCTCCGGTAAGCACTACCGTGTCGGCCACGGGCACCTCCTCAGCCTCCGGTCGGCAGAGACGAACCACCATCCGGGTAATTGCGTCTGCCAAGCCCCGGTGAAACCGTGCGGAAATGACCGAGGCTGGCGTCCCGGTGACCAGATCTCCGAGGAGCGCCTCCCACATCACAAGCGGCTCCAGGTAGGGCAGTTTCGAATCCGCCAGCCGAGGCAGGTTGAAGGGATACGTCAGCGGATCGGACTCATCGGCGATGGCTTCCAACCGCATCGCGGCCTGTCCTTCAAAGTGCACCTGCTCCCGGCAGAGCCCCACGGCTCCGGCAACGGCATCAAACAGCCGTCCGCATGAAGTTGCAAGAGGGCTGCGGCTCATCATGCTCTGAAGTGCCGTGATCGGTTTTTGTCGGAGGAACTGGGTCAGCTCCAGTTCACCGTAGTTCATCTCGAACCGGCTCCATCCCATCTCGGCCAGCAGGTGGGCCAGCGTGTTGCGCCAAGGCTCCCGCATGGCCTGCGCACCTCCAAGCATGGGGACCGGCTTGAAGGTGCCCACCCGCTGGAATCCCCGATAGTCTGCCAACAAGAACTCACCTCCCCAGAAGCTGCCATCGGCACCATAACCCAGCCCGTCCAGAGCGACTCCCAGCACCGGCGGTGCGGCAAGAGGGACCTCATGTTCTCCAAGGCAGGCGGCGATGTGGGCGTGGTGGTGCTGCACCTCCAGCAGTTCCCAGCCACGCTGCCGTGCCAGTTCCTGCCCCCAGACTGTCGAGCGGTAGTCCGGATGCAGGTCGACCACAACCGCCTCTGGGGTCAGTTGATAGAACTCTAGCAGCTGCAGCATCTGCCGGCGGTACTCCGCGTCGGCGCGGCCCTCTTTGAGGTCGCCGATGTGCTGCGAGAGCACGGCCGACCCTTCCTGCACCAGGCAGAAGGTGTTCTTCAACTCGGCCCCACAGGAGAGAATTCCGGACGCATCCTCAAATCCCGGAGGCAGCTTCAAGGGGCTCGGGGCGAATCCACGGGCCCGCCGGAAGACCTGAACGGAGGCTTCGGAGACCTGAAGGACCGAGTCATCCATCCGGTTACAGATGGCCCGCTCGTGCCACACGACCCATTCGGCGATCCCCTCCAACCGCCCCCGGACCTCTTCCAGGCTGATGCATTGGGGCTCTTCGGACTGATTGGCCGAGGTCATGACCAGTGGGCGGCGAATCCTGCGAAACATCAAGTGATGGATCGGCGCATACGGGAGGAGGAAGCCGAGTCGGACCTGCCCGGGAGCCAGGCTCTCAGGCAGGGGGTTCTCCTCGTGCTGCTGAAGCAGGACGATGGGGGCTTCCGGGGACTGAAGCCAGACCTGCTCGGCTTCTGTGACCACACAGTACTTGCGGATCATCTCCAGGTCTCGGGCCATCAGAGCGAATGGCTTCTCAAACCGGTGCTTGACCTCCCGAAGTTTCCGGACCACCGCCTCCTGTGTGGCGTCACAGGCCAGGTGAAAACCTCCAATTCCCTGAATGGCGACGATCGATCCGCGCTGCACCAACGCCGCGATCGCGTCCACTTCATCCAGCTGCGTCAACGCCTCCAAGCTGTAGGCGTGGCCATCCAGTCGCTCCAGCCGGACCTTTGGCCCGCAGCGGTGACAGGCGATGGGTTGAGCATGGAACCTCCGGTCAGTCGGGTCGTCGTATTCCCCCTTGCACTCCGGACACATCGGGAACGGTGACATGCTGGTCCGAGGGCGGTCATACGGAGCCCCGCTCATGATCGAGAAGCGCGGACCGCACTGGGTGCAGTTCGTCAGCGGGTAGCGGTAGCGCCGGGCAAAGGGATCGAGCACCTCCGCCTGACACTCCGGGCAGGTCGCCAGGTCCGGAAGCACGTTGAACAGGGCGCCCCGGTCGTCGCTCTCCGCGATCGAGAACCCGCTGGGCGGTGGAGCGGAGAGCGGCTCTTCACGGACTGCCGTGACGCAGGCTACTCCGGGGAGGTTTTCCTCCAGAGCAGCCCGGAATTTCCGGACCTCCGAGGCCTCGGCCCACAGCTCGACCACAGCTCCGGATCGGTTGTTGTAAACCCGCCCGGGCAGGCCCAGCTCACGAGCGACCCTCCACGCAGCAGGACGGAAACCAACGCCCTGAACCCGTCCGGAGTAATGCAGGCGCACTCCTGTCACAGGCCCTCGTCCAGATTCCAGAGGTGCACCCGGTTGTTTCCGGAGTCTGCGACCAGGACAGTCTGCTCATAAAGGCCCAGCCCATAGGGCCAGCAGAGGCTGTCGGGAGTAACCTCGCCCCAGCGGTTGTCTCCTTTGGAGAACAGGTCCGCTTGTCCAGTCAGCCCCCTTGCCGGAGCACCATCGGCCAGATCCTGGGAGTGCCAGCCGAGGAGCCTGGAGTTCGCGGTGTCGGCGACGAGCAGCCAGTCCTTCCACCCCCAGAGCGCATAGGGCATGTTGAGCGTGTCCGGTCGCGGCCAGTAGGAGGATTGGTTGTGATCAACGCTCTGGCCGTCAGGTTGCCCCAGAATCCACGAGCACGGCTCCAGGGATCGCTCCGGAACACCGTCCCAGATCAGCACCCGGTTGTTCCCGGCATCTGCCAGGCAGAGCTTCCCGCCCCACAGCGTCAACGCATGCGGCCAGCGCATGCTGGCACGGTCCGGAGTGCTCCCTCGGTTTTCATCAGAGGTGTCGAAGTCTGGCTGTCCCAGAACAAAATCGGCCGGGGCTCCAGGGGTGGTGGGACGTTGGTTCCAGCGCAAGACCCGTCGGTTTTTCGAGTCGGCGACCCACAGCGTCTCGCCATCAGCCAACACCCCAAAGGGCCAGTGCATGGAGGAGGCAGAGGCTTCAGACTTTCCCTGGTTGGGCATCCCGGACTCGAAGTCGGGCTGTCCGAGCACCCAATCAGCAGGCTGGTTGAGCGAGCGGGGCAGGGTGTCCCAGCCGAGCACCCGGTTGTTCCAGGCGTCGGCAACAACCAATCCCTGGCCGTAAGGCGTGATCCCGGTCGGGACGCTGAGGGTATTCGAGCCAACGCTCTTGCGGGCGTTGCGCCCTTCCTCAAACAGCGTCTGCTGACCAACCCACCACTCGGCATCGTGATCGGCTGCGAGGAGGTAGTGAGACCACCCCAGCAGTCGATGGTGTCCCGTGTCGCAGATCCACAGCGATCCGTCCGGAGCAATGCATCCTCCGCGAGGGCCAAAGAGGCTGCGAGGTTCCGGACGGATCGGCTCCGGAATTCCGTCAGTGACGCGCTCTCCGCCAACAATCGCCAGCGGCCCCTGAGGAGAGAGCAAGGGCTGTCCCGACTCGCGCTGCAGCGGCTTGACGGTGGAAGAGAGGCTGACCTTGAGGACACTCATCGCTGGCTCCACTGCACCTGTACCTGGCCCTGCTGGACCCGCACAGCATGGGCGTGCAGCTGAATCTCCGGGACGGTCAGGCACTCTCCGGAATCGAGGGCATACTCAAATCCATGGTGCGGGCAGATGAGCACTCCCTGCTCCACGGACCCCATCTCCATTGGCAGTCCGAGGTGCGCACAGGCGTTCTCAAAGCACGTTACCCGGTCTCCCTTGCGGAAGAGGATCACGGAGTGCTCTCCAAATTCCTGAAACAGCGGTTCGCTCTCCGGAAGTTGCTCGACATCAAGCAGTTCCTCCCACTGCTGATGGGCCTGGGCGAAGGGGCTCACAAAGTCAACCGCGCTGCCCGGTCCGCCTTTGCCCTTGACCTGAGTGACCTTGGTGATCTCCGGACAGTCTTCCAGAATGGCCTTCTCCACCCCTCCACTCATCGTCAGACTGGAGGCCGGGCATCCATCGCAGGAGCCAGAGAGGCGGATCCGGACCTCCGGGACGTTGATCTCCACCAGTTCGACATCGCCGTCGTGTTCCCTGAGCGCCGGGCGGACCTTCTCCAGCGCCCGCTCCACCCGCTCCTGTAGGGAGGGCTTGAGCAGCTCGTGATGCCGGAGCACCGTGTAGATCACCGGATCTTCTGCCAAGGCTCGCAAGGCCGGGAGGGCTTCGGGCACCTGCCGCAGGTCCCGGATCATCCGGGCCAATGCCTCCTTGTGCAGCGCGTCAATGGCCTTGCGGAAGGCTTCCACCACCCCTCGGGGCTGCTGCTCCCAGCCATCCACTACTTCCTGCAGACGCTGAATGTCCTGTAGCAGGCGGTCCAGTACCTCAGCGCTCATGGTTCAATGGAACTTGATATCCCGAAACAGGTAGGGCTGCACCGCTCCGGCGACAAAGGCGCTGATCGGAATGCTGAACCAGATGGAGACGCCCATCAGCCCCAACAGGAGAAAGAGCCCGGCACCCACGGCCGAACCGACCGCAGCCTTCTTGACGAAGTCTTCCTGATCACGAACCAGCCGGTTCTGGGCAAAGAGCTTCAGGGGGTCGGTCAGAAACTCGATCTTGTCTGCAAGCATGATTTCCTCGTGTGTCGGGTTGTGTTCAGATGAAGAGTCCAAGAAACAGCAGCAGCCCGATTCCGGGAACTGCGGCAACAGGCCCAAAGGCACCTCCAAGAAAACGGGCGACGTCTCCTCCGATCTCCTTTCCATACAGCACATCCGCGCTGACCATCCCTCCGGCATACCCGAAGGCCGCAGCCAGGAACCCTCCAAGGATGAGGTCGATGATGCCGATTTCCCCTGCAAACCACTCCATGATGATCTCCGTGTGAGTGTTTATGAGACAACACTGGAGGCCCCGGGAAACTCGGGGGCCTGCTCAGTGCGGGTTGTGGGCAGATCCTGCTCCAGCTCTGCCAAGGCGTTGCTCACGATCGACTGCTTCTCCCAGTCGCCATACTCTCCAAACAGCCGGGCGGCCTCCTCATACAGGGCCTTGGCCTCCAGACACAGCCGGGCGGCCTCCTCTCCGGTAGCCGCAGTGGAGAGGTTCCACAGCACGTTGGCCTTGTTGGAGATGGTATTCGCATACTCCATCGGAGTGTCCCGGGCATTGCGTACCTTGAGCGCCTCGTCATACGCTTCCAGTGCCCGGAGATTGTTCTCCAGCGGGTGGCTGCTCTGGCAATACTGCAGAGCGTTGCCCAGGTTGTTCTGCAGCATCGCATACTCCGAGGGGTGGTCGATCAGAGTAACGACCGAGAGTGCCTCCTCAAAGGACTGCACCGCCAGCGCCTCCCGCATTTTGCCCCGCTCATCGCTCATCGGGATCGAGAGAAAAGCAGTGGCGAGGTTGTTGTGCAGGATCGCGAACTCGGTGGGGTAGCGACTGCGGGTGAAGACCCTGAGGGAGCGCTGGTAGGCAGCGATGACATCGGTGATCCGAGCCTCTCCGGCAGACGTGAGTGACTGCAGCACCAGCCCCAGGTTCATCTCTGCTTCAGCCAACTCCTCCGGAAGTCCAAGTTGCTTGAGGATCGGAGTGGCCTGCTCATAGTGCTCCCGGGCCTCTTGGAGAAACTCGGTCCCCTGATGCGGAATGGACTGCAGCGCGGTTGCCGTCCGGGCTCGGATTCTTGCCTGTAGCAACGCCTCTCCCGGAGGACAGAGCTTGAACGCTTCGGCATACAGCTCCAACGCCTGATGCAATTGGTCTACTGACTTGGGCTTGTGCTGAAGCCCCATCGCCAGTTCCATCAGCATTTCCACCTTTTCCTCAAGCGAAAAGTTTGGATCCTCAAGGAGGGTCCGGGCCGAGATGACCTGCTGTTCCTGAATTGTGTGAACCATTGTTTTCTCCCTCACTGGGCTCATTCAAGGTCGGTTTTTAACACCCCACATGGGAGCCGTCAACTATTTTTTCAGAACTGCAAAGGAAGTTTGCAGAGGCTCTCAAGACATCTGTGCCCGCCCACAAGATCCCCCACTTTTGAGCTGACCTGGACCGCTTTCCTGTGCGCAAGATTGTGATACCTTCTTGGAGCCTGCTGCGGGTCAAGACCTCGGACTCCGGGTTCCAAGACGCGCTGAACCACAGGCCTTGAGCAAAAAGGACGAGCCGCCTGACCTCCGGAGAGCCTCATGGGACTGAAACTCTTTTCCAGCAAAAATCGCCCTGTACATCTGGGGCCTTACCCTCTGGAACACCTCAAGCGCTCCCGGGAGGTTGATCTCTCCCGGGTGCCTCCGATGTGTCCGCTCTCGTTTCACCGGCCGGAGGCTCCGGAGAGCATCGTCAACGCGATGCGCGAGTATCAGGCGATGCTCGATGCCATCCGCGACGGGCTGATCAACCGGGTGGTGGCCGAGATCCCGGAGAGCCCTCTGGAGCGCTCTCAGCACCTCAAGAGCTTCGGATACTTCTCCGATGCTGCGGCTGTGGGAATCGCCTCGCTCCCTCCGGAGGCCGTGTTGCCGGAGCGGATCCTCAACCCGGAGATCCCCCGCCTCGCCGAGGCCCTCCGGACCCGGCAGACCAAAACCCTCGCCTCCGGGATTGATCTGATCATGGCAGACCTCAAGGACAGCATGGAGGCACCGCCTGGGAGCATAGCCGGGCACCGGCAGGCCCTGGTCTTTCTCTACGAAAATCCACGCGCACCCACTCCGGAGGAGCCCGGAACAGAGTGGTTTCAGGACGCGCTGGAGCATCGGGCCTGCCTGCGCGCCACGGAGACCGCAGTGGTGGTCGCAAACTACATCCGGCTGCTTGGGTTTGAGGCCAAGGCGCACTCCGGGACAGCATCCGATGTGGACCTGAACCGCCTGGCTGTGTGGGCAGGCGTCGTCTGGGAAGAGGGAGGAACACTGGTGGCCCCCTACATCGGAGAGAATTTCGGCCTCGCCGCCGTGACCTGCACGATGGAGTTGGCTTCAGATGCTCCGCTGGCTCCCTCTCGAGAGCAGCCCTGGTTCCGAACCAAGGGGCCAGGCTGGTGGCTGGGGATGCACTCGACCAAGGGCACTTTCCATCACGACCCGTTTGTCCGGAGGCGTTTTGCGGATGGACCTCACCCGTTTGAACGCCTGAAGCGTGTAGACCAGCCAACCACTTACATCGACGAGGCTCACGTCCCCCGGGTTCCCAAGCGAGCAGACCTCTTTGCGCGGGCTCAGTTTGGAGACATGGGGAAGGTCGTTCAGGAGGGCGCCAAGGGCGGACACTACGCCCGGAAGTCAGCTCCATCCTTTGCACAACGACGCGCCCTGGGAGCCCTGGTGCTGCTACAGGACGGAGAGCCTCATCCCGCAGGGACCCGGCCCTCGGATGCGCGGCGCAATGCGGAAAACATCAAGGCGGTCTCCTACTTCCTGGGGGTGGATGCGGTGGGGATCTCTCGCTGCCCGGAGTGGACCTGGTACTCTCACGATGCGACTGGAACGCCGATTGATCCGCCTCACGACCAGGCGATCTCGATGATCATCGACCAAGGCTACGAGACGATGGAGGGAGCCAGCGGGGATGACTGGATCAGCGTTGCTCAGTCGATGCGTGCCTACCTGCGCTTTTCTCTCCTGGGAGGTGTGATCGCGCAACAGATCCGAAACCTTGGGTATCAGGCCAAGGCGCACACGGTGATGGATGGAGAGGTCCTGCAACCTCCGCTGCTGCTGCTCTCCGGACTGGGCGAGGTCAGCCGTATCGGAGAGGTGATCCTCAACCCCTACCTCGGCCCACGGCTGAAGTCGGGAGTGGTCACCACCGACATGCCGTTGGAGCACGATCGGCCGATTGACTTTGGCCTGCAGAACTTCTGCGAACACTGCAACAAGTGCGCGCGCGAGTGCCCTTCCGGAGCGATCACCGCCGGGCCAAAGCTGATGTTCAATGGCTACGAGATCTGGAAATCCGACAGCCAGAAGTGCGCAACCTACCGGATCACAACCTCCGGAGGAGCCATGTGCGGCAGGTGCATGAAGACCTGCCCCTGGAATCTGGAGGGTGTGTTTGCCGAGGCCCCCTTCCGCTGGGCCGCCTCGAACCTGCCCAGGCTGGCTCAGCCCCTGGCCAAGCTGGACGATCTCTTGGGAAACGGTGGGCTGAACGAGGTCAAGAAGTGGTGGTGGGATCTGGAGTTGGAGGAGGACGGAGGCTATCGGCCCTCCCGGCATGCGCTGAATCGGCGGGACCTGCAGAGGGATCTCGACCTGAAATACGAGGATCAGACCCTGGCCGTGTATCCAGCCCCCTTGGCGCCACACCCCTGGCCCTACCCGGATCCGATGGATCGCGAGGCCGGAATCGAGGCATACCAGGCCCTGATCTCTGCCAGGGAGTACCAGCAGAAGCTCCAACAAGGCGAGCAGGACCACCTGCATCGCTACACGGTCCCCGGAGATGCCCCGGTGCTGCAGGTCGTGGTCCACAAGGTGGAGCGCATGACCGACGCGATCACCCGGTATGAGTTTTTGGCTCCGGAGGACAGCGACCTGCCGGAGTGGACCGCCGGAGCGCACCTGGATGTGGTGGTGACTCCGGAGTTTCTGCGGCAGTACTCCCTTTGTGGAGACCCGGCCGATCGCACGCGATACCAGATTGCAGTGCTCCGGGAGGAGGAGGGTCGTGGTGGTTCCAGGATGCTGCACCGCATCTTCACTCCAGGCCGCCGGATCTTTGTTTCCAAGCCGATCAATCATTTCGAACTGGATGAGTCGGCTTCCCGAACGTTCCTGATGGGTGCAGGAATCGGCGTAGCCCCGATGATCGCCTTTGCCCACCGCCTGTACGCCTTGGGGAAGGAGTTTGAGTTGCACTACTCGGCGCGTTCTCGACGTCAGGCAGCGTTTTGGGAAGAGTTGCGTCAGGCCCCGTGGTCCGGAAGCGTTCACGGCCACTTCAGTGCGGAGGGAGCCCGCGTCGAACTGGAGGCTGTTCTTGGGGAGTACCACCCATCCTGGCAGGTTTATGCCTGCGGCCCACAGCAGTACATGGACGCCGTGATGGATACTGCAGAGCGGCTTGGGTTTCCTGAAGGCGCCCGGCACCTGGAGCACTTTCAGGTCCCGGAGCTTCCGGATTACATCAACTTTCCCTTCACCCTGCGGCTCAGGGATGGGCGAGAGTTTCATGTTCCGGAAGATCGCTCCGCAACGGAGGTGCTGGAGGAGCACGGGGTGGCGGTGGACGTGAAGTGCTCGGATGGGCTGTGCGGAGTCTGTCGGGGACGACTGCTCTCCGGGGAGGTCGAGCATCGTGACTTCGTCCTCTCCCGCAGGCAGCGGGAGTCTTGGGTCATCCTCTGCCAGTCCCGGGCGGCAAAGCGAGGAGGGGTGCTGGAGGTGGAGCTTCCGTCCGCTCCGGAGACATCGGATTCCTGACCGGTGAGGTTCAGTCCGAGGAGGCCTCCACCGTCTCAAGAGTGCTCCCGCAGCGAGCACAGCGCAGGAGCCTCAGGCGCTCCGGAGACATCCGACGGTGCCGGGGAGCCGAGAAGCAGCGGTTGCGACACCTCAGCGCCCAAGGGGCCTGAACAAACTCGAAGCAGTGGGTGCGCTCTCCCAGGCTCCCGATCTCTCGGGCTTTTTGCCGCCAAACCGCATCATGCCCGTGACGCCTCCCGACCAGCGCGTGGGCGATTTCGTGCAGAATCGTCTCCCGGACCTCCGGTTCCGGAAACTGCTCGGCAAACTTGCGCGAGATCGTGATGCGCTTGCGTGTGTAGTGACAGGCTCCTGCGCGTCGCACCGCCCGGTCCCAACCAAAGCTCCACCCCTTTGCAACCAGCCCGTGCCGACTCAGCAACTCCGTGGCCAGGCGCTCCACAGCGCTCAACTCCATAGCATCTCCTTCCCCCACACCACGGCTCCCACAATGAAGGCGTAGCGAAGCGCCTTCCCCAAGGTGACGAGCCCACAGAAGACTGCAAACCGCACCCGCAGGGCCCCGGCAACAACCGTCAGAGGGTCTCCCAGAATTGGCGTCCAGGCGAGCAGCAGCGTCCAGATCCCGTAGCGGGAAAACCAGCGCGTGGCCCGCTCATACTGTTCCGGAGAGACAGGAAACCAACGCCTTCCCAGAAACTGCAGCAGAAAGCGTCCCAGGCCCCAGTTGGTGAAAGCCCCCAGCGAGTTGCCCAGCGTCGCCACCGCCCAAAGGCTCCAACGATGCTCCGGAAACTCCCAGAGGAGCCCGGTCAGCAGCGCCTCGGACGACCCCGGGAGCAACGTCGCCGAGGCAAATGCGCTGAGGCCCAGGCCCCAGAGGATGGTCTGTTCCACAAGCTTGCCCAAGTGTTGGTTCAGGTTCTCTTCCGCGGCACCCATGTTACATCAATCCCTGGCAACAGGCGAAACACTTGCCGAATCCGCAGCTCCGGAGGAACCGCAGAAAAGAAAAGTGTTGACACCCCGGAGGAACTGGGCTAGAAATTACTCCCGTTATTTTAACGTTACGATTTTTTCGGGAGACACATGAGCAGGGTATGTTTGATTGGAGCAGGGAGCACGGTGTTTGCCAGGAGTCTGATCGGAGACATCCTGCTGACGCCCGGGCTGGAGGACACCGAGTTTTCGCTGCATGACATTGACACGGATCGGCTGAAGACCTCGGAGATTGTCACCCGACGGATCGCCCGCAAGCTAGGGCTGAGCACACCGGTGCTGGCCTCGACCGACCGCCGGGAGGCGCTGAGCGGAGCGGATTACGTCATCTTGATGATGCAGGTTGGCGGCTACAGGCCGAGCACGGTGATCGACTTCGAGATCCCGAAGAAGTATGGCCTGCGTCACACGATCGCAGACACGCTGGGGGTCGGAGGCATCATGCGCACGCTCCGGACGGTTCCAGTGCTCCGGGGAATCCTGAATGACATGGCAGACGTGTGTCCAAACGCGACCATGCTCAACTACGTCAACCCGATGGTGATGCTCTGCATGGCCATCAATCGTCTGGCTCCAGAGCTGCCGATGGTCGGGCTGTGTCACTCGGTTCAGGGGACCGCCAAGGAGCTGGCTGCAGACCTGAATGAAAACGTTTCGGACATCAATTTCTTCTGTGCCGGAATCAACCACATGTCCTTCTATCTCAAGTTTGAGAAGAAGACCAAGGCCGGAGTGGAGGACCTGTATCCCCGGCTGATGGAGATTGCCGAGAAGGGCACGATGCCGGACGGCAACCGGGTGCGCTACGAGATGCTCAAGCGGCTAGGCTACTTCGTCACCGAGTCCAGCGAACACTTTGCCGAATACACGCCGTGGTTCATCAAGCGTGACCGCCCGGACCTGATCGAACGTTTCAACATCCCGCTCGACGAGTACATCACCCGCTGTGAGAACCAGATCGCCGGCTGGGAGAAGGTCCGGGTGGAGATGGAGGACGAGTCCAAGGACCTGGACGTCTGCCAGAGCCACGAATATGCGGCCTCGATCCTCAACGCGCTGGAGAACGGAGTTCCGGCGCTGATCAACGGGAACGTCCCGAACACCGGACTGATCACCAACCTGCCCCGCAACCTCTCGGTAGAGGTCCCCTGTCACATCGACAAGAGCGGGATCACGCCGCTGCATGTGGGAGAGCTACCGCCTCAGTTGGCAGCAGTGATCATGACCAACGTCAACGTGCAGCAACTCACGGTGGAGGCGGCCCTGACTGGCAAGCGTGACTACGTCTACCAGGCCGCGATGATGGACCCGCACACGGCGGCGGAGCTGTCTCTGGACGAGATCTGGAGCCTCGTCGATGACCTGCTTGAAGCCCACGGGGATTACATTCCTCCGATGAAGTAAGACCTCCGATGAAGCAGTTCGACTCCGGCTCGGTTTCTCCCAGGGAGGTCTACTTCTTCGACCTCAACGGCTACATCATCCTGCGCAACGCGCTGAGCGGCTCCGAGGTGGAGGAACTCAACGCCGGCATCGATGCGATTCCGGAGCAGGAGCCAGGCTCCCAATTCGGACAGATTCACTTCCACGACTACGACGACAAGGGGCAGTCCGGGCTCAACCTGCAGCAGATCTACGAGGCCGGAGAGCCCTTCGAACGCTTGATCGATCATCCGGCGTGGATTGAGCACGTGAAGCTGTTCGTGGGGGGAGAGGGGAGCTTCGACCACGCACATGGGCCCTTGTTTATTGATGAAAACTTTGTCAATCTCCGTGGGCCCGGCAAAGCGATCGGGATGCACTCGGGAGGCTATCCGCCCATTTTGCGCAACCAGTTTCGCTTTCATGGCGGGCGCTTCATGTGCGGGCAGGTCAACGCCCTGATCGCGCTCACCGACATTGGTCCAGGAGACGGCGGCACCACGCTGATCCCCGGGAGCCACAAGTCGAACTTCAAGCATCCGGATCTGGACTTGGTAAAGATGCGCAGCGATCGTTTTGGCGAGTTGATCGAAGGAGCCGTGGAGGTCGAGATGGCGGCTGGAGACGTGCTCGTATTTGTGGATGGGATCTGTCACGGCTCGGCCAAGCGGGCCAATCCGGGGATTCGCCGGATTGCGGTGTACCGCTACGGCCCCTCCTGGGGAAACTTCCGGCACCCGTATCGGCCGTCCCAGGAGCTGCTGGACCGGCTCACTCCGGAACGCCGGCAGATGGTTGCGCCCTACACGATGTGGGATCCGCGCTATGCCGCAGAGTAAGGCCCGGAATGCCTGAAATGCCAACGCAGAATGTGGGGCGCTCTCCAGACAGCGGCTACCGTCCGGACCCGGTGCCCAGGCTCTCTCCTACCGGAGAGCCCAAGGCCTTCGCCCTGACAGAGGCGGAGCGCATCCACCTGGATGTGTTTGGATACGTTGTCTTGGAGAAGGTTCTGTCCGATGCGGAGGTGGAGGAGCTGGTGGAGACGATTCTCCGCTTCGAGAGCGACTACCGCCGGGATCAGGTTCCTCCGGAGTCTCACATGTTCTTCACCTCCACGACGTGGGAGTTCTTCCGGATCGACAACCTCCCGCACCTTGCGCCGTGCTTCCGGGCGTATGTGACGCATCCACGGATTGTCGGACTGGCAGAGGATGCGGTCGGGGGAAGCGTGAGGCTGGAGCAGTCCGACGCCCACATCCGTCGGCGCGACCTGAGCCAGCCGGCTCCGGAGCACTACGGGTGGCATCGCGGATTCGATCCGGCCTTCAGCTATCGGAGCCGAGGACTGTACCACTGCCCGTTCGTCAAGTGCCTGACGAACCTCACGGACCTGGGCCCGGAAGATGGGGGAACAACCGTGATCGCCGGAAGCCACAAAATGGCCGACGTCTCCGAGGAGGTCCTGGTCCGGGCAGTTCAGGAGCGTCCGGAGCTGCGACATCAGGTGGTCGCTCCTGCAGGCTCGACGCTGCTGTTCTTCGAGTCGACCATCCACGCCGGCGGGATCAACCGCTCCGGGAAGGACCGCCTGCTGATTCTCGGAGGATACACTCCGGATTTTTTTCAGCCTTGGTTTGACTATGAGCCGCATCCCGAATTTCTGGCCGGCCTCTCGGAAGAGGAGAAGCCCTTCTTCAACGGCAGCCGCAAGTATCACTGGCGAAAGATGAGCCGGGATTTAACCCAACCCTCGTTGTAGCAACTGGAGAGACAGACCTATGCGAATTGCGATCATTGGTGCCGGAAGCGTCGGATTCACACAGAAGCTGGTCCGGGATATCCTGACCGTGCCGGAGCTGCAGGATACGGAGTTTGCGCTGCAGGACATCTCCCAGATGAACCTGGACATGGTCCGGCAGCTGCTGGAGAAGGACATCTCGGCAAACCGGCTTCCGGCAAAGGTGACGGCCTCTCTGAACCGGACCGAGGCGCTCGAAGGTGCACGGTACGTGATCAACTGCTCCCGGATTGGTGGGCTTGAGGCGTTCAAGCACGACATTGAGATCCCTCTCAAATATGGAGTCGATCAGTGTGTCGGGGATACGGTCTGTGCCGGCGGTGTGCTCTATGGACAGCGGAGCATTCCGGCCATCTTGGACTTCTGTGCCGACATCCGCAATCACGCAGAGAGCGATGCACTCTTCTTGAACTACGCAAACCCGATGGCCATGAACACCTGGGCCGCCTTGGACTATGGTCAGGTAAACACCATCGGCCTCTGCCACGGCGTGCAGGGCGGCGCAAAGCTGATTGCCGAGGTTCTTGGGGCCGAGGATCCGGAAGAACTGGAATACATCTGTAGCGGGATCAACCACATGACGTGGTACATCGAGCTGAAGTTCCGAGGCTGCAGGATCGAGAAGGCAGAGTTGCTGGAAGCCTTCCGGAGGCACCCCAAGTACTCGCAACAGGAGAAGGTCCGGATTGATGTGCTGGAGCGCTTTGGCGTCTTCTCCACGGAGAGCAACGGGCACCTGAGCGAGTACCTCCCCTGGTACCGCAAGCGCCCGGAGGAGATCAATCAGTGGATCGACCTCTCGGACTGGATTCATGGAGAGACCGGGGGATACCTGCGGGTCTGTACGGAGCGGAGAAACTGGTTTGAGGACGACTTCCCCAAATGGCTCCAGGAAGCCGGGCTGCCTCTGGAGCACTACCAACGCTCCACGGAGCACTGCAGCTACATCATCGAGGCGCTGGAGACCGGGAGGGTCTATCGAGGACACTTCAACACAAAGAATCAGGGCGTCGTCCAAAACCTCCCGGAAGACTGCATCGTCGAGTCGACAGGATTTGTGGATCGCTTTGGGCTGCACATGGCCTCCGGGATCGAGCTTCCGCTGGGTTGTGCGGCGGCCTGTCGGACCTCCATCGATGTCCAGCGCATGTCCGTGGAGGCGGCGATGCAGGGCGACGTGGAGCTGCTCAAGCTGGCCGTGCTTCACGACCCTCTGGTGGGTGCGGTGTGCTCTCCGGAAGAGGTCTGGGCGATGGTGGACGAGATGCTGGTCGCTCAGGCCCAGTGGCTCCCACAGTACGCCGAGGCGATTGAGCCGGCAAGACAACGTCTGGCCTCCCAGAAGGTCAAGACGCGAGAATGGTCCGGAGCCGCCCGGAAGAAGGTTCGCAAGGTCTCCGAGCTTCAGGCCGATGTCCAGGCCAGCTTGATGGTTGAGGACGACGCCTTTCAGGTTTGAGGCTGACGCCTGGCGTCGGCTACTTTCGTGTCTGACAGGTGATGTCAGGCAATTTTGGCAAGTCTCCCTACGGAGAGTGCCCAATCCTTCATGAAAAGGAGAGGAATCATGATCAGACCCGATCAAACCCTCACTGAGGAAAAGGTGCAGGCCATCTGCGAGTTTGCGCAGAAAGGATTCTGCAGCCCCTCAACGCTGAACAAACTCGGTGCTCATGCCAGAAAAGTTGCGGTCACCGCTGCTCTTGGGCTGTCGGTTGCCGGGGCCTCCTCTGCGTTTGCAGACAAGCTCCCTCCGGAGAAGAGCATGGCGACCCTGAAGTGGGACCTGGTTGGCCAGAGCGACCTCTGGGAGTACAAGGCCCTGCCGAGCTACAATGAGGCACCATTTTTATCTGAGATGGTCAAAAACGGATCGCTTCCGCCAGTCAAAGACCGGCTGCCCAAAGAGCCGTTGGTCATGAAGACCGGAGCGATGATTGACGGCACCGGAGAGTACGGCGGTGTCTTCCGCCACGTGATCGGCGGCCGTCCGGAAGGCTGGAACTGGCTGGCCGGACAGCATCAGGGCTGGGGTGGGATCAACATCACCCTGCAGGAGTGTCTGGTGCGCCAGGGACCGCTGTGGCAGGTAAAGCCCGAAGAGCAGAACGGTCCGCTGCCCAACCTGGCCAAAAGCTGGAGCTGGAACGCGAACAAGACGTCACTGACCATGAACCTGGTTGAAGGCGTCAAGTGGTCGGACGGCGACGCGTTTGATGCCGAAGACATGCGCTTTTGGTGGGAGGACAACGTTCAGGACGAAAAGGTCACCTCCCGGATGCCCAAAGACGGCATGGGTGTTGGCACAACGATGAGCGTGGTCGATCCCTACACCATCCGCTTTGACTTCAAGGAGCCGCAAGGACCAGCCCGTGTCAGCTCGCTGGCCTACATTCAGGGCTGTCCCGGACCGTCCCATGTCCTCAAGCAGCACCATCCAAGATACAATTCGAGCAAGACCTACGAAGACTACAAGAACGCCCAGCCTGCAGACGACCTGAGCAACGTGGTCTCTCTGGGAATGTTCGTCGCCGTCGTTCATGCTCCGGATCAGATCGTGATCATGCGTCGCAATCCGTACTACTGGAAGGTGGACGAGAAGGGCAATCAGTTGCCGTACATGAACGAGATGCACTTCAAGCTCTCCACCTGGTCGGACCGGACTACCCAGGCCGTGGCTGGCACGGGTGACTTCTCCAACATGGAGAACCCCGGAAACTACGTGGAGGCGCTCAAGCAGTCTCAGAGCGCGGACGCTCCCACAAAAGCTCAGTTCGGCCCCCGAGTGCTTGGCTGGAACCTGGAGTTCAACTACTCCATGGATGTCGGCGTGCAGAACGACGTGGACCGTGAGCTGCGCGGGCTCTTCCGAAACCTCAAGTTCCGTGAGGCGATCAGCCACGCCATCGATCGACAGGCCGTTGGGCAGTCGATTGCTCGTGGACCGTTCACCCATCCGTGGGCAGGAGCCTTCACCTCCGGATCTCCGTGGTACGACCTGGACAGCATCAACTATCGTCCCTACAACAAGGCTGGAGCCATGCAGTTGCTGGACAGCCTTGGCATCAAGGACACCGATGGCGATGGAGTTCGGAACCTGCCGAAGACCGGGAAGAACATCGAGATCGACCTGGCCTACAGCAACGGGGAAGCCACCGACAAGAAGCAGGTGGACGCGGTGACCTCCATGCTCGCCGAAGTCGGAATCCGGATCATCCCAAAGCCGTACGACGATCTGGAGCCGGTGATGCAAGCTGGAAACTTCAACATGGCCGAGCGCCGCAATCACTGGGTGGTTCCCACCCGGGAGACCTGCCGGTTCTTGCCGATCTCCAATGGCTGCCCCTACAGCCACCCCTCCAGCGCAGATGGTTCTCGAGACCTGATGCCGTTTGAGATGGAGATGGTCAAGGCCGTCAACGCGATCCAGCAGTCCTGGGACTCCAACGAGATCACGGCAAATGCCCGCAAAATCCAGAAGTTGTGGACGGACAACGTCTACACGGTGGGCCTGGTTCAGGCTCCTGCGGCGTTGCTGGTCAACAAGCGCATCCGCAACGCACACCCCGGAGTGCCGGTGTTCATGTTCGAGTGGGCCGAGGACTCTCTGGTCCGTGAGCGCCTCTGGGTGCCTAAGGATCAGCAGCTTTCCGAGCTGATGCCGGGCGTCATCCCCACCTACAAGCGCTGATCGCGCTTCCCAAACTAACCTGGAAGAACGCAGGGGGCTCCATCGGGGCTCCCTCTCTTCCTTCGCCAAGATGCCAAGAAACTCATGGGCTTGTTGATCTTTCTGTTCAAGCGGGTGCTTGCCAGCATTCCACTGTTGATTGGCATCTCCTTCGTCTCCTTCCTGATCATCTATGCCGTTCCGGGAGACTATGTGGACGTCTGGATGAACCAGACGATGGCCCGAACCGGGCAGTCCCGAGTCGACCTGGAGCCCATAGCCGCTGCGCTTCGAGCGCAGTATGGCCTGGACCAACCCTTTCACATTCAGTACTGGACCTGGATCAACGGGGTGGTGACCGAGTTCAACTTCGGTCCCTCCTTCAGTCAGTCTCGTCCGGTCTCGGAAGTCATTGGGCTTCGCTTTCCCAGAACCATTGGGCTGGCCTTGATCACCTTGATCCTTGGGCAACTGATTGGTGCAGTTCTGGGCGTCTATGCGGCGCTCAACCAGTACAAGATCGGAGACACGATCGCGACGGTGATCGCCTTTACCGGAATCGTCATTCCCAAGTTTGTCATCGCGCTGGTGATCCTCTACTTCCTGGCGTTTGTCTGGCACTCGCCCTACATCGGCGCGATCCAGTCTCCGCAATACATGCTTCAGGACCACTGGGACTGGCCTCGGATTGTGGACTTCTTCAAACACGTCTGGCCGATTCTGTTCATCTCGATCTGGGCCGGACAGGGCTACATCCTGCGGATGATGCGGGGCAACCTGCTGGACGTGATGAAGATGCAGTACATTGAGACCGCCCGGGCAAAGGGTCTGAGCAAGCGACGCATCCTGATCCTGCATGCCATCCCCAACGCGCTCCACCCGATCATCATGAACCAGGGAGCCCGCTTCGACTACATGGTCAAGGGCGAGTTGGAGATCGCGATTGTGCTGGGCATTCCCACCGTGGGACCGTTGATCCTCAGCTCGGTCTACAACAAGGACATGTACGTGGTCTCCGCGATCTTCATGCTGGTGGCCGTGCTGCTGATTGTCGGGAACCTGGTGGCCGACCTGCTCTTGGCGCTGCTGGATCCACGAGTGCGACACGCCACCATGGAGTCTGCCTCGTGAACCCGGAACCTCAAGCAACTCAGGCTCCCAAGATCTCGCTGACCTACTGGGAGCTCGTCCGGCGGCGGTTTCTGCGGAACCGTTACGGAGTGATCGGGACGATCATTGTCCTGAGCATCATCGTCATCGGAACACTCGCCCCGTTCTTTTCGCCCTACACGCCCATCCGGACGGATCGGGACCGCCAGTACTTTCCTCCGCAGTCGCTTCATTTCTTTGACCAGGAGGGCTCCCTTCACCTGAGACCGTTTGTCTATGGCCTGGGTGAGGAAATGGATCCCGTCACTTTCGAGTTCACCTTTGCTCCGGATCCGGAGCAGAAGTTCTTCCTGCAGTTCTTTGTGGAGGGGGAGGCCTGGAACTTCCTTGGGATGGAGTTTCAGACCCGCCTGTTTGGCGTGAACGGGGAGGCGGGAGAGTACCTGTACCTCCTGGGCACCGACAACCTGGGCCGGGACGTGTTCAGCCGGATGCTCATTGGCACCCGGATCACGCTGCTGATGGCCTTCATCGTGGTGGCGGTGGCGGCGCTGATCGGGGTCATGGTCGGGGTCTGCTCCGGCTACTTTGCCGGAACCTTCGACCTGGTGACCCAGCGGTTTGTCGAGTTCATGGGGGCCTTCCCGGACCTGCCGCTCTACCTGGCCTTGCTGGCGCTGCTTCCCCGCCGAGCCGACGCGCTCCTGGTGTTCATCATGTTTGCCGGAATCCTGGTGCTCTTGCGCTGGGCCCAGTTCAGCCGGGAAATCCGAGGGATGGTGATCTCCATCCGGGGGCTGGACTACGTCCGGGCCGCCGAGGCTGTGGGAGCCTCCAGACCCCGCATCCTCTTCCGGCACATTGTCCCCAACACCACCTCCCAGATTGTGGTCTGGGTCACCTATCAGCTTCCGGATGTCATCTTGCTGGAGAGCTTTCTCTCGTTTCTCGGAGTCGGGGTCCAGCCTCCGATGGTCTCCTGGGGAAGCATGCTCAACCAGATCCTCGACTTCCAATCCTTCAACGCCGCTCCCTGGATGATGGCTCCGGTGGGAGGAATCATCCTCACCGTCCTCGCCTTCAACGCGATGGGAGACGGCCTGCGGGATGCTGTTGACCCTTACTCCGACAAATGACCGAAGACTCCATGCCTTCCACTTCAGAGAACATCTTACTGGAGGCCAAGGACGTCCAGGTCGGCTTCCCCATCATTGAAGGATTCATCCAGGCGGTCCGGGGGGTCAGCCTGCAGGTGCTTCAGGGAGAGACGCTCGCGCTGGTCGGGGAGAGCGGCTCCGGGAAATCGGTCACGGCCCGGGCGTTGATGGGGATGCTTTCGGAGAAGGCCGTGGTCGGCAAACAGGCCACCGTCCGCTTCAAGGGCAAGGAGATCATCGGCATGCCCGAGGAGCAGCTTCAGAAGATCCGGGGGCGTGAGATCTCCATGATCTTCCAGGAGCCGATGACCAGCCTCAACCCGCTCTACACGGTGGGCGGGCAGATTGTCGAGTGCATTCAGGCGCATCGCAAGATCAACAAAAAAGAGGCCCGGCTGGAGGCGCTGCGTCTGCTGGAGGAGGTCGGCATCCCGAACCCGAAGGCCCGGCTGGATCAGTACCCCCATCAACTCTCCGGAGGGCAGCGGCAACGGGTGATGATCGCCATGGCCATCGCCAACAAGCCGGAGCTGTTGATCGCCGACGAGCCAACGACAGCGCTCGATGTGACCATTCAGGCCCAGATCCTTCGCCTGATCAAGGACCTGCAGCAAAAATACGGAATGTCGGTGATCCTGATCACTCACGACCTGAACGTGGTCCGGAAGATCAGCGATCGCATCTGTGTGATGCGCAACGGCGAGATTGTGGAGCGAGGCGACACGGAGGAGGTCTTCACCAATCCGCAGCACCCCTACACCCAGCACCTGATCAGCAGCGAGCCCAGCGGAACCCCTCCGCCGCTCCAGGGAGATCCGCCGCTCAGCCTGGACGGCAGAAAAGTCCGGGTGGTGTACCGCATCCGTCACGGGAGTTTCTTCAATCGCCAGGTGGAAGACCTGGTCGCCGTCAACGATGTCAACATCCAGGTCCGGGAAGGAGAATCCGTGGGCGTGGTCGGGGAGTCCGGGTCAGGCAAGACGACGCTGGGACTGGCGCTGATCCGCCTGATCGCCTCCCAGGGCGGAGAGATCCACTTTGGAGAGCGGCGCATCGACAACGTGGAGCGAAAGGACCTTCGGGATCTCCGGACTGTGGTGCAGGTGGTGTTTCAGGACCCGTTCTCCTCGCTCAACCCAAGGATGATCGTGCGGCAGATCATTGCCGAAGGGCTGGTGGTCAACAACATTGGCAAGAGCGACGCGGAGCGAGATGAGATGGTCAAGGTTGCCTTGCGGGATGTGCAGATGGATCCGGACGTGATGGACCGTTTTCCCCACGAGTTCTCCGGGGGACAGCGCCAACGCATTGCCATCGCCCGGGCGATGGTGATGAAGCCCAAGTTTGTGCTGCTGGATGAGCCGACCTCCGCGCTGGACCTCTCGATCCAGGCTCAGATCATCGACCTGCTCAAGGACCTCCGCGACAAGCATGGGCTGTCCTACCTGTTCATCAGCCATGACCTGAAGGTGATCAAGGCGCTGTGTCACAACGTGCTGGTCATGCAGCATGGCAACGTGGTGGAGGCTGGAGCGACTCATGAGGTTCTGGTCAATCCCCGGCAGGCCTACACTCAGGCCCTGGTCAACGCGGCCTTTGACGTTGTTGCCGACTCCTCCGTGGTCTCGGACGAGGCTTCTCTCAGCTGAGTTTTCAACCCAGTCATTTTTTCACTTCAGTGATTTCAAGATAGGAAAGTTATGGTCAAGCTATGCCTGATTGGTGCAGGGAGTACCGAGTTCACCAAGAGAATCGTCACAGACCTGTTGCTGATGCCGGAGTTCCGGAGCATGGAGCTGGCACTCATGGACATTGACGCCGAGCGTCTGCGCGTCTCGGATCTGATCGTCCGGGCCGTTGCTCGAGAGATTGGAGCCACTCCGAAGATCACGATGCACACCGATCGACGTCAGGCACTCGAGGGGTCCCACTTCGTGCAGACCTCGATTCAGGTGGGAGGCTACGATCCGGCAACAAAGATCGACTTCGACATCCCCAGGAATTACGGGCTCCGCCAGACCATTGCAGACACCCTCGGAATGGGAGGCATCATGCGGGGGCTGCGGACGATCCCGGTCCTCGTGGACATCGGCCGGGACATCATGGACATCTGCCCGGAGGCGATCTGGCTGCAGTACGTCAACCCGATGTGCATGAACATGATGGCCATCGAACGCATGGTCCCGGGAGTCCAGGCGGTCGGGCTATGTCATTCGGTTCAGGGAACGGCAGAGATGCTCGCCGATGATTTGGGCGAAAAGATGGAGGACATCGTCTTCCAGTGTGCCGGCATCAACCACATGGCCTTCTACCTGAACTTCGGGAAACGCCTGGAGGACGGAACCACCGAAGACCTCTATCCGCGGCTGCGCGACCTCGCCAGGAAGATCTCCTCCGGAGAGGATCAGTACTCCAGCAGAGCCCGCAAGAAACGCCCTGAAGGACACCGGATGCAGCACCTGACCGAGCGGGTGCGCTACGAGATGCTCAACCGACTGGGCTACTTTGTCACCGAATCCAGCGAACACTTTGCCGAATACGTCCCGTGGTTCATTAAGCGTGACCGTCCAGACCTGCTTGAGCAGTACCAGGTCCCACTGGATGAATATGTGGACCGCTGCGAGTACTCGCTCAAGCGCTGGGGAGATTATGCACAGACGCTGAAGGAGGAGAGCAAGCTGGAAACCTACCGCTCGAACGAGTACGCTGGAGAGATCATCCGCGCCGTGGTGACCGGAAATCCGGTGGTCATCAACGGAAACGTGCCGAACCGCGGCTTGATCGACAACCTCCCGGAAGATGCCTGTGTGGAGGTCCCCTGCCTGATCGACCGCTCCGGCATCTCTCCCACCCGCATTGGGAAGATCCCGCCTCACTTGGCGGCGCTGATTCAGACCAATGTCAACGTGCAGCAGCTCACCGTCGAGGCTGCTGCAACCGGGAAGCGAGAGTCCGTGTACCACGCGGCGATGATGGATCCGCACACGGCCGCGGAGTTGTCTCTGGATCAGATCTGGAAGCTTACCGATGAGTTGATCGAGGCTCATGGCGACATGATCCCGACGCTCAGCTGAGGCAGAGGTCAGGTCCCAACCCGGGAGGAGGAAACATGGACTGTCAGCAGGTGCTGGTTCTCTATCTGAGGAACTCGGCACTCGACTCGGAGGTCATCGCCTGGAGCTTCTGGGATGGGTGCTCTGACGAGGAGCACTTTGCCGGAGAGACCGACGAGCCTCCGTATGCCTCCGGGCTGGAGGCGCTTCGAGACGGGTGGCGGCTGATCCAGATGAGTCCGCTGCTTCCTCCGACTCCCGGAGCCGAGCTGCAGACGTCCGTGCTCAAGTATGAGTGTGTCTTTGAAAAGCTCGGAGTTCGCCATGTCTGAGAAGGTCCTCTTGAAGACCGAAGCGGTCGCTCGCTTTGTTGCAGAAGGCTTCCTGAGCTTCGAGGCCCTGATTCCGGAGGAGGTGAACCAGGCCTTTCTGCAGGAGTTTTCTGCAGCAGGAGAAGCCCCCAACGTCCGGCTTCCGGCATTTCTCCCAGGAACTCGCTGGAGCGAGTGCGCTTGGGGCAAATCGCTGAGCCGGCTCCTGCAACATCCGGTAGTTCTGGGAGCGATTCAGAGCCTGGTTGGAGAGAGTCCGATCTTTGACCACCACCACATCCACGTGGCGCAGCCCCAGGCCCACACCGCTCAGCACAACCACCAGGACTCCACGGTGGACCCGCGGGAGACCGCATTTGACATCCAGCTGATGTACTTCCCGCACGAGGTGACCTCGGAGATGGGCGGGACCCGCTACATTCCGGGAACGCACCTGCGGCGGGTGCACGAATCCCAGATTGCCCGATACCAGAACCTGAAGGGGCAAGTCCGGGTGTGCTGTCCTGCAGGAACGGTTCTGGTGCTGCATCACGGGCTGTGGCACGGTGCCGGACGCAATACGAGCGCGGTTCCCCGCTTCATGTACAAGCTCCGGCTGCAGCCTTCCGGACCCCAGATCCGCCTCTGGGAGACCTCGGATCTGGACGACTCCGACCTGCAGCGGTGGCAGCGTCCGATCTTTCACGGACCGCCCAGCACGGTGCCGGACTCGATCCCGGAGATCCTGATGAAGTCCCACCCCTGGTTTGACAACGAGGGTCGACTGGAGTACATCAACCGCATCCGCCTCTGGAGAGCCCTGCTCGGACGTCCGGAGGTGGACATCGACTACTGGATGACCCGCTTGGAAACCCCAAAGGCTTAACCGCGCCTCGTGATCTCTTCCGACCTACCGCAAGCGGTCCCCCCTCTCCCGGGGAGAGGGCTGAAAACGTTGTTGATAGAACGCACATGACCGGTTCTTCACAGACCTCAACCAAACGAATCGTTGTCCTCGGTGGAGGAACGGCAGGCTGGCTCAGCGCCTACCTGCTCCAGGACTACTGCCGGCAGCATCAGCTCCCTGCAGAGGTGACCGTGATCGATTCCTCCAGGATTCCTGCCATCGGTGTGGGCGAGGGGACCACGGCGATCTTCAAGACCTTCCTCGACTCCTTCAAGCTGGACGAGCAGGAGTTTCTGCGGGAGACCCGGGGAACGGTCAAGTACGGGATTCGGCATCGGGACTGGCGGAGACTCGGGCACCATTACGATGGTCCGATTGACGACCCACACTTCCTGGTCCCCCGTGCGGAGCCGGACGGCTTCGAGTACCTCAACGCCTACTGCGTGGCCTCTGGACGCAGCGTTGCCGAGGTCCACCTCTTTGAGGTGCTGCTCCGCAACGGGCTCGCGCCGGTGCGCAAAAACGACGGGGGAAAGCCCAGGCCGAACCACCCGTTCCTGCATGCGTTTCACATCGACAACGTGGAAGTCGGACGCTACCTGCGCAAGAAGTCCAAGGGCATCGCGGTGATGGATGGCGTCGTGGAAGGAGTGGAGCAGGATCCGGATTCCGGAAACCTCACCGCTCTGAAGCTGGAGGGCGGGCATCAGGTCTCAGGCGATTTCTTTGTCGACTGCTCCGGGTTTCGGAGGATCCTCATTCAGGGAGCCCTGAACTCCGGGTGGGTGTCTTATGCTCAGGAGCTTCCGGTCAATCGAGCGATGCCCTTCTTCCTGGAGCACGACCCGGAGCAGGAGGTGCCCACCTACACCCTCGCCTGGGCACAGGGCTCCGGGTGGATGTGGCAGATTCCCACGCAGGACCGGCTCGGTTGTGGTTACGTCTACTGTGATGAGTTTCTCACTCCGGAGCAGGCACAGGCCGAGGTGGAGAACGCACTGGGACGCACAGTCGAGCCGCGTCAGGACCTGAAATTTCAGGTGGGACGCCTGCAGGATGCGTGGCGCGCAAACTGCCTGGCGGTGGGGCTCTCAGCCGGGTTTCTTGAGCCGCTGGAGGCAACGTCTATCCACAGTACCCTGGTCCAGCTGCTGCTGTTTGCCAAGGAACATCTGGGCGCTGCGCTTCAGGGAGATGCCTCCGGACGCGACTCCTTCAACCAGCGGATTGGGCGTCAGTTTGACGACTTCAAGACCTTCCTGAACATTCACTACCGAGGAGAGCGGACAGACACACCTTTCTGGGAGCATGTGCGGGAAAACTGCCTGGGCGAGGAAGCCCGTGACCGGCTGGAGCAGTGGCAACAGGAACTGCCGCTGATGTCTCACTTTGACCCGTACCTCTCCGGACTGCCTCACGTGGAAACCCAGCTCTACTATCCGGTGCTGGACGGCCTCGGGCTGCTGAATCAAAATGTGGCCCGCAGTGAGATGTCTCGGCGCAACCTCAAGCGCTCTGCCCAGACCCACTTCCAGCAGTTGCAGACGGAGTACAAGCGCATGGTTCAGGGCAGTCCAGGGCACCGGGAGTACCTGCACCAGTTGGCCTCGTGAACTGTTGGGAGCACGTATGGAGGAACTCCCCGAAGCGCTAAGCCGCGCGCTGCTCCGGATCGGAGTCCTCGAAGCGGATCAGCCCCACTTGGCGTTTCCCCTGACTGGAGGTGTCTCGTCAGACATCTGGAAGGTGGAGACCCCTGAGCGCACCCTCTGTATCAAGCGGGCGCTCCCCAAGCTCAAGGTGCAGCAGGATTGGTTCGCTCCGGTGGAGCGCAACCGCTACGAGCACCGCTGGTACGAAATCGCCCGGGACACAGTTCCACACAGCGCCCCGAGGATTCTGGCGTTTGACGACGAAGCGCTGCTCTTTGTGATGGAGTATCTGCCTCCGGAGACGCATCGACTGTGGAAGGCGGAGCTGCTGGCCGGGAAAGTGGACCCGGAGTTTGCGGCACAGGTCGGTGAAACCCTCGGACGCATTCACCAAAGGACCGCCGGTGATGCCGAGGTCGCAAGGATGTTCAACACCGGGAAATACTTTGAGCAGCTGCGGCTGGAACCCTATCTGCGCGCCACTGCAACCCGGCATCCGGAACTGGCGCCCTCGCTCCATCGGCTGGCAGACCAGACGGCCCGAAATCAACGGGCGCTGGTTCACGGAGATGTGAGCCCCAAGAACCTCATGAGCGGCCCCTCCGGGCCGGTCTTTCTGGATGCCGAGTGCGCCTGGTACGGAGACCCTGCGTTTGATGTGGCCTTCTGCCTCAATCACCTGATGCTCAAAAGAGCCGTGATCCCGGAGGCTCTGGATGCGCTGCGTGAGAGCTCCCACCAACTCTGTGAACGCTACTTCCGGGAAGCGACCTGGGAGCCGGTGGAGCAACTGGAAGCTCGTGTGGCGCAGCTGCTCCCGGCGCTGTTTCTGGCCCGTGTGGACGGCAAGTCTCCGGTGGAATACATCACCGACGAGCCGGCCCGAGAACGGGTCCGGGCAACGGCGATTCCGCTGATTCGCAAGCCTGTGAACACACTCTCGGAAGTCTTCCGATTTTGGGAGGAACGAGGCGCATGAGCCATCACATTCAAGCGCTGTGGGCCCGGCGCATCTGGGACTCCCGTGGGCGTCCCACCGTGGAAGTGGAGCTGACTCTGGCTGGAGGAGCCTCCGGGAGAGGCGTCGCTCCTGCCGGAGCATCCCGTGGTTCTGCCGAGGCGATCGACCTGCGGGACGGTGGCCCAAGGCTGGGCGGATTCGGTGTGCAAAAAGCCCTCGTGGCCTTGAACGGAGAGGTGGCAGCCCGGCTCGTGGGCCACAGCTTTTCCGGCCAGGCGGAACTGGATCGCTGCCTGATCGAGCTTGACGGGACACCGAACAAATCCCGACTCGGTGGAAACGCGCTGATTGCCGTCTCCTTGGCTTTTGCCTGGGCTCAGGCGAATCAGGCTCGGCAGCCTCTGTGGCGCCTCCTCTCGGGAGACCGTCCGGTTGGTTTGCCGCTTCCGGAGATCCAGCTCTTTGGCGGTGGAGCGCACGCGGCGGAGCGGGTGGACATCCAGGACTTCATGGTGATTGCTGTTGGGGCCTCCACCTTCCCGGAAGCCCTGGAGTGGACCGCAGAAGTCTACCGTGCGGCCGGGAGTTTGATGAGGCAGCATGGGCTGCTGGCCGGCGTCGCCGACGAGGGTGGCTGGTGGCCGATGTTCGAGCACAACGAAGCCGGGCTCGAGTGGACCGTGCGTGCAATCGAGGCCGCAGGGTTTCGTCCGGGGACAGACCTCGCCATTTCGCTCGATGTCGCCGCCTCCGAGTTCGCGCAGGCCGGGACGTATCGTCTGAACCGGGATCAGGCTGTACTTGACCGTTCCGGAATGGTCAACCTGCTGGTCCGCTGGGTGCAGGACTATCCGATCGTCTCCCTGGAGGATCCACTCGCAGAGGACGATGACTGGTCCGAACTGCTCGCAGCGCTTCCGCAAGGAGTGCAGGTGATTGGGGATGACTATCTGGTCACCCAGGCCACACGGGTTCAGGCAGCCAGCATCCAGAACGCCTGCAATGCGCTGCTGGTCAAGCCCAACCAGGCCGGAACTCTTACCGAAACCCGGGAGGCGCTGGACGCGGCTCATGCCTCCGGATGGAACGCAGTGGTCTCCGCGCGATCTGGAGAGACCGAAGATGTCAGCATTGTGCACCTTGCAGTAGGCTGGGGAGCGCAGCAGCTCAAGGTCGGCTCCTTCGCCCGTTCCGAGCGTATGGCCAAGTGGAATGAGGGCTTGCGCCTCGCCGAGCACCTCGGAGAGGCCTTGCCACCTCCCACAGCGTTTCCCTGGGGCGCTGCTTCCGGGTGACCTCAACCTGCTTGAATCAGCCCTGATCCCTCCGGAAAACACACACGTCCCGTGTTCCGGAATACAACACACTCCTCTTCCAAGAGAGCTGCTCATGATCCCCTCACTTGCCCCAATCCGCTGGTGGTCCAACCCGGAGTTGACCGGATTCAACAACCTCCCTCCTCGTGCACACCTGCTGCCCTTCCCGGATGCAGACTCCGCCCAGAGCCGAGATGCTGCTCGCTCTCCCTGGGTGAGGCTGCTCAATGGAGCCTGGGATTTTCAGCTCCTGGAGCGTCCGGAGTGGGTGGTCTCCGAGATGCTAGGGGAGACCACGCCGCTAGGCACCTGGCAGACCATTCAGGTCCCGGGGAACTGGACCACGCAGGGTTATGACAAGCCGCACTACACCAACGTTCAGATGCCCTTTGCCGACCCGCCTCCCAAAGTCCCGGAGCAAAACCCCACTGGGGTCTACCGAACCACGTTCGAGCTTCCGGGGAGCTGGGAAAAGCGCCGCACGGTGATTCACTTTGGCGGTGTTGAGAGCGTGTTCCAGGTGTACTGCAACGGGGAGTTCGTAGGGATCGGCAAGGACTCTCGAACCGAGGTGGAGTTCGACCTGACCACCCACCTTCACTCCGGAGAGAACACCTTGGCCGTGGTGGTTGTCCGCTGGTCGGATGGTAGCTTCCTGGAAGATCAGGACCACTGGTGGCATGCGGGGATCTATCGAGATGTCCTGCTGTACAGCACTGGACCGGTTCACTTGGCGGATGTGTTCGCCCAGGCGATCCCGGAGCCAGACCTTCAGACCGGGACTCTTTCGCTGGAAGCACGTGTGGACTTCTCAGGAAAGCCCGAGTCCGGATGGAAGGTTCAAGGGGAGCTTTGGGAGGGAGACTCTCCGGTGGCCCCAGCGTGGATCACCGAGGTTCCGGAAGCCCGGGAGATGCGGTTGAACGTGGGTCATCTCGCGTGGACCAGCCAGGTGCTCGAAAAGCCGAAGCTTTGGTCTTCCGAAGAGCCCAACCTGTACACGTTGCGCGTAGCCTTGCTGAACCCTCAGGGTCAGGCAATTGAGCACACAGCTCTACGAGTGGGCTTTCGGCGTGTTGAAATCCGGGGACGCGAATTGCTGATCAACAACCGCCCCGTATTGATCAAGGGGGTCAACCGGCACGAGCACGACCCGGACCACGGGAAGACGATCTCTGAAGAGTCGATGCATGCCGACCTGAAACTGCTCAAGCAGTTCAACTTCAACGCAGTCCGGAACTCTCACTATCCCAACGTCCACCGTTGGTACGAGTTGTGTGACGAGTACGGCATCTACCTCGTTGATGAAGCCAACATCGAGACGCACCATTACTACGGCAACCTCTGCCGGGATCCACGCTGGAGCGCCGCGTTCCTCAACCGGGTCGTACGCATGTTCGAGCGGGCCAAGAACTATCCCAGCATCATCTTCTGGTCTCTTGGAAACGAGTCCGGGTACGGGCCAAATCACGACGTCGGAGCAGGCTTTCTGCGGAACCGAGACCCGAACCGACCGCTACACTATGAAGGGGCGCTCCGCCCGATCCAGCAAGGGCCCTGGCAACGGAATGATGGGGTGGGTGCGCTGGGAACCGACGTGATCTGCCCGATGTATCCGCAGATTCGGGACATCATTGAGTGGGCCAAGACGACTCAGGACCACCGGCCGCTGATCATGTGCGAGTTCTCGCATGCCATGGGGAACTCCAACGGCTGCCTGCGTGAATACTGGGAGGCGTTCGAGGAATATCACGGACTGCAGGGCGGATTCATCTGGGACTGGGTGGACCAAGGGCTGCGTAAAACCGCAGAGAACGGCAAGGAGTTCTGGGCGTATGGCGGCGACTTCGGGGATGAACCCAACGACGCCAACTTCTGCATCAACGGGATGGTCTGGCCGGATCGAACGCCTCACCCGTCGATGTGGGAGTTCAAGAAGCTCGCGCAGCCCGTTCGGTTTTTGTGGAAGTCTGCGCAGAAGCAGGTGGTGACGATTGAAAACCGACAGGACTTCCGCACTCTGGCCGACTTCCGCTTCCGCTGGTCTCTGCAGGTGGACGGGCAGGTTCGTGAATCCGGAGCGCTCCCGATGCTGGATACCCGTCCAGGCGAGTCGATCTCCCTGGAGGTGCCGTTCTCACGTACTCCGGTGCAACCGGGGCAGGAGGCGGTGCTGCACCTGGAGGCCGTGCTGGCGCAGGACACGCGCTGGGCGCCGGCAGAGCACTCGCTTGCCTGGGAACAGCTGGTGCTGGACCTCCCCGTGATTGCCGCTCCGGAGGCTCCAAGAGTAGCGCTGAGCGCAGAACTCTCGGAGCAGGGACTGCGACAGCTTTCCCTGGGGGGGCAAGAGGTCCTCGTGACAGCAATGGAGGCAAACTTCTGGCGTGCCCCCATAGACAACGACGGCATCCGACGATGGAGTGGACAGGCTGACAAGCCACTCGGGAAGTGGCTGGAATGGGGCGTCAACCGCATCGCCCTGGTCGATTCGCAGAAGCAGGGCGACACCGTGCAGCAGGTGTATCGCACTCCAGGCGGTCAGGAGCTGCGTGTGGCGCAGACCTGGACCTCCGGGAACGACTCCCTGCAAGCCCGCTGGGTGTTTGAGGTTCCGGAGGCGCTGAGCGACCTCCCACGTCTCGGAGTCCGCTTTGCGCTTCAGTCCGGGTTTGAGCAGTTGGAGTGGCTGGGACGCGGGCCGCAGGAGAGCTACCCGGACCGCTGCGCCGGATATCCGCTTGGACGCTGGCAGAGCACCGTCACCGAAGAGTACGTCCCCTACATCCTCCCGCAGGAGCACGGGAACCACATGGCAACACGCTGGATGGCGCTGCACAACGGGACCTCCGGGCTCCTTCTCGTCGGAGGGGCACACCTCCAGTTCTCAGCCTCCCATTTCACGGCAGAGGACCTGTTCGCCGCATCACACACGGCAGATCTGGCTCCCCGGGCAGAGACCTGGGTGTGCCTGGATGCGCTCCAGCGTGGGTTGGGGACGCTGAGTTGCGGACCGGATACGCTGGAGCACTACAAGATTCGTCCGGGACGTTATGAGTTGAAGTTCACGATCGCCGCGTTTGATCCTGCGACCCAGAATCCAGGAGAGTTGGCCAGGGCACTGCAGGCGGGCGTCTCATGAAGCGTGCAACGCTGAAAACCGTGGCGCTGCAGCTAGGGCTGTCGGTGACCACGGTTTCCCGTGCACTCAAAAACGGCCCGGAGGTCCGGCCCGAGACCATCGCCCGCGTCAAGCAGGTCGCCACGGAGCTGGGCTACATGCCTCATCAGGGAGGACTGTTTCTGCGGACCGGCCGGACCCACATCATCTCGCTGATCCTCTCTCCAGAGCCGCAGAGCGCCTTCCCGGCGATGGGGTTCATGTACTACTGTCAGGGGATCATCCGAGCGCTGAAAGACTCGGCCTACACGCTGAGCATTCAACCACGCCTCGCGCATGAAGACCTGCTCAAGCCCATTCAGCGCATCGTGGAGGGGCGGCTGGCAGATGGTGTGATCATTGGCCAAACCCGGGATCAGGACCTCCGGGTCAAGTACCTGCTGGAGAACGAGTTCCCGTTTGTCACCTTCGGGCGCACAGAGCTTTTCACCCCGCATGCCTACTACGACGTCCTTCACGAACGGATCACCTACGAGTCCGTAAAGCGCTTTCAGCAGCAAGGGCACCAGCGCATCGCCCTGATCAACCCTCCGACGCTGCTCAACTACACTGGACACCGCCTGAAGGGATACCATCAGGCGCTTCGGGAGGCCGGGATTCCCCAGGACGAGTCGCTGATCCTGAACACGGAGCTGTCCTTTGAAACCGGCCGCCAAGCGCTGCAACAGTTCCGGCGGCTCTCCCACCCTCCCACGGCGATCCTCTCTCCCGGAGTCTCCACCACCCTGGGGCTGCTGGCAGAGATGCGGGAGTGCGGGATGCGCCTTCCGCAGGATCTGGACCTGATCGCGTTTGAAGGGACGAACTATCTGGAATTCAACAGCCCCCGGATCAACGCTTACCACTCCTCACTGGAGCACGCAGGCGAGCAGCTCTGCCGCTTGCTGTTGCGACGTCTTGAGGGCGACCCTCCGGAAGCGCTGCAGGTCCTGCACACCCCGGAGTTCCGTCACCGAGCAGAGTCGGGCTGAATCAGGCGACCAGCTGCTCCGCCTCCTGAAACTGCACAGAGACGGTCTTGGAGATTCCGGGATCTTCCATGGTGACTCCATAGAGCCGGTCTCCAATCTCCATCGTCTTCTTGTTGTGGGTGATGATGATGAACTGAGAGTTGTCGGTGAGCTTCCGGATGAGCTGGTTGAAGCGAGCCACGTTGGCGTCGTCCAGAGGGGCATCCACCTCATCCAGCAGGCAGAACGGGCTGGGCTTGATCAGGAAAATGGCGAAGATCAGAGAGATCGCGGTCAGCGCCTTCTCGCCTCCAGAGAGCAGGTTCAGGTTCTGCAGTTTCTTCCCCGGAGGCTGCGCCACGATGTCCACTCCGGCTTCCAGCAAGTCCTCGGAGTCGGTGAGGATCATCCGGGCCTCGCCTCCTCCAAACAGAGAGGAAAACAGCTCTCCGAACTTCACGTTGATCTGCTCGAACATCTCCCGGAAGCGTTTGCGTGACTCCCGGTTAATGTCCTGAATCGTGGACTTGAGGTCTTCAATCGCCTGTTGCAGATCCCCGGACTGTGCAGCAATGAACTGCAGGCGCTCAAGGAGCAACGCGTGCTCTTCCGGTGCCGCAAGGTTGACCGCTCCCATCGCGTTCAGGCGGGAGCGGATCGAGCGGATCTCGCGCATCATCTCGGCGACATCCTGAGGGTTGTCCGGGAGATCCCTGAGCAGCGACTCCAACGGCGTCTCTGTCAGTTCCGAGAGCTTCTCTTCCCACTGGGTGCGCTGCATCCGGAACTCGGTAAGCTTGATCGAAGCCTCATGAGTGTGGCGGGACGTTTCATCCAGCGAGCGCTGAGCGTTCCGAAGCTGCTCTCGCAGCTCCTCCTGGAGGACATCCTGTTCCGCATGCCGCGCAGACTCTTCGGCAAGAGCGGCTTTTAACCGATCCCGTTCCTTGAGCAGCTCCCCAAAGGACGCGTCGATGTCCTCGATGCGCTGCCGACTCAGGGCGGTTTTCTGCTCATCCAACTCCTCGGTTGAGGCAAGCAGGGCTTCCCGACCGCGCGACTCCTCCAGCTCCCGATGCAGACGCTGCCGTGCGGCGTCCAGCCCCCGGACCTGTTCCTGGATCTCAGAGAGCAGCACCCGACGTTCCAGCAGCAGCTGCCCGACGCTTTCCATCTGTGAGGTGAGTTGTTCGATCCGGTGCTGCAGTTGCTCGGCATGGTCCTCGCGCTCCACCCGCTGTTCTTCGAGTTCACCCAGCTTTGAGCGGACCTCAACCTGGCGAGCCTGGAGCTGTGAAACCTCCTGTTCGAGCGTCTGGCGGTCTCCTTCCAGCTGCTGCCGATTCTGTTCGGCGCGCTGCAGTTCCAGCTCGGTGTGCTCGCGCTCCTTGCGTCTTCCCAGCAGCTCCAGCTCACGCTCTCGTTGCTGCACGAGGTTTTCCTCCAGCGCAGCCTCCAGCGTCTCGCGCTCCGCCTCCAGCGTCTCGCGCTCCGCCTCCAGTCGCTCCAGCTGTTCCTTCAGCACGGCCAGCTCCACCTCCAAGGCTACCAACTCCTGCTGGCGTTTCAGGAACCCCAGTGTGCTCTCGCGAGGGATTCCCACACGTACAGTGCTCTCCCACCAGAGAGTTCCCGAATCGCCCAGAAATCCCACCGAGTTGGGTGGCGCAGCAAAGGAGGACTGGAAGGCGTCCGGATGCCAGCGCAGGTTCTGGAAGAACCGCTCGGCCCACGGCTGAAGGTTCGGAGAAAAGCGCAGCCACTCAGAGAGTGGCGTTCCAGGAAGACCACCCAAGGGCGCAGGGGTGAGGTCGAGGGGAATCAGATGTAGCCGTCCGAGCTGCTGCTCCCGGCAGAAGGACTCCACTTCAGACAAGGTGTTTTGGCTCCGAATCAGAACCCAGTTCAGCATCTCCGAGAGCACTGGCGCCAAGGCGTCCAGCCGTTCCGGAAGAACCTCCAGGTGATCCGCCAGCAGCCCCAGGACGCCAAGCCTCTCGGCCTGCTCCGGATCGGCCTTCATGTGCTCCAGGAACTGCCGAACGCTGTCGTCAAAGCCTTCATGCTGTTCCTGAATCTGCTCCAATGACTCCTTCCTTGAGCGACGCTGCTCCCAGACCTGGCGCTGCTGTGCAAGCTCCTGAGTGAGCAAGGTGTTCCGGGAGAGCAGCTCTTGGAGTTGAGACTCCAGCGCCTCGAGGTGAGCCTGCTCGTCCTGCTGTTGAGATTCCAGCACTTCAAGCTGCTCGTCCTGCTGCTGCAGGCGTGTCTGGATCTCTGCACGGGCGGCGTCAGCCACTTGCCGCTGAGTTTCCATTTGCATCCGCCGGCCTTCAAGCTGCCCAAGGCGCTCTTCAAGAAAGCCCTGCTGGTTGGTCTGATTTGTCAGCTCGGTGTGAATCCGGAGCAGCTCTCGCTGCAGAGACTGCAGCTGCTGGCTGGTCTCCTGAAGGGTTTCACCTTCGGCTCTGCGGCTCTGCTCAACCTGCTCAATCTCGCTCCGGAGTTCCTCTTCACGCAGAGCCAGCCCTTCGGATTGTCCCTCCGACTGCTGCTGCTCTGCCTCCAAGGACGTGATCCGCCGGGCCAGCTCCTCACGCTCCGTGGAGCGGCGCTCGCGCTGATCCTGAAGGTTGTTGAGGTTTTGACGCTCCAGAGTTCGCAGGCTCTCGGCCTCCTGAATTTTGCGTTCTTGCTGGTAAAGCGCCTCGCGCTGCTCGGAGAGCCGGTTCCCACGCTGTACCTGATCCAGGCTGACCTGCTGGAGCCGGGCATCCAGCAGGCTCTTGCGGGACTGCAGCTCCTGAAGCCCAGACTCCTGCTCGGCGAGTTTCTGCTCTGTGGAAGACTCCTGCTGGCGAGCCTGTTGCCACTGCAAGAGGGTGGACTGCAGTTCCAGCGTCTCGCTCTTCTGCTTGAGGCTCAGGTAGATCTGGGCCTTCTCCACCTGGTCGCGCAGCCCCTCTTCCTGCTCCTTGAGTTCTCCAAGCAGGTCGCTGACCCGGAGCAGGTTCTGCTGGGTCTCCTCCAGACGGCGCTCTGCGGCCTGACGTTTCGTGCGGAACTTGATGATTCCGGCCGCATCGTCGATGAGCGTGCGGCGATCCTGAGGCTTGGCGCTCACGATCTCTCCGACACGTCCCTGCTCCACAATCGAGTAGCCCGTGCCGCCAACGCCGGTATCCATGAACAGTTCCCGGATGTCCATCAGACGGACCGGGGTCTTGTTGATCAGGTAGGCGCTCTCTCCGTTGCGGTACAGCCGGCGGGTGATGGCGATCTCGGAATACTCGTGATAGCGGCGCAGGGTGTCGCCCTGAGGGTTCAGAAAGGTCAAGGTCACCTCGGCGAGTCCGGAAGGCTTCTGGAAGGCGCTCCCGGCGAAGATCACATCCTCCATCGAGCCACCACGCAGGTGTCGTGCGCGCTGTTCTCCCAGCACCCAGCGGATGGCATCCACCACGTTGCTCTTGCCGCACCCGTTGGGTCCGACCACAATGGTGATCCCGTTTTGCTGAAACTCCAACTCTACCGGATGGCAGAACGACTTGAAGCCAGAGACCTTGAGGCTCTTGAGGCGCATTTCAGGAAGTGTGAGCGTTCCGGCTCCTCAGAG
>JAYPUA010000002.1:45132-192777 GCA_038133845.1 Deltaproteobacteria bacterium
TCAGAAAGGAATGTCGTCCTTGATGTATTCCTCGCTGGGGCCCGGATCGGCAACGGCAGTGTTGCCCTCTGTCGATCTCTGCGGAGCCTCTGTGGCCCCCCCCTGCCCGCCACCTCCAGAGCCCTCTCCAGGCTTGCGATCCAAAAACTGCATCACGTTGCCAACCACCTCCGTGCGGTAGTGCTTGACACCTTGCTGATCTTCCCAGTTCCGGGTCTGCAGCTTGCCTTCGATGTACACCTGCGAACCCTTCTTCAGGTAGGATTGGGCGAGATCGGCGAGGCGATCAAAGAGGACGATGTTGTGCCACTCGGTGCGCTCTTGAAGCTGCCCGCTCTTGTCGGTCCAGCGGTCGGTGGTGGCGATGGAGAAATTGGCAACCGCGCTGCCACTCTGGGTGTAGCGAATTTCCGGATCACGTCCGAGGTTGCCGATGAGCATTGCTTTGTTCAGGCTGGCCATGATGCCTCTTGGGGTTGGAGGTTGCGGAGGACGAGTTCTTTTTCTAACGCAGGGGGTTCAACAAGGAAAGCGCTTTCTTGAAACGCTCCTCGAACGGAGCCTCCGGATCGAGTTGCTGGAGCACCGGGAGGACCTCGCGCTCGGCAAAGCCCATGTTCTTCAGGGCCGAGAGCACCCCGTCGGAGTCTGCGCTCGGAGCCTGCAGCGAAACCTCGGCAAAGGTTCCGGACTGCAACCCCGGGAGCGGGTGTTTCTTGAGCTGATCCCGCATGTCCAAGCAGAGTTTGGTCGCCGTCTTCTTGCCGATTCCGGGAACCTTGCTGAAGGCCTCCGCATCTCCACGCTGAACGGCAGACACCAGCTCGGGGGCGCTGAGGGTCGAGAGCGCCGCCAACGCAATCCTGGGTCCCACTCCGGAGGTCTTGATCAGCATTTCAAACAGGGCGCAGTCTTCCGGCGTCCGGAAGCCGTAGAGGGTGATCTCGTCCTCACGGACGTGCGTGTGGACGTGCACCTCCAGGGCCTCCTCCGGACGACAACCTGCCAGGAGGCTTTGCGGTGCATGGACGGCATAGCCCACCCCATCCCGGGTCTTCAGGATCACCAGATCCGCATGGACACGGAGGACGTTTCCTTCGAGATAAGCGATCATGTTGCGGTGTCCATGTACGACCAGGGGCAGCGTGCCTGCGATTGAAGAAGTGCGTTTTCGGCTAAAGTGTGTATGCTGGATTTTTTTTCTTTTCAGAGCAAGTCGCATCTTCCCGAACCGCCAAGAGATCCTTTTCCTATGCTAAGCACCAAGATCATCTGCACCATCGGACCAGCCAGCCAGTCGTATGAAGTCCTTGAACAGATGGCTCACTCCGGAATGTGTGTGGCCCGCCTGAACTTCTCGCATGGGACTCACGAATCGCACGGGCAGATCATTGACCGTGTCCGGGAGTTGAACCAAACTCTCCAGTTCCCCATCGCCCTCCTGCTGGACACGCAAGGCCCGGAAATCCGGACCGGGAGCAAGGAGATCGAGCTGCGGAAGGGAGAGACGATTCGGGTCACGATGCCTCCGCACGAGGAGCGCGAAGGAGAACTGTTTGTGAACTATCCCTTCCTGGTGGAGCAGGTGGAGGTCGGAGGCTTCATCGCGGTGGACAGCGGGCTGGTCAAGCTGCGGGTTGCGGCCAAGGGGGACGGCTTCCTGGACTGCGAGGTGCTGGATCCCGGATACCTGAAGGCGAGACGGCACATCAACCTTCCCGGAGTGGCGGTCAAGCTTCCCTCCATCACGGAGAACGACAAGCGGGACCTGCTCTTTGGGCTGGAGAAGGACGTGGACGCGATCGCGCTCTCGTTTGTACGCAACAAGGAGGCGATTCAGGAAGTCCGGGAGCTGCTGGGTGAGCGGGGAAAGCAGATCAAGCTGATCGCCAAGATCGAAAACCAGGAGGGCGTGGACCACCTGGAGAGCATCGTTCAGGAGGCCGACGGCATTATGGTCGCCCGCGGGGACCTGGGTATCGAGATCGACATGGAGGAGCTTCCTCAGATCCAACGACGCATTGCCTACCTGTGTGCCATCTACGGCAAGCGTCTGGTGGTGGCCACTCAGATGCTGGAATCGATGATCGAGCATCCGGTCCCGACCCGCGCAGAGGTCACCGACATCGCCAATGCGGTCTACGAGCAGGCGGACGCCATCATGCTCTCCGGAGAGACCTCTGCCGGCAAACATCCGGTCCGCTGCGTGGAGACGCTGGCCCGGGTCGCTCGTCGCACCGAGGAGTTCCCGGGAGTGCGTTTCACGGACAAGCAGTTCAAGACCAGCAACCGCCAGCACCTGGCCGAGGCGGTGGCCAACATCGCCTCAAATCTGCGCATGAAGGGGATCGTGGTCCTCACCCGCTTTGGTCGCGGAGCCATGTATGTGGCCAACTGGCGCCCCCGGGACATCGGCATCTACGCCTTCACAAACCTGGAGAAGACCTACCGGACGCTGGTCTTCAATCGAGGGGTCTGGCCCTTTCTGCTGGACGAGTTCTCCGAGAACCCGGAGGACAACATTCAGGAGGCCTTGATACGCCTGAAGAACAGCGAACACTTTGTCCCGGGAGACAAGGTGATCGTGTTTGCCGACAGCCTGACCATGGAGGGCTACGTGAACTCCATGCAGATCCGGACGATTCCCTGAACCGTCAAGGTCATGGTCGGACGCGGCCCCTCGGATTCAGGCTCGGGAACTTCATGAAACTCCTGAGATCTGGCTTTTGCGATAAAGATTTGCAAAAGTTGAAAGTGTCTGCTTCAATTGTGACCTTTCGGTTCACCAAAGGCCTAATCCTGGACCGAATCAAACCAATCCTGACGGGAGCACCGAACCCTTTTCTAACCTGTTTATTGTGAACTCCTAACAGTCACACGGCACAGTAATCCGCTTACGGTGCCTGCTGCTCCCGAGCAGGAACTCTTGCGATCAATTGATTTCTTGAAAGGACGAAGATGAAGTTCAAAAGTTTGATGACCAGTGCTCTCCTGGGAGCCTCTCTGGTGTTGACCCCGAGCGCATGGGGCGCGACCGAGATTCAGTGGTGGCACGCGATGGAGGGTGCCCTGGGCGAGACGGTGAACAAGATCGCCAAGGATTTCAACGCTTCGCAGTCGGAGTACCAGCTCACTCCGGTGTACAAGGGTGGCTACGAAGACACGATGACCGCAGGCATCGCCGCGTTTCGCGCCAAGCAGCAACCGCACATCATCCAGATTTTCGACGCTGGCGCAGCGACGATCATCAACGCCAAGGGGGCGGTCTATCCGGTCCAAGACCTGCTCTCGAAGCACGGAGTGGGCTTTGACGCGAACAACTACATCAGCGGCGTGCGCTCGTTTTATGCCGACAGCACGGGCAAGATGGTGGGGATGCCCTTCAACAGCTCGACCCCGGTGATGTACTACAACAAGAACGCCTTTCAAAAAGCCGGTCTGACTCTGCCTCCGGCGACTTGGGAGGACTTCGAGATGCGCGTCGCTCCGGCTCTCAAGGCCGCTGGGTATGTGCCGATGGCCCAGTCTCACAGCCCGTGGATTTTCTCGGAGAACTTCCACTCGCGCCACAACCTGCCGATGGCCACGAACAACAATGGCTTTGGCGGACTGGAGACGAAGATTCTCTACAACAACCCGGCGATGGTGACCCACTGGTCGAAGATGAAACAGTGGCAGGACCAAGGCTTCTACAAGTACTACGGCCGAGCCTGGGGGGACAACCAAGCGGCGTTTGTCAACGAGGAAGTAGCGATCTGGTTTGGCTCATCGGGCTCTTTTGGGGGCTTGAAGAATTCAGCCAAATTCCCCTTCGGTACGACCTACCTGCCCTACTGGCACGGAGTGACCTCAAAGCCAACGAACACCTTCATCGGAGGCGCGGCGCTCTTTACGATGTCTGGCCACAGTGACGCCGAGTACAAGGGCGTAGCGAAGTTCTTCGAGTTCCTGACCAAGCCGGATGTGCAGTTCTTCTGGCACCGGGAGACGGGCTATGTGGCCATCACAAACGCAGCCTACGAACTGGCACAGCGTGAGGGCTACTATAAGGAGAACCCGGATGCCGAAGTAGGGATCCTGCAGCTCAACCTCCCCGGAGGCGAGCACTCCAAGGGCTACCAGCTCGGCTTCTATGTGCAGGTTCGTGAGGTGATGTATGAGGAGTACGACAAGCTCTTCTCAGGCAAGCAAGACGCCAAGACGGCGCTTGCCAACATCGAAGAGGGAGCAAACAAGCTGCTGGTGAAGTTTGCCCGGACCTACAAATGACCTGATCATTTGATCTTCAGCCGGGCCTGTTCGCAGGTCCGGCCCCGCCTCTTCTTCTTAGGGTCTCTTGAAACGCGTCACCTTCTCTCACTCTCCGATCCCCTACCTCTTCGTACTGCCGCAGATCGCAATCATTGCGGTCTTCTTCCTTTGGCCCTCGGCCGAGGCAATCCGGCTCTCGTTCTTTCTCGAAGATCCCTGGGGACTCTCGAATGAGTTCGTCTGGTTTGAAAACTATCAGACAATCTTCGAGGATCCGGAGTATGTGGGGACCCTGATCGCCACGCTGATCTTCTCCTTGAGTGTGACCTTCCTCTCGCTGGGGCTCGCGATGCTGCTGGCGGTGCAGGTGGATGGGCTCCTGCGCGGCGGAGGGACGTACCGTCCGCTCATTACCTGGGCCTACGCGATCGCTCCAGCGGTTGCTGGTCTGGTGGCGCGCTTTCTCTTCAGTCCTCAGATTGGACCGATCTACGCCTGGCTCAACCCAGAGGGGCAGCCCCCGTGGTTCGAGCCAAACCTGGACTCGATCGACGCCTGGGTGGTCGTAACCTCCGGTGCCGTCTGGCGTCAGGTGAGCGTGAACTTCATCTATCTGCTCGCCGGGTTGCAGTCGATCCCGCGCGCGGTGCTGGAGGCCTCACGGATTGACAACCCGAGTGGACTGGGGCGCTTTTGGAGCGTGACCTTCCCCTTGCTCGCACCAACCCTGTTCTTCTTGATGGTCATCAACTTCAGCTACGCCTTCTTCGAGACCTTCGCAATCATCGACACAGTCTTCCCCTTCGGGCCTCCCTCCGGAGCAGCAAGCCTGGTCTACAAGGTCTATGTCGACGGCTTCAAGGGCGCCGACCTCGGAGGCTCTTCGGCGCAGTCGGTGGTGTTGATGCTCTTCGTCCTGGCCTTGACGGTAGTGCAGTTTCGCTACCTTGAGAAGAAGATCCACTACTGAGCCTATCATCGAGCCCACATGAGAGTCTTCTGGAAGCGCCATCAACTGCTCAACCACCTGCTGCTCCTGCTCGGAGTGGCTTTCCTCGCTCTGCCCTTGTGGCTGGTCTTTGCCTCCTCGACCCACGACCCGGGAACCCTGATTCGAGAGGGAATGCAGTTGGGCTTCGGAGGAAAGTTTCAGGAGACCTACTACGGCGTGCTCACGGAAAAGAAGGGCTTCACGGAGCAGGTAACCGCAGCAACGATGATGCTCAACAGCCTGATCCTTGGACTCGGCTTTGCCTTGGGGAAGATCGTGGTCTCCATGACAGCAGCCTACGCGATCGTCTACTTCCGCTTCCCCCTTGGCGGAGCGCTCTTCTGGGTGATCTTCACCACCTTGCTGCTCCCGTTGGAGGTCCGCATCATTCCCTCCTACAAGGTCGTCGCCGACCTGGGAATGCTCAACTCGTATTCGGGACTGATCATCCCGCTGATCGCTTCAGCCACGGGGACCTTCTACTTTCGACAGTTTTTCCGCTCTGTTCCCGATGAACTGCTTGAGGCCGCCAAGCTTGACGGAGCCGGCCCCTGGAAATTCTTTATTGACATCCTCTTGCCGCTCTCGCGTACGATGATGGCGGCCTTGTTCATTATCATGTTCGTGGTGGGCTGGAATCAGTATCTTTGGCCCCTGCTGATGACCACCGACGAAAGCTACAACACCATCGTGCTGGGAATCAAATCTGTGATGCAGAACATCGACGGCAACCGCTTGCCAGAATACAACCGGGGCTTTGCCTTGGCGATTCTGGCGCTGGTCCCTCCGGTATGCATCGTAGTCTTCTTCCAGCGCTGGTTCATCAAGGGCCTCTTGGAGAGTGACAAATGACAACCTTGACCCTGCAGGGCCTGCGCAAGGTCTACCCGAACGGCACCGAGGCGGTACGAGGGGTGGATCTGGAGATCCTCGACGGGGAACTCACCGTGTTCGTGGGACCTTCCGGATGCGGCAAATCGACGCTCCTGCGCATGATTGCCGGGCTTGAGGAGATCAGCTCCGGCGACCTGCTGCTCGACGGGGCTCGCATCAACGACGTGGAGCCCGCACACCGGGATGTGGCGATGGTCTTCCAGAACTACGCGCTCTATCCACACATGACGGTAAGGCGCAACATGTCCTATGCTCTGCAGAACCGCAAGGTGCCCAAGACTGAGATCGAGCGCCGGGTGCTCGAAGCGGCGAAGATGCTGCAGCTCGAAGAGTTTCTTGAACGCAAGCCCGCTCAACTCTCTGGAGGACAGCGTCAGCGGGTGGCGATGGGGCGCGCGATCGTGCGGGAGCCGAAGCTCTTCTTGTTCGACGAGCCGCTCTCGAACCTTGACGCCCAACTCAGGGCACAAATGCGTGTGGACATCCGCAAGCTCCAGCGTCAACTCAAGGTGACCTCGATCTTTGTCACACACGATCAGATCGAGGCGATGACAGTGGGAGATCGGCTGGCGGTACTCAACAACGGCGAACTGGAGCAAATCGGGACCCCCATGCAGGTCTACAGCCAGCCAGCCTCAGAGTTTGTGGCCTCGTTCATCGGGTCTCCAAGGATCAACCTGGTCGATGGGGAAGTGAAATCTGGAGTGTTGAGCTTTGATGGATTTGAGGTCCCTGGGTTCACAGACATATCGGACCAACCGGTTCGAGCAGGAATCCGTCCGGAAGATCTGCTCGTGGGGACTTCAGGAACAAAACTGCAGGTGGACCTGGTGGAGGAGTTGGGTTCGGATGAGTTGCTCTACTGCGAGAGCCCCTCCGGACAGGACTACCGCATTCGGCGCCCGGGAGGCAGCGGACATCGCTCTGGAGAGGCCATCGACGTCTCGGTCCAAAAGGAAAAAATCCACCTCTTCCACAAGAGTTCAAAAAAGCGCATCAACTGACCCCCCTCCGGGAGGGGCTTCCCCAGTCGCTCCACCCGTCGGAGCAACACGATCTGCAACAGAAGAAGGCTGAAGGAGATGTCAGGCAACGTGCCGACTCGGGTGATGGATGAAACCGGCACCTGGCGTGAGGTGCAGGTCACCGGAGAGCATCCGCTGACGTTGCTGGTCAACAACCGGGAGCTGATCACGCTGATGACTCTGGGAACGCAGCCGGAGCTGCTTGCAGTGGGCTGGCTCCGCAACCAGGGGTTTCTGCACAGTCCGGAAGGCCTGCTCTCGGTGGAAGCGATCCCAGATGCTCAGACCGTGGTGGTCTTTCTGCGCAGCGACCTCTCTGGCTGGGAGAAAAAGCTGGCCAAGCGCACCGTGACGACCGGATGCGGTCAGGGCACCGTGTTTGGTGAGTGGGTCGAGGAGTTGCAGACGCAGAAAGTCACCCCGCTGCAGCTCAAGCAGTCGACGCTTTACGGGCTCTTGAGGAACCTCAAACACTGCAACGAAGTCTACCGGGAATCCGGAGCCGTGCACGGATGTGCCCTCTGCGAAGAGGAAGAGGTGCTCTTCTTTGTCGAGGATGTGGGGCGTCACAACGCCGCAGATGCCATCTCCGGGCACATGCTGCTGAACGGGATCTCAGGTGCTGGAAAGCTCTTCTACACGACCGGACGGCTCACTTCGGAGATGGTGATCAAGACTGCCCAGATGGGGATCTCTGCGCTGGTCTCCCGGGCCGGGGTGACCCGGATGGGGCTGGATCTCGCGCGTCGCCTCGGGGTGACCCTGATCTCCCGAGCCGGAGGGAAGCACTTCCTGGTCTACCATGGGGCAGAACATTTGATTTTAGACATTAAAAATCAAAAATCTCCCGAACCTTCCTGAGAAGCAGGTCTTCTCCTGAGAAAATCCAAAATAAATTCTGCAATCTTTTCAGGCTGATTAAGATCCAGCACGGGCAGTTGAAGACTCAGCTGCTCCGGGACATCGGTCGCGACCGCCACCACGCCCGGGACCTCCGGATGCAGAAGCGGCCTCCCCAGGCTGGGCCGGTGCAGCTCCAGCTTGGGAAAGTCTTCCTGCTTGAAGCCTTCCACCAGAATCAGCTCCAGCTCCTCGCCCCCCAACCTGCTCAGCAGTTCGAAAAGGCCGGGGCATCGTTGAGGCTCCGGAGTCTCTCGCATCAACGCCCAGCGCGCGCTGGAGGCAACCAGCACCGCATCAGCGCCAGCACGACGCAGCTCGTAGCTGTCTTTGCCCGGCTGGTCGAGATCAAATCCGTGATGGGCATGCTTGATCAGCCCAACACGCAGTCCGGAGCCCCGAAACAGAGGGATCAGCTTCTTCAGCAGCGTCGTCTTTCCGGTTCCACTGCACGCTGCACAGAATCCAAACACCGGGACCGTGATGTTGCTCAGGTCCATGCGCGTTCAACTCCTTGCAGGTGCCCCAAGGCCAGATTGATCAACAAAGACAGCCCCAACAGCAGCAGCCCCAACGCAATGCCCTGAGCAAATTCCCCCTTACTGGTTTCCAAAGCGATGGCTGTAGTCATGTTGCGGGTGTGATAGAGGATGTTTCCTCCAAGCATCATCGAGCCTCCAACTTCAGAGATGACTCGACCAAATCCAGCTACCAGCGCTGTTAGCAGTCCAAAACGTACCTCAAGAATCAGGGTCCCGGAGGCTCTGAGCGGAGAGGCTCCCAGCATGCGTGCAGTTTCCCAGGTTTGCCTGTGTGCCGAGCGCAGGGTGCTGTGCATCAGCGAAACCAGAAGAGGGAAGCACAGCACCATCTGGGCAAGCATCATGGCTTTTTGGGTAAAGAGTAGCCGAAGGTCTCCAAGCGGACCTTGTCGTGTCAGGAGCAGATAGAGCAAAAGCCCAATCAGCACTGTTGGCAAAGCGAGCAGGGCATTGCAGAGTGAGAGCACCCAGCGTCCGCCCCAGACGCGTCCCAGCGTCAAGGTGAGTGCCAACCCCAGTGCCAGCGGAGCGGTGAACCCCAACGCTCGCAGAGAGACGGAAAACGACACCCCAATGATGCTCCAGAGGTCTGGATCCCCAGAAAGCAGGAGCCGCAGAGCCTCGGTGAAAGTTTGAGCCAAAGACTCCATGGAGACTACTCGCTGATCGCTGTGGGGATGAAAAGTGGACGGCCTCCCAAAGTGAACTCACGGATCAGCTCTTGCCCCTCGACAGAGGTGATCCAGGCAATCAGCCGCATGGCTCCCAGGTAATTGACGCCACGATGCAGATCCGGGTTGACGGCAATGATGCCGTAGGGGTTGAAAAGGAGCGGGTCACCTTCCACCAAAACCTCCAACTGTAGCTTGGGCTCAAAGGCCAGCCAGGTTCCCCGATCGGTGAGGGTGTACCCCTGCAGCTCCGAGCTCATGAGGAGCACTGTACCCATTCCCTGTCCAGCTTCCCGATACCAGAAAGCATCAGGTTTTACTGCTGCAAGCTCCCACAAGCTGCGCTCTTTCTTGTGGGTCCCGGAGTCATCTCCTCGAGAAACAAACACGGTCCGGTTTTCCGCAATCCGGCTCAAGGCCTCCGAAGCCTGGCGCATTCCCCGAACTCCGGCAGGGTCGGTGGGCGGCCCCACCAAAACAAAATCGTTATACATCACCGAGCGACGATTTACCCCAAAACCGCGCTCCACAAACTCCACCTCTGCCGAAGGGGCATGAACCAACACCACATCCACATTTCCATCCTCCCCCAGCTTGAGCGCTTTTCCAGTGCCCACGGCAATGACCTGAACCTGATCACCACTCGCTGCTTCGTAGTGCGGCAGAAGTTTGCGGAACAGCCCGGAGTTGTCGGTGCTGGTGGTGGTGGCTAGACGGATGACCTCCGCGTGCAGGGGACTGACCAGTAGAAACACTCCCCACAATAACACCCAGTCTTTGAGCAAGGCTCTCATAAGCTTGATCGGATTATGGTATTGAAGGTTCCAGCCCGAGGTTCCGAAGGCTCTGTTGGACATCCGCAAGGCTCAGCAGCTCCAGGAACTGTTGGACGGCTTCACGCTGCAGGCGCGCTTCCGGGACGAGGAAGTCGTACTCCTCATCCTGAAGAAAATGAAAGCCCAGCCCTTCGCTGTGGGCAACCGACTCGATCGCCACTCCCCAGTCGGCCCGGCCTTGCGCCACCGCCGCGGCCACGGCGTTGTGTGATTTGGCTTCCGTGAGAAATCCAGGTGGACGCTGCTCCCCCAGCAGCTGGTCCAGCAAGACTCGGGTGCCGCTGCCTCGGTTGCGGTGGATCATGCGCAGCTCCGGGTTCCGCAGAGCATTCAAAATGACCAGCTCCGGGTGCTCCTCAATTCCAAGGAACGCTGGGCAATCCGGGAGAAACACCAGCCCCTGACGGCGTCGATACCCCTTGACCAGCTGCAGACCGGAGGTCACCAGGTGCTCGTTGTAGAGTCCGGTCTCCGGGGCCATCAGGTGCGTTCCTGCGAGGTCGCACTCTCCGCGTCGAGCGGCGAGCACCCCCCCCATGCTGCCGACCGAGAGGCTCCGACTCTGAACACCAAACTCTTCCCGTACCCTCCCGAGCAGAAAGTCCAAGCCCACACAGTGGCTCCCCACAACCATCAACTCCGGCACACGGACGGTGTCTCCCAGCAGATGAACTCGCACCGCCTGTCCCGCTTCAACCCGCTCCACCTCCCGAGGGACCTCCACAAAGCCATCGGCTCGTGCAAACCCGGTGATGGAGCCGGAGCCCTTCCCGGTGGAGTAGGCGGTCAGGTCCAGCACGGCTGGGGAGGTCTCCGGGTTGGGGGCATCTGAGTTTTGGGAAACCAGATGCACCATGTGGAACTCGGTACGTCCCTTCTCGGAGTTCAGCGGCATCGGTAGCGTGGCCGTGCAGGTGCTTGGCACTTCCGGAGGAAGGCCGGCCATGGACCTCAGGACCGGCGCGATGAAGCGTGTGAACGTGAAGATGGCCGAGGTGGGGAATCCGGGCAGGATCGCCGCCGGGGTTCCTTCAAGGACGGCCAGACAGAGCGGCTTCCCCGGCTTGAGCGCCACCCCGTGAACCAGGACTCCCGGGTTCCCGAACTGGCGAAACACCCGGTAGTTCTGATCTCCTTCTCCCTTGGAGGTGCCTGCAGAGAGCAAGAGCAGGTCGACCTGTCCCAGCACGTTGCGGATCGCCTGCTCAATGCGCTGCTCATCGTCCGGGAGGATGCCCAGAATTTCAGGGGAGGCTCCCAACTCTTCAACGGCATGAGAAAGAAGGGTGCTGTTGCAGTCGTGAACCTTGCCCGGACGCATCGGCTCTCCGGGGGCGATCAGCTCGTCTCCTGTGGAGAGGATGCCCACCCGAGGCCTGCGCCACACCCAAACTTCAGCCTCTCCGAGGGCTGCCAGGGTTCCGGTCTCTCGATGCCCAAGCAGGTCTCCACATGCCAGAACCCGCTCGCCAGCGCCGATGTCAGAGCCAGCAAACGAGACCCCGCTTCCGGGAGTCACCGGCCTGAGGACCTGAAGGTGTCCTTCCTGCAGGTGCGTGTGCTCTAGCATCACCACGGAGTCGGCACCACGCGGGAGCATGCCTCCGGTTGAAATCGGAGTCGCGGTCCCGGAAGAGACCAGTTCATGCGGGAGGACGCCGCAGTGGAGCACTTCCGGGTTGAGCCGGAGTGAGATCGGAACGTTCTCCTCGGCACCAAAGGTGTCCTTGGCCTGCACCGCAAAGCCGTCAAAGTTGGAGCGGTCAAAGAAGGGGACGTTGTGGTAGGCCACCACATCTCGCGACAGCACACGCCTCAAGGCGTTGAGCAAGGGGATGTGCTCCTCGCCGCTTGGCCTGGGGCGCACCGCCTCCCGGAAGCGTTGTGCTGCCTCTTCTGCGCTCAGCAGGTGGAGAAACTGCTCCTGTCGCATCAGTCGTACCTCCAGACGGTGACGGCCGCTCCGGCCTCAAATCCTTCTGAAGCCTCATCGGTGAGCAGGAAGCCATCTGCCCGGGTGAGGGAGGAGAGGATCGACGCTCCTCCTGAGGCCAGCACCTGTGCCTCTGCGCCTTCAATGCGGACCCGGATGTACTCCATGCGGCCGACCTGGGAGGAGAGTTTGGTCCTCAGACGCACGTTCTGAGTTCGATAGGGCCACTCCACGGGGCGCCCCCCCATCGCGCACAGGGCCTCCCGGACGAAGCAGTCGTAGGCACAGAAGCAGGCGGCTGGATTCCCCGGGAGCAAAAACACGCGGCTGCGTTCCAGCAGGCCGAACCCAGTGGGAGCCGCTGGCCGCAAGGGGATGCCGTGCACCAGCAGCTCTCCCAGCTCCGACAACAGCGAGGGACCGTGATCTTCCGTTCCTACCGAGGTTCCTCCGGTGATCAGGACGACATCCGCAGAGATCCGGGCCAGCGCCGCCTTCCAGGCCTCCCGGTCATCAGGGAGATGCTGGATCCGGAGCAGGTGCCCCCCATCGCGCTGGATCAAGGCCTGAAGCATCACGGAGTCGCTGTCGAAGATCCGGTGATCTTCCGGTGCCTGATCTGGCAGGCACAGCTCGGAGCCGGTGACCAGGACCTCCACAGTGGGCTTTTGGAGAACCAGGGCGTGATCCATTCCCTGAGCAGCCAGCAATCCCAGATCTGCCGGACGCAGGACCCGACCGGAAGGCAGCAGCGGGGTGCCCGTGCGGACGTCCTCGCCGACTCGGCTGACGTGACGTAGCGGCGGGACGTCCTCCAAGGCATCCATCCATTCTCCGGAAGACTGCGCCGCCTCGGCCATCAGCACGGCGTCAGCGCCTTCAGGGATCGGAGCACCGGTCATCACGCGTACGGCCTCGCCCGAAGAGATGGCCTTCGGGTAGGGCCGCCCGGGCAGCGCCTCTCCCACGATATGAAAAGGGACGGGGTGGTAGGGGCCTGCCCCAAAGGTCTCCTCTCCTCGGAGCGCGTAGCCGTCCATGGCGGCCCGGTCGAAGTGCGGGACGTCTTGCCGGGCGACCACAGGCTGGGCGAGCACCCGCCCCAAGGCCTCCACTAGGGGAACCGGTTCGCCGGGTAATGGAGGGCTGTGCTGTTGAATGATTTGACGGAAGGTCGGAACCGGAGTGCGACGCAGGAAACCGCGCATCCGAATGTCGTGCTCCGAAGTCACGAGGTCGCGTCCGCTAGCAATCCGGAAGCACCTGCAACCTGAAGGCGCAGATGCTCGATCCGAACCACCTCCGGGAGGACTCAGGCGGTGGGAAGGACACTGCGGATTTGCGAGTAGACCTCTTCCGGAGACTGCATGCCATCCACAGAGGCCAGCACCCCCTTTTCGGTGTAGTACTGAGCCAGCGGCGACGTCTGCTCGTGGTAGGCGTTCAGGCGGTTGCGGACGGTGTTTTCGTTGTCGTCATCACGCTGGATCAGGTCTTCTCCGGTCACGTCGTCTTTTCCGGCAACCTTTGGCGGGTTGAACTCCACGTGGTAGGTCCGCCCACTGGGCTGGTGAATGCGGCGTCCGGAGATCCGCTTGACCACCGCGTTGTCATCGACCTGAATCTCGACCACCCGCTCGATGCGAACTCCCAGTTCGTCGAGCATCGCATCCAGCATCTCTGCCTGCGGGATGGTCCGGGGAAAGCCATCAAGCATGAAGCCCCGGGAGCAGTCCGGCTCCTGAATTCGCTCCTTGACGATTCCGGCCACAATTTCGTCGGAAACCAGCTGGCCTGCATCCATGACCGCCTTGGCTTTTTTGCCGATCTCCGAGCCGGACTTCACTGCGGCGCGAAGCATATCTCCGGTGGAGAGCTGAACCAGCCCGTAATCTCGGATGAGGTTGTTGGCTTGAGTGCCTTTTCCAGCCCCCGGAGGGCCAAGCAGGATGATGCGCATTTTCAATCCCTTTGAATGGTAGAATGATTTTTCAAAAACAAGCAGTGGGTGTCATGACCCGATTCGGACGCTTGAGAACCCCTTGTTTTTGGGCAGGGGTGGTGCCTCAAAGCCATCCGGATGGTGAGTTGGGGGGAAACCCGGAAGGCTCCTCCCCTCCCAGGCTCAGAGAAACTCGGCCAGGCTTTTGCCGACAATGACCTGCCCCCCGGAATTCGACTCTACCGGAGCAGGATCTTCATGACCGGAATCGTGTTCGTGATCTTCATGACCATGCCCGTGTCCCATCGCGTGAGCGACGGCAACTCCCAAGGCAGCACGTCCTCGATAAAAATAAACGATGAGGTTGAAGCCCAGCATTCCTCCAACAAGGAGAATACCGGCGAGGGCCAGCTTCGAATCTCCGGAGAGGAAGGGGACCATGCCCATCGGCAAAAACCCGCCAATGGGGTAGTCTCGGGAGCTTTCCGAGCCGATCAGAAACATGGAAGGAATGGCCAGCACCATTCCGGCACCGATCCCAAGAAACAAGACACTCAACAGATCCATGAAGCGAACACATGAGGAGGTTGAAAACAAACGCCCTGCGAGCAGGATTGAATCGCCACAGAGCATAACACGATTTACCAACGATGGGAACAATCTACGGGCAGGAGAATGCGACTCTCATCGGGGCTTGTGCCCAGCTTCTGAATTCACCCGAAGACCACGGGGGGAGGTGCTTGAATTGCCAAAACGCTCCATTTATCATCAATCTCCAACACGCAGGCCTTGGCCTGCTTCTTCTTGAACAGACGCCATGGATGAAGAGAAACCGGAGAGAGCCCCTCATCAGGGGCTTGAGTTTCGACAGGACCGCCTGGAGGCGCACCAGCAGCAGTCGCAAAAGATCGTGGAGGACGCGATGGTCTCCGGAGGGTTTCAGTTGGAGAGCGCGGCTGAAGTGTTCAACGCGTACGCTGATGAATGCCATCAGCAGATTGATGCTCGATTAGAGCAAAGGCGCGAGCGTTTGGCCTGTGAAAAGGGGTGCCACCACTGCTGCTCGCTGTATGTGGATGTGACCTTTGATGAAGTCCTCAGCATCCGGCGGCACCTGCTCCGGTTGCCTCAGCACCTCCGGAGGGTGCTCAAGCAGCGCAACCTGCTCAACTGTGTCCGGATCTTTGCCACTCACGCCCACGAGAAGCCAGTGGTCTATCATCGCTTGAAGATGGCCTGCATGTTTCTCACCGAGTCCGGAACCTGTGCGATTCACCCGATCCGCCCACTGGCCTGCCGGCACCACCACAGCTTTGAATTGGAGCCCTGCAAAGGACGGAATCAGGCGGTGCAGCATGAAGGTCGGTTGACCGTGGGGGTGGGCATTCGCAAGGCCAAGGAGGCCCTGCTACGCCCTCTCTGCGAGGAACACCCGCAGTTCACTCGGTGGAAGGGAGAGCTGCACACCATGCTCAAGCCCTTCCTGAAGGATCTGGACGCTTAGGCCAGCGGCAAGGCGTCAGCCGTGCTTTGCAACAGGCTCCGGAGCATCCAGGCCGTCTTCTCATGCACTTGCAGCCGTTGTGTCAGCAGGTCGGCGGTGGGCTCGTCCCCTGCGTCCTGAACGGTTGGCATCAGCTTGCGTGCGGTCCGGGCAACCGCCTCTTGGCCTTCAACCAGTTGTCGGACCATGTCCATCGCCTCCGGAACTCCGGACTCTTCCTCAATGCTTGTCAGCTTGCTGAACTCCGCGTAGCTTGCCGGGGCGGCGTATCCCAGCGAGCGGATGCGCTCCGCAATCAGGTCCAGCGCCGTCCATTGCTCGGTGTACTGATCCATGAACATCTGGTGCAGGGTGTTGAACATCGGTCCGGTCACGTTCCAATGAAACCCGTGCGTTTTCAGATACAGAACGTAGCTGTCCGCCAGCAGCTGAGCCAGACCTCTGGCGATCTCTTGACGCGCGGACTCTTCAATTCCCAAATTTGGAAGAACGCTTGTTCCCATGATGACCTCTTTCGTTAGAGTGTTTGACTGAGAACAGAATACCAAATCTCAACCATAGAAGATAATTGTTAATTTCTATGAATTGATAGTATTTATCTATCAATTGCTGGCCAGAACCAGGCGCCCGGCAGAACTTCCGGCCAGACGCCCCAGGGTGACCGCCGTCAGCAATCCATTTCCAGAGAGGTAGCCCCAGACCGCAGGTCCGGAGACTCCTTGGGCAGCGCCACCGCCGGCAAACAGGTTGGGAAGAGGAGAACCATCCGGACGGAGCACCCGAGCCTGCTCGTTGACCGCCAGCCCTCCCTGGGTGTGAAACAGCGCGCAGGTCACCCGGACGGCGTAGTAGGGAGGCTGCAGCGCAGGCTTCTTCGTGAAGTCCCGCCCGAACGGATCTGGACTCGCTCCCGTCTGAAATCGCTGAACCTGCTCCAGGGTTTGCCGAAGCGAGTCCTCCGGAAGACCGGTGATCCGAGCCAACTCCGATTCATCGCCCGCCTGCAGGATGGCTCCCATTGATTCAGCATTGCAATAATCATCAAACGCCATCCCCAACTGATGCAGCCGCTTGTCGTACAGGTTCCACGCCAGGTGTTCCGGTTGAGCGAACACCGAGACCGACTGTTCCGAGTAGCCTTGGTGCTCGTTGGAAAACCGCTCTCCTTGCAGGTTGACCTGAATCCCGCCCTCCATCATCAAGGCCCAGGTGATCAGCACCCCGTGCGGGTGTGCGACAGAGCCATGCCCCTGAAAGGCGCCCATGTCGCGCAGCTCCGCTCCCAGGGCCTCTCCCCAAAGAATTGCCTCTCCCTGATTGCCTGTATGCCCGAAGTAGTCCATTCCGGCGAGTTCGGGGATGAAGCGCTCCAGCAGTCCGGGGTTCCCACCATAACCGTTGCAGGCCAGCACCAGTGCGCGGCACCCGACTAGCTCGGAGGAACCATCCGGACGACTCACCCGCACGCCTCGCACGTGCTGTGCGTTGTCGACGTACAGATCCGAGACCGTAGCCTCGGTGAGCAGGTCGATGCTCTGCTGTCGGGTCGCATTGAGCAGGCGCTGAAGCAGGGCGGATCCGGTATGCTCGGGAACGGCATGCATGCGCAGCACGGAGTGTCCCGGATAGAGAAAGCCCTGCAACAGCTCAAAGACGAGGCCATGCGCATCGGCAAGCCACTCCAGGGTAGGGCCAACCTGTGTTGTCATCTGCTCAACCAACTGCGGATTGGCCTTCCCATGAGCCTTCCCCTGGATATCCGAGGCAAACAGGCTCGGGGAGTCTTCGACCTGCAGCGCCGCCTGCCAGCGTGTCCCGGCGGCAGGGATCAGTCCGGAGGACAGCGAGGTGGAACCACTGGGCTTGGCATCGCGCTCAAGGACCAGCACCTCCGCCCCTTGCTCCGCTGCCGCCAGAGCCGCAGTGAGTCCACAGGCTCCCGCCCCGACAACCAGGACCGGAACCTGGAGGTCAAACTCCACCCCGGATGCAGAGAGCACGCTCATCGCCCCTCCAGGACCTGAAGCGCCTCGGCGCAGGTCATCACGGTCGAGACGGTGGAGAGGTCGTCCAGGGCCGCCTGATGGACCGCTTCCGAGAATGCAGCACAGCCATCGCTGAGGACTGCGGTCCGGAAGTCCCGGACGTGTGCATCCCGGACCGTGGAGGCCACGCCTCCGTTGGTGACGATTCCGGAAAACAGCAGCGCCTCAATGCCGGCGCGACGCAGCACCCACTCCAGCCGGCTCATGTAGAACGCGCTGTAGGCGACCTTCTCCACGCTCAGGTCTGCGGGCTGGAGTTCGTCCACCAACTGCTGCCCCCAGGAGCCGGGTGCGAAGTCGCCTCTTCCCAGAAACGGACGCAGTTCCCGAAGGTGGTCAAGGATGAAGGGCTCTCCTCCCTTTCCGGGAACCAAGGTGAAGTGAGTCGAGACGACCCATCCTCCTTGCTGACGGACAGCCTCAATCAGAGGCCTCAGCCTGTGCGGAAGCTCGGCGATGCTCTGCGCCTTCTGTCCGGCGCGTCCGTAGGCACCTTCCGGGTGCAGAAAATCGTTTTGCAGGTCCACCAGGATCAGGGCCAAACTTTTCGGGGCCTGTTGTGAAAGCTTCAGCTTCATGCGTTCTCCGGAAGAATGAGGAGGTTGCCGAAGCGGTCGACCTCGGCGGTCATGTCCGGTTCCAGAAAGATGGTGGTGTCCGGTTGTTCAAACAGGGCGGGTCCGGAGACACGTGCTCCCACAGGCAGGCGCAGGCGCTCATAGCGTTTGGCAGTGTGCCAGCCGCCTTCCACCCAGACCGGACGCTCTCCCACACAGCACGCCTCGGGCGCTACCTGATCCTTGGGGGCAAGCAGCGTCAGGTCCAGCTTCGGACGCTGGCCGATCACCGCGCCCCGGAGGTTGAGGAGCCGGATGGGGAGGTTCTCCAGGATCCGCCCGTAGATTTCACGATATCGTGTTTCAAATGCCGTCCGGATGCGCTCCGGAGAGACCTCCAGCTCGGGAGGTGAACCGCCGGGAGCGAGCAGCTGCTGCACGATGGGGACCTCCACCGTGTGGGTTTGACCGAGGTAGGACATGTCCAGCTCAAAGCGTACCTCACGGCCCTCAAAGGTCACTCCGGAGGCTTCCAGCAACCGTGCTCCTTCTTGGGCAAAGGTCTCCATCGCAGAGCGCAGAGCCGCTACCTCGAGCGAGTCAAGCAGAGAGTTGAAGGTCTGGACCCGGTCATGACGCATGTCGGCGATCACACAGCCGAGGGCGCTGGTCACTCCGGGATAGCGCGGAACCAGGGCCCGGGCCAGCCCAACCTCGCGGATCATCGCACAGACGTGCAGAGAGCCACCGCCTCCGAAGGGCATGGCCGCAAACTCCCGAGGGTTGTGCCCCTGTTCGACCGAAACCAGCCGGATCGCTCCGGCCATCTTCGAATTGGCAACCCGGATGATGGCTTCTGCGGCAGACATCACGTCCAGCCCCAGCGGCTCGGCGACATGCGTTTGAATGGCCGCCTTTGCCGAGTCCACATCCAGCCGGCTCAGCTTGCCTCCGATTGGACGATCCGCGTTGATGCGCCCCAGCACCACGTTGGCGTCGGTCACGGTGGGGCGAGTGCTCCCCAGCCCGTAACACACTGGACCGGGGTCAGAGCCCGCAGACTCCGGACCGACCTCCAGCAGCCCGCCTCGATCCACGTAGGCGATCGAGCCCCCTCCAGCACCGATGGTGGTGATCTGGATCATCGGAGTCCGGACGACCATCCCGAAGCCGATGGAGGTCTGTGCGGCCAGCGCACTCTCACCGCCCTTGACCAGCGAGACGTCGAAACTGGTCCCCCCCATATCGCAGCTGATCACATTGGGGAAGCCCGCCTCGCTCCCGATGTAGGCGCTGGCGATTACTCCTGCCGCAGGCCCGGAGAGAGCGGTACGGACCGGAAAGCGCTCCGCCGTCTCCACACTCATCACACCTCCGTTGCTCTGGACAATGAGCAGCTCTCCCGAAAAGTTCTCCTGGCGCATGCTGTGGTCCAGGTTCTCCAAGTAGCGGCTCACCTTTGGCTGCAGGTAGGCGTTCAGAGTGGTGGTGGACACGCGCTCAAACTCGCGGATCTCCGGGAGGATTTCGTGGCTGGCGCTGACGTGAGGGTTTGGCCATAGCTTTCGGACCCGCTCCACAGCCTTGCGCTCGTTCTCCGCATTTGCGTACGCGTTAATGAAGAACACGGAGACGGCCTCCACACCTGCCTCCAGCAGCACTTGAACCTGCGCCTCCACCTCGCCCAGGTCGACCTCGGTGTGCAGCGTGCCATCGGCCAGAACCCGCTCCGAGACCTCCAGCCTGAGATTTCGCGGCACAACCGGGTCGTACTGCCCCCAGAGTCCCCAGGTCTGCGGGCGATCCCGGCGGCGCATTTCCAGGACATCCCGGAAGCCCACCGTGGTCAGAATTCCGGTTTTGGCTCCGCCTCGACTGAGCAGGGCGTTGGTGCCCACCGTGGTTCCATGGACCACCGTCTTGATGCGGGTCAGCTCCGGAGCGTGCGCGTGAAGCCCCTCGAGGAAGCCCACCGACTGGTCTGTCGGAGTGGACGGGACCTTGGCCACCTGAATCTGCTGCTGGGCTTCATCCAAAAAGAACACGTCCGTGAAGGTTCCACCGACGTCAACACCAATGATCATGACTCCTTTCTGCAAGAGTGCGGTCTGTTTCAAAAGCTCTGAAACAGCACGCTACCCCGAAAGTCGGGGAAGTGCCAGCACACATCGGTGTCAGGAGGAGAGGTTGGAGAAGCCTTGAGGGAAAAAGGCGGTGGCAGCAAGCGCCACCGCCCGGAAACTCCGGAGGTTCGTGAAGGGGAGCCGCCCTCCGGAGTCTGTTCAGAGGAGGGCTTGTGCGGCCGCAATGCGAGCTATGGGCACTCGGTAGGGGCTGCAGGAGACGTAGTCAAAGCCTGTCTCATGGCAGAAGCGGATGGAGCGCGGCTCACCACCGTGCTCTCCACAGATGCCCACGTGCAGTTCCGGGTTCACCTTGCGTGCCTCCTGGACGGCAACCTCGATCAAGGCCCCGACCCCACGCTGGTCCAGCACGGTGAAGGGGTCGTTCTCCAAGACCTTCTGCTCCAGGTATGCCGGAAGGAACTTGCCAACGTCATCCCGGGAGAAGCCATAGGTCATCTGCGTGAGGTCATTGGTCCCGAAGCTGAAGAACTCTGCCACCTCGGCAAACACCCCCGCTCGTACACAGGCCCTTGGGGTCTCCATCATCGTCCCAAGCTGATATTCGATCCGCTCTCCGGAGCGCTCGAAGACGTGCTCCGCGGTCTCTCGAACCAGCGCCATCACGGTGTCCAGTTCACTTCGGGCGACCGTGAGTGGAATCATGATTTCCGGCTGTGCCTCTGCACCGGCCTTGCGCGCTTCCAGAGCGGCCGAGAGGATCGCATCCACTTGCATCCGGGTAATCTCCGGCTGTGCCACCGAGAGCCGACATCCCCGGAAGCCCAGCATTGGGTTGACCTCTTCCAGCTCGGCGGCACGTTGCATCACGGCCTGCGGGTCCATGCTCAGCCGGCCGGCCAGCGCCCGGAGTTCTTTCTCTTCTTGCGGGAGAAACTCGTGGAGAGGCGGGTCCAGCAGGCGGACGGTCACCGGGAAGCCGGACATGATCTCAAAGAGCTGGCGCATGTCGGACTTCTGGAAGTTGCGGAGCCGGTCCAGGTGTCGCTGCCGCAACTCTGGAGAGTCGGCGAGGATCATTGCCCGGACGACATCGATACGCTCCGCATCAAAGAACATGTGCTCGGTTCGACAGAGCCCGATGCCTTCGGCTCCCAACTCGCGAGCTTTTGTGGTGTCTTCCGGGGTCTCGGCGTTGGCGCGAACCCGTAAGCGTCGGTAGCGATCAGCCCAGCTCAAGACAGTCTGAAAGTCCGGATCGGCTTGGGCGCTAACGGTCGGGACCGTTCCCGGCATGACCTCTCCAGTAGTGCCATCAAGGGTGATCACCTCTCCCTCTGCAATGGAGGCACCTGACTCGGTGGTGAAGCGCTTGCCCGCAGCATCGACGGTGATCTCACCACATCCGGCAATGCAGCACTTGCCCATTCCGCGGGCCACCACGGCCGCATGCGAAGTCATCCCGCCCAGCGCGGTCAGCAGGCCCTGAGCGGCCTTCATCCCGTGGATGTCTTCCGGAGTGGTCTCACGCCGCACCAGAATGACGTCCTCGCCACGAGCCGCCCATGCTTCTGCGTCGTCAGCAGAGAACACCACGCGCCCAGTGGCGGCTCCGGGGCTGGCCGGTAGCCCCTTGGCGAGGACATCACGATCGGCCTTCGAATCGATCATCGGATGGAGGAAATAGTCCATCTGGTTCGGGTCAATGCGCTTGAGCGCCTCACGCTCCTTGATCAGCCCCTCGGAGACCATGTCCACCGCGATCTTGACGGCCGCCTTCGGGGTACGCTTTCCGGTCCGAGTTTGCAGCATCCAGAGCTTGCCTTCCTCAATCGTGAACTCCAGATCCTGCATGTCCCGGTAGTGCATCTCCAGAATCTGCTGCATCCGGTAGAGCTGGGCATAGAGGTCAGGCAGATCGCGCTGAAGCGTCTCCAGGGGCTCCGGAGTCCGGATGCCCGCGACCACGTCTTCCCCCTCGGCGTTCATCAGGTACTCGCCATAAAACACGCGGTCTCCGGTAGCCGGGTTGCGGGTGAAGGCCACGCCCGTTCCCGAGTTCAGGCTCCGGTTTCCATAGACCATTGCCTGAACGATCACTCCGGTCCCCAGGCTCTCCGGGATATCGTGAATCCGGCGGTAGCGCTTGGCGCGGTTGTTGTTCCAGGAGCGGAAGACCGCCTCGATCGAGCGCTCCAGCTGCTCCCGCGGATCGTCTGGAGGGGTGTGGATTTCCCGGAAGCGAGAGGCGATGACTTTCAGGTCTTCGGCGTTGAGGTCCAGATCGCTCTTCAAGCTCCGGGAGCGTTTGTACTCCTCCAGGATCTCCTCAAACGGCTCTGAACCCAGGCCTTCCACGACGTCGCCATACATCTGGATGAAGCGTCGGTAGGCATCGTAGACAAATCGTGGATTCCCGGAGGACTCTGCCCAGAGCCGGGCGATGGAGTCGTTCAGCCCCAGATTGAGGACAGTGTCCATCATCCCAGGCATGGAGACAGGGGCTCCGGAACGCACCGAGACCAGCAGAGGGTTGGAGGCGTCGCCAAAGCGTGCCTGATGCCGCTGCTCAATCTCCCGGATGGCCGCCCAGACCTCCTCCATCACCCCATGGGGAAGGCGACCGATCCGGGCGTAATCCGCACAAACGCGAGTGGTCAGGATGAACCCGAACGGAACCGGAAGCTCCAGAGACGTCATCTCACACAGATTTGCCCCCTTGCTTCCAAGAAGCATCCGGTCCTCCTTGCGCCCCTCTGTAAACAGCCAAACCTGCTTTTCCATAAAACCCTCCTTGCCATAGCATTGTGTAAAACTGACAACATGTCTTGATCATAGCGCCAAGGCCGCGCTAGAGTACCCGCAAACATACCTAGGGAAAATACCTATGTTCCCGCGGCAATGCGCTCGATAAAGTACTGCCGCAGTTCCACTTGCCCTGACACGACATGGAAATCCTCTTTCTTCCCAAACCCAACCTCTCCGCCTTTCTGGAAGCGCTCAACGCTCATGGCCGACTGGTGGTCCCGGCAGCCGCTGGAGAAGGCCAGTACCGGTATGTGGAGTACTCCGAACTCTCTGGACCGGAAGAGGTCGCCCTGGAGTTTCTCCGGACCACGCTTCCGCTGAAGAAGTACTTCTTTCCGGCAGAAGAGGTCCTCTCCACATTTTCCGAAGAGGAGGGCTACCAGGAGGCTCCTTTGGAGGAGGAGCCTCCGATCCTCTTTGGGCCACATCCGTGCGAGCTTCACGGGCTGCGGGTGACGGACCGCTTCTTTCAGGACGGCTACGGAGACTACCACTACGAGCGTCGCCGCCAAGGAGCCAAGGTGATTGGACTGGGCTGCATGCCGGACGAGAAGTGCTTCTGCCAGAGCACCGGGACCGATCACGTGGAGGACGTCTATGACCTGTTTCTGTGGGAGATCGAGGCCGGCTTTGTGACCATGGTCCGCACCCCGGTGGGACACGCGCTGGTTCACCTGGAGCGCGACCTCTTCGAGCACGTCCAACGCTCGCAGATTGTGGAGCACCAGAAGAAGCTTGAAGTCCGGAGAAGCTCGTTCAACCGGGTCCTCCCAATCAGCGACCTGCCCCAACTGCTCCGCTTTGAGGAAGACAGCCCGGCTTGGAAGGAGTTGGGAGATGCCTGCTTTGCCTGCGGAGCCTGCAGCATGGTCTGCCCAACCTGCACCTGCTTCACCGTCTTTGACCGCACGGAGCTCTCTGGAGAGAGCGGGGAGCGCGTCAGGCGTTGGGACTCCTGCCTGTTCCGGGACTTCACCCGCATCGCCGGAGATGAACTGATGCGTCCGGACCGTGCGGCACGGGTCAGCAACCGTTACTACCACAAGGAGCAGGGCTTCGTCGAGCAGTTCGGCATGCCCTCCTGCACCGGATGCGGACGTTGCGTGGACGCCTGCACTGCCGGGATCGACATCACCCAAGTCTTTGCAAAGGTTCGTGGAAGCTGTGAACGCTGAATTAACACTATCGCCAATCAAAACCGGGAGGTCGCCGCGGCTACGCGATCCGATGCTCCCCCGGACCGCCTGGCTGGTGGGCAAGGAGGAGCTGTTGCCGGACCACATGCTCTTTCGCTTCCGGCTCAAGCCCGGAGAGGACGGCCCGGATGGCTCGAACCACCGCCCAGGTCAATTCGTGATGCTCTCCGTGATCGGAGTGGGAGAGGTTCCGATTTCCATCTGTCACGCCCCAGTCTCTCAGGCCATCCCGCCTGAAGAGCGTGAGCTGCGCCTGACCATCCGGCGTGTCGGACGTGTCACCCGGGCGCTCTTCGACCTCACCCCTGGAGCACGAGTGGGGCTGCGAGGACCTTACGGACGCGGGTTCCCGCTGGAGGACCTCCACGGCAACAGCCTGGTGATGATGGCCGGCGGTCTGGGAATGGCTCCGCTGAGGTCTCTGCTCGAGTACGCTCACCAGCACCGGGAGCGCTTCGGCGAGGACGTCCACCTGCTCTACGGAACCCGGGCGGTCGGGCAGCTGCTCTACCCGGAGGCGCTCAAGCAGATCAACCAGTCCGGAGGGGTTCAGGTGCACCTGGCCTGTGACCGAGTGCCGGCCCGAGAGGAGTCCTTGAGCGGCCTGCCTCTGATTCAGGGCAACCTTCTGGACCTGCTGGCCGAGCTTCCTCTGGAGCAAACTCGAACCCGCTTTGCCATCTGCGGACCGCCGGTGATGTACGGTTACGTGACGGATCGTCTGCGAGACATGAAGGTCTTCCCGGAGCACGTCTACGTGAGCCTGGAGCGGCGCATGGAGTGTGCGATTGGCAAGTGTGGACACTGTGCCATCGGCTACCGCTACACGTGTACGGACGGGCCCGTGTTTTCTGTCTGGGAAGCCAGAGGGTTGCGTGAAGCCTGGCAGCCGCCTTCCGGGAAGGATGACCCGTATCTGGGAGGATGGCGATGAAGCGAATCAAACCCCGAGTCGGTATTTTTGGACTCACCGGATGTGCCGGAGACCAGCTGGTGATCCTCAACTGCGAGGATGAGCTGGTCGACCTGGCGAGCCGGATTGAGATTGTCAAATTCGGAATGGCCTCGTCGGCAGGAGATCTGGAGGGACGGCTGGACCTGGCGATTGTGGAGGGTTCGGTCTGTACACAGCGGGATCTGGACCTGCTGCTGAATGTGCGCTCCAAGTCCGCTGCGCTGCTGGCGATCGGGACCTGTGCAGTCTGGGGAGGTATTCCGGCGATGCGGAACGAGCTGCCGCTCGAGCTGCTGCAGAAGCTGGTGTACGAGGGCAAGGACCTGGACGAGATCAACCTGGAGCAGGCTCATCCGGTGAGCGACTTTGTTCCGGTGGACTTTGCGGTTCCAGGATGTCCGATTGAGAAAGAGGAGTTCCTGAACACCCTGATTGCGATCTTGCAACGGACCACTCCGGAGCGTCACGACTACTCCGTGTGCTCGGAGTGCCGGATTGCGGAGAACCTCTGTCTGGTGAAGACTCGGGGGATCGTCTGCTGTGGACCAATCAGCGCCGGAGGCTGCAAGGCGCGCTGTCCCAGCCTGGGAGTTCCGTGCTACGGCTGCCGTGGGCCGGTGGACGAGCCGCATTATGATGCCACTGCCCAGCTCTTCAGTGAGCATGGCCTCAGCAAGGCCGATGTGATTGAGCAGATTCAGCGGTACTCCGCTCCCGCCTGGGTCAACCACCACCTGCGCCGGGAGTGGGCCGAAGACCCGGAACGGCGCGGACGCCAGCGTATTCCCTCTTCCGAGTCAGCTTAATGGGACAGGTCATTGAAATTCCACACCTCTACCGCGTCGAAGGCCACGGAGGCATCCAAGTGACTTTGAGTGAAGACGACGAGGTCTCCTGCCAGATGGGAATCTTCGAGGGTTCTCGCTTCTACGAGGCCCTGCTCCGCGGGCATCCCTATCGGGAGATCCCCGGGATCGTCTGTCGAGTCTGCGCCATCTGCTCGGCCGCACATGCGCTGTGCTCGATTACGGCTCTGGAAGACGCCCTGCAGGTCGAGGTTCCGGAGTCGGTGAAGCGCCTGCGGGATCTGCTCAATCACGGAGAGATGATCGAGTCCCACGCCCTGCACTTCTTCATGCTTGCGGTTCCGGACTATTTGGGGTTGCCCAGCGTGCTGGACATGCAGCAGCAGCACGGAGAGGAGGTCAAGGGTGCCCTGCGGCTCAAGAAGTTTGGGAACCTGATTCAGGAGCGCATCGGCGGACGGGCGATTCATCCGGTGAACATGCTCGTTGGAGGCGTGGGGACCTGGCCCGCGCGGAAGGTCTTTGACGAGATCCGTGCCGAAGCCGAAGCCTGTCTGCGCGTTCTGGAGACCCTGGAACCGCTGGCGGCCTCGCTGGAGCACCCCGACTTTGCCCAGTCGGAGCGCAACTTTGTGGCCCTGCTCCCCGAGCGCAACGCGCTGGGGCTTGGAATTGGCCGGACCATCCAAGCCAGCGGACAGCCAGCGTTGCCGGTCTCGGAGTTCCGGAACTACGTCAATGAGAGCGTGGTGCAGCACTCCACGGCAAAGCAGTCGCTGTTTTCCAACGAACCCTTCATGGTCGGCTCGCTGGCTCGTCTGATCCACCATCGGCCCCAGCTTGGCGGAGAGGCCGCCCGGGTTGCCGACCGCCTCTTTGGTCCGGAGATTCCTCCGAACCCTCTGCTTAACAATGCGGCACAGTTGGTGGAATTGATTCACTGCTGTGAGGAGGCCATTCGCCTGTGCAGCGAACTGTCTGAGCTGTCTCCTGCTCCAGAACCACAGACCCGAATCGAGCTTCCCAAGGAGGAGCGCACCGGCACTGCCGCAATGGAAGTCCCCCGAGGAACGCTGTTCCACAGCTACACGCTCAACCCAAGCGGAGTGGTGGTCGATGCGGATATTGTCACTCCGACGGCTCAGAACCTGGCGCAGATCGAAGCGGATATTCGCCAGACGGTCCAATCGTGGCTCCAGCAAAACCGTAGAGGCGGCGAAGGCCAACTCAAATCCGACCTGGAGCGCCTGGCTCGTGCCTACGACCCCTGCATCTCCTGCTCGACCCATCTGATCGATCTGAGGATTGCACAATGAAGCTGAGAGCGGTTCAGCCCGGAGACCACACCCAGTGGCTGGGATTGTATCGACAATACGCCGAATTCTACCGGGTCCCCATGTCCGAACAGACCTCAGACACTGTCTGGAGGTGGTTGCACGACCCGGATCATGTTCTGGAGGGGTGGGTCGCCGAAGAGTCCGGGAAGCTTTGGGGACTGGCCCACTTCCGGACAATGCCCAACCCGTTGCGAGGTGTTGAGGTTGGCTTCCTGGATGACCTGTTCGTGAGTCCGGAAGCTCGTGGGAAGCGGGTCGGCGAGGCGCTGATCATGCAGCTGAAGGCGCTGGCCCAAGAGCGCGGCTGGCCGAAGATTCGCTGGATCACTGCGGATGACAACTACCGCGCCCGGACCCTCTACGACCGGGTGGCGCAAAAAACCCAGTGGAACGTCTACGAAGTCCAGCTCTGACTACACAGCCCTCAGGAGTCCTCGGTCTTCCGGCACAACCCCCCGTGTATCGTCTCAAATCCGACCTTCTCCAAGGTGATCACGGAAAACTTCAGGTTTTTCGGGTTGAATGAGAAATACCGCTCAATCATCGTCTGTGCACCGTTCCTGCGAAGACACTGGTGGATCTCGGCCTCCCAGTCATAGAACGAGGTGTCGCAGAAGTCGGCCTCATCATTTGGCCGGAAGACGGCCAACCGCTCCTGCTCGATCCGGAGGACGTACCGACTGTCGGACAAGAGCCGGTACGTGGTTGCGGTTCCGTCTTCCCGGGAGTTGAAACCGAGGAAAAACTCCGCCTGACAGTAATACTCTGTCGCCCACAGGGGCAATGCTCCCAACAAAGCCACTCCAAGCAAGGTTGCCTTCATTCAGAACTCTCTGGCATGGTTGAACAAAACGCATCCGGAAGTTCCACTCTAGCCGGGCTGGTCTCCGAAAGCCAACCACTTGTCAAACCAGGCATCCAGCCGCTCCGCAAAGCGCACATCGCTGGGGCCAATGGCCACCAGCCGGGAACTTTCCCGGGCGCCAGGCCTCTCCCGAATTTCATACCGGGCCCCGACTGCCTGAACCTCCAGAACGCCTGAGCTGCCGGCAATCCAGCCCTTCAGCCGGTGCACTCCCTCGGGCAGGTGCTCCAGCGCCGCCCTCAGTTCTGCGACCGTGCAGGAGGGCTCCTCCATTCGGTGCCAGCGGGAGAACAGCTCTTCGTGCAGGATCCGAAATTTTGGAGCATGTTTTGTTTGAGGATCCTCTTTTTCAAAATGTGCCCCGATGACCCACTCAACCGGAACCTGCGCCTGCTCGGCCTGCGCCTGTGAAGCCCGAGGATTCTGTTCGGAAATCCAGCACTCCAGAGCCTCTTTCTCGGAGTTGGAAACAAGGTCGATCTTGTTCAGCAGCAGGAGGTCGGCGCTTTGAATCTGCCTCCGGAGGATGCTTCCCACTTGGGGGTCCTTCACGCGTTCGCGCACCGTCTCCGCGTCAACCACGCAGACCACGGCATCCAAGGACAACTCCGGTTCAGCCCGGGCGATGTCAGCCAGTTTGTCCGGTTCAGCCACACCGCTGGCCTCGATCAGGATCCCTTCCGGAAGCTCCGGGTGGGTGAGCAAGCGATCCAGCGCATCGTAGAGCCCCCCGCCCAGCGAGCAGCAGATGCAGCCATTTTCCAGTTGAATGGTCTGTGAGTTTCGGGAGGCGATCAACTCGGCGTCGATGTTCAGCGCGCCAAAGTCGTTCACCAGCACCGCCAGACGCACTCCGGAGACCTGCTGGATCAGGTGGTTCACCAGCGTGGTTTTCCCGGCGCCGAGATACCCGGCAACAATTGTCAGCGGGACGCTGGGGGTCATTCCGGCGCCGCGGGGAAGACTCTCCCTCCGGAGACGACTCCCCAAACCGGGACATCCTTGAGGGTTTCGGAGGGCACGGTGAACGGGTCCTCTTCCAGCACGGCGAAGTCCGCACGCTTTCCGGATTCGATGGAACCGATCTCGTGGTCCAAGTGGAGCGTGTAGGCGGCCCCGATCGTGATGGCCTTGAGCGCCTCCGGAACGCTGATACGCTCATTGGGTCCCAAGACCTTCCCGCTCCCGGTCAGGCGATGCACAGCGCACCAGGCGGTGAAGAGCGGGCCCATCGGCGTCACGGGTGCATCGGAGTGGATGGCCAGCGGTACGCCTTCATCCAGCGCTGTCCGGCAGGCGTCCATGCGCGCCGCGCGCTCCGGACCGATGGTGATGTCGCGGTGCTGGTCTCCAAAGTAGTAGATGTGGTTGGCAAACAGGTTGGCGCACAGGCCCAGCGCAGCCATGCTCCGGAACTGGGCCTGATCCGCCATCTGGCAGTGCTGCAAGGTATGCCGGTGATCGGGGAATGGCGTCTTGCGGAGCGCCTCTCGCAGCGCGGCAATGGTCACCTTGGACGCCTCGCTTCCGTTCACGTGCAGGTGCATCTGAATGCCCTCTCGGTTGAGGTGTTCGGTCAAGGCGTAGAGACTCTCCGGAGGCAGGTTCCAGATGCCGTGGTTCGGACCTTTGTAGTAGTGAGGCCACTGAACCCGGGCAGTGAAGCCCTGGATGGAGCCGTCCGTCATGACCTTGACGAGCCCCAATCGCAGCATCTCGGTGCTCTTCAAGCGGAGGGCCTGAGCCTTTTGGGCGATCTCCTCCGGTGTGCCTCCCAGCGCGTTCAGAGCCGGAACCACCCGGAGCGAATAGTCGGCCGAACCCGTCAGATCCAGCAACCGCTCAACCTCCTCCTCTTCAAGCGAGCTGAACAGGTCGGTGGCGGTGGTCACACCGCAGCGTCGCGCAACGGAGGCATAGTCCCGGATCCCCTCTGCAGCGCTTCCCAGCTCCCGGAAGTTGATCCCCAGGCGTCGCATGACCGGAAACATCGCCGCCATTTCCTGCAGTTCTCCGCTGGGATGGCCGTCAGCCTGCTTGTGAACGCCCTGAACGTCGGTGTCTCGCGAGTAGCCGACCAGTTTCAGCGCCGCCGAGTTGACCGTCATCAGGTGAAAGTTGGAGTGCATCACGGCGATCGGACGAGTCTCCGAGACGGAGTCGAGGTCGGTCCGGTCCAGGCGCTTGCTGGGCAGAAAGATCGGGTCGAACCCCCAGGCGACCAAAGGTGCCTCCGGAGGCAGCCGAGAGCCGATCTCCCGCAACCGTTCCAGGACCCCGGAAATGTCTGTGAGTGCAGGCCACGGCTGCCCTTGCGGGTCCATGCGGTCGTGATATCCAACGTAGGTGTAGCTCCAGATTCCTCCGGCCATCAGGTGCGCGTGTCCCTCAACAAACCCGGGAAGGAGGACCTTGTCGGCAAAGCGCATGTCCACCGGAGCGTCACCCCAGCTACGAACCTCCTCTTCCGAGCCCACGGCCAGAATGCGCCCTTCCCGGACCGCAACATGCGTCGCTGCTGGAGTTGCGGAGTTCATCGTGTGAATTTGCTTCGCCTGATAAATCGTGTGCTGTGTCATGAGGAGGCCTCTTCGAGCGCGTAATAATGACCTGGCGTTGCCTGCTGCATCTGAACCAATTGGGGCTCAAACCCTGCGGGGCGGACCGGGCTTGGAATTTCTTCGGTAGAGAGCGAACGTCTTACGGGGCTGGAGCTTGGTTCGGCCACCGGAACTGCAGAGAGGAGCTTGCGCGTATAGGAGTGTCTTGGATTGGAGAAAACCTCTGCCCGGGGACCAATCTCCACAATCTGCCCAAGGTACATCACGGCCACCCGGTGGCTGATGCGCTCCACCACCGCCATATCGTGCGAGATGAACAGAAACGCCAGTCCCAGCTCCGCCTGCAGGTCGAGCATCAGGTTGAGCACTTGAGCCTGAATGGAGACGTCCAGCGCAGAGACAGCCTCGTCAGCAACAAGGAGGCTGGGGTTGAGCGCCAGCGCCCGGGCAATGCAGATGCGTTGCCGCTGCCCTCCGGAGAACTGATGGGGAAAGCGATGGCGCTGCTCCGGAGTCAGATGAACCCTGCGGAACAGCTCGGCGACGCGCTCCTCGCGTGCGGAGCGGCTTAGCCGAGGCTCGTTGACCTCTAGCGGCTCTGCCACGGAATCGGCAGCAGTACGGCGTGGATCCAGCGAGGAGTAGGGGTCCTGAAAGATCATCTGCATCTTCTTGCGGTGTACCCGCAAGGCCTCTCCGGAGAGATGAGTGATGTCTGCCTCCTGCAGCCGAATACTCCCCGAATCCGGCTCCAGCAGCCGCATCACCAGGTTGGCCGTAGTCGATTTTCCACAGCCGCTCTCGCCAACCAGCGCCAGTGTCTCTCCGGCCTGAAGAGAGAAGGAGACCGACTCCACGGCGTGGACGTTCCCCGTGGTCTGCCGAAACACCCCCTTGCGGATCGGGAAGCGCTTCACCAGTTGGTCCACCTGCAGCACCGTGGAATCCGGTCCGGATTCCAACGTCTCGGCTGGGAGGGAGGGAGGGAACTCCTCAAGCAGTTCGAACTTTTTGGGGCGCGGCTCGCCCTGCATGCTTCCCAGGCGCGGGACAGCCTTGAGCAGCGCTCGGGTGTAGTCGTGCCCGGGCTGCCGGAAGATCGAGTGCACGGTCCCGGATTCGATCAGGCGCGAGCGGCACATCACGGCGACGTCATCTGCGGTCTCGGCGACCACGCCCATGTCGTGAGTGATCAGCAGGATCGCGGTGCCGAACTCCTCCTGAAGCTGCTTCATCAGCGCCAGAATCTGTGCCTGGATCGTGACATCCAGCGCCGTGGTGGGCTCATCAGCAATCAACAGATCCGGATTGCTGGCAAAGGCCATGGCGATCATGACTCGCTGCCGCATCCCTCCAGAGAGCTGATGCGGGTAGTCTCGAAGTCGACTGCGGGCTTCCGGAATCCGGACCCGCTCCAGCATCTCCAGCGCCTGAGCCTCGGCGGCCTCCGAGGAGACTTGCTGGTGCAGTCGAATGCTTTCAGTCAACTGGTTGCCGATCGTGTAGACCGGGTTCAAGGAGGAGAGCGGCTCTTGGAAGATCATCGAGATCCGGTCTCCACGGATCTGACGCATCCGGGACTCCGGAAGCCGCAGGAGGTCCTGGCGCTGACCTTCGTGGTGGAAGGTGATGCTCCCGGAGACGATGCGCCCCTGAGAGCTGAGTTCAACCAGGCGCATGATCGAAAGCGCGGTGACGGACTTCCCGGAACCAGACTCCCCCACCAACGCCAACGTTTTGCCTGGATCGATCCGGAACCCAACATCGTCCACCGCGCGATGCTTCCCAAAGAGGACGGAGAGCCCGCTGACTTCAAGCAGTGCCTCCATCAACGCTCCCGGAGCTTGGGATTGAGCGCGTCATTCAAGCCATCGCCGATCAGACTGATGCTGAGGACGGTGAGAAAGATCGCGATCCCAGGGAAGGTCACGACCCACCAGGCATCCAGAAAGTACTGACGTCCAGAACCGATCATCAGCCCCCAGCTCATCACGTTCGGATCTCCAAGTCCAAGGAAGCTCAGCCCGGCTTCAAAGAGGATCGCCACACCCGTGATCAGCGCGGCGTAAACGATCAGGGGCGGGGAGGCGTTGGGCAGGATCACGCGCCAGATGATCCGGGCATCGGAGGAGGAGATTGTCCGGGCAGCCTTGACGAAGTCCAGCTCCCGGATACGGAGGAACTCGGCTCGCGCCAGCCGGGCCTCTGCCGTCCAGCTGACCACTCCGATGGCGATCGTGATCGTGGTCAGGGTTGGAGAAAAAAGCATCACCAGCACCATGGCCAAGAGCAGAGCTGGGAGCACCTGAAAGAACTCGGTGATGCGCATCAGAACCTCATCTACCCAGCCGCCGTAGTATCCGGCAAGGGCCCCGATCGTTACCCCGATGAAGACGCTGATCAGTGCTGCAGTCACGCCCACCAGCAGCGTCGCCTTGCCCCCATGAATCAGTCCGGCCAGGATGTCTCGCCCTAACTGGTCGGTTCCCAGAACCCAGCCCTCCTCTCCCGGGGGAGAGAGCGGGGCCCAGACCATCTCGAAGGGGTCGATCGGATAGAGCGACGGCCCAAGCAACGTGGCCCCCATGATCAGCAGCAGCAGCAGCAGCCCGGCGACAGCGGTGTGGTTTCTGCGAAACATCCGCCATGCCTCACGGGAGGGGCTGTAGGATTCGAGCGGGGACGGAGAGTTCATCGTTTCCGAATTCTGGGGTCGGCCACGCCGTAGGCCACGTCGGTGAGCAGGTTGGCCACAGTGACCATGAATGCCGAGAAGAAGAGGATTCCGAGCATGGTCGGGTAGTCGCGCCGGAGGATGGAGTCGAACGCCAAACTGCCCAGACCCGGCCAGTTGAAGACGGTTTCCACCAGGACTGCGCCGGCAAAGAGGTTCCCAAACTGCAGTCCGGCGGCGGTGATCACCGGGAGGATGGCGTTCCGGAGGCCGTGCTTGTAGACCACTCGATCTGCAGAGAGCCCCTTGGCGTGTGCTGTCCGGATGTAGTCGGCTCCAAGCACCTCCAGCATGCTCGCCCGGGCGAGGCGGCTGTATTGAGCGATGTAGATGATCGCCAGGGTGAACGCCGGGAGCACCAGGTGATGCAGAACGTCCCAGACCTGAATCCACCAAGAAGGATTCTTGAGCAGGATGTCATTCATTCCGGAGACCGGAAACCAGGGGAGCATCGAGGCGAACAGGATCAGCAGCACCAGCCCGGTCCAGAACACCGGAGCCGAGTAGCCAACCAGGGAAATGATGGTGGTGAAGTGGCTCAGGAGTCCATTGGGACGACGCGCTGCGACCACGCCCAGAAGCGTCCCGGTCACAATGCTCAGCAACGCTGCAGTGATCACCAGCACCAAGGTGGCGGGCAGTCGCTGACCGATCAGCCCAATCACCGAGGTGTTGAAGTAGTAGGAATATCCGAGATCCCCCTGAAGCACCTGTCCCAGGTAGCGCCCAAGTTGAATGTGAAAGGGCTGGTCCAGTCCGTACTGCTGCCGGATTGCCGCCAGGATCTCCTCCGTGGCTCCTCCCATCTCCCCGGCAATGACCTCCGCCGGATCTCCGGGCGCGAGGTGGATGAGGGTGAAGTTCAGCACCAAGACTGTGGCAAGAAGAAGCACAGCGTTCAGCACGCGTTTCAGCACCAACTGGAGCATGAGGCGGTTCGTTCAGGGAGGGCCAGGACTTGACACAGGCGCAGCCCCGGAAGGCTGAGGTCCTCTCTCCGCAAAGGGAGAGAGGAGGTTGGGTCAGGGCTGCGACTCCCAGTAGACCTCATCCATCGGAGCCATGGTGCCCCAGATGGTGGTCGGGAGGTTGCGCAGGTTTTTGTGGTAGACCGTGTGGTACGGCAGGATGTTGATCCAGGCAACCGGAAGCTCGTCGGCAACGATCTGCTGGAACTCCTTGTAGAGCGCCTTGCGCTTGTTCATGTCGCTTTCCACAGCCGCCTGGCTGAGCAACTCATCCACACGAGGATTGCTGTAGCTCTGGGTGTTCGACCAGATCACTCCCTTGCGGATGTTGCTGGAAATGTAGGTCCGGTGCACCCCAATGACCGGGTCCCCCCAGTTGAAGACAATGTCCATGCTCAGGTCAAAGTCGTGCCCGCCCACGCGCTTGGCCCAGGTCGGGAAGTCCGGAGAGGCGCGCAACTCGGCATTGATCCCAATCTTACGGAGTTGAGTCTTGACGTACTCGGCGACGTTCTTCTGCTGCTCGTCACTTCCCGGAATGTAATCGATCTGCAGCGAGAAGCGCATGCCATCGCCTTTCTTCTGCAGGCCTGCCTGATCCAGCAGGCTCTCAGCCTTCTTCAGGTCGACGTCGTATTTCTCCACATCTGCGGTGGCGTACGGGCTGTCCGGATGAATCGGCCCGTAGATGCGGGTGGAAAATCCGCGATGGAGCGCCTTGGTGATGAAGTTGCGATCGACAGCATAGGAGATCGCCTGCCGGACGCGCTTGTCATCGAACGGTTTCTTGGCGTGGTTGAACGCCAGCCAGTTCAAAGCCCCCACAGCCGCGTACCCATCAACCGTGGCCTCCAGGTGCGACTGCTTCTTCATCCGCTCAATGTCACGGACCGAGGCAGAAAACGGCCAGAGGTGCGCTTCCTGACGCTCCATGGAGAGCACGAGGCTGCTGGTGTCGCGGTTGATCCGGATGATGATCTCGTCCAGGTAAGGCTTCCCCTGCATGAAGTAGTTCTCGTTGCGAGCGAGCCGAATGTACTCTCCGGGCTTCATCTCCACAAACTTGAACGGTCCAGAGCCTACCGGGTCCGCATTGCGCGGGTGCCCCTTGGGATCCTGGCCATCTCCATAGATGTGCTTGGGAATGACCGGAAGCAGCGCGGAGGACATGGCCAGCAGAATGGCCGGATGCGGCCTCTCCAGACGAATCACCGCGGTGTGGGTATCCGGTGTATCCACAGCGCTCACTGGAGCAAACATGGTCTGGAACGGGTGGTTCTGCTTGACCGTCATCAGAGAAAACGCCAAGTCTTCCGAGGTCACAGGCTTGCCGTCGTGAAAAGTCGCCTGCTTGTTCAGGTGGAGCGTCACACTCATGCCGTCGGCTGCAACCTCCCAGCGCTCGGCGAGGTAGGGCTGCGGGTTCCAGTTCTCATCATAGCGCAGAGGAGAGGCGAAGATCTGTGTCCCCGGAACGGCTGTGGCAATGCCCGACTGCACAGCCGGGTTCAGATGTCGGGGGACCTGAGTCGACGCGATGATCAGAGTTCCTCCGGACTTCGGAGCCGCGCTCAAGCTTGCGGCAATCAGGGTCGAGGCAAGAACGCCTCCCAAAGCTTTTGAAAAGATTTTCAACATGCCTAACCTCCAAATTCGGTGAAGAGTGGTCAAAAAACGACCTCTTTGTAGTCCAAAGAATTACGGAAGTCGAGACAGAAAGTCTCAAATTTTCAATTTTTTGTCCGAAAACAGGAGGAGATTTGTCCGAAAAACGACTTTCTGGAAGGCAAGCTGACTCCCAGGCGGTTGCTGCAGGGAGTCAGTGGTTCTCAGCAGCTTAGGCTGCTTTGGGCGCGCGAGGAGGGCGGTTGCCAGTGTCCTTGGGAGGAGCGGATTTCTTGCGGTGACGCTGAGCCGAGAGGGAATCCTTCTGCCAGAGCGTGCGCTGCTTTCTGCGTCGTGGACGTGGTTCCGGAGAGAGTTCTCCGAAAGTCTCAGAAACCGGTGCCTCTGCTCCGTGCACGGCCTTCAGGTGCGCAGGGCGCGGCCTTTTTCCTGCTCCTCGGCCTTCTTGGGATGCCGGCTTGGGCGCAGCCAGTTTCCCTTCGGAAGCCGCGCTGCGGACCTGGCTCTTGTCCCATTCCTGAATTGGGAGCTTCTGGCGCAGGGTGCGCTCGATCGCCTTGAGCTTGCTGCGCTCCTCAGGAGAGCAGAGAGACACCGCGATGCCTTCGGCTCCACCACGAGCGGTCCTTCCAATACGGTGGACGTAGCTTTCCGGCTCATCCGGAAGCTCAAAGTTGAACACATGAGACACCTGGTCGATGTCGATTCCTCGGGAAGCAACGTCTGTGGCGACAAGCACCTGGAGGCGTCCGCGACTGAAGTTCTTCAGCGCTTTCTGACGAGCACTCTGGGTACGGTTTCCATGGATCGCGTCTGCGGTAATTCCCTTCTTCTGAAGCATCAGGGCCAGGCGCTGAGCCCCCACCTTGGTCCGGGTAAAGACCAGGCTTCGGGTGACGGCGTTGTCAGAGAGCAGGTTGTGCAGCAGGTCGCGCTTGTGCTCCCGGGGAACAAAGTAGAGCCGCTGGTCGATGCGCTCCACCGGAGTGGATTCCGGAGTCACCTCCACCCGCACAGGATCGCGGAGCAGATCGCCCGTAAGCTGAACGATCGGAGCCGGCATCGTGGCCGAGAACAACATCGTCTGCCGCTCTTTGGGAAGCTGCCGGATCAAGTTGCGGATGGTGGGCAAAAACCCCATGTCGAGCATTCGGTCAGCTTCGTCAAGTACCAGAAAGCGTACCGACGCCAGCGTGAGGTGTTGCTGCTCCAGGTGGTCCATCAACCTTCCGGGGGTGGCCACCAGAATGTCGACCCCTTGCTGAAGCGCCCGGGTTTGACCAAAAATCCGGACTCCTCCAAAAATCGCCAAGGTCTTCAGGTGCGTGTGGCGTCCGTAGCTGCTCAAGGAGGATTGAACCTGAACAGCCAGTTCTCGAGTCGGAACCAAGATCAGGGCCTGAGGCATCCCCGGGCGACGCTTGACAGGGTTTGACAGCAGATTCTGCAACAGCGGCAGGGAAAATGCCGCGGTCTTTCCGGTTCCAGTTTGGGCAATACCCAGCAGGTCCTGGTGGTTCAGCAGAGTCGGGATGGCCTGCTGCTGAATCGGGGTGGGGGTCTGGTAATGATTTTCCTCCAGCGCCTTCTGCAGAGCAGGCAACAGCTGGAGGTCAGTGAATGAAAGCATAGTTTTCAAAACAGGATGTGACGGTTTCCATGCCACTCCGAAGACCAAAGGCATCGGAATCGTCACAATAACGAGGCAAGGATGAACCAGAGAGGCAAAGCGCGGTCGCGTTGCCGGAAAGCTCTCAGGAACGAGCCAGAGCCGACTCTTGAAGGAGTTGTGGGGGCAATGTTATGAAAGCGATCTCAGAGTATCTCAGGAGTCTGCATCAGACACAAGCTGAATTCCGAGACAGGCCCCTGAAAGCTTTCAGCTGGCCTGCGCCGAGGCCTTGACTCGGATGTGAAGTTCGTCCAGCTGTGACGTCTCCACTTCGGAGGGAGCATCGGTCATCAGGCAAGAGGCTCGCTGGGTTTTCGGGAAAGCGATCACGTCCCGGATCGAGTCGGTTTTCAGGAGGAACATCATGATGCGGTCGAACCCGAGGGCGATTCCTCCGTGAGGCGGGGCTCCGTAGGAGAGCGCCCTCATGAGGAACCCGAACTTCGTCTCAATCTCCTCATCGCTCAACTGGAGCAGTTGGAAGACCCGGTTTTGGATGTCCTGCCGGTGGATCCGGATGCTGCCGCCTCCGACCTCCACTCCGTTCAGGGCCACGTCGTAGGCCACAGAGCGGATTTTTCCGGGGTCGCTTTCGGCATGTTGCTTCAGGTCGTCCAGGTTAGGCATGGTGAACGGATGGTGGGTGGAAGCCCAGCGCTGGTCGGTCTCGCTGTACTCGAAGAGCGGAAAGTCCGTGATCCAGACAAACTTGTAGACGCTGTCGTCAACCAGACCGCGTCGGCGAGCAAGCTCCTTGCGCAAATTCCCCAAAGTGTCGTGGACGACCTTGGGCGTGTCTGCACAGAAGAGGACCAGGTCTCCGACGTTGAGCCCAACGCGGTCATTGAGTTGATCCTGAAGTTCTGCGCTGAAGAACTTGGCAATTGGCGACTGCCAGCCGTCCGGGTTCCGCTTGATCCAGGCCATGCCCTTGGCTCCGTAAATTCGGGCAAAGTCCGTAAGGTCGTCCAGGTCCTTGCGGGAGAAGTCACTTCCTCCGGGAACGCAGATGGCCTTGACCAGCCCACCTTTGGCGATCACCTCGCCGAACACCTTCAGTTCGCTCTGGGCAGCAATGTCGGAGACATCCTGCAGCTCCAGCCCGAAGCGCAGATCCGGAGCATCGGAGCCGAAGCGATCCATGGCCTCCTGGTAGCTCATGCGTGGGAAGGGGGTGGGGACCTCGACTTCGATGGTCTCCCGGAAGAGCCGAGCGAACATTCCTTCGATGATGCCGAAAATTTCCTCCGGGCGAGTGAAGCTCAACTCCAGGTCGATTTGTGTGAACTCGGGCTGCCGGTTCCCACGCAGGTCCTCGTCACGAAAGCAGCGGGCGATCTGAATGTAGCGGTCAAAGCCGCTGACCATCAGCAACTGCTTGAACAACTGGGGAGACTGTGGCAGCGCGTAAAACATCCCCGGACTCACACGAGACGGGACCAGGTAGTCCCGCGCTCCTTCCGGAGTCGACTTGGTCAGGATCGGGGTCTCGACTTCAAAGAACCGCTGCTCACTCGTGAAGTAGTTCCGGACAATCTGCATCGCCTGTGAGCGGAGCATCAGGTTCTGCTGAAGCGACTCGTGGCGCAGATCAAGGAAGCGGTAGGTCAGTCGAATCTTTTCGTCCACCTCGTCCCGGTCTTCCAGCTGATAAGGCAGCGTCTGCGAGGGGTTGAGGAGCTCCAGCGTGTCCACAAGCACCTCGATCTCTCCGGTGGGCAGCTTCGGGTTGATGTTTCCCTCCAGGCGATGAGCCACCGTTCCGCTGACGGCCAAAACAAACTCGTTGCGGATGCGGTCGGCCTCCTGATGAGCGTCTGCGCTGATCTCCATCTTGAACACCACCTGGGTGATTCCGGTATAGTCCCGAAGATCGACAAAGATCACGCCTCCGTGATCGCGACGGGTCTGACACCACCCGGCCAAGATGACTTTGTCACCAACATTTGCCGCTCTCAAATCTCCGCAGTAGTGCGTTCTCACCCAGTCCATGTTATTGCTGTTGTTTCAGATTTTCTCAAAAATACTGCCCAATGCAGAGGCCATGAAAAACGTACAAACCTATCACATCATCTCGTTGTGCAACAAGGCAATTCTCCGGAAGGCCGGTGGGGTGCTTCGATCGGCAGCCTTCCTCGTTCTGTTCACCCCAGGCCTGCATGCTGTGGAAGGTCCAACGCCACAGCAGGTCGCCGTGATGCAGGAGGAGCATCGGACCATGGGCGACTTGCGACATCGCCTGCGCTGGCTGCTTGAGCAGCAGGAGCAGGAAGACACGCTGGGCGAGAGCGATGACGCCTTTCAGGATCTGCAGACTCTGGAGCAGTGGCTTGAGGAGTTGCGTCAAAACCCGGATGAAGAACTCAAGGATCAGGTGATGGAGATGCTCGCGGAGTTCGAGCAACAGCTTCAGGAGATGCTCCAGCAGCAGGAGGACCTTGCGGCGTTCCTGCCCCAGCCCCCTCAAGAGGCAGAAACGCCTCAACTGCCCGTTGATTCACTCATGGAAGCTCTCAAGCAGCTGCTGGAGGAGAACCGGATTCAGGAGGCTCAGGAGTTGCTCAATCAGATGCTCTCGGCTCTGAACCAGCAACAGCAACAGCTCCAGCAACAGCTCCAGCAACACTATGAGGAGCGCTTCTCCGAGGCACAACGCCAACTGCAGGAACTCCAGCGTCAGCTCCAGCAGGCCATGCAGCAACAGCAGCAGGTCCAGCAGCAGCTCCAGCCTCATGCCGATCAGCAGAGCATGCCGCCGCAGGAACGCATGAGCGCCGAGGAACTGCAGCAGCGCATCAGTGAGATGATTCGGCAAATGCAGGAGATGCTGGCCAACCTCGACAGCAAACAGATGCTTGCGGGGTCTCAATCTGCAGAGTCGCTGATGCAGCAAGGGAGAGAATCATCCGAGCAGACCCAACAGTCGATCGGGCAGGGCCCCCCCGGAGAGGCGATGCAGGGAGCCAACCAGACTCAGCAGACTCTGGGACAGTTGCAGCAGAGCCTCTCGCAAATGCAACAGCAGGCTCAGCAGATGTCACGGCCGAACCTGGCTTCGCGAGCACGAAGGGAGACGCGAGAAGGGAGAGGGTATTGGTCTGAGAAAGGGATTCGGCCGCTGAAGTTCGATTACGATTTTGAGGCGAATCCGAGTTTCCGGGAGGAAATCATGAAGCGCAACCAGCAGGGCGGAGAAGGCACCCTGCGTCAGCAACGCTACTTGGAGGAGATCATCAAGTAGGTCAGACCTGCATGCGCATGACCTCTTCGTAGGCAGAGACGAGCTTGTTGCGAACCTGCAACATCAACCGCATCGAGATGTCTGCTTTCTCCAACGCGATCATGGTGCCGTGAATGTCCTTGTTCGGTGAGGTCATCAACTCGACCTTCTTGGCTTCGGCGTCCAGCTGCTGCTGATTGACCGAGTCCAGCATCTGGGCAAAGGACCCATACAGTCCGGAGTCCGCCGGATTGGAAGGTTGAGCGTCAGTGCGGTTCAACGCCTGAAGCGCGTTGGGGGTCACCTTGGGGACGTTCATGAGGACAACTCTATCAAATCAGGTGGTGTTCAGGAGCGGTTTTTCTCCGCTCGCATCTGCTCGTAGAGGGACACCAAGTGCTCTTTGGCTCCCATCAGTTGGTGGTGCATTCCCCGGAGTTGCTCGGCGCTTTCCAGGATCTGTTCCGGATCGCTCGGCAGATTGTTCAGGGCCTGCCCCATTTGCACAGAGAGATGCGACATCTGCGCCAGAGTGTGATGCAAGGTTTCCGAATCCTTGGAAACCGAGGGAATGGATTGCATGAATGCCTCCATGGCTTCAAGTGACGATGCCTCCTTGGCGTGCCACTGAAGAGTTCAGAAAATCAGCCTCGCCCCAGGTCCAGAGCAGCTTCTGCCATTTTCTTGGACGCGTTAAACGCCGCAGTGTTTGCCTCATACGCCCGGGAGGCCATCATCATGTTGACCATCTCCTCCATCACGTTGATGTTCGGCATGGCCACGTAGCCTTCCTCATTGGCATCCGGATGTCCCGGCTCATAGCGCAAGATCGGTGGGCGGCTGTCCTGCGTGATGCCGACCACCTTGACCTCCGTCGTCGTACTTGGTGATCGATCCTGAGCGCGCAACTCCTCTTCAAAGGTCCGGTCATTTGCCACCGCAGCCATCACGACTTCCCGCCGGCGATACGGCCCACCTTCCGGAGTTCGGGTGGTCTGGGCGTTGGCGATGTTTTCCGAAATCGTGTTGATGCGCTGACGTTGCGCCGTCATTCCGGAGACGCTAGCGTTCAAGGAGTTGAGAAAGCTCATTATCGACCTTCAGTGATGGCGGTTTTCAGCATGCGGAACTCGTGCTGCAGCATCCGCAAGGAGGCGTTGTACATCATCTGGTTTTCGGCGATCTTGGCCATTTCCCGATCCAGATCCACCGTGTTTCCATTCTCGCTGGGATTCGGGTTCGCGCTACGGATGCGCTGAGCTTGTGCCAACTCCAGAGGAGGAGCGGTCTTGCCGTCCAGATGGCGTGGGTTGTTGGTCTTGAGCGGACCTGGTTGATCGGCATTCATTGCTGCAGCCAGGGTGCTCTCGAACACCATGTCCTCGGCCTGATAGCCGGGGGTGCTCATGTTCGCCACGTTGGAAGACAGCAGATCGTGGCGCTTGCTCCGGAAGTCCAGCGACTTCTGGGCGAGTGTTGTGGTTTTGGTGTAAATGCCTGCCATATTCTCTCCTGAATTTGGGAGGTGCATGTGTCTTATGGAAGACAAATGCAAACCTAGGGCCACAGGAGATTTTTTGGAGGCTGAGGAGAGGGGGGTAAAGAAAAAGGAGAGGCTACTTGCCGTACTTCATCACTTTGGAGCTCAGGCCATTTCCGCCAACCAAGTAGAGCGAGTTGTTCAGGAGCAGCAGACCTCCTCCGTACACCGGGGCTTGATTCTGATTTACGTTATCATTAGTTCCTGGAGTCCATGACGCGCCGTCGGAAGAGGTCCAGAAGGTCAGGTGGGTCTCGCTTCCTCCCGTATTTCCACTGACGAGCCAGAGCTTGCTTTCAAAAACGTTGAGTTGTTGCAGAGAGCGTGCTGGCCAGGCCGCAGAGTTGGTTGCCGCGGTCCAAGTGATCCCATCGCTCGAACTCCAGACATCCTGGTACTTCTGGCTCGAATCTTCTCCGCCTAAGAGCCAGAGCTTGTTTTGAAAGGCAACTGACGAGTGGTTGGCTCTAGCGTTCCAAGAGGCACTTGAGGTAACAAGAGCCCAAGTGATCCCATCGCTCGAGCTCCAGACATCCCGTTGATATCCTCCGGCTGTACTCCCTCCGAGCACCCAGAGCTTGTCGTCGAAGGCAACTACAGCGTGTCCATACCGTTGAGTAAAGCCGTTGGCTGCACCATCGGCGCGCTCTTGTTTCCAAGACGCCCCGTCATAAGACCAGACGTCGTTATAAAGTGATGAACCAAGTCCTCCCAAGATCCAGAGCTTCCCCTGAAAAACTGTTGCGGCAAGTCCAGAGCGTGCGGCCCAACCCGCGGTAGGAGTCACGCTACTCCAACTTGCCCCGTTTGAAGACTTCAGAACCGCATTAGTCAATGACCCGGTATCTCCACCCAAAACATATAAATTTCCTTGAAAGACGGCGCTGGCGTGGCCTTCGCGATCTGTGAGGCCTGATGTGGTGACGTTGCTCCAGGCACACCCTGAAGTGCAGAGTTCCTCGGTGGTAAACGAGACGACTTTCTCTGTCGAGAGCGTCGCACCTCCGTAAGCGGTGGTGGAGGTAGTGGCCTTGAGCTGGTAGCTGGTCTTGGAGGTCAAGGACCGGCTGGGATCCAGGGTGAAGAGAGTTCGGGTGGTATCAGCGGAGCGGACCAGTGGTTCGCAGGTGGTGAAGCCGTCTTTGGAAAGCTGGAGGGCTCCGGTGCACGCATCAGTGGTGGTGACCTTGGTCTTGCTGGTGTCCACCCCCTGATTGAAGGTGATCGTCAAATTGTCAGTGACCTTGAATCCGGTGGCATTGTTCGCCGGACTGGTGGCCTCCACCTCCAGCGTTTCCGGAGCGGTGTAGGGGTCCTTGGGATCATCGTTCAGCGGAACTCCACAGGAGGAGAGGAGCCCGATGCAGCAGCCAAGAAGGATGAGGCGTCTGAACATAAGCAGATTTTCCGGACGGGGATCAGAAGACGAAGCCGATTCCAATCACCGCCTGAGTGGTATGAAGGTTTGTGCTGGGAGAAGCCTCCAGGGTTTGCGCCTGAACAAGCGTGTTGGTGAGGCTTGGGTCCCAATCCTTATAATGAACCTTGATTGAGTTCCAACGCAAGCCGAACACGGTTTCGAAGTTGGATCCGTGGTGTCCGAGCATGAAGAACGAAGACGTCCCGGAGACCTTGTCGGCCTGGAGCGTCTCGGTCCCGGCGTTTGCGCCGTAGCTGCTCCCGTAGGTCAACTCGGTCTCCATCGTCCCTCCAGAGGCCATCCCGACTCCAAACCCCCAAGTAAAGTCTTCACCGATCACGAATCCGGCCTCCGTGAAGCTGGTCTTGAGGGTGCTTTTTTCCTGAATGAGCGTGGTGGACCCAGTGGAGGTCGTTCCTGCAAACGTGGTGGTCAAGGTGCTCCCGCCGAGCATGATGCCCTTGGCGACCAGGTGCAGTCCCATCCCATCGGTCTTGGCTCGATCTGCCGAGAGCGTCGCGCCGCTGGTGGCACGGTCTTCCGCCACCTGCTGCTCGGCCTTGCCCTGCTCCATTCCGCTCAGGGTCGCCCGGATCCGAACCAGGTTGGAGCGAGAGCATGCTCCAAGCATCAGCAATGGGATCAATCCCAGTATCATGTAGTTCCGCATAAACCTCTCCAAGGAATGAACGCCCGGAGAAATTCAAAAACCGAACCCTTCGTGTTCAAGAGGGGTGTCCCCACCCTCCACCACCAGGGGTTTCGATCCGGATGCGATCTCCCGGACGGGCCTGGATCTCGTTCTTTCCTCCGAGGTTCAGGGTCGGCCCTTGCTTGCGAAAGAACAGGTTGCGTCCGGCGCTTCCGGAGGCACCACCTTCCATTCCATAAGGGCGATGGGTCCGACGTTCCGAGAGAATGGCCACGTTCAGCAGCTCAAGAAACTCCACCTCCCGGACCAGCCCATCCCCTCCGTTGAAGGCCCCGGAGCCTCCGGAGTTCTTGCGGAGAGAGAACTCCCTCAGCAGCACCGGATAGCGGCGTTCCAGAATCTCTGGATCCGTGATCCGAGTGTTGGTCATGTGGGTGTGGACCCCGGACTGTCCGTTCCAAGTGGGTCCGGCTCCGGCTCCGCCACCGATGGTCTCGTAGTAGCCGAAGCGCTCATTGCCAAAGGTGAAGTTGTTCATGCAGCCCTGAGACGCCGCACTGGCCCGGAAGGCCTTGAGGATCACGTCCGTGATGCGCTGAGAGGTCAGCACGTTCCCCCCCACCACGGCAGCATGTTCCGAGGGAGCCAGCAGGGAGCCCTCCGGGATGACGATGTCGATCGGGTTGAGACACCCCTGGTTGAGTGGAATTTCCTGCCGAATGAGACAGCGCAGGGCATAGAGCACGGCAGAGTGCGAGACGGCCCGGGGGGCATTCAGGTTGCCCCAAAGCTCGGTACCGGTTCCCGTGAAGTCAAAGACGGCGCTGCCTTCCCTGCGGTCAATGGTCAGAGTCAGGCAGACGGGAGAGCCATCGTCCAGGAACTCCTCCGCCTTCACCGAGCCGACCTCCGGGAGCCCTTCCCGGAGCGAAAGCTCCTGCAGCATCGCCCGGACTGCCTCCTCAGCGTTGGTCTGGATGTGCTTCATGTAGGCCTGCACGACCTCCAGGGACCAGTAATCGACCATCTCCAGCAGCAGGTCGATGCCCCGCTGATTGGCCGCGACCTGAGCCTTGAGGTCGGAGAGGTTGTCTGCCAGAAGACGGGTTCCGGAAATCGGAGCCTCTCCCGGTTGTCGGCTCAAGGTTGCAGGAGTTTGGAGCAGCCTGGTGATCCCGGCCTCGTTGAACACGCCGTCCTCCACCAGCTTGAAGCTCTTGATGCAGGCGCCCTCCTCGGCAAGCACGCGCGAGAACGGCGGCATCGACCCGGGCGAGATGCCCCCGATGTCGGCGTGATGCCCTCGGCTGGCAACAAAGAAGATGGGCCGCCCGTCGCGCCATACCGGCGTGATCACCGTGATGTCCGGGAGGTGACTCCCTCCGGCGATCGGGTGGTTGGTGACCAGGACATCTCCGGGACGCAGCCGTTCACCCTGCAGGCGTACTTGCTGACGCACGGCCTCGCTCATCGCCCCTAGGTGAACCGGCTGGTGAGGCGCGTTGGCGACCAGCCCTCCGGCCTCGTCAAAGATCGCGCAAGAGAAGTCCAGCCTCTCCTTGATGTTGGTGGAGATTGCCGTTCGCTGCAGTGTGCGCCCCATCTGCTCGGCAATCGACATGAAGAGGTTCCCAAAGATCGACAGCTGGATCGGGTCCAGGTCCGTGCCAACCTGCCGGATGCTGCGAGATTCCACGTGAATGAGGACATCTCCAAACTCGGTGACCTCTGCCCGGCATCCCGGCTCCACCAGAATGGTCGAGGTGTCCTGCATCAGGATGGCTGGCCCGGGGATTTCGTGTCCGTGGCAGAGATGCTCGGTCCGAAACAGCGGGGTGTCCTGCCAGCCGCCCTCGAAGTAGCAGCGGGTCGTGGTCTCCGAAACTGCCGGTCCCTGCGCCTCCGGGATGCGAAATTTGCGCAGCCCCGGAGATTGAGCCACGGCGCGGATTCGGACGTCGTCCACCAGAATGTCCCGGTCCAGCTCGAATCCGTACTCACGCCGGTAGATGCTCTGGAATTCTCTGGCATAGTCGCCATCCGGAGGCTCCGGAATCATCAGCGTGGTGTCTGTCCCGCGGTAGCGCAGGTTGAGGTACCTGCGAACGTCGATCTGCTCGAGTCGGGCTCCCTGGTCCCGCAGCTCGCCTTCTGCCTGACGGGCCAGGCGGGCCAGGCGGGCCTGCAGCTCCGGGAGCGCCTCCTCGCCCAGCGCCACTGCGGCCGGTTCCTGTTGCTCCACAGCGATGTCAGCGAGCCCCATTCCGTATGCCGAGAGGATCCCGGCAAAGCGGTGCACAAAGACCGTCCCGATGCCCAGCTCCCGCGCCAGCGCGCAGGCGTGCTGCCCTCCGGCCCCTCCAAAGCAGGCGAGGACGTGCTCCTGGATATCGAACCCGCGCATCACCGAGACCTCGCGGATCGGCCGGACCATGGTCTCGTTGGCGACCCGGAGAAAGCCCAGGGCGACTTCCTCCAGACTCATCTCCGGGAGACCTCGCTCTTGGGCGTGGGTGTTGAGGGCCTCGGTCAGCTCCTGCATCGCCTTCCGGGAGCCCTCGACATCCAGCGGCTGATCCTCCGTGGAACCGAAGATCTGCGGAAAGTAGTCCGGATGCAGGCGTCCGAGGACCAGGTTGGCGTCGGTCACCGCCAGGTGCCCTTGCTTGCGGTAGCACACCGGACCGGGATGGGCTCCGGCAGATTCCGGGCCGACCTCAAAGCGTCCGTTGCGAAAGAACAGCCGTGAACCACCTCCGGCCGCTACTGTCCGGATGTCCATCTGAGGCGCCTGGATCCGGACTCCGGCGGTTTCAGTTTCGTGTGTCAGCTCCCAGTCGCCTCCAAAACGCGAGACGTCCGTGGAGGTGCCTCCCATGTCAAATCCGATGACGGGCTTGCCGAGGTCGGTTGTCAGGGCATATCCCACGACGCCCCCGGCGGGTCCGGAGAGGATCGCGTTGCTGCCCTTGAAGCGGTCGGCATCGGTCAGCCCTCCGTCGGACTGCATGAACAGCAGCCGGGTTTCTCCGAGGTGATCGGAAAATCCTGCACGGAACCCGTCCAGGTAGGTCCGGATGTGCGGGGTGAGGTAGGCATCCACGGTGGTCGTGTCTCCGCGGGCCACCATCTTCACCATCGGCATCACCTCGTGGGAGAGGGAGACCTGCGAGAAGCCGATCTCCCGGGCGATGGCTCCGACCTGACGCTCGTGCTCGGTAAAGGCGTAGGCATGCAGAAAGACCACGGCCACGGCCCGGATGCCTGCGGCATAAGCCTGTTGCAGCTGCTCGCGCACCCGCTCCCGGTCCAGCCGCTCCAGCACCAGGAACTCCTCTCCGGTCGTGCCGGAGACTCCGGGCTCCACATCGTCCGGACGACGCAGGCGTACCCGCTCCTCCACCTCGATCACCTGCTCGTAAAGCAACTCCGGCTTGCGGATCTCCAGGTCAAAGATCCGCGGGCGGTTTTGGTTTCCAATCCGGAGCAGGTCTCCAAACCCCCGTGTGGTCACCAGCACCGTGCGGGCGCCTTTGCGCTCCAGCAGCGCGTTGGTGGCCACAGTGGTGCCCATCCGGATCCAGTCGATGCCTTCCGAAGAGAAGCTCTCCTTTGGGAGCTCGCGTCCCGTGACGTCTTCCAGAATGCGGCGGATGCCTTCACGCGGGGCGTCCGGATAGTTCGCCGGGTCTTCGGAGAGCAGCTTCACGATGCGAAAGCCCGGCTCTCCCGGGACTTCGGCATAGACATCCGTGAAGGTTCCCCCGCGGTCAATCGAGAAGCGAAGCTGCGGGAGGGGGGAGAGGGGCAGGTGTGGGGCGGGTGTCATGAAACAGAGTGCACCGCAAAGGCGGGAAAGGGGTTCAGCGCTTCATCAGCATGGTGACCTGCTCCTGAGGAACCAGCCGTGTCTTGTGAAACACGGTCCCCTTGGAGTCGATCAGGACGTTGATGGGAGGACGCAGGGGCGTGAAGTGGTAGTCCAGGCTGGCGATGTCGTCTTCATCGAGCAAGACCAGAAAGGGCAGGTCGAACTTCTTCTGGACGGCCCGGACCTTGGGCACCTCATCCTGAGAGGTGATGTTGATCGCCACGATCTTCAGTCCTTGTTCTGCATATTTCCGGTGCAGCTCCTTGAGTACGGGCAACTCCCGTAGGCAGATGCTTCACCAGCTGGCCCAGAACATCAGCAGCGTGGGCTGCTTGCCGATGAACCCTTCGGTTTCGACCAGGGCGCCGTCCAGGCTCTTCAAGGTGAAGTGCGGAGCCTCCTCTCCGGGGTGAACTTCTGCCCAAACTGGGGTCCCCAGCCCGGAAAGTAAGAGCAGAGTGAGTGAAATTCCAAACAATCTCATGTGTGCTCCTTTCATAGAAATTATGCCGTAGCGGCCTCCAACTCCTCATAAAGCTGCTGAAACTCCTTGCTGACCTTGTGTCCGGGGTCCATGAGAACCAGCGGCTGGGATTCCCCGTGAGATTCCCGGACCTTGACGGAGGAGGAGAGGTAGGTCTTCAGAACGGGAAGTTCATCGGCAAGCAGCTCCTCCACAATCTGCACCGGGAACTTCGCTCGTGACTGGAACTGATTGACGATGATGCCTTCGACAGTGAGGTCCCGGTTGTGGTCCAGCCGGATCTCGTTGACGTTCTCCAGCAGAGCGTAGAGGGCATTCTTGGAGAAGCTGTCGCAGTCGAAGGGGATGAGGCAGCGCGGGCAGGCGATGAGCGCCGAGCGTGTGAAGAAGCCCAGGGCTGGAGGGGTATCGATGAAGATCCGGTCGTAGTCCAGGTCATCCAGCGCTTCACGCAGCTTGAACATCTTGTAGCGAGACTCCAGCTTGCCCTGCAACTCTTCCATCTCCGGATGTGCGGGCATCAACTCCAGGTTGGCAAAGGGAGTGAAGTGGACAAACTCGCTGGGATGCGGAGCCCGGAACATGAAGCTGAGCATGCTGTCGAAGAAGTGGAACACGGTCTGCTCCTGAGGAATCCCGACCGAGCCCATCAGGTATTGGGTGGTGTTGGCCTGGGGATCAAGATCGATCACCAGGGTACGGTGCCCCTGAACAGCGCTCAGGGCGGCGAGATTGCAGGTGATTGTGGACTTCCCCACCCCGCCTTTTTTGTTGAATACGACCCGACGCATCGGTTCTCCCGGTTCGTGTTGTAGAGTGCTGGATCCAGAGGAAATGATACGACACTCGGGGGGAGTTGCCAGAGAGAAATCCGAGACGCTCCGGAATCCGGAGTCAGGGACGCTGAGGCTTAGGCCCCTTTCCGGAGCCACGTGCGCGTGACTTGCTCAGGGCGGAGGTCCGGCGCTTGCGCTTGAGGTATTCCGGATCTCGGGTGAGGTTTCGGGAGAGGTAGACGTGCTCGTTGGGGCTACCAAAGCCTTCCTGCTTGAAGAAACGCAACGCCTTCTCATTGTCGGCCTCCGTGTCGATCAGGATCATCCGGGCCCCTTCGTCAATGAAGCGCTCCGTGATCTTGTCCAGCAGCTTGCGACCGACACCCTTGCTCTGCCAGTTCGGATGCACGCCGAGCCAGTCCAGCCAGCCGTACACCCAGGCGCTCCGCCGCTTTTCCATCAGAGAGCCCAGGGCGAACCCCACGATCTCCTTCTCGGAGGCCTCGGCGACCCAGCAAAACTCGCCATCGGTGTTGAACATGTTGATGATGTCGGTCTCGTCCCAGGTCCGGTAGAGGTTGGGCCAGTCTTCTGCGGTATAGAGCCGCTCTCCGAGTGCATAGACGCGGTGCAGGTCCTCCAACTCCATCTCCCGGATCTCCAGGCTTCCAGAAGGTTTGCGGACACTGGGGGTGGAGAGCGCTGCCGGTGCAGCCGCTCCGGACCGAGACGGGACCTGGCGAAGAAGCTGCCGCAGCTCCTGAGCCACCCAGAGCGACGCCTCCCGGGCCTGAGGCAGGAGGTCGCGCTGGTTGATGAAGCCGTGGACCATGCCCTCCCAGTTGCGCTCGACCACCGGCACCCCAGAGTCTCTCAGGCGCTTCGCATACGCCAGTCCTTCATCACGCAACGGGTCGTAACCGGCCACCAGCATCAGCGCCGGGGCCACACCAGTGGCTGTCTCGGCAAAGAGCACCGACGCCTCCGGGTGACGGCGGTCCACGCCTTCCGGGAGGTACTGGGCAATGAACCAGCTCATCGCGTCGCGAGTGAGCCCAAAGCCTTCCGCACAGGACTGGTACGAGGGCAGGCTCTGGGTCAGGTCGGTGACCGGATAGATCAGCACCTGAGCGACAAGGTCCAAGAGTTGGCGATCTCTGGCCCGCAAAGCGACCGCGGCGGCCAGGTTGCCTCCGGCGCTGTCGCCTCCCACCATGAGCCGCTGTGGATCCCCTCCAAGAAGCGAGGCGTTCTCGGCGACCCAGCAGGTCGCCGCCCAGCAGTCCTCGACTCCTGCAGGAAAGCGGTGCTCCGGAGCGAGTCGGTAGTCCACGGACACCACAAGAACACCGGCCTCCTGACAGACTGCCCGGCAGAACCGATCCACGCCATCCAGACTGCCAATCACCCATCCGCCTCCGTGGAAGAAGACGAGCACCGGGAGCGGCTCCTCCTTCGCTCCTGCCGGATGATAGATCCGGAGCGGGATCAGGCCCGCCGGTCCTTCGGCCTGACGCTGCTCCACGGAGCCGACGGGCTCCGGATCATTCAGCTGCCAGCGCCGGCTGGTCTCTTCGGAGACGCGCCGGGCCTCCTCAGGAGAGAGGGTGGTGAGGTCCGGCAGGTTCGCCGAGGCGCGCAGTTGCAGGTAGAGTTGGGCTTCCGGAGCGAGCATGGTGAATCAAGGCCGCTGAGACGGTGGAGGAGTGTGCCGGAACAGGCGTTGAGTACGGAACGAGTGTACCGCCTGGTGCCGAGATCGCCAAGCGGTTGGTGAGGCCCTACAGCATTTGAGGGGGCGTTGGGGGTCAAGCGTCAGGGAGCAAAGCGCTCCAGCACAAACCTGGGCTGCGCCTGGTGCTCCTCCATTAGCGCCTTCAACTCCTCCGGAGAGGCGGCATGGAGGATCCCGGAGCGCACCAGGACTCCGCTGCATCCAAAGCGTACCGCCCCGGCAACATCGTGCTCAATCGAGTCTCCAATGGCGACGGCATCGGACCTCTCAAACTTCAGCAGGCGCTGGGCAAACTCATAGATTTGCGGGTAAGGCTTGCCGATCCAGAAGACCGATCCGCCCTGCTCTGCATAACGGTCCGCAATGGCTCCAGAGCCGGGGACCAACCCGGAGGCGGTCAGCATCCACTTGTCCGGATTCAGACAGACACACGGAAGGGCACGCTCCCACGCAGGACGCAGCTCGTCCAGGGTGGTATCCAGAGTTTCCCGATCTGCTTCGCTTCCGAGCAGAAGGATCACCTCGGCTTCGTTGACAGACGAAACTTCCTGCAGCGACGTCCCGGCCAGCGCCGAGCGGTCAGGGTCGCGCGCGATGGCGTAATAGCGTGCTCCCGGACGCAGTCCCAGAGAAGACAGCTCCTGCTGAAAGAGGGAGTGCGCGACCTCTCCGGAGGTGACCACCTGCTGAAACAGGTCGCGCGCGAAGCCAAGCGTCTCCATGCGTTGCAGGTTGACCTCCGCTCGTTTCCCGGAGTTGGAGATCAGGGCGACCTGCTTCCCCTGAGCCTGCAAAAACTCCAGCGCAGCTACCGCGCCTTCATACGGACGCAGGCCATCGTGAAGCACACCGAACTGATCCAGCAGGAAGACCTCAAACTGCTCCGCAAGGGCTGCGAGCGTGGTCTGACTCGGCAGAGACACCCCTAAGCTCAAGCGATCCCCTTCCAGGCAAGCCGGGCGACCCCGGCCGCCGCCGCCTCAGAGGCGACAGGAAGGAAGGTTGCCGCAAGCATGCGCTGCCGAAGAGTGCTCCAGGCCTGGTTGGAAGAGCCTCCTCCAACGGTCCGGACGGAGCGCAAAGCCGGCGCACCAAGCTCTCTCAAGCGCTCATAGCCCTGCGCCTCAATGCGGGCCATGCTCTCCAGCAGCCCTTGCAGAAACCGGACGTTCGACTCCGGACGAGGTTCCAGGCGGGGCAGAAGCTTGGGGTCGTTGACAGGAAAACGCTCTCCGGGACGGAGCAGAGGGTAGTAGTCCAAGCCTGTGGACGAAGCGGGATCCACCTGCCGGGACAGCTCCAACAGCTCGTCTGTGCCAAAGAGCGAGGCGAGCACCGCACCTCCGGTGTTGGAGGCACCTCCAGCAAGCCACTGGTCTCCGAGGCGGTGGCTGTAGATCCCGAACTCCGGTGCAAAGATGGGCTGTTGAGAGAGCAGCTTGACCACCAGCGTGGAGCCCAGCGAGGTGACGGCATCTCCCACCTCGCTTGCCCCCGTGGCCAGAAACGCTGCGCAGCCATCCGTGGAGCCTGCAACCACCTGAGTCTCTGGAGAGAGCCGGAAGCGTTCGGCCCACCGGCGATCCAGTGTCCCGAGGCGACTCCCGGGTTCCCGAACCTGCGGAAGCAGCTCCAGGTGTGCATCGGTGCGGGAGATCCAGTCCGGCCAGCTCCGGGAGATGGGATCGTATCCCGTCTTCAGCGCATTGTTCTCGTCACTCCAGAGGAAGCGACCCAGCAGTCGCCCTGCTACCCAGTCTGCCTGATGCAGCACCTTGTGGACTCCCGGGAGCTCCTGCAGCTTGAGCAGCTTTGCCAGCCCGGAGGTGGAGCCATGCGCCGCGCTCTCTCGAGGTGCCGCCTGACGGATCTGCTCCAGAAAGTGAGCCTCCGAGACCGGGTCGTTGTACATCAAGGCCTCGGCTAGCGGAGCACCAGACTCCCCCACCGCGAGCACAGTCCCGGAAGTCCCATCAACGGCAAGGGCCTGCACTCGCGACAGCGCTTCCGGATGCGCCTGGGCCAACTGGTTCAGCGTCTGCACCAGGGTGCTCCACCAGACCTCCGGGCTTCTCGGGTTCGCGCCTCCCGAAGTCATGGGCGCGCTGCTCTGCCCCACCTCCCGGTGCTCCGAGTCCAGCAGCACGGCTCGTACACCAGAAGTTCCCAAATCGACCCCCAGGACCAAGGGCATGTCAGCAGGCGTCATCGGAAGAGGGATCCTTGGGTACACCCGCTCATCCTTCCTCCAGGGCAGGGCGCCGAGCGAGGACGTGCTCCACAAGCTCCACGAAGCCGTGGCCGCTTTTCTGTTCAGTGATCCAGGTTGGAGGATGCTGAAGGGTCTCGGCAAACTGAAGGACGTTGGCGACCCCGCATGCATTGGGGAAGAACCGGAACATCGGCTCATCGTTGGGGCTGTCTCCCACAAACAGGAACTCGTCTCTTGCCTCTTCAAGGCTCACCCCGAACTGCTCGGTCATCAGCTTTTGGCAGGCGGTCAACTTGTCGTAGCTTCCGAACCAGCCGTTGACATGGATGGAGGAGATCTTCGCCTCCGCTCCGGCCTCCACGAACAGATCCCGGATGCGCTCCACCTGCGAAAAGGGCAGCGCCGGGACGTCTTCACAGAAGTCGATCGCCAGGTCCGCCTCGCGGTAGGGCTGATCGGCGCTGACGGCACATCCGGGGACTTCGCGGAGAATCTGCTCCTGGAGGGCACTCAGCTTCTGCTGGTCCTGCAGACGGGTCTCCTCCGGAATCGCGTAGGATCGGATCATGCGAGACTGCTGGCGGTCATAGGCGAAGGAGAACGCGCCGTTCTCTCCGACCACGGCATCCACAGGCCAGAACCGAGCGATCATGTCGCACCAGCCGGCGGGACGTCCGGTGATCGGAATGGTCAGCAGTCCGGCCTGCTGGAGCCGCTCCACCGCCTGGTAGGCGCTGGCCTCAAGCCGCCCTTCAGTCGTGATGGTGTCGTCGATGTCGAAAAAGACTCCGCGAACTCGACCACAGAGGGCCGCAGACATCTCCCGGAACGGCCTCATCGGACCTCCTCTGCAGCAAAGTCCTCCAGCATCCCGGCATCGGCGGCGATGTCCAGGAAGGAGAAGCGGTTGCGCATTTCCCGACAGTGAACCACCGCTTCCCGGTAGAAGTCGGCCTCGACCCCCAACTCCTGAGGCGTTGCAGGCCCTCCGGAGGCACGGAGCATGGACTCCATCTCTTCCACAGCCAGAATGAACGGTCGCACTTCTTCCCGGAGGTCGCTCCAGATCTCAGCCAGCCGAGCGTTCAGGCGCTCGAGGCCTTCTCCAGAGAAAGCCTTCTTCTCAAACTCGACACGGCACTGGTCGGCAACCGCCGACCCCATGCGCTGTCGCATGCCCTCAGCATCGATTCGGGTTGGCAAAAGTCGAGGGGGCTGCGTCTGAGAGAGCAGGAGGCGCTGGAGCCGAGCCATGGTCAGGGAGGCAACCCCCACCTGCTGGCCGTGCAGGGTTCCGGGATGCTTGGCTCCGGCAAAGCAGTCGATGTAGTGAGAGATCTGGTGCTCCCCCATGGACCCGGAGTTCGAGACGCCGGTGAAGGCAGTGGCCAGACCTCCGAGAGTCAACAGCCGGTGCAGGAAACCGACGGCCTCCACGTCTCCAGCCGGAAGCTCAGAGACCCGCTCGTTGAGCGACAGCTCGTCCCGCTCCTGAATCACATAGGCCGCAGGGTGGTAGGCCGTGCCCAGCAGTCGGTGGGAGAGCCACCAGTCGACCTGAGCAACCGAGCGGCAGAGGCAGTCTCCGAATCCGGAAGCCGAGAGGTACGCCGGGGCATCGGCCGAGACCTGCAGGTCCACAAAAACTCCTGCGGGCGCGTGTGAAGGCAGGGAGACCTTCAGCCCGGACTCCAGGCGCATCGATGCCGTCGTCGAGGTGTAGCCGTTCATCGAACCCGCAGTGGCAAACACGGCATAACGCTGCCCGTTGAGCTGAGTGGCGTGCTTGCAGAGGTCATTGATGGTCCCCGAACCCACGGCCACCACTCCGGAGAACGAGGCCACCTGCCGCCTTAAACGCTCGACCTCCTGCAGGTCGGCGTGAGGATGCTCAAGGACGATCCGAGAAATCGCTCCCTGCGCGCTCAGGTTGGCCTCCACGCGACGGCCCAAAGCCTCGTATGTGGTCGGGTCACAGACCAGCACCAGATGACCCTGCAGGCCCACAGACTCCAGCAGGGTGGACTCTTCACTCTCCAAAGTCTCGGCGATGTGGATGGAGTCGTAGGGCACCTGCGCCGGCTGACCCGTCTCCGGGTTGACCCAGCGTCCTCCCACAATGTCAGCGATCAGCTCCGTCCACAGCGTCATCGACTCCAGCTCTCGGTCAAGGAAACTCTACTCAAAATTCAACCAGGGATTGATTGTGTTTGTTCAAATGTCAACAGCCAATGATAAATGGCTATTTAACTTGATTATGATTGCTGACAAATGTCAAATCCAAACTGCCTCAAAACCCTTCCTCATGCAGGAGGTCCGATTTTGCAACGATTGAGAGGTCATCAATGAAGGTCAAGTTTCGTAAGCCGGAGCCTCCTCCGGAATTTCAGGACGTGATCGTGTGGGCGGCCTGGCTGTATTATGTGGACCAGATGACTCAGAGCGAGGTCGCTCGCGAGCTGGGCGTCTCCCGCGCCTCGGTGGTCAACTACCTTCAGGAGGCGCGCGACAAGGGCATCGTCTCCATTCAGTTTGACCCGGGCTCCATCGAGAACACGCTGCTCTCGCAACAGCTGAGGACCCGCTTTGGGCTGGAGGGCTGTACCGTGATTCCCCGGACCCAGACCACGGAAGACCTGGTTCCCCGGCTTGGCAAGGCGGCAGCCCGGACGCTCTCTCAGATGCTGCAGTCCGGGGACGTGATTGGGGTGGCCTGGGGAAAAACCGTGCTGGCCGCAGCCCAGTCGATCTCCCGGACGTCTCTTGGAAACCTGACGGTCGTCCAGGTCGTCGGCAGCATTCCCGGAACTGTCGACTTCTCCCCGGAGCTGTGCACCTCGGTCTTGGCCAATCAGCTCAACGCGCGCTGCATGAACTTTCTGGCTCCGGCGGTGCTCTCCAGTCGAAGCCTGTGTAACGAGCTGCTTGAAGAGGAGGTGATCGCCAACCAGTTTCAGGCCATCCGCTCCTCCCGGATCATCCTCTTTGGGATTGGAGACATCGCTGCAGAGAGCACGGTGGTGCGGTCCGGGTTCATGGAGAGCGACCTCCTGCGCTCCTATGAGCAGCAAGGAGCGGTGGGGACGATCATTGGGCGGATGCTCAACGCGGAAGGGGAGCAGGTCTGCACGGAGATGGACCACCGGATGATCGGCCTGATGCTTGAAGAGATCCGTCCGATTCCCTGCCGACTTGCAGTGGCTGGCGGAATCCACAAACTGGAGGCGATCCGGGCCACGCTGCGGGGGGGATACGTCACGCACCTGGTCATCGACTTTGAGACCGCATCTGCGCTCATCTGACTGAATTCCACAGGAGGCTTCCATGAAGCAACGCTTTGTCATCGGCATCGACAGCTCCACACAATCGACCAAGGCCATCGTCTGGGACGAGTCGGGCAACCCGGTTCGCGAGGGGCGGGCTCCCATCTCCATGAAGATGCCTCAACCGCTGCATGTGGAGCAGTCTTCGGAGGAATGGTGGACCTCGTTCACCGGAGCGATCCAGGAGGCGCTCAGAGGCCTCCCTCCGGACTCGGTAGAGGCTCTGGCGATCTCGAACCAGCGGGAGACCGTGGCCTTTCTGGACGCACAAGGCCGCAGCCTGCACGATGCGATCGTCTGGATGGACCAGCGGGCCATGGCCGAAGTGCAGGAGTTGGTGGAGCGGGTTGGGCGCAAAACCTTGCACCACACCACCGGAAAACCGGTGGACATTGCACCTGTACTTTACCGACTGCGTTGGATGGTCAAGCATCGTCCGGAGGTGATCCAGCGCACGCGCCACATCCTGGACGTGCAGGGGTACCTCGTGTATCGACTGACCGGAGCCCCGGCGACTTCCTGGACGAGTGCGGACCCCTTTGGCACCTTTGACATCCGCAAGAAGCAGTGGGCAAGCAACCTGCTGGATGCGGCAGGGATCGACACGGCACTCTTCCCACCTTGTCTGGCTCCCGGAGAGGTTCTGGGGCGGGTGACCTCGAAAGTGGCCAAGGAGTTTGGCCTACGCCCCGGGACCCCCGTGGTCGCTGCAGGAGGAGATGGACAGTGCGCAGGGCTGGGGGTCAATGCGATTGCCGGAGGTCGAGCCTATCTGAACCTGGGCACCGCGCAAATCACCGGAGCCTCTTCCTCCAAGGCACGCTTCAGCAACTACTGGCGGACGCTGATTTCCCCAACGGGTTCCGGGTACTTTCTGGAGTCGGTGCAGCGTGCGGGAGCGTTTTTCATCAACTGGTTTGTTGAGCAGCTTGGAGGAGCGGAGCGGACCCCGGAGGTCTTCTCACGCTTGGAGCAGGAGGCGTCCCAAGTGGAGCTTGGGTCGGAAGGCATCCTGGTGTCCACCTACCTCGCTGGATGCATGGACCCACACTGGAACGCAGATGCACAAGGCGCCTTCCTGGGGCTCCGGGCACATCACACCCAAGCGCACCTTTATCGGGCCTCGCTGGAGGCGCTCACCCTCGAGTCTGCCCGGGCGCTCAAGGCCATGGCTCAAAAAGGCGTCGAGCTCAACAAGATCAACGTGATTGGCGGGGGGGCCCAGAGCCGGCTCTGGATGCACATGATCGCCGATGCCACTGGACTTCCGGCACAACGCAGCCTCTCGAACGAGGCCTCCTCGCTGGGTGCAGCCATCTCTGCAGCTGTGGGCGCCGGGTGGTACTCAAGCTTCGAAGAGGCTGCAAACGAGATGACCAACGAGGCGGAGACCTTTGAACCGAATCCCGCTGTTGCCGAACAATGGGAGGCGCTCTCCGAGCGGCAGAGACGCGTCTACGCGATCACGCTCAAGGCCTGATCGCAGCTTTTCCAGGAGGTGGCTCGTGAGGCCAGGTTTGAGCGTATTTGGGGTTAGAGAGCCTCAATGATGGTTGCGTTGGCCATCCCGCCACCTTCACACATGGTCTGCAGGCCATAGCGCTGCCCTTGGGCTCGGAGTTGGTGGACCAGCGTAGTCATGATCCGGGCTCCGGAGGCGCCCAACGGGTGTCCAAGCGCAATCGCTCCTCCGCTGACGTTCAGCCGGTCCGGGTCAATGCGCATTTCCCGGTTCCAGGCCAAGGGCACGGAGGCGAACGCCTCGTTGACCTCATACCGGTCGATGTCTTGCGACTGCAAGCCAGCGCGCTGGAGGGCACGGCGCGTGGCCTCGATCGGCTCCCCCAGCATCAGCACCGGATCTCCGGCCGTGATGGTCAAGGCGACCACCCTTGCCTTGGGCTTGAGCCCGTGACGCGTCAACGCCGCTTCGCTGGCGACCAGGATCCCTGCGGCACCGTCGGAGATCTGGGAGGCGTTGGCTGCCGTGATCACTCCCCCCTCCTTCAGCGGGTTGACCTGCGAAATCGCTTCCAGGGAGGCATCAAAGCGAATGCCCTCATCGCGGTCGTGGACTCCATGCTCCGTGGCGATGGGGAGGATTTCCTTCCGGAAGGCTCCAGCCTCGGTTGCAGCGGCGGCGCGCAGGTGACTGGACAGCGAGTACTCGTCCAACTCCTCCCGGGAGAGGTTGTAGTTCCGGGCAAGTTGCTCTGCCCCATGAAACTGACTGAAGCTCTTGACCCCAAAACGGTTCCGGATGCGCTCGCTGAAAGGTCCCACGCCCAAACCGGCCTCTTGGTGCAACGTCATGTTCGAGAGCATCGGGACACGGGTCATGCTCTCCACTCCCATGGCAATGATCAGATCCTGAGTCCCGGACATCACGGCCTGTGCCGCAAAGTGCAGGGCTTGCTGAGAGCTGCCACACTGTCGGTCGATGGTCACCGCCGGGACGCTCTGAGGCAGCGAAGAGGCCAGCACACAGTTGCGACCAAAGGCGAACGACTGCTCTCCGGCCTGAGTCACGCACCCAACAACCACGTCCTCAACGGCTTCAGGATCCACGCCGGAACGCTCGAGCAGCGCGTTGATCACCTCTCCACCCAGGTCTGCAGGATGCCACTCGGACAGCGAGCCACCCCGTCGCCCTGCTGCGGTTCGGATCAGTTCCACAAGATACGCTTCTGCCATCGGATCGTCACTCCTTGCTGGAGGTGAGACATTGAGACCGGCAGACCTTGGCGGAAGGCTTCCCGGTTGCTGCGATCAGTCGATCACAGGATGTCCCAGAGCGCAACTTCCATCCACCAGGCGCACCGAAACCCAACGGCTGGAACACTCGGGAAGCGGAGAGCGTGTGGAAGTCCACCCCGTTGAATTGGGCTGCTGAATCAGGTAACTTTTTTGAATCTGCAAGAGCATGACGGCGAGATTTTTCCCTCTTGCTCCACGTGATGCAGTACCTGCTACGCCGAACCTCAACACCTTCCCGGATCGTCATGACGGATCTTTTCACAGAAAAAGCCCAGGATTGGGACACCCGCACTCCGGTCCAACTCATCTCCAGCGCTGTCGGCGCGACCCTCCTGGAGCAGATCGCGCTGCGTCCGGACATGGAGGTCATGGATTTTGGAGCCGGGACCGGGCTCATCAGCTCTCACGTCGCCAGCCAAGTTGCCCGGATTGTGGCCGTCGACGTCTCTGCATCCATGCTGGAGAAGCTCCGGGAGAAGCCTGAGCTTCAGGGGAAGGTGGAGACCGTCTGTCAAGACATTGTGGACCAGCCGCTTCAGCGCTCGTTCGACCTGATCATGAGCGCGATGGCTCTGCACCACGTGGAAGACACGGCCCGGCTCTTTCAGCGCTTTGCCGAGAACCTCCGCCCCGGAGGACAGGTCGCGCTTGCAGACCTCGACACGGAGGACGGGACCTTTCACGCGCAGGGTAACGAGGGCGTCTTTCACTTCGGGTTCGACCGGGCCCACCTCAGTGAGCTGTTGACGGACAACGGCTTCACCGACATCCAGTTTCAGACTCCTCACGTGGTACGCCGCGAAGCCGAAGGCCGCGAGTACCCGCTCTTCTTCGTGCGTGCGACCCGTACCTGACCTGCACTTTTTCAAGCCTCACCCCCCTTTGGAGGAGGCTTCGTCCGGATATCGTCTTGAAACCGGGGCGAATAAGGATAAGACTGCGAGTTGCTCAGGGGGAGTATGCTGTCTGCGCAGCCCCCCACCACCCCGATTCCCCGCTCGCATGAACTCCCGTTCCGAATTTGAAGCCCTGGACGCTCAGGATGAGTTGGCCCCGTGGCGTGACGCCTTTGAGTTGCCCGAAGGAGTGATCTATCTGGACGGCAACTCCCTGGGGCCTCTGCCCAAGGCGGTTGTACAGAGAGTCCAGCAGGTGGTGCAGGAGGAGTGGGGCCGGGAGTTGATCCGGAGTTGGAACACGGCGGACTGGCTGCACCTGCCGCAACGGGTCGGGGCGAGAATCGCCCGACTGATTGGTGCGGAACCGGACGAGGTGATCGCTGCCGACTCGACCTCGGTGAACCTGTTCAAGGTCCTCGCTGCGGCTCTGGAAATGTGCCCCGGACGGACGGAGGTGGTGAGTGAGTCCGGGAACTTCCCCACCGACCTATACATTGCGGAAGGGGTGGTGCATCACGCTTCAGGGGAAAGGGTCCTGCGGCTGGTTTCATCAGATCAGGTCCTGGAGGCCTTGAGCTCGAACACGGCCGTGCTGCTGCTCACCCATGTGGATTATCGCTCCGGGCAGATGCATGCGATGCAGGAGGTCACGCAGCGAGCCCACGAGGTCGGGGCGTTGGTCATCTGGGACCTGTCTCACAGCGCCGGAGCGATGCCGGTCGATTTGAACGCGTGTGGGGCGGACTTTGCCATCGGCTGCGGCTACAAGTACCTCAACGGCGGTCCGGGGGCCCCGGCCTTTCTCTTTGTGGCGCGACGCCATCAAGAGGCCGCGCGGCAGCCGCTTTCCGGGTGGCTGGGACACGCTCAACCCTTCGCCTTTGAATCAGGATATACTCCAGCACCCGGAGTGGATCGCTTCCTCTGTGGCACGCCCGGAGTCCTGGGGATGAGTGCCTTGGAGACGGCGCTGGAGGTCTTTGAGTCGGTCGACCTGCAGGTGGTGCGGAGCAAGTCCCTGCTGCTCAGCCAACACTTTATGGAGTTGGTCGAGTCCCGTTGTGCCGGATTCGGGCTGGAGCTGGCGACCCCGCGTGAGGCAAGGCTGCGCGGAAGCCAAGTCAGCTTCGCACATCCGGAAGCCTTTGCCGTGATGCGGGCCCTCATCGCCCAAGGCGTGATCGGGGACTTCCGAGCTCCAAACCTGATGCGCTTTGGCTTCACTCCGCTCTACACCCGCTTCACCGATGTGTGGGATGCCGTGGAGGCACTCCGCGAAATCCTTCAGGAGCGGCGCTGGGACTCCCCGGAGTTTCAGCAGCGTACGGCGGTCACCTGACTCCTGCGTTCCCGCCCTTCTCCTCATCCCACGGTTTTTCATGCCCCATCCCTCCAAAACGGAAGGCGCTCGGCTCGACTTCTCCGAAGCCATGAGCTACGGAGACTACCTGGCACTTGACCAGGTCCTCAGCGCTCAAAATCTGCTGACCGAGGATCACAACGAGATGCTGTTCGTGATCATCCATCAGACCAGCGAGCTGTGGATGAAGCTGATGTTGCACGAGCTGCAGGAAGCCCGAGAGAACATCCGGACCACCAACCTGCGTCCGGCCTTCAAGATGCTCGCCCGGGTGTCCCGGATCCTGGAGCAACTGCTTCAGTCCTGGAGCGTACTGGCGACCCTCACCCCATCGGAGTACTCCCGGTTTCGCCCGGCGCTGGGCAACTCCTCCGGCTTTCAGTCCTACCAGTACCGGATGATCGAGTTTGCGCTGGGCAACAAGAACGCCATCATGGTGCGGCCGCATGCGCATCGGGAAGACCTGAAGGCGATGGTCGAGTCCGAGTTGCAGCAGCCCTCCCTGTACGATGAGGCCATCCGTCTGCTCGCCCGCAGAGGCTTCCCGCTAGATCAGGAGTGTGTGGAGCGGGACTGGAGCCAGCCGTATGTGCACCAGGAGTCCGTGCAGGCCAGCTGGCTACAGGTCTACAGCGACCCGGAGCGGCACTGGGACCTGTACGAGCTGGCGGAGAAGCTGGTGGACCTGGAGGACTCCTTCCGGCAGTGGCGCTTTCGGCACCTCACCACGGTGGAGCGGGTGATCGGGTTCAAGCAGGGGACGGGGGGCACCTCTGGAGTGAAGTACCTGAAGAAGATGCTGGAGACGGTTCTCTTTCCGGAGCTTTGGCAGGTACGGACCAGCCTTTAGGCCCCGTTTGTGAGGACGCTGCCTCCGAGCGTCGAGGGTCTTTTCGGAAGCCCAACCACTCAGGCAGGGCTCAGGAGAGCGGAGGGAGGACCTCCTGCTGACGGTTCCAGGGCTTGGCCAGCATCATGTGCACTACCCCGATGAATCGCTCCTGGAATCCCCCCTCGCAGTAGCAGAAGTAGTACTCCCACATCCGGATGAACTCCTCCGAGTATCCCAGCGCCCGGACGTCGTCCAGACGCTCCAGGAAGCACTGCCGCCAGTGCTTGAGGGTCAGGGCATAGTGCCGGGTCAGGTCTTCCAGGTGAGTGACCCTCAGGTCCGTGTGCTCGCGGACCATGTCTCCCATCACGCTCACGGAAGGCAGGCATCCTCCGGGGAAGATGTAGCGCTGAATGAAGTCCACGGTGTTCTTGGCCACTTCGTACTGGCGGTCGTCGATAGTGATCGCCTGAATCAATCCCAGGCCATCTGGCTTGAGCAGGCTGTTGCACTTGCTGAAGAACTGCGGATAGTACTCGTGCCCGACCGCCTCGATCATCTCGATGGAGACCAGCTTGTCGTAGGTGCCCTCCAGGTCCCGGTAGTCCTGGAGCAGGACGGTCACCCGGTCTTCCAGGCCAGCCTTGAGGACACGGTTCTGGGCCATCCGGAACTGCTCTTGCGAGATGGTGGTCGTGGTCACGTGGCAGCCGTAGTGCTGCGCAGCATGCAGCGCAAACCCTCCCCAGCCGGTTCCGATCTCCACGACCCGATCCTCAGGCGAGAGCGCCAGCTTTTGGCAGATGCGATCGAGCTTGGCCACAGAGGCCTCGTGCAGGCTCTGCTCCGGATGCTCGAAGATGGCTGCCGAATACATCATCGTCGGGTCGAGGAACAGCTCGTAGAAGTCGTTTCCCAGATCATAGTGGGCGGAAATGTTGCGGCGACTGCCGGACTTGGAGTTGCGTCGGGCTCGGTGAAAGAGTTGATGCAGCAGCACCCCCAGTCGGGCAGCCCCCCCTTCCATGCCGTCAAGCAGTTCCCGGTTGATCACAAAGATCCGGACGAGGTGCGTCAGGTTGCTCACGCTCCACTCTCCAGACATGTACGACTCGGCCACGCCAATGCTGCCTCCGAAGACCATCGAGCGGTAGAGCCCCGGGTCATGGACATGCAGCGTCACGTGCAGCGGACATCGGGAGCAGACCTCACCAAAACTCTGAGTGCCCCAAGGGTCGATCACGGTCACCCGTCCCCACTGCATCTTCTCCATCTGCCGGAAGACCAGTTGGCGCATCAAGGTAACGCGCCAGTTCGAGAGGCTGGCAGAACCTTCAGGCTGCGCCAGATTGCGACGGAGGGTTGAGGCGGATTTAGGCATGCGGACTCGGGTCGGAAAGTGATGAAGACTGTGGCACCAGCCCTCCCGGGTGAGGCTGATAGCGCAGGCCCTTGAGCCACAGCCGCAGGGCTTCAAAATAGATCGCGCCAACCACCTTTGCGGTCATGATGGGAAATCGGGTGATGGTGTGGTGCAGGCTCCGGGCGTTCCACTCTTGACGCTTGAGCATCAGGGTTGCGTCGAACTTGAGGCTCCCCTGCTCGTGGTTGGCCAGGTGAACGGTCAGGCGACCCTCCGGAAAAGTGCTGTCGCAGCGATAGAGGTGATGCATCTCCATGAACGGGGAGACGTGGAACACCTTCTCAAAGTCGAAGTGCATTCGCCGGGGGGATTTTTGCGGAGCGCGCGTGTCCGGACGGTGGTCCAGCACGTATGCGTGCCGCTCACGCCAAGGGGTGTTGGTGACCTCAATCATCAGCGCCTCCACCGTGACGCCGTCTTCGGCGAAGCAGTAGTAGAAGCTGGCCGGGTTGAAGACCAACCCGAAGCAACGCAGGTTGGTCAGCAAGCGGACCGGACCCTTGGGGCGAAACCCCAGCCGGGCCTCCACCGTCTGCCGGACGGCCTCCTGCAGAGGCTGCTCAGGATCTCCGTGGTAATCTTCCCGACGAAAGCGCAAAGGAGCCCAGCGGGAACGAGAACAGAGCGGGGTCTGCCGGAACGCGTCTTCCAACTCGCTCAGGTCCAGATAGGCCATGTAGACCTCATACCGGAAGGCGTGTGCCTTGGGCTGGAATCTTCGATGACGGACCCAGCCTTGGTAGATCGCAGAGTTCACGCGGTAGCTCGGAGTTCCGCAACTTGCGGCTTTTGAATCGGGACATCTCCGTCCAAAGACTTGCCAAAGTAGCGGGCAACATTGAGCGCACTGACCACGCCGTCCTCGTGAAATCCGTACCGCCAGTAGGCTCCGCAGTAGTAGGTGCGGTTCACGCCATTGATCTCTGCGTGGCGGCGCTGCGCCTGCACGCCCTGCTCGGTGAATACCGGATGCGCGTACTGGATCCGCTGGAGGATCTTGTCCGGATGAATCCTGGAGGAGTCGTTCAGGGTCACCAGAAACGGCTCGTCTTCCGGGAGGTGTTGCAGGATGTTCATGTTGTAGGTCACGGCGACCGGATGCTCCGGACGCTCCATCAACTCCGGAGTCAGCCGGACGTTCCAGCTGGCCCACGCCTTCCGGGAACGCGGCATCACCCGAGTGTCCTGATGCAGGACCGCCTCATTCATCTGGTACGGGATACTGCTCAGAATCTCCTGCTCGCTGTCGCTGGGATCGACCAGCAGCTTCAGCGCCTGATCGCTGTGGGTCGCCAGGACCACGAGGTCAAAGCGCTCCTGTCCCCGGCTTTCGGTCTGGATCTCCACGTGAGTGGGGAAGCGCGTGATCGCCTGGACCGGAGTCTGTAATCGGACTCTGTCGCGAAACGGAGCTGTCAGCTTCTCCATGTAGGCCTTCGATCCCCCCCGGATGACCCGCCACTGCGGGCGGTTGGCGACATTCAGCAGACCGTGGTTGCGGAAGAAGCGGATGAAGGTTCGCATTGGGAAGTCTTGGATCTGTCGGGTGCTTCCGGACCAGATCGCAGCGGCCATCGGGACGATGTAGTTCTCCTGGAAGACCTTGGAGTAGCGGTGCTCTTGCAAGTAGTCGTGAAGCGTCATCTGCTCGATGCGCTCTTCATCCAGCACCACCTCCCGATTGAAGCGCAGGATGTCCGAGATCATCCTCCAGAAAGACGGACGCATCAGGTTTAGGCGCTGGGCAAACAGCGTGTTCAGGTCGTGGCCGTTGTACTCCAGCCCGGTGCCCTCGTTGCTGACGCTGAAGCTCATCTCCGTGTCCTCGGCCTCTGCTCCAATCTGTTGGAGCAACTGGATGAAGTTCGGGTAGGTCCAGTCGTTGTGAACGATGAATCCGGTATCCACCGGATACGAGCGCTGCTCCTTTTCCACCACGACCGTGTTGGTGTGTCCTCCGATGTGCTCTCCCGCCTCGAAGATGGTCAGGTGGTGCTCCGGATGCAGCAGGTGAGCGACGGTCATCCCGGAGATTCCGGTACCGATGATTGCAATTCGCATAAGATGATCTCGAAAATCTGGTCCAAAACTCTCCCTACCAATCGGCAAGTTGCGTACCGAGTTCGGAGGCTGATCGAGTCGACCTCCTCAGCGATTGGTAATCATTTGTTATAGTTGGGTAAAAAACAGGATGGTTTCCGTGAGGAGGCCGGAGGACTTGGGGCGTGGGCGGAGTCTCCGAAATCAACTTCGAAAGGATTTTCATTTTTTGTGATGAATTTATCTTTCAAAGGAAAAATCGAGGCAATCCTGATCGGCTTTCCGAGAAAAACGAGAGAAATTTTTTACGAAAGAGAGGGTCAGAACTGAATCCGGAGGGACTGTCCGACCTCAAGGCCGTAGTCAGCGCTGGCCTGAGCAGGCAGTTCGAGGACCAGGTTGGCAGGCGCGGGGGTGCGCAGGGTGACGGGGCGTTCCCCGGTTTTTGGAGGAGGAACGCTCCGGGCAATGTGGACAATGCGCTGATTCTGGATCCAGAGGATATCGATGGCAAAGCGCATTCCCTTCATCCAGAAGGTGTGCCGATCGGAAGCAGGAAAGACGAAGAGCATGCCCGTTCCCGGAGACAACTGGTCGCGCTCTCCCAACCCGAGGGAGCGCTTCTCCGGCGTGTCGGCGACCTGCACCTGGATCCGGGCTCCCGAGGGTGTGACGACCTCCCCCTGGGCATACTGGAAGTCGCGGGCAAACAGGCTTCCTGTGCTGAGGAGCCCCCAGAGCAGCAGCAGCAGCAGACGAGGCATCTCAGGCCGCCTGAGATGCCATTTTGGAGAGGCGCTTCTTGACCATCTTCTGCTTGATGGGAGGCAAGTGATCAATGAACAGCACGCCGTTCAGGTGATCCAGCTCATGCTGGATGCAGATGGCCATCAGCCCATCCGCCTCTAGCGACTGATCAGCCCCGTCCACGTCCTGATACTCGAGCCGGATCCACTCGGCCCGTTTCACCTCGCCTCTATAGCCGTCCACACTCAGGCAGCCTTCTTCCGAGACGGTCTCTCCTCGACGCTCCACAATCTGAGGATTGACGAAGACTTGAGGGTCTCGCTCTTCCAGGTCCTCCGAGCCGGCGTGGATGTCGACCACCACCAGTTGCTTGGGAATGCCAACCTGAATCGAAGCCAGCCCGATGCCGTTGGAGTCGTACATGGTCTCCAGCATCGACTCTGCGGTCTCTTTCAGCACCTCGTCGAATTCGGTGACCGGAAGTGCCTTCTGCTTGAGGATGGGATTGGGAAAGGTGTAGATCGTGAGCAGTGCCATGAGCCCCCTTGAGTAAGAAGTAAACCGAGGTGAACACGCTAGCAAAAATCTGGAAAAAATCCCAGAACTTCTAACGCTGGCACTTGGGGCAGTAGAACGTGCTGCGCTGTTGCTGGACGAGGCGCTCGATGGACGTTCCGCACTGACGACAGGGCTGCCCGGTACGGTCGTAGACCTGGAGGAAGTTCTGAAACTCTCCGGTCTTGTCGTCCACCCGTCGAAAGTCGGAGATGGAGGTTCCATTCTTCAACAGCGCCTCCGTGAGCACCTGCTGCGTCGCCTGGACCAGCGCCTCCAACTCTGCGGTGTTGAGTTGGTCGGCCGCGCGGGTGGGGTGCACTCCAATCCGGAAGAGGATCTCCGAGGCATAGATGTTTCCGATTCCGGCAACCAGCCGCTGGTCGAGCAGAGCCGGTTTGATCTCCCGACGACGGTGGGCCAACTGTCCTTCCAGGTGAGCGCGGTTGAACTCTGCAGAGAGCGGCTCCGGCCCCAGGGCCTGCAGCTGCGGAATCCTGGAGACCTCCGGAAACCACTCCAGGGTGCCAAAGCAGCGCATGTCTTCAAAGATCAGCAGCTTGCCGCTCTCCAGAGTCAACCAGACTCGGTGGTGCTTTCCGGGTTCGGGAAGCGGGTCGCTGACGATGAACTTTCCTGTCATCCGCAGGTGTCCCAAGAGGACCCCCCGAGAGCCAAGGGAGAACAGCAGGAACTTCGCTCTGCGGCCCACCTGCTCGAAGGTCGCTCCCTCAAGCTGCCGACGGAAGTGCTCGCGGTCCTGCTTCACGATCAGGGTTGGGTGGAGGATCAGGACCTCTTGGAGGGTCTCGCCGACAATGTGGGCGCGCAGCCCCCGGGCTACGGTTTCGACTTCGGGAAGTTCAGGCATGGGGAGTGTTCTCCGGAGAGGACTCTTGATGGAGCCAAAAGCGGACCGCCCGGAGGGTCGCGTCCGGAGCCTTGCGGGCGCGCTCCAGGTGTTGCCGACTGATTGCTTTTGCCGGGTCCACAGGAACTTCAAGCTCCTCGGCTTCGGCCATCAGGTCTGCAGGATTGCGCGAGGTGCCCGGGGCTTCCGGAGCGGCATCATCTCGCCACCAACTCCGGGTCAACCAGCAAAACAGGGCCATCCCGGAAGCAGCGCCAACGTATTTGATGATTTCCCAAGCCAGTTCATTCACGACAGACCCTCTGAGAAAAAGGTTCCACCACTCTATCTCAGATGCCTCAGAACTCAATCGGGATTTGGGGAGTGAGAATCAAAGGGATCCGGAACGGGGAAGCAGAACTGAAGAGCTTGGGCTGCCGAGGCCTCGGGGAGGAGGCCTCGGTTGCTCTGGAGGGAAAGCTGCGGTGGAGGGGTTTAGGCGGCTTTGAACTGAGCCGTCTCCGTAGAGTCCTTCATGGCCGCGGTGGAGGACTCTCCACCAGCGATGGTGTTCTGCACGGCGTCAAAGTAGCCCGTTCCGACAAAGCTCTGGTGCTTCACCGCCCGGAAGCCATGCTCCTGCAGGGCGAACTCCCGCTGCTGCAGGTCGCTGAAGGCTCCCATTCCGCGTTCGCGGTATCCGGAGGCCAGCTCGAAGATGGCCGTGTTCAGCGCGTGGAAGCCGGCCAGGGTGATGAACTGGAACTTGTAGCCCAGCGCTCCCAGCTCCTGCTGGAAAGTCTCGATAGACTGCTGGTCCAGGAACTTTCTCCAGTTGAAAGAGGGAGAGCAGTTGTAGGCGAGCATCTTTCCGGGGAACTTCTCGTGGATGGCTTGCGCAAACTCGCGGGCTTCTCCAAGGTCCGGAGTGGAGGTCTCGCACCATAGCAGATCGGCGTAAGGCGCGTAGGCCAACCCGCGGGCAATGGCGCTCTCCAAGCCCCCCTTGACCCGATAGAAGCCTTCCGGCGTTCGCTCGGGAGAGGTGATGAAGGCCTGGTCACGTGGATCAACATCGCTGGTCAGCAGCTGAGCAGCCTGGGCGTCGGTGCGTGCCATCAGCAGAGCTGGAACGTTCAGCACGTCGGCAGCCAGTCGAGCGGCGTTGAGCTTGCGAGTGAACTCCGAGGTCGGCACAAGCACCTTGCCTCCCAAGTGACCACACTTCTTCTCAGAGGCCAGTTGGTCTTCAAAGTGGACTCCGGAAGCCCCGGCTTCGATCATCGCCTTCATCAGCTCATACGCGTTGAGGACCCCGCCGAATCCGGCTTCGGCATCGGCGACGATGGGCGCGTGCCAGTACACGTCGTTGCGGCCTTCCAGCGTGGCGACCTGATCTGCACGGGTCAGCGCGTTGTTGATCCGACGAACCACCGTGGGCACGCTGTCTACCGGATACAGGCTCTGATCCGGATACATCTGCCCCGCCGAGTTGGCATCTCCGGCCACCTGCCATCCGCTCAGATAGATGGCTTTCAGCCCCGCCTGGACGTGCTGCACCGCCATGTTTCCGGTCAGAGCCCCCAGGGTGTTGACGTAAGGCTCGCTCTGCAACAGATTCCACAGGCGCTCCGAGCCCACCTTGGCCAGCGTGTGCTCCACCAAGAGGCTTCCTCGCAAGCGTACCACCTCTTCCGCACCGTACGGACGCTCGATTCCAGACCAGCGAGGGTCCTTGGACCAGGACTGCTTCAGTTCATCAATCTGTTGTTCCTTGTTCATCGCTCTCTCCTCGAAGGGGATTGGGGCCAGACGCGCTCCCCAAGCGGCAACGGCCCTCAGTCGTGTAGGGCAATCCCAAGAATCTTGCCTCCGGGAAAAGACTCTCTCCTCCGCTGCCCTACGTTTCGGGTCTGAGTGTATTGGCGCGAAAATTAATTGTAAAGCGAAAATTCGCTAAAAGTGAAAATTTTGTAAAATTTGGACATTTCGCAAAAAGCGAAACCGTCGTTGATTTTGGGGAAACGCGTTGATTTTCGGAGAAGGCTCCACTAGGGTGGTGAGGCGTGATTTCAGGGGGAGCATCATGATTTGGCCAAACACCAACCTCAAATACATCTTCGGGCTCAAGCTCCGTCACTTTCGTCAAGAGCAAAGCCTCTCGCTCAAGGAGCTGGCCGAGCGCACGGGGCTGTCCGTCTCCTACATCAACGAAATCGAGAAGGGGAAGAAGTACCCCAAGGCCGAGCGCATCATGCAGTTGGCCGAAGGGCTAGGGGTGTCCTACGACGAATTGGTCTCGCTGGACTTGAGCCATGGGCTCAACCACATGAACGAGCTTTTCAACTCCTCGATCCTCAACAGCTTCCCGTACCAGCTCTTCGGCATCACGCTGGAGAACGTGCTGGACCTGCTGATCTCCTCCCCAAAGAAGGCCACCGCGCTCGTCAGCACGCTGCATGAGATCGTCCGCAGCTACGACATGGACGAGGAGCGATTCTTTCTGGCATCGCTTCGGGCGTATCAGGAGATGCACAGCAACTACTTCGAGGACCTGGAGGGGGAGGTGGAGCGTTTCCTTCAGGAGGTGCAGTGGAATCCGTTTCCCGCACCCGAGTATGAGGAGGTCGTCCGGTTGCTGGGAGAGCGTTACAGGCTGGAGGTGATCCTTACGGACTTCTCCGAATATCCGGAGATGAAGTCTCAGCGCTACCTCTACCTCCCGGGGAAGCCTCCGCGGATGCTCATCAACCGCAACCTCAGCGGCATGCAGCACCGGTTTGCGCTCGCTGTGCAGTTGGGATACTTCGTGCTGAAGCTTCCCGATCAGGCTCGCACGTCTTCCTGGCTGCGCGTGGGGTCCTTTGATGAGGTGCTGAACCACTTCCGGGCGTCCTACTTCGCCGGGGCCTTGCTGATCAACCGCTTCCACCTGGAGGCCGACCTCTCCTCGTTCTCCAAGCGTGTTCAGTGGGACGGAGAGGCGCTGCTCCGCATGATCCAGCGCTATCAGGCTTCCCCGGAGACCTTCCTGCACCGGCTCAGCCAGATTCTCCCCGGACTGTTTGACCTCAAGGAACTGCACTTTCTGCGCTTCGAGCATGAGCTGGGGCAAGACCACTTCCAGCTCTCCAAGGAACTCAACATGCCCCGGACACTGGTTCCGGCCGGAGCCGCGTTCAACGAGCATCACTGTCGACGCTGGCTGCCGATCACCGTCCTCCGGGATCTGCAGGAGCATTCGGGAAGCCCAGCCTCTCCGGACACTTGGCGCATAGGGGCTCAGCGGGCGCGGTTTGTCGACAGCGGCAAGGAGGTCTTCTTCATCTCGATCGCTCGCCCGCTCAGGCTGCTCCCCAACGTCAACCGGAGCATGACGCTGGGCATTCACATGGATGACCGCTTTCGGGAAAAGGTCCGGTTCTGGAACGACCCCAACATCCCTCAGGTCGAGGTCAACGAGACCTGCGAGCGCTGTCCGCTCACGGAGGCGCAGTGTGCGGTCCGGGCGGTTCCTCCATTGGTCTATCGACGGGAACAGCTCAACCGACAGCGACAGGAAACCTTCCGCCGCCTCACGGAAGCCAACCGCCAGGGACGCCTGAAACTTCCCTGAAGCCCTGCCAGGAGCGCTACGGAACCAGCAGGCTCTGCAGAATGTTCCAGATCTTGCTGACGACCGGAGAATCCGTCTCTGCCAGCCGATGGAGTTGAATTTCCAGCTCCAGATCCCAGCTGGGATCTCCGGCCCTCACCAAGGCTCCGGAGGCCAGATCCCCCTCCACCAGACTTTCCGGAAGCCAGGCGATCCCCCCACCGTTCCGGGCCTTGAGTCTTAGAATCCCGGACATCGAGTTGTTGTAGACGAAGCGCGCCCGACGCATCAGGCCTCGCCGGTGGAGGATCGACTCAACCTGTCGACCCAGAGGAGCCTGTGCCCCAAACCCCAGAATGGGCACCTCCACGTCCCCTTGATCACTCAGGTGAAACTCCGGGAAGTGGTTCTCATCCGGCTGAGAGACCGGGATCAGTCGGTCCTTCCCGAGAGTCATCGAGCGGAGCCCCTTGAGGTCGAACACACCCGCAGCGATCGGACTTTCATAGGAGATCACGAAGTCCGCCTTCTCGGCCCGCAGATCTCTCACGCACTCCGGAAGGTCGTCGGCCCGCAGGTGGGGGGTGATGCCTTCGAAGTGGGGTTCGATGTGCTGCAGCCACTCCGGATAGAAACGCCAGCTGATCGAGTGCTGCACGGCAAAGGTCACGATCTGAGGGTGAGCCTGCTGGGTGAGCCGCTTCAGCTTCTCCCGGGAGACTTCCAAGTTTGCGATGGTCTGGTAGGCAACGGCCAGAAACTGTTCTCCGGCAAAGGTGAGGCGGGCCGGAGAGGTAGAGCGGTCGATCAGGGAGGTCCCCACCCAGTCCTCCAACCCGCGGATTCTGCGGCTGAAAGCAGGCTGGCTGATGTGGGACAGTTCCGCCGCTCGAGAGAAGCTCCGAGTCTCTGCAAGGTGGACAAAGTCCTTGAGCCATTGATATTCCATTTCCTTCCCCCTCGGAAAAGTCATGCAAAATTTGCATGATGTCTTAATTTTATTGAATTGGCAATCCGGGAAAAGGGCGGGCATGATACGCGAAGTTGCACCGGCCTGCAGCCTGATTGCTCACTTCAACGCGTATAGAACCATGGACCTTGCCTCATTTCCTCGTGCCCCAGTTTGCCACCGTCCTACTCCTTTGGAGGAAATGAAGCGCCTGAGCGCAGAGTTGGGCGGACCTCGACTGTGGGTCAAGCGGGATGATTGCACCGGCCTGGCGACAGGAGGCAACAAGGCGAGAAAGCTGGAGTTCCTGATGGGAGAGGCGATCGCCGAGGGAGCGGAACTGGTTGTCACTCAGGGAGCGGTGCAGTCCAATCATGTGCGGCAGACCGCCGCGGCCTGCTGCAAGCTGGGGCTGCAGTGCCACATCCTGCTGGAGCGCCGGGTGCCTCATGTTGAGCCGGCCTACGAGAAGACTGGGAACGTGTTATTGGACCGACTCTTCGGGGCCAGCATCGAGTTCAGAGAGGGAGGTCTCGACATGAACGCGGAGGCCCAGGCCGTTACGGAACAGTTTCAGAAGCAGGGGCGCCAGGCCTACTTCATTCCCGGAGGCGGCTCGAACACGACCGGAGCCCTGGGATACGTCAATTGTGCCGTGGAACTGACCGAGCAGGCTCAGGCCCAAGGGATGCGCATTGACTGGGTCGTGCACGGGACCGGCAGCACCGGGACCCAGGCCGGCCTGGTTGCCGGTTTTCACGGGCTGAATGCCTCCACTCGGGTCCTGGGTGTCAGCGTTCGGCAAAAGGTCGAGGTGCAGCGGCGCAATGTGCACCTCCTTGCCGCCGCAACGGCAGAGCGATTGAGTCTGGAGCCTCTGCCGATGGAGAAGGTGGAGGTGGAGGACGGATACATTGGCGAAGGCTACGGCATTCCGACTGCGGGAACCTTGGAGGCGATTCGCAAGGCCGCTCAACTTGAGGGGCTGCTGCTGGATCCGGTCTATTCCGGAAAGGGGATGGACGGACTGATCAACCTGACCCGGCAGGGGTTCTTCAAACAGGACGAGACCGTAGTCTTCCTCCACACAGGAGGCGCGGCAGCTCTGTTTGCCTACGAAAACGTTCTGCTCTGAAGCACAAACACCGTGAGCGAGGTGCGGCCACGGCCAATGATCGGGATTCTTGGAGGCATGGGCCCCGAGGCGACAGTGGAGTTGATGCGTCGGGTGATTGAACGGACCCCTGCGCGGGATGACCAGGACCATGTCCACCTTCTGGTCGACAACAACCCGCAGGTTCCCTCACGGATTGCGGCGCTCATTGAGGAAAGCGGACCGAGTCCTCTGGACGAACTGGTCCGGATGGCAAGACGCTTGGAGCACGCTGGTGCGCATTGTCTGGCCATGCCTTGCAACACCGCACACTACTATCTCCACACGCTGGGGCAGCAGGTGACGGTGCCCTTCCTGGACATGATCCAACTGACGACCGAGCGGGTCGTCCAACTGCAGCCGAAGCGGGTCGGGCTGCTGGCCTCGACGGCAGTGCTGAAGCTGGGACTCTATGCGCAGGCCTTGGCCTCCGCACAGGTTTCGCTGCTTGTTCCAGAGTCCCAGGACAGCGTCATGGAGTTGATTCGGGCGGTCAAGCGTGGAGAGGTTGGAGGAGAGACCCCGGGGCGTTTTTTGAACACGGTGCAGGCCTTGGAGCAATCCGGCTGTGACGTGTTGCTGGTGGCCTGCACGGAGCTTTCGCTGCTGGCCCCTCACCTCAAGACCTCGATGCATGTGATCGATGCGCTGGACTGCCTGACCGACGCCATCGTTCAGGCGGGGCAAGGTCGACTTTCTGAAGGAAGTCGATGAAGTATGGAGGCTCTTTCCAGACAGGGTCCCCCATCAAGGATCCTCAATGCTCTCATGACTCCGGAAGTTCATCCGGAGCCATGGACTCACTCTCAATCAGGAGAAGTTATGAGAAATGAAGCAAAATCCAGCAAGATGATGGACCGCCGCAGCTTTTTGAAGGGGGTCACCGGAGTTGCCGCAGGCGTGACTGCAGGGGCAGTCCTCCCGATCAATGCTGTGAGTTGGGCAAAAAGCGGGGGGACCCTCTCCATGCTGGTTCAGCCGGAAGTGCCCACCCTGGCCAGCTACCTGAGCACCTCCATGCCCGTGGGACAGACCGCCAGCAAGATCTACGACGGTCTGCTGGAGTACAACTTCGACCTGAGCCTTCGCCCGGGATTGGCAGAAAGCTGGGACATCTCCGCAGACGGGAAGACCATTACCTTCAAGATCCGCAAGGGCGTGAAGTTTCACGATGGCAAGCCGATGACGGCAGAGGATGCCCGGTACTCGATCATGGACGTACTTCGCGAGTACCATCCCCGTGGAAAAGGCAATTTCAGCCTGATCACCCAGGCAACGGTGCCGGACGACTACACCCTGATCCTGACCCTCTCCGCCCCATCGCCTTCGATGATGATGGCCTTCTCCGGATACGAGTCGCCGATTCTTCCCAAGCACCTGTTTGAGGGCAAGGACATCAAGAACCACCCGAACGCCAACGCCCCGATTGGGACCGGCCCCTTCAAGTTTGTGGAGTGGAAACGCGGGCAGTACATGCGCTTTGACCGCAACCCGGACTACTGGTCTTCAGGAGAACCCAAGCTGGACCGGATCGTCATCCGCACCATTCCGGACTCCTCCACCCGCTCTGCAGTTCTGGAAAAGGGGGAAGCCCACCTGGCAGGCTTTGGGGCCGTGCCCTACAGTGACGCCGCGCGGCTGGCCAAGCTGCCCACCATCCAGGTCACCAAGCAAGGCTACGAGATGTTCTCCCCAATCGGAGAGTTGGACTTCAACACCAAGGAGAAGCCTTTTGACGACAAGCGGGTCCGCCAGGCGATTGCTTACGCGATTGACCGCAACTTTGTTGCCCAGAATGTCTGGTTCGGCTTTGCACGTCCGGCAACCGGGCCGATCAATTCCAACTTCCGGGCTTCCGGACTCTACACCGATCAGGTGAAGCGCTACGACGTGCCGAACGGGATGGAGTTGGCAGAGAAACTGCTCGATGAGGCAGGATATCCGCGCAAGAGCGACGGCACCCGGATGGAGATCACGCTGGATGTGACGCCTTACGGAGAGGAGTGGCAGCGCTTCGGCGAATACACGGTGCAGCGGATGGATCAACTCGGCATCAAAGCCAAGATCCGCTATGAGGACGTCGCCACCTGGCTCAAGCGCATTTACACCAACTACGACTTCCAAGTCACCGCAAACTGGCTGAACACCTTTGCCGATCCGGTGCTGGGTGTCCACCGCCTGTACCACTCAGGAGAAATCAAGCCCGGGACGGTGTTCAAGAATGCCAGCCGCTGGTCTTCCCCAAGGACGGACCAACTGATGGACCTCGCCAAGGTGGAGCCAGACCCCAAGAAGCGTGCGGAGTACTATCACGAGTTCCAGAAGATCCTCTGCGAGGAGGTCCCTGTGGCGTGGTGCGTGGAGATCCTCTTCCCCACGGTTGTCAACGCAGACTTCAAGAAGGTCATCGACAGCGCCATCGGCCTGGCCGGGAACTTCCGCAGTGGAGAAAAAGCCTAGCGCCCCTCCTCCTCCTGAGCTAGCATCCGGACTGAATGTCGGGGGATATCCCTCCGAGCGGTCCTGACGCAGCACGTGCTGAGAGGCTCTTGCTCCAGATCGCAGCGAGCCTCTTTCAGCACGTGTCCCTTCCTCCAGATGGCCTGTGAACCACTTTCGACAGCAACTCCTTTTTGTCCTGAAGCGCCTGATCCAAGCGATTCCGGTGCTCTGGGGAATTGCGATCCTCAACTTCTTCCTGGTGCACATGGCCCCGGGCAACCCGGCAGATGTCCTTGCGGGCGAGGCAGGCTCGGCAACCCCAGAGTACATGGCCATGCTCCGGGCTCAATTTGGCTTGGACCAACCCCTCTGGAAGCAGCTGCTCTCATACATGACCAACCTCCTGCAACTCGACCTGGGCTACTCCTGGCGTCACGGGATGCCGGTGCTGGAGTTGATCCTGGACCGCCTGGGGCCGACCTTGCTCCTGATGACGTCCACCCTTCTGGTTGCTGTGGGCGTGGGAATCCTGCTGGGGCTGTTTGCCGCGTTGCGGGTGGGGCAGTGGCGGGACTCCATCATCTCCACCCTGGCCATCATCTCCTACGCAACCCCGCTCTTCTGGGTGGGACTGATGCTGATTCTCGTGTTCTCCCTCAAGCTGGACCTCCTCCCGGCCACCGGGATGGAGAACGTCATCATGTTCTATGAGGGCTGGGACCGCGTGGTCGACATTCTCCAGCATCTGATTCTCCCCACCGTAACGCTCTCTCTGTTCTATCTGGCGCTCTATACGCGCCTGATGCGGGCCTCGATTCTGGAGCAGCACGGGATGGACTACGTGGTCACCGCCCGGGCCAAGGGCGTCTCCGAGCGAGGCATCCTCTACCGGCATATCCTCAAGAACGCGATCCTCCCGGTGGTCACGATGGCCGGATTCCAGACCGGGGCGATGCTCGGCGGGTCCGTCGTGGTCGAAGCGGTGTTCGGGTGGCCCGGACTTGGACAGCTGGCCTTCCAGACCCTCTTTGCCCGAGACTACAATCTCCTGCTAGGCATCTTCTTTCTCTCCTCGCTCCTGGTGGTGCTCATCAACTTGCTGGTAGACCTGATCTACACCTTCCTGGATCCTCGAATAGAGCTGCGTTGAGATGACCGAACACGAAGGATTCAAGGGGTTCGCCAGCCGCTTCTCCCGGAACAAAGGGGCCGTGATTGGCCTGCTCATTCTGGGAGTGATCGTCTTCCTTGCGCTGACGGCTCCCCTCCTGTATCCAGGGAATCCCTTCAGCGCAGTCGGGGAACCCTTTGAGCTGCCGTTTGAGCGGTTTTTCCTGGGAACCGACCAGTTGGGCCGAGACGTCGCCGCAGGGCTGGCCCACGGAGCCCGAACGTCCCTGCTCATCGCCTTGATCGCGACCCTGATCTCCCTTTGCCTCGGGACCTTGATCGGTTGCACCTCCGGATACTACCCTGGAAAGGTGGACAACCTGCTGATGCGGCTGACCGAGTTCTTCCAGACGATCCCCTCATTTGTGTTTGCTATCGTCCTGGTGGCCATCATGCAGCCCTCGATCATGAGCATCGTGATCGCCATCTCCGTAGTGACCTGGCCTCCTGTCGCGCGGCTGGTACGTGGCGAAATGATGGCAATGCGGCGCCGGGAGTTTGTCGAGGCTTGCATCAGCCTCGGCATGAGGGACGCCCAGATCATCTTCCAGGAGATCCTTCCCAACCTGCTCTCGCCAATCATCGTCACAGGCTCCCTGATGGTGGCGACAGCGATCCTCATCGAGTCGGCGCTCGCGTTTCTTGGACTGGGAGACCCAAACGTGATGAGTTGGGGGTTCATGATCGGCGCCGGGCGCAGCTTCCTTCGCTCAGCCTGGTGGCTCTGTGCCTTTCCCGGAATGGCCATCATGCTCACGGTGCTCAGCATCAACCTGATCGGGGAGGGGCTCAATGATGCGCTCAACCCTCGACTGAAGAACCTCTGAGCGCCATGCCTTTGCTCTCCGTCCAGAACCTTAAGGTCCGCCTGCCCTCCGGAGGCGATCGTCCCTACGCCGTCCGCGGAGTCAGCTTCGATCTCTCGCCAGATGAGATCGTTTGCGTGGTCGGTGAGTCAGGATCCGGGAAGTCCATTCTGGCCAAGACCGTGATGGGGCTTCTCCCCCGAAAGCTCTCCGTGGAATCCGGAACGATCGAGTTTGAGGGCAGGAGCCTGCTGGAGCTGCGGGAGGGGCAAAGGCGTGCTCTGCGGGGAGAGCAGATGTCCATGATCTTCCAGGAGCCGATGAGCGCGCTCAATCCGCTGCACACGATTGGCCGGCAGATCGATGAGGTGCTTCGGATTCACACCCGCCTGAAGCGGCGGGAGCGGGAAGCGAAGGTGCTGCAGATCCTGGAGGCCGTGAAGCTTCCCGATCCGCAGCACATCATCAAGGCCTTCCCGCATGAGATCTCCGGGGGACAGCGGCAGCGGGCAATGATCGCGATGGCGCTAGTGCTGGGGCCCAAGTTTCTCGTGGCTGACGAGCCGACCACCGCGCTGGATGTCACCACCCAGGCCGAGATCCTCAGGCTCATTCGGGAGATTCAGCAGGCGCAGAAGACCGGGATTCTGTTCATCACTCACGACTTCGGGGTGGTCGCGGAAGTCGCAGATCGTGTGGCCGTGATGAAGCACGGGGAGTTGGTGGAGTTGGGACGCACGGAGGAGGTGCTGAAAAGTCCGCAGCACGAGTACACACGCTCACTCATCGAGGCTGTCCCCTCGTTGCACCCCCGACCTGTTCGGGCGCAGAAGACAGAGTCCCTCCTGGAGGTCCGGGAGCTCCAGAAGGTGTTTCGCAGCGGAGGCCTGCTGCTGGGGGCTCGGACGGTTCATGCCCTCAAAGGCGTCTCGCTGAGCCTGGCCCGTGGAACAACCCTAGGCATTGTGGGAGAGTCAGGATCCGGGAAGTCGACACTGGCTCGCTGCATCATCCGGCTCCTGGAAAGCGACTCCGGAGAAATCCGCTATGCCGAGCATAACCTCGTTGGTCTGAGCAACGCCGAGTTGCTCCCGATTCGCAAGCGCATCCAGATGGTCTTTCAGGACCCTTACGGTTCGCTTAACCCCAGGCTCACCGTAGTGCGCATGATCGCCCAAGGCCCGATGCTTCACGGAACTTCCCGTGCCGAGGCCGAGCGGCGAGCCTCAGAGCTTCTGGAGTTGGTCGGCCTGGACGCTTCAGCAGCCCATCGCTATCCCCACGAATTCTCCGGTGGGCAGCGGCAGCGTATCGGAATCGCACGAGCCCTGGCCCTGGAGCCGGAAATTCTGGTCGCCGATGAGCCGGTCTCGGCCCTCGATGTCTCGGTGCAGGCCCAAGTGCTCCGCCTGCTGGAAAGCATCCGGGAGCGACTTCACCTGTCCATGATTTTTGTCACTCACGACCTGCGGGTTGCCGCACAGGTCTGCGACTCCATCATGGTCATGCAGCGGGGCGAAGTCGTCGAGTTTGGAGCAACAACGGAGGTCTACTCCAACCCGCAACATCCCTACACTCAAAAGCTGCTGGAGGCGATCCCCGGAAAGATGTGGGATCAAGCCGCGCCGGCAACTCAAACCCCGTAAAATTCGGCGACCTTGCGCGTTACGTAGCGCTGGGCCTCCTCGGTCACTCCGGGATAGACCGGCAGGGAGAGGAGCGTCTCGGCAGCGGTGTTGGACACCGGGAACGCCTCCTTGGCATAGCCCAGATCTGCGAAGCACTCCTGCTTGTGGAAAGGTAGAGGGTAGTAGACTTCCGAAGCGATGCCTTCTTGCTGCAAGAACGCCTTCAGCTCGTCACGCCGGAGCGCCCGGGCCATGAACTGATTGTAGATATGTCGATTCGAAAGCGAGCGATCGTGCACCGCTTCCGGGAGGCGGATAAAGTCATTCAGTCCAGTCTCCTCGAACATCCGGAAGTAGCGTGCGGCGTTCTGCTGACGCTGCTGATGCCATGAGTCCAAACGCTTGAGCTTGAGTCGCACGACGACCGCCTGGATGGGATCAAGCCGGAAGTTGCCTCCGATGACGCGGTGAAAGTAGCGCTCCTCTGCTCCGTGAACCCGTTTGATACGGATCTTGTAGGCCAACTCCGGATCATTGACCGTGATGATCCCTCCGTCTCCAAGGCCTCCCAGATTCTTGGAGGGGAAGAACGAGAAGCACCCGGCCACCCCCACGCTGCCTGCGCGGCGACGCTCGCCCCGGAACAGGCACTCCGAACCGATCGCCTGGGCAGCATCCTCAACCACAGGCACCCCCAGTTCCTCCGCGATGCTCATCAACTCGTCCATGTCGGCACACTGTCCGTAGAGGTGCACCGGCAGGAGAGCCTTGATCCGAGAGCGCTCTTCTGCGCTCATGCGCTGCAGCGTCACGCGGACCTGCTCCGGGTCCATGTTGAAGGTGATCGGGTCGATGTCCACAAACACCGGGGTGGCGTTGAGTCGGGAGATCACTCCGGCGGTGGCAAAGAAGGAGAAGTTGGTCGTCAGCACCAAATCTCCCGGACCGATGTCCAACGCCATCAGCGCCAGCAGGAGCGCGTCCGTTCCGGAAGAGACACCCACGGCCTCCGCAACGCCACAGTACTCGGCAATCTCTTTCTCCAGCGCCTCCACCTCCGGCCCCATGATGTAGCGCTTGGAGTCGATCACTTCCGTGACCGCGGTGACCAGCTCATCACGCATTTCGTCCAGTTGAGGCTGCAGGTCCAGCAGGGGAATGTTCATTTCCGGCATAAGCACTTCCGGTTAGGGTTCAGAGGAGAACACGCACATCGTACAGGGCGTGCGTGTAGGCGGTGACAGCAAAACCCCGCAGGTAATAGAGCAGGGTGAACAGCAACCCGGCAATCCAGCGAAAGAGGAAGCTGTAGATGGAGAAGGTGTCCGCCATATTGCCCACATAGTGGCTCAGGGAAAACAGCAAGGAGGCCAAGGTGACGCAGAGCAGGGCATTCCACAGCTCGCTCCGGATGAGAGGTCGGAGCATGAAGAGCAACAGGTTGAGCAGAATGACCCGGAAGAACAGCTCCTCAAAGAGCCCGGCTCCCAGAGAGAGCGCCAGCGCCTGAAGTACCCCCGGGTCACCGAATCCTCCAACAGCGAGCAGGATGGGGCTGAGGACGACCCGGATGACCAGTCCGAGGAGGAGGCTGTAGATCGCGGCCTCGAACAGCATCGCCCAGATGTACCCGAAGCGCAGTGAAATCCCTGGAGAGCGCATCTTTGCCGGAACAATCAAGGCCACGGCAATCCCGATCATCACGAAGGAGATCAGGTGCGGGCTGACTTCAAAGGCTCTCAGGAAGACCCGAATCCAGACATCTGCGGCGTTGCGTACCGCCCAGTAGCGTGTCTCAGTCAGGACCACCAGGACTTCGTAGCCGATGAGCAGCGGAAGCGCTAGCAGGACCGAATACAGAGGCGAGCGAGTCGCCTCCAGATACTCGCGCATGAAGAGCGGGAATTACAGACGAGTGATGTTGGCTTCTTGAATGAAGGGAAGGCGCTTGAGTTGAGCAGCTCGCGTTTCAGCTGTACTCCGTGACATCTTCCCTACACGAACACGGTATAGCACACGATTGCTGGGAGAGACGTATTTGTCAATATAAGCGTCCCGGACACCGTTTTCGTTGAGGCGGGTCACGGTGTCTTCAGCATTCTCCAACACACGGTTCGAGGAGATCTGGATTGTGTAGCTCTCATCAGCCTGACGGCTTGGCGAACTGGGTGCAGGAGCGGGCTTGGCGGCGATGGGCTGCGGCCGAGGCTTGGGCTTTTCACGCTCTGGCGGCTTGGCAGCGATGGGCTGCGGCTCTTCAACCTTGTCTGGCGCAGGTTCGGTTGCCACGCGGGTGACCTCTTCTGTCAGCGTGCTGGTCTTCTCACGAAGCTTGTTCAGGCTCTCCAGGTCGATCGCAGGCTCTTCCACAGCTTCTTCTGCCAGCTTGAAGAACTGCATGTCCTCTGCAGAGACCTCCTGATTCTCCAGCTCTTGCGAGAGCGATACGGCAGCCTCCGGCTCCGGACTCCGCAGGCTCATCCCGGTAGTCAGCCCCAGGTAGAAGGCAATGACCAGGCTGAGCGAGCCCAGCAGCACGAGGGAGATTGCTTGGAAAAAACTAAGCTTGAGGTCAATCAGAGGTCGGGGCTTGGAACTCGCCATCACTCGATTCGGTTAGGACCCAGGAACCTTGGAGAGTGGGATACTTCAAGGCCTCCTGGAGCTGAATCAGAAACTCACTTCGCGGGATTTCACGAGCGCCCATGCTCAACAGGTGGGTTGTCGGCATCTGGCAGTCGATGAACTGTATTTGCAGGGAACGAGCCAACCCGGCAAGCGCAACCAGTGCAACCTTGGAGGCGTTGCTCTCTCGGCTGAACATGGACTCACCAAAGAACGCCCTCCCCAGCGACACCCCATAGAGTCCGCCAACCAAATTGCCCTGATGCCAACACTCCAGCGAATGTGCCAGTCCCTGCTCGTTCAGCCGGGTGTAGGCCTCTCGCATTGCCTGAGTGATCCAGGTGCCCTGGCCGTTTTGCAGGCGCAACTTGGCACACGCCGCGATGACCTCCGGAAACGCCTGATCGATGGTCACCTGAAAGACATGCTTGCGGAGTACCTTGCGCAGGCTTCGAGAGACCTTGATGTCTTCAGGATAGAGCAACAGGCGCGGATCGGGGCTCCACCAGAGGAGGGGTTGCCCCTCTTCATACCAGGGAAAGATTCCGTTTGCGTATGCTTCGATCAAGCGCTCCGCATTCAGGTCTCCACCGATGGCCAACAGTCCGTCTGGCTCTGCTTCCTGAGGACTTGGAAAGACCGGGAGGTCTCGCATCAATCGGTAGACAGGCATGCAGGCTCAAGGAAAGAAATCGCAGGGCACGCACCTTGGGTGCGTTGCGGGCCGGGGTGAGCGCCAACAGACGGGAGTGAAGTCACCCCGAACTCGGAGAGTCCGGGGGAAAGGCGGGAGAGGTCAGGCGAACTGCTCTGCGACGTAGTCCCAGTTGACCACGTTCCACCACGACTCGATGTAAGCCGGGCGGGCGTTGCGCTTGTCAATGTAATAGGCGTGCTCCCAGACGTCGATGGTCAGCAGGGCTTTCTGCCCGGAGGTCATCGGAACGCCGGCGTTGCTGGTGTTGGTGATCGCCAAGCTGCCGTCTTCATTCTGAACGAGCCAGGTCCAGCCGGAGCCAAAGTTGCCTGCTGCAGACTTGGAGAACTGCTCCTTGAAGCTGGCAAAGGAGCCGAAGGCCGAGTTGATGGCCTCTCCCAGCGCTCCGGAAGGCTCTCCGCCACCGTTGGGACCCATGCAGTTCCAGTAGAAGGTGTGGTTCCAGACCTGAGCGGCGTTGTTGAAAACCCCTCCGGAGGAGCTCATGACGATCTCTTCGAGGGTCTTGCCTTCGTGCTCGGTGCCGCCAACCAGGTTGTTCAGGTTGGTGACGTAGGTCTGGTGGTGCTTGCCGTAATGAAACTCCAGGGTTTCTGCTGAGATGTGTGGCTCCAGAGCGTTTTTTTCGTAAGGGAGCGCAGGAAGCGTGAATGCCATTTCAGATCTCCTTGATCCAAGGTTGAGGTTTGGGTCCACAGACGGGGGGTGTGAAAGAAAAAGCATAGCCCAGCAAGGCGTGCTTTCAAGAGAAAACTTGTGCCGCCAGTTGCGCCTGAATGCAGGCCAGGAAGTCCGTGCCAGAGAAACCCGGACGCCGCTGGGTGGGAAAGTCCACAACCGCATGGGCCAAGCGGGTATAGGCCCGCCGCCTCGCCGCAAGCAATTTCGGATAACAGCGCTCCAACGCAGCCTCCTCCGGCTCCTGTGGTTCCGGACAGAAGCTTTCTCCCCAGACGACTGGCTTGGGGTCTTCCAGAAAGGTCTCCAGCATGCGCGCATCTTGCTCCGGAGCGGTACTCAGGTAAACCATCCGCGCATGGCACCGCAGAGATTGCAGTCGTTCCGCTGCGAGGTAGATCAGGCTACCCGTGGTATCCACAACCACACGAGTCGGCTCCGGATGCTGAAGCTGCCTGCACAACTCCACGATCACCTGGTCCTCCCAATCGAGATACGTCGCGGTCGCGGTCGCGTAGCGCTCCTCAAACGGGTGCCCCATCCAGCGGGCAAGGTCTCGCGTGGAATGCAGGTCCGGGTGCCCGGAGTCCCGCATCTTCTCTGCGATCAGCTCATCGCAACTCCAGCGAGTGTAACCCAGATTTTCAAGCTGATGAGACCAGTGGGATTTGCCCACACCAGACATCCCGATCAAGGCAATCCTTTGCGGGAGCGAAGGCGGAACGGCGTCCTTCATGAGCGGGGGGAGAGCTCAACAGAGCGGAGTTTGCAGGATGTCGAGGTACTGTTCATCATTCAGGCGAAAGAGGCCCTGAACGTCGTCGGAGATGCTGACCCGGGCCCGTTGCGGGTCTAGTCCAAGCACCACGTGAGTGTCATCTTCCACCCGGAGGAAGTAGAGCAAGGTCAGCTTGTCCTGCATCTCCTCATAGTGGAACCCAATCTTGAGCGACTCGCTCTGAATCATCCGGGAGAGCAGTTGAGGCACGCGCTCGTCATCTTGCCCGGGAAGGGTCTTGAGCGCGTCCGAATAGGGAAAGCTGCGGATCGCGAACTGCAGGATGATCTGCTCAAGTCCCTGATCCAGAGGAGGGTTCGAGGACGGCGTTGAGGCGGGGAAGGCCGAAAGAGTGCTCATGAACATCTCCGGGGAAGGTTCGTGCCTTTGCGTAAATTTACCTAAAAAATGTAACAGCTTTTTTCATTTTTTCGCAAATTTTTTATGGAAGCCTCTCCCGAGGAGTGCAGGCAGAGTGGAGGTCAGTCCAGCAGGTCGAGCGACAGCGGACCAAGCTGTCCGGAGCGAAAATCGTCGAGCAGCAGCTCCGAGGCCCGCCGCAGGTCCAACTCCCCGCCGCTCTTCAGGCAGTTTCGAGCCTCTGCAACCAGAGTCAGGAGTTCAGATGCGGATTCCGGGAGGGATTCTGGAGAGATCCGGTAGCGGCTGAAGGCTTCCGGGCGTCGCTGTCGGAGCTGCAGGAGCAGAAACTCGCTCAGGCGCTCCACCCCCACGATGGCGTCCTTGATCGCTCCGGTTACTGCCAACCGCATCCCGACCTCCTCGCTCTCGATCTTGGGCCAGAGAATGCCCGGGGTGTCGAGGAGCTCGACATCCTTGTCGAGCCGAGCCCACTCTTGGCGCCTGGTCACTCCCGGGCGAGGCCCGGTCTCGGTGGCCCGGCGCCGGACCAGCCGGTTGATCAGAGTCGACTTCCCCACATTGGGAATCCCGACCACCATCATCCGCAACTCCGGAGGGCGAATCCCCTTGCGCCTGAAGGTCTCCCAGCGATCCCTCATCAGTGAGCGCGCGAGGGGCAGGATGCGCTTGAGGTTGCGGCCTTCCAGCACATCGACAAAGAGGAAGGGCACCGGGCTTTCCTCCTTGAGGCGCCTCTCCCACTCACGCAGCAGAACCGGCTCGGCAAGGCGAGACTTGTTGTAGAGCACCACGCGTCGCTTGTTGCGGACCAGGTCCTCGAAGTCCGGAATGATGGAGGTTTGGGGAATTCGGGCGTCCCGGACCTCAAGGACCAGGTCCACCCGCTTGAGCTGTGCGGAAAGCTCCTTGCGGGCCTTGAGCATGTGGCCCGGGAACCAGTTGATCTCCGGGCGAATCCAGCCTCCGGAGTCGCTCATGCTTACCAGTAGTAGGTGGTGGTGATGATCTGCTCGTCCGGAGTCTGGAAGGCGATCTCGCGCTCCCGAGCTTCCTGCTCCTGACGTCGAATGCGCTCTTGCGCAATCTCGCTTCCTTGCTCAATCACATCCTGAATGACCTCCGCTCCGGAGACCTCGCCCTCTTCGTCTTCATAGCCGAGCTGATCGACCAGGAGCTGCTGCTGCGTCAGCTCTCCCATCTCATCGAACAGCGTCCCCACGGAGAGATCGAACTTCCAGTCCGGATTCTCGAAGAAGGCCTCTGAAGAGAGCATGGAGAGGAAAACGACGCGGTACGGGTCGATGCCCTTGTGCTCAGCCACGGCAACCCGCAGGTCGGTCCAGCGCTGATCTTCCAGCAGGTCGGTGTCTGGATCGGCAAAGACGCCCTCCTCGAGATCGACAAAGGCATAGACATCAAAGTGCGCAATGTAGGACTGCTGCTGATCAAGCAGGTGATCGTACGCCTGAGACCCCTTGTCCGTTGGGTGGTAGTAGTTGTCGTCTCCCATCTCCAGCCAGCCGCGCTGCTCCATCTGCTGCACCAAAGGCTCCAGTCCGGACTCGCTTTGCTCGCTCAAGGAGATGTGCAGCCGGTGGGTCTCCTGCTCCTTGATCTCAGACTCCACCTGCTGGACAGCCTGGCGGGCCTCGTTGAGATCCGCCTTGGTCTCTTCGATCGCCATGTCTTCTTCATCGGAGTGGAAGAAGCCTTTTTTTCGCTGCTTGAGCTCTGCCTCCAGATCGGTGACGGTGGTCTGCAAAGACTCCAACTCGCGGGCCAGGGATTCGTACTGCATCATCCGGTCAAGCAGCAGCAGGCAGCCGAACTCCTGTTTCAGCTCCTCGGAGAGGGGGGCAAGCGTCTGTTCGCTCATGGTATCATTCCTGAATTGACTTAAGGTTATGGAAAGACAGGAAAAAATTGCACTCAATGAAAAAACCTGATAGAAGCTTAACACTCCACGCAAACGATCTCAATTAGAGACCGCCGGTTTACCGTCAAGAACCTGCCCCATCGTTGCGGGGGCGCAAATCAACAGCTCCAACTCCGCACTTCACTCCGGAAAAGCACACGGAGTCCCACGGAGTTCGAGAACTGTTCAGACCTGAAACATGCTTGTGTCTGATTCCGAACTCAAACAGTACCAGATCAACATCCAGGGAAACCGCTTTGCCATCTCCAGCCCCTATGGCGAAGAGCACATTCGTCAGGTGGAGCGTTTCCTGGAGGCGCAAATCCAGACGGTCCGGGAGCAGGCCGGCTTGACCGGAGGAACCCAGACCCTGGTTTTGGCGGCCCTGAACATCACCGATGAGTTGCTCAAGCTCAAGCAGTCGGAGAGCTCCCACCACCAGCGGCTTGAGGCCGCCTGCGAGCAGTTGGAGCGTGCCTTGCGTCCTGGCTGAGTTTGTGCCATTCTGACGGCTGGTTAGGGCTAACCTGAGGTGTGCGTAACCATCGCTTCTGCTACCTTATTCTGTGAAGCAGGGGTTGCTCCCTAAGAGACGTTGTGCCAGCCCGTGACGGGACGCCTGAGTTTCTTAAATGCGGCCCCACCTGGTGACGCCAGGTACCAGAAACCGTTGATACGGCACTGCGGGGAAGCCCTCTTTTCCTGCTCTCACGCTCCTCTCCCTTCGATCAGCCCTTCCCCACTCATGGACCTGATCGCCCCGTTCCTTCAGCACCTTCAGTCTCAGCAATACTCGGAAAACAGTCTGCAGAGCCACCGCCTGGACCTTCGACGCTTTCTGGCATGGCTGGAGCCAGAAGAGGGCAGCTCTCCCCTGCCGCGGCTGAAGCACCTCGCGCTTGAGCAGTTGGAGGCGTATCAGGAGGACCTGGGGCAACACTACAAGCAACGGACGGTAGCCCGGCACCTCTCTTCGCTCAAGCTGTTTCTCGACTTTTGGGTCTCTCAGGGCAGCATCCCGCTCAATCCGGTGCACCAGCTGCGCTTCCCGGAGATCGTGCCCGAGCCGCTGGAGATGTTGACCCTCTGGGAGGTCCAGGCATTGCTGGAGGCGCCCTCGCTGGATCACTACCTGGGACTGCGGGACCGGACGATGCTGGAGTTGCTCTACGCCTGCGGTCTCAAGGTGAGCGAACTATTGGGGCTGAATGTGGGGAATTTGTTTCTGGATTTGGGGTTCATCAAGGTCTACCGCAAGCAGGTGCGCATGGTCCCGCTGCTGCCAAGAACCAGCGAGTTGCTCCAGCGCTACCTGAGTGAAGCCCGTGAAGGTCGCCTGCTCTCCACCGATGACCCTTGTCTGTTCCCCGGGAGAAACGGAACCCGGATGAGCCGGATGGGCTTTTGGGCGATGGTTCGCAAGCACGCTCAACGTGCCGGAATCGAGAAGCCACTCAACCCCCGGATGCTCCGTCACTCCTTCGCCATGCACCTGCTGCAAAACGGGATGGACTTGACCGATATCCGGGATCTGTTCGGCTACGTCAGTCTGGACGCAACCTTGCAGTATGCTCACGTCAACCGCCCCGACTTTGAGGAGGAGTATCACCGCTACCATCCTCGCGGGGAGCACTATCAGAAGCAAGGAGAGCCTTGAGCAGCATTGCGTCACGACGCGCGGTGATCACCGGAATGGGAGTGGTCTCTGCGCTGGGAAGTTCGGTAGACCGGTTCTGGAGTCACCTGTGCCAAGGCGTCTCCGGGGTACACCGGATCGACACTTTCGAGGTGAAGGATGCCGCCTGTCAGGTCGCCGCGACAGTCTCCGATCTGGACCTGAGCACGCACTTCAACCGTCGTGAGCGCAAGAGCTACGACCGCTTCACGCTGCTTGGACTGGCTGCCGCAGAGCAGGCCTGGGACAACGCATACTTGGGGCAGGCTCCGTTCCCGGAGCGCATGGCCGTGCTGATGGGAACCGGCATAGGTGGGATCAGCTCCTATACCGAACCCTACCACGCACTCTACGGAGCGTCCCCTCAGCCGCTGAACGCCTACACCATCCCCCGGATCATGAACAGCTCCCTCTCGGCCGCAGTAGCCATCCGGTTCGGACTGCACGGTCCGAACCTCACCCTGAACACGGCCTGCTCTTCCGGAGCAAACGCTTTGGGACAAGCCCTGCAGTGGATCCGTTCCGGCAAGGTCGAGCGTGTCCTCTGCGGCGGTTCGGAGGCTCCGGTGACCCACGCACTGCTCCGGACCTGGGAGTCTCTGGGGGTGTTGGTCCGAGACCGCAACGAGACTCCGGAAACCGCATGCCGCCCTTTTGATCAGGAACGGAGCGGCTTTGTGCTTGCCGAAGGAGCGGCCGTGCTCGTGTTGGAATCGCTGGAATCGGCGCGGCGAAGGGGAGCGCCGGTTCACGCAGAGTTGGTGGGCTACGGAGCGAACTGTGACGCCAAGAGCCTGACGCATCCGGACCGGGAGAGCATCGCCGAGGCCATGCGGCTGGCCTTGGAGGACGGGGGGCTGTTCCCAGATGACATTGACGCCATTAACGCTCATGGAACCGGAACCCGGATCAACGACCCGACCGAGGCACAGGCGATCCGTGAGGTCTGCGGACCTCGTTCCGCAAACCTTCCGGTCACCGCGAACAAGTCGATGCTGGGACACAGCATGGGTGCATCCTCTGCGCTGGAGGCCGTCGCCAGCGTGCTGATGGTCCGGGAACAGCAAGTCCCACCCACCCGAAACTGCACGCAACTCGATCCGGAGTGTCCGATCGACCCAGTCGCCGACGGAGTGCGCCCGCAGCGACTGCGCGCCGTGCTCTCCAACTCCTTCGGGTTTGGAGGCAGCAACGCCGTGCTGGCCTTTACCCCGGGAGGCACATGATCCGTGATGAACTGGAGGTCCTGCTCCGGGAGGTCCTCGCTCATGAGATGGACTTGAGTCCGGAAGAGGTTCGGCTGGAGATGTCTCTGCGAGAGGAGCTGGACCTCAACTCGCTCGATGCCACCAACGTGTTGATGACGCTTGAGGACCGCCTGAAGGTGGAGGCCGATCTGGAAGACTTTCTGGAGCTTCAGACGGTAGGCGATCTGCTCGACTACATGATCCGGCTAGTAGGCACGGAAGCCTGATGCCTTCCCTGATTGCCGTCGCCAGCGGCTTCCCGGAACACGTCTATTCGCAGCAGGAACTCAGCGCCGCTCTGCGTGAGGTCTGGGAGGAGCAGGGGTTGGACGTGACCATCTTTGATCGGGTGCAAAAGAACGTTGCGGTCGAATCCCGGCACTTGACGCTTCCGCTGGAGCGCTATCGGGCCCTCAGCTTTGAGCAGGCCAATCAGGCGTGGCAGTCGGAGGCGTTGCGTCTGGGAGAGCGCATCCTGAACCAACTCCTCGAACACTCCGGACTCCCGGCCTCCGAGATCTCACTGCTGGCGACGACCACAGTGACCGGACTCTCGGTTCCGTCTCTGGAAGCCCGCCTGATGAACCGGATCGCTTTCAGCCCTCGGACCAAGCGCCTGCCGCTCTTTGGGCTCGGGTGCCTTGCCGGAACTGCCGGCGTGGCCCGCCTGCATGACTACCTGCTAGGGCAGCCCAAGGAGGCAGCCATTCTACTCTCGGTGGAGTTGTGTTCGCTGACGCTGCAACTGCAGGATCTGTCAATGGCGAACCTGATCTCCAGCGGACTCTTTGGAGACGGAGCAGCGGCCGTCCTGATGGTGGGCGACCAGCACCCGCTCGCCTCCTCCAGTCCCCGAACCCGTGCCAGCCGCTCCCTGTTTTTTCCAGATTCGGAAGACGTGATGGGCTGGAAGATCACCAACCAGGGCCTGCAGATCGTCCTGGGACCAGGAGTTCCAGAGTATGCCCGCCGGATCCGACCGACGCTGGAGGCGTTTCTGCAGGAACACAGTGTGCGTGTCGCAGAGGTGGACTTTTGGCTGACACATCCGGGAGGTCCGAAGGTGATTCAGGCTCTGGAGCAGACGCTGGAGCTTGGTGAGGGGGCATTGGATCATGTGCGTGATCACCTGCGCCGTTACGGCAACCTCTCGTCAACCTCGGTGCTGCTGTTGCTTGAGGAGGCACTGCAGGCCAACTGGTCTGGCAGGCAGGGCGTGATGCTTTCCATGGGCCCGGCGTTCTCGGCCGAAATGCTGTTGCTTCAAGGCGCATGAGAGCTGAATTTCTGGCCTTCCTCGTTTTGCTCCTGGCCTTGGGAGTGCAGAGGCTGAACGAGCTTCGGCGGAGCCGAATCAACGAAGAGTCTCTGCGGGCACGCGGAGGGTTTGAGGTGCATCCGGAGCACTATCCGGTGATGGTCGCTCTGCATGCCTCGTGGTTTGCGGCGATGCTGCTGGAGGCCCACTTCCGGGGAGGTCCGGTCGACCTGGGAACCTACTGGCCGGTCCTGGGCGCGCTGGCCCTGGGATTTGGTCTGCGCCGCTATTCGATGTCCGTGCTGGGAGATCGCTGGAGCACCCGGATCTTCATTGTCCCAGGAGAGCCTCCGATCCGACGTGGACTCTACCGCTACATCCGACACCCAAACTACCTCGGCGTGGTCCTTGAACTGGCTGCGGTCCCCCTGCTGTACCAAGCCTGGGGGACTGCCGTGATCTGGTCGATTGCGAATTTGTTCCTCTTGAGGCACCGTATTCGCCTGGAAGAACAAGCGTTGTCGTCCTACCAAGCCCCCGAGTCGGCTGCCCGCTCCGAACCGTATTGACCCTGGAGAACCGAATGAGCCTTCACTCTCGACATGCCATCCTCTCCCGACTGAAGAGCACCCCACCCTCCTCTGTGGGAAAGACCCCGGACTACGCCGTCATCGAGGCCCGCCAGTGGACCAAGGACAAGCGAATCGACCGCCTGCGAGAGCACATGGAGGCCGTGCACACGCAGGTGCTGGAGTGCACGTCCCGAGGGTTTGGGCAGGTGCTGCGACGCATCATCCGGGAGAAGAACATCGAGCGACTTCTGGTAGGAGCAGGCTCCGAGATGGAGTCGAAGCTTCAGGCCCTGAAACAGCGTACCCCGGAAAAGCTCCCCGAGTTGGTCCCCTACGCCGAGCCGATTGAGCAGGGCAAGGACCTGCTCTTTGAGATCGATGCATCCATCACCTCAGTCCGCTCCGCCATTGCCGACACGGGCTCGCTGATTCTCTGGCCAACACCTCAAGAGCCCCGGCTGATGTCCCTCATCCCGCCAATTCATCTGGCGGTGCTGAAAGTCTCCACCATCCACAACACTCTCCTGGAAGCCCTCCGTCAGGAGGTCTGGCATGAGGGAATGCCCAGCAACGCCCTACTCGTCTCCGGTCCCTCCAAGACCGCAGACATCGAACAGACCCTGGTTTACGGGATCCACGGGCCCAAGCAGCTGGTGGTCTTCATGCTTAACGACTGCTAAGGCCGCCTCGACCTCTTTCCGCAGTCACCCACTCTTCTGACTGAAGTTTCATGCACCACTCAGACGTCATCATTGTCGGAGGAGGCATTGTTGGCCTCGCCACTGCCTACCAACTCATGCAGCGCCACCCGAAGCTCCGGATCACCATTCTGGAGAAGGAGAAGGCCCTGGCACAGCACCAGACCGGACACAACTCCGGAGTGCTCCACACCGGGATCTACTACAAGCCCGGCTCGCTAAAGGCCATCAACTGCCGTGAAGGCAAGCGCCGCATGGAGGAGTTCTGTGCTGCACACGACCTCCCGTTTGAGCTGTGCGGGAAGGTGATTGTGGCAACCTCGGAGGCGGAGCTTCCGGCCTTGGAGAACATTTACCAGCGCGGGCAGGCCAACGGAGTGGTCTGCGAAAAGATCTCCATAGAGCGCCTCCGGGAGTTGGAACCACACGTCGCCGGAATTGCGGCGCTGCACGTCCCGGAGGCTGGCATCACGGACTACAAGGCCGTCTGTCGCAAGCTGGGAGAGTTGATCTCCGAGCAGGAGCACAACACGGTGATGCTGAACGCCCGGGTAGTCGCGATCTATCCGGGATCCCGGATTGTGGTGGAGAGCACGGCAGGCGACTTTGAAGCACGATTTCTGGTGAACTGTGCCGGACTGCATTCGGATCGCGTCACCGCACTCACTCAGGCTCCAGAGCATCAAATTGTGCCGTTCCGGGGAGAGTACTATGAGGTCCGCCCGGAGGCTCATCATCTCTGTCGCAACTTGATCTACCCGGTCCCGGACCCGAGCTTCCCGTTCCTGGGGGTGCACTTCACACGCATGATTCAAGGCGGACTGGAGTGCGGTCCCAACGCGGTCCTGGCCTTCGCGCGAGAAGGATACACACGCACCACGGTAGACTGGAGGGACCTGTTCGAGACGCTGACCTACCCTGGATTTCTCAAGTTGGCCGGGAAGTACTGGCAGACGGGTCTGGGAGAGATGTGGCGATCCTTCAGCAAGGCCGCCTTCGTCAAGGCGCTTCAGAAGCTCATCCCGGAAGTCCGGGAGGAACACTTGGAGGAGGTCCCGGCAGGCATCCGGGCACAGGCGATTCTGCCCAGCGGGCAGTTGGTGGATGACTTCCTGATTCAGCAGCAGAGCAACGTGGTGCACGTGGGCAACGCGCCCTCTCCGGCAGCAACCTCCTCCCTGAATATTGGACGGCTGGTTGCCGACAAACTGGAGCCCCAGCTCAGCTGACCTACCGGAAGCCCAGCCCCTCCATTGAAATCTCCGGAGACTCCCCGGCGAGCAGGTCGGCAGCAATCCGAGCAGACCCACAGGCCATTGTCCATCCCAAGTGCCCATGTCCGGTGTTGTAGAGCAGGTTCTTGTGCGGACCAAAACCAATGATCGGGGAGCCTTCCGGTGTCATCGGTCGCAGCCCGGTCCAGAGCCGGGGCCTGTCGAAATTGGCCGCTTGAGGCATCAGCTCACGCACTGTTTGGAACAGCGCCTTGAAGCGCCGGGGTGAGAATCCGAGCCGGTGCCCCTGAAAGGCGGCGAGTGTCGTTAGGCGCATCCGGTCTCCCAAGCGAGAGAAGGCCACCCGGCAGTCTTCATCAATTCCGCCCAAACTCGGAGGGGTGTGCCCGGACTCGACCGGCACCGTCGCAGAGACGCCCTGAACGGGGTAGACCGGAAGCTTGACCCCCAGCGCTTTCAGGAGAACCGGACTCCACGCTCCGAGCGCGACCACGTATCGATCAGCCTGATAGAGTGTCCCAGACCGGGTCAGAACGCCTTCCACCTGCTGTCCGGACACCTGCATCTGCGTGACCTCAGAGTTGAAGTGAAACACCACGCCCTGTTCCTGGCACTGGGCCACCATCTCCTGTGTGAACTGATGCGAGTCCCCGGATTCGTCGGTAGGACAGTAGACAGCTCCGGCGAGGTGCTGCTGCCCTGCCGCAAAGCCCGGCTCTCGCGCAACAACCTCCTCGGCAGAGAGCAACTGCATCTGGTGCCCGGCATCGATGAGGGGCTGCCGCTCCGCAAAGGCGTGCTCCAGGCTTTGAGGCGACCGGAACAGGTAGAGCAGGCCTCCGGCGCCACGGTGATACTCGACCCCCGTATCTTCCCGGATCACCCGCATGCGCTCCTGGCTGTAGGTGCACAGGCGGTGCTTGTTGAGAGAGTTGCGAACCCACTGTTCCCGGGTGCATTCGGGAAGAAAGCGCAGACCCCAGCGCATCAGGTCCAGGTCGGGAACGCCGATCTTCATCGCGGGATCCAGGCCCAGCCACACCTTGGGGAGCATCCGCAGACGCTCCGGAGAAGCCCAGGCAAGCGCATCTCCGGTGGCAATCAGCCCGGCGTTGCCGAAGCTGGCCCCTTGAGCGGCCTCCGGAGCACGGTCGAGCACAGTGACGTCATGACCGTCGCGGGACAGCTCCCACGCGGTGGTGGTTCCAAGAACTCCTGCTCCAAGGATGAGGACACGCATTGGATTTGGACGAGGAAGGAGGAGAGGGGCTGAAGCCCCTCGGAGGTCAACCCGCTTTCTTGCGCTTGGGGAGGTAGAGGTCCGTGATGGTCCCCTCAAACGCTTCGGCTGCCATGGCCACGGTCTCGGAGAGGGTGGGGTGAGGATGAATGGTCGCTCCGATGTCTGCGGCATCACATCCCATCTCAATCGCAAGCGCCCCTTCGGCGATCAGGTCTCCGGCGTTGGTTCCGACGATGCCGATGCCAATCACCCGATCGGTCTCTTCATCGAAGATGACCTTCGTCATCCCTTCATCCCGCCCGTTGGCCAAACTGCGTCCGCTGGCCGCCCAGGGGAACTTGCCCACGCCGATCTTCAGGCCCTGAGCTTTTGCTTCCGCCTCGGTCACTCCGACCCAGGCAACTTCCGGATCGGTGTAGGCCACGGAAGGAATCACCCGGGCGTCAAAGTGGCGTTTGTGCCCAGCAATCACCTCGGCTGCGACCTTGCCCTCGTGAGTGGCCTTGTGGGCCAGCATGGGCTGCCCCACGATGTCTCCGATGGCAAAGATGTGGGCGACGTTGGTGCGCATCTGCGAATCCACCGCAATAAACCCGCGCTCGTCCACCTGCACCCCGGCCTTCTCGGCCCCGATCCTTTTGCCGTTCGGGGTGCGCCCGACCGCGCTGAGGATGCGGTCAAAGACGACCGGCTTGTCCGGAGCATGCTTCCCCTCGAAGGTGACCTTCAGGCCCTTCTTCTGCGACTCGACCGAGGTCACGCGGGTTTCCAGCCAGATGTTCTTGTAAAGCCCGGAGATACGCTTTTGGTAAGGGCGGACAATGTCCTTGTCGGCTCCGGCCATCAGCGAATCGAGCATCTCGACAATCGTGATCTTCGCCCCGAGGGCGTGATACACGGTGGCCATCTCCAGGCCGATGATCCCCCCGCCAATGACCAGCAGGTGCTCCGGCACACCGTTGAGTTGGAGGGCTCCGGTGGAATCGACGATGCGCTCGTCCTCTGGAAGGAAGGGCAGCTTGACGGACTGAGAGCCTGCGGCGATGATTGCGTGCTCAAAGTGAACCGTCTGGGTCGACCCATCGGCCGCCGTCACCTTGACATGGTGCGGATCGACGAACTCTCCTACGCCGGTAACCACCTCGACCTTGCGCTGCTTGGCCATCCCGGCGAGTCCTCCGGTCAGTCGCCCGACCACGCTGTCTTTCCAACTCCGGAGCTTGTCGATGTCGACCTTCGGGGGTTGGAAGACGATGCCGTGGCCGCTCATGTGCTTGGCATCGTCGATCACCTTGGCGGCATGCAACAGGGCCTTGGAGGGGATGCACCCGACGTTCAGGCAGACGCCGCCGATGGTGCTGTATCGCTCGACCAGCACGACCTTCTTCTCCAAGTCCGCTGCTCGAAAGGCAGCGGTGTAGCCTCCGGGGCCCGACCCGAGCACCAACACCTCGCAGGAGAGGTCGGCCCCTCCGGAGTAGGAGGCGGCCTGAGGCGCGGGGGCTGGAGAAGTGGAGGCCTTCGGTGCTTCCGACTCGGCAGGTGCTGCGATGGGCTGGGCTGCAGAGCCCGAGGCGTCCAGCATCAGCACCAGGCTCCCTTCGGAAACGCGATCTCCCACCTGGACCTTCAACTCCTGCACCACTCCTGCCGCAGGAGACGGGACCTCCATGGTGGCCTTGTCGCTCTCCAGCGTGATCAGCGAGGTCTCCTGCTCAATCCGATCTCCGGGTTTCACCAGAATCTCGATGATCTCCACATCCTTGAAGTCACCAATGTCTGGAACTTTGATTTCAGTCAGACTCATTTTCTCTCACGGTTGACGGTACGCTCTTCGAGCGTTCGGAAAAACGAACTCGAAAGGTGATTTCAGAGCAGCAACCTTCTCAGGTCCCCCAGAAGCTTGCAGAGATCGACCATGAACCGAGCAGCCTGGGCTCCGTCGATGACACGGTGGTCATAGGTCAGGTCCAGCGGCAGCATCAGCCTTGGGATGAACTCCTTACCGTTCCAGACAGGAGCCATCCGGGACTTGGTCACTCCGAGGATGGCGACCTCCGGAGCGTTGACCAGCGGAGTGAAGGCGGTGCCGCCGATCCCTCCCAAGCTGGAGATGCTGAAGCAACCCCCCTGCATCTCCTGCGGCTTGAGCTTGCCTTCGCGAGCTCGGACACTCACCTCACCCAGTTCTGCGGCCAGCTCATAGACGCCTTTGCGGTCGACATCTCGCACCACCGGAACCACCAGCCCGTCCGGAGTGTCTACGGCAACCCCGATGTGCACATACTGCTTGTAGACCAGGCTCTCGGCATCTGGAGTGAGTGAGGCGTTGAAGTGCGGGTGTGCCAACAGCGTGGACGCACAGGCCTTGAGCATGAACGCCAACGGAGTGACCTTCACCCCCTTCTTGGCCGCCTCGTCCTTGAGCGACTGCCGGAATGCCTCCATCTCGGTAATGTCCGCTTCATCGTGGTGAGTGACCATCGGGACGTTCAACCACGCGCGGTGCAGGTGCTTTCCGGAAATCTTCTTGATTCTCGGGAGCGGCTTGACCTCTACCGGACCAAACTTGCTGAAGTCCACCTCCGGCATGGCCGGAATGCCCATCCCTCCGGTAGCCGCCGCCGGGGCCAAGGCGGTCTGCGCGAGCGCCTGCTTGACATAGCTCTGAACGTCCTCCCGGGTGATGCGCTCCTTCCGTCCGGTACCAGTGACCCGACTCAGGTCCACTCCCAACTCCCGGGCAAACAGGCGTACCGAGGGGCTGGCGTGGGCTTTGCGGAACTTGCCTTCATCCACAGCATCACTTACGGGCGGAGGGCGCAGGGGGGAACTCATCACCGCATCTTCCGGGAGATCGGAAGGCTTCGAGGAGGAGGTCGCTACCGGAGGAGGCGGGGCAGCCGGTGCGGGCGCAGCAGCCGGCTGAGGCGTCGGTGCGGCAGCTTGTTCGACGGCAGGGGCTGTGGCTCCGGAGGCCTGGACCAAGGCGATCAGGTCACCCTCGGAGACCTTGTCTCCCACCTGGACCTTCAGCTCCTGCACCACTCCGGCCAACGGAGAGGGAACCTCCATGGTGGCCTTGTCGCTCTCCAGCGTGATCAGTCCGGAGTCCACCGAGATCGAATCCCCCGGCTTGGCGAGCAGTTCGATGATCTCCACATCTTTGAAGTCTCCAATGTCCGGAACTCGGATCTCCACCACACCGCCTGAAGCAGGAAGTGCCTCCGGAGCAGCAGGAGCAGGCGCTTCCGGAGCGGCTTCCATCTCATTGGCTGGGATCAGCTTGAGCACCAGGCTGCCTTCGGAGACCTTGTCTCCCACCTGGACCGCCAGCTCCTGCACGATCCCGGCTTCCGGGGCCGGAACGTCCATGGTGGCCTTGTCGCTCTCCAGTGTGATGAGCGAATCCTCTGGTTGTACGGAGTCCCCCGGTTTCACCAGTACGTCGATGATCTCGACATCCTTGAAGTCCCCGATGTCCGGGACAAGAACGTCTTTCAGTACACTCATGATCGTTCTCCTCAGACAAACAGTGGGTTGGGTTTTTCCGTGTCGATGCCGTACTTCTTGAGGGCCTCCTTCACGGTTTTCGCAGGAACCGCTCCCTCTTCGGCCAGAGCCTTGAGAGCAGCGACGGTGACGTAGTGCCGGTTGACTTCGAAATGCTGACGCAGGGCCTTGCGGGTGTCACTGCGTCCAAAGCCGTCTGTCCCCAACACCACGTAGCGGCGCGGGACGTAGGCCCGGATTTGGTCGGCATAGAGCTTGACGTAGTCCGTGGCGGCGATGACTGGCCCTTGGGTCTTCTCCAGGCACTGCTCCACATGAGACTTGCGGGGCTTCTTGTCCGGGTGAAGCAGGTTCCAGCGCGCCGTGTCGTCTCCGTCACGCTTGAGCTCGTTGAAACTCGGGGCGCTCCACAGGTCGGCCTGCACGCCCCAATCTTCGGCGAGCAGCTCGGCAGCCGCGATGACCTCCCGGAAGATGGTCCCGGAGCCCAATAGCTGCACCCGCAGCTTGCCGGCCTTGGCTTTGCGGAAAGAATACATCCCCTTGATGATGTTGGCCTCTTCGCCTTCCGGAAGTCCCGGATGCGGGTAGTTTTCGTTCATCGTGGTCAGGTAGTAGAACACGTTCTCCTGCTCCTGGAACATGCGCCGGAGCCCTTCGCGGAAGACTACGATCAGTTCGTAGGCAAAGGTCGGATCGTAGGAGATGCAGTTCGGGATGTTCCCGGCCAGAATGTGGCTGTGTCCATCCTCGTGCTGCAGGCCTTCTCCATTCAGGGTGGTCCGTCCGGAGGTACCTCCGATGAGGAAGCCCCGAGCCTGGATGTCTCCAGCCGCCCAGGCAAGGTCGCCAATGCGCTGGAAGCCGAACATGGAGTAGAAGATGTAGATGGGCACCATCTGGATGTTGGAGTGGCTGTATGCGGTCGCCGCAGCGATCCAGGAGGACATCGCGCCGTCCTCGTTGATCCCTTCCTGCAGGATCTGGCCTTTCTGGTCTTCGCGGTAGTACATGAGTTGATCGCGATCCACCGGCTCGTACTTCTGCCCCTCATGGGCGTAGATCCCGATCTGACGGAACATTCCCTCCATCCCAAAGGTCCGCGCCTCATCCGGGACGATCGGAACCAGCCGAGGGCCAATCGCCTTGTCCCGCGTGAGGAGGGTCATGGCCTGAACCAAAGCCTGCGTGGTGGACATCTCCCGATCGCCGGTGTCCTTGAGCAAGCGGTCGAAGAAGGAAAGCTCCGGAGTGGGCACAGGCTCGGACTTTTCGCGACGCTGGGGCAGAGACCCGCCCAGAGCGTTGCGGCGTTCCAGCAGGTATTTGATCTCCTCGGAATCCGGACCCGGGTTGTAGAACTCCATGTTCTCCACCTGTTCATCTGACAGGGGCACCTTGAAGCGGTCCCGGAACAGCTTCAGATCGGACATCCCGATCTTCTTCTGCTGATGCGTTCCCATCTGGCCTTCACCAGAGGCTCCCATTCCGTAGCCCTTGACCGTCTTGGCCAGGATCACCGTCGGCTGCCCCTTGTGGTTCACGGCAGCCTGATAGGCCGCATAGATCTTGTGCGGATCGTGTCCACCTCGGTTGAGGCGCCAGATGTCCTCATCGGTCATCGTGGAGACCATATTGAGCAGCTCCGGGTACTTGCCAAAGAAGTGCGCCCGGACGTAAGCGCCGTTTCGCGCCTTGAAAGCCTGGTATTCACCATCGACGGCCTCTTCCATGCGCTTGCGCAACAGGCCGTCCTTGTCCTGAGCAAGGAGCGGATCCCAGTAGGAGCCCCAGATGACCTTGAGGACGTTCCAGCCGGCTCCCCGGAATTCGGCCTCAAGCTCCTGAATGATCTTTCCGTTGCCGCGTACCGGGCCATCGAGGCGCTGCAGGTTGCAGTTGATCACAAAGACCAGGTTGTCCAGCTTCTCCCGGACCGCGAGGCCGATGGCTCCCAAAGATTCAGGCTCATCGGTCTCCCCATCTCCGAGGAAGGCCCAAACTTTCCGGTTGCTGGCATCAATCAGCCCTCGGTTGTGGAGGTACTTGAGGAAGCGGGCCTGATAGATGGCCATGATCGGGCCCAATCCCATGGAGACTGTGGGGAACTGCCAGAAGTCCGGCATGAGCCAGGGGTGCGGGTAGGACGAGATGCCCTTGCCCTCGGACTCCTGCCGGAAGTTCAGCAGCTGCTCTTCGGTCAGGCGTCCTTCCAGGAAGGCCCGGGCGTACACTCCCGGGGCGGAGTGCCCCTGCACGTAGATCAGATCCCCGCCATGTCCTTCGTGAGGCGCATGCCAGAAATGATTGAAACCCACGTCGTACAGAGTCGCGGCAGAGGCAAAACTGGCAATGTGTCCTCCCAGCTCTGAAGACTCCTTGTTGGCCTTGACCACCATGTTGGCTGCGTTCCAGCGGATCAGTGCTCGAAGCTTGGCCTCGATCTCCTGATTTCCCGGAGAGCGGGTCTCCAGCTCTGGAGGGATTGTGTTGATGTAGGGAGTGTTGGCGGAATAGGGAGACGGCACTCCAGCCGAGGTCGCTCGGTCGGCAAGTTGACTGAGCAGAAAGTGTGCTCGCTCCAGGCCATCGCGCTCGATGACGGCTTCAATCGCCTCAATCCACTCGCGAGTCTCTTGAGGGTCTACGTCGTGGTGTATGGTCTCGTTCATGTGTATTCAAAGAGAATCAGCGCCCAAGTCTTCGATCAAAAGCCTGGTTTCCAGGCGCATCTTTTTGCAAAACCCCAGGTTTTCCTTGAAACCTGACCCATTTCAGCCAACAAGGAGGTTCAGTTTTGTTGCAAATCATACGTTTTAAATAAAACGTTTTTGCAAACCCTGCAGAATAAGGCTTTAATTTCCGATTTAATGGGGGAAATGTCAATCAAAATGCGGCCCTCAGGTCAATCATCGGAGCAAACTCTCAGGCCCAGCGACCTGTCGTGTGCAGTCTCGGGATTCTTGTAGTACCGTTTTGCCGAGCGGGTGCTCTTTTTTTCAGAGGAGTAGCCTCCACCACGCACCACCCGAGAGTTTGCGCTCTCCGGACCTGTAGGGTCGCTCACCCCAGACTCATCGAGCTTGTAGGTGCTCCCGCTGTAGAAGTCGGCAGTCCACTCCCAGACGTTTCCGTGGACATCATACAGCCCCCACGGGTTGGGGCTCTTGGTTCGCACCTCCTGTGTCCGGCTACGGCTCGTGGAGTCGTACCAGGAGATCCCCGTGGTGCAGTCGTCATTCCCGCACCACCACTTGGTGGTGGTATGCGCACGGGTGGCAAACTCCCACTCCGCCTCCGTGCAGAATCGGAACGCTCGGCCGGTCTTCAGCCGCTTCCAGTCCAGATAGTCCTGGCTTTGGTTCCAGGAAATGCAGTTCATCGGGTTCAGGGTGCGGTCCCCCTGAAAGATGTTGCATTCCGGGCTCACGTCGACCAGGTCACAGGCACCTTCATCAACGCAGCCTTGGTACTCGGCAACGGTGACTTCATGATCCGAGATGAAGAAGGGCCGGGTCAAGGTGACGGGGTGTGCGGGCTCTTCGTTGGCACTGGCAGATCCGTCGGCCAGGCTGTCGTTGTCCGCTCCCATCATGAAGGTCCCTCCGCTCAGTTGAATCATGCCCTCCGAGTCTGCCGGGGCAAGCACTCCGCTCCGGATGGAGAACCGGATAAGGAGCGGAGAGACCTCGTTTCCAGAGAGGTCTTCCAACGCTTCGGAGAGCGAGGCCTGGTAGTGCGTATTTGGAGTCCAGCGTCCCGTGGCAGGCCAAAAGCTCACAGTATCGGCCTGAATACTCAAGGTTCCCGGCACCGCATCTCCGGAACTGCTGATCTGAAAGGAGTCCAAGTTCAGGAAGGCCGGGTTGAGCGGTTCGTTGAAGGTCCAACTCAGGGTGAAGTTGTCCAGCAAGTCGGTCGCGTTGTCGACAACGGAAGGCGTGGCTTGCGGAGGCGCCGAGTCTACCTGAGCCCCCACGCTGAAGGTCCACTGTGTGGGAGCCGCATCGGAGAGCGTGTAGCCTTCCGCAATGGCCGGAGCCAATCGAAACTGCTGGAGCGTGTCGGCCGAGAACGGGACGTCCGGATGGAAGATCGCATACTGGCCCCGAGTGGACCACGTGCCGCTCAGGGCGTCACCAAGCGCATCTTGCAAAAAGGTGGTGGAAAGCTGGAAGTCTGCAGGAAGAGGCTCGGAAAACTTGAGCAGCAGCACGGTGGTGCGCGCGATCTCGGTTGCCCCTTCTTCCGGATACAGCCCCTCCAGTTCTAACTCCAGAGGCACAGGGGCTTCAGGAGGCTCCTGCGGAGGCGTGGTCGAGTCCGGAGCCGACTCATCCCCGCTTCCACAGGAGACCAACTGGAAAGCGATACAGACACAGGCGATGGCGATTTGTCGCATGGGCCTCCGTTACGAGACAACGACTGCGGGCGAGTCGTCTTCAAGTGGCATCTCTTAACGGCGGGAATCTATCACGATCCATCCCAGAGGACAACACCGGAATGATCCGCCAGGGCCAGCCAGATGTCAAATACGGCTCAGTTGATCGGGACCTCAACCCGATGTTCGTCAAAATCCCCATCCCGTTCCACCTCGGTGTGGCAGGCCACACAGTTTGAAGGGCTCTTCACAGACTCTCGCCCGAAGGCCTTCTCCTCTTCCATTTCCTCGTGTTTCTTCTTCCAGAAGGAGGTCTCGGAAACCCGCAGTGGACTCTCGCTCTCCGGAATGCTGTCAAGAATGTGTACAGAGACCTTGGACGGGGTGAACTCGGCGGCATGGGTGATCAGGTAGGTCCGGATCTCTTGTGCGACCTCTGGATCCAGGTCCAGGTTCTCCCCAAAGTGCTCGCCCTGCTCCTCCAGAATGCGGCTCCAAGAGCGCTCCGGGAGCAGTCCCGGCAACAGGGCCCAGTGGCAGCTTCCACACTCTTCCTGAGTCTGTCGGTGCTGAAGCACGGCCATCTCCTTGTCCATGAACAAGGTGGTGAAGAAGCCCTGATCGCGTTGGTAGCGGTATGGATCCTCTGCCTGAACACTCCCTGCAAGGGCCAGGAGGACCAAGGCGAGCGAGGTGGTTTCTTTCATGAGTGATGAGCCGGGATGAGGGGTTTGGAGGCATCCCGCCGCCAGAAGGGTCTCCAGTCGGGGCGATGCTGAACAATGAAGCGGCGGACCGGAGGGATCCGGACGCTCAGCAAGAGGAGAAGCATTCCGCTATAGAAGGCCCCCTTCTCCAGCCCGTCGTCGAGCAAGAGCACGTGGACCACCGCCACAACCGCCAGAATATAAACCACTTGATGCAGACGTTTCCAGCTCCGTTTCAGGCGCTTCATCCAGCCTCGTGTTGACGTCACGGTCAGCGGTACCATCAGCAGCAAGGCGGCCCAGCCCATCCAGAGCGACGGGTCCTCCAGACTCTCCGTCCAAACCTTCACCAGGTTCCACTTCAGATCCAGTGCGTAGGTTCCCAGGTGCACCACGGAAAAGAAGAATGCATAGAGCCCCAGGGGTTTCTTGAGCGGAGGCAGGAAGTTTTTCCCGGTCAGGGTAAACATCGGCGTGACCAATAAACTGAACAGCAAGAAGTTGAAGGCCGTCTCTCCGGAGACGTGCGGCAGCTTGTCCGCATTTCCAGAAATCCAAACCCCTGCCATTTTGGCCAGATTGAGTGTAGCCAGCAGGTGAATCCACCACTCGGGACGGATGCGACGCAACGTGTTCATCAGCGCTTCTTTCAAAATTCAAGGAGTGTTTGCACTCCCTCGCCTAAATGGGAGGGCTGTTTTCTGGAGACCAGTGTAGGCGAACGAGCTTTCCTCACCCTTTCGCAAACATTACAAGATCGAAAGGTTGTGGAAACGACTTCCGGGTTCCTCCAATCGCGCTAGACTTGCCAGAGGCAGAGCTCAAGAGAGAGAGTCGAAATGAAGTTGTTGTTGTTGGAAGACGAGCAGAAGGTCGCAGACTTTGTACGCAAGGGGTTGGAAGAGGCTGGCTTCGTGGTTGAACACACCACCCGGGGCGAAGAGGCCCTCCGGCTGGCCGAAGCCGAAGAGTACGACATCGCCGTGCTGGACGTGATGGTCCCCGGGTTGGACGGACTTTCCGTGATCCGGAAGCTTCGCGAGCAGAAGAACCGTCTCCCGGTGCTCATCCTCAGCGCCAAACACACGCTGGAGGATCGGGTCAGCGGAATTGAGTTGGGAGCTGACGATTACCTCACAAAACCGTTCTCCTTCACGGAGCTGTTGGTCCGGGTGCAGGCCTTGATCCGTCGAACTTCCCTGAACGCGGAGCCCACAACGCTGCAGTTTGCAGATTTGGAGATGAGTCTGCTCAGCCGGGAAGTCACGCGTGCCGGACAGCCTCTGCACCTGCAACCTCGCGAGTTCAGCCTGCTGGAGTACTTCCTGCGGCATCCCGGACGGGTGCTCTCCAAGACGTTTATCCTGGAACACGTCTGGGGTTATGACTTCGACCCGCAAACCAACGTCGTCGACGTCCTCGTCTCACGTCTGCGAAGCAAGGTGGACAAGGAGTTTGAACCGAAGCTGATCCATACGCTCCGAGGCGTGGGCTATGTCCTCAAGGCTTAGCCGACTCCGCCCCCGGAGTCTGCAGGCGCGGCTGACCCTCTTCGGCACGCTGCTCTTCTTCTCTGCAGCCCTGCTGACCATTGCGCTCTCCGGATTTCTCCTGCACCAGGAGTTCGAGTCCCGGATGAAGCAGAGCATCCTCTGGCAGCTCGACCGCTACGCCATGCTGTACCTGCAGTCCCCTCTGGTGCTGCTGAAGGCTCTGGAGCAAGAGCACGACCAGAACCGCCTGCGGGGGACCTGGCTGCGTTGGCAGCATGCCCCCGGGATCCTTTGGGAGACGACCCCTCTGGACTGGGAGGCCGACCGCGCAACGCTGGAGTCGGTCCTCATCATCCACCTGCAGTCCGGGAGAGATTGGAGCCGCGCCTCTCGCGAGCGATACCAGTTCATCCAGCGGGACAACGAAGATCCTCACCACCCCATCCGGTTTGAGGAGGAGTTCCTGATGGCCTCCCGGGTTCTTCCGGATGGCTCCGTGCTCGCGGTTGGAGAGTCGCTGGCTCCCGTGCAGCTCTTCATCCGACTGCTTGGACGCAGGATGTTCTGGCTCTTCATTGGCATCGGGACGGTGGGGCTTCTGGTGGGGTGGTTCTTCACCCGCAAGATGACACGCCCCCTGCAGGACCTCGTGTCTACCACAGAGACCGTGGCCAGCGGGAAGCTCAGCGCTCGGGTTCCCGAGCCCGACAGCTCTGGAGAGCTGGCAGAATTGACCCGGCTGTTCAACCAGATGCTCGAACGCATTGAGCACTTGGTGAACACGATGAACGAGTCGCTTGACAACGTGGCGCACGACCTGCGGACACCGTTGACCCGGCTCCGGAACTCTGTTGAGTCCGTCATGACCCGGGAGGCCGTTACTCCGGAAGAGCTTCGGGAGGCGCTTCTGGATGCCGCCGAGGAGACCGAGCGCATTCAGACACTTCTCACCGCATTGATGAACTTGGCTGAGGCTGGGGCCGGGACCTTGCGCCTGAACCGGAAACCGATCCAGCTGGACGAGTTGGTACGGGAGATCTGTGGCCTTTACGAGCTGCTGGCCGAGGAGAAGTCGCTCAGTCTGCGTCAGGCGCTCCCGGAGCATCCGGTGACGCTCGAGGCCGATCCCGTGAGGCTGCGCCAGGCGCTGGGGAATCTGCTCGACAACGCCATCAAGTTCACTCCGGACGGAGGAACCGTAACGCTGAGTGTGAGGACCGAGCCCTATCGGGCGATTCTGGAGGTCCAGGACAGCGGCATCGGAATTTCCGCAGAGGACCAGCCCCGGATCTTCGAGCGACTCTATCGGGCCGACAAGAGCCGCAGGACCCAAGGGCTGGGTCTCGGGCTGAGCCTCGTGCAGGCGATTGTGCAGGCACACGGTGCATCCATTCACGTGTCCAGCACCCCGCACCAGGGCAGCACCTTCCAGATTGTTTTCCCCCTTCCGAACTGAACTTTTTCCAGTTTTGCTTGCATCCACCAACCAGTTTCTCCTATAACAGTCGGTTGGTCGGTTACGGCGTTTCCGTTTCCTCAAATTCCCCTTATCCATAGGACTCCTCATGAAAAGATTTGTTTTTGCTGCCACCTTGCTGCTCTTTGCCGGGTGGGTTCATGCCGCAGACTTGGGCGGCAAGGTGTTGCGTATCGGCTCCGACACCACCTACCCTCCCATGGAGATGGTGGATGAAAAAACCGGGGAAATCATTGGCTTCGATGTGGATCTGGTGAACGCGATCTGCAAGCGTATCAACTGTATTCCCCAATTTGTGACCACCGCCTGGGACGGGATCTTTGCCGCGCTGCAGCAAGGCGAATTCGACATGGTTGTCTCCGGAGTCTCCATCACCCCGGAGCGTGACAAGCAGATGGACTTCAGCGATCCATACCTGGTGGTCAGCCAGGCCATCCTGATCCGCGTGGAAGACGACGGCATGTCCCTCGACGACCTCAAGGGAGCCGGACGCAAGCTGGCCTCCCAGACCGGGACCACCAACGCCCAGTTGGCCGAAGACCTGGTGGGACGCAACAACGTCGCCCTCTTCGACACCTTCGCCGCGGCCGTGCAGGCCCTGCGCAACGGAGACGTGGACGGTCTGGTCATTGATGGAACCTCCGCGGCCGCCTATGAGCAGCAGTTCGCCGGAGAGCTGATCGTCGGCATCAAAGGCCTCAACAGCGATCCGCTCGGGCTCGTCTTCCGTGAAGGCGACAGCATGGTGGACGCCTTTAACACGGGGCTCGCTCAGGTCAAGGCCGACGGAACCCTGGATCAGCTCGTCCAGAAGTACTGGAGCAACTAAACTGCCTCGCGCCGCATGACCGACTCGACCCTCAGGCGCATTGGTCCGGAGTGGCTTCAGCTCCGGGCCAGCAATCTGGTGCTGCTGGCCAGCGCTCCCTTCTTCATCTACCTCTTCGCCACCTCAACCAACTACAGTCGCTCCCTCGCCTTCATCGTCGGCATTGAGGAAGGAGCCGCCGAGGTCTTCCGGATCTTCCTGGTTTTGCTGCTGGCCCTGCTGTGCGGACTGGCCCCGGTCTTTCTTTCCCAAAAGCAGCCGCAGTGGCTCCCCCGCCCCCGGGAAGTGGGCTGGGCTGGGCTGGCTCTGCACCTGGTGCTGATGTTCTGGCTCTCCACGAGTTGGGACCTGACTCCATTCTGGGACTCGGTCATTGGAGACTTGCTGGATGCTCGAAGCAATGCCTTCCGCGACCCGCAGGTCAACTATCCGGCGCTGACTCCGGAAGGTCAGGCTTGGATGCAGGCGGGAGTGGATCAGCTCCGCTGGCCCTACCTGATCGGGGTCGCGGTGCTGGGAGTGCTCGTGCTGAGTCAAAAGCTTCCGGACGTCCTGAATCGCGTGAGCTGGCGTCTGCTGTTGCTGATTCAGGGGGGAATGCTCGCCTTTGTGCTCCTCGTCGCCCGGCTCAGCTTTGCCACGGGGCTGCTGCTGACCCTGCGGGCGGCGATCTTTGCGTACCTGGCCTCCGCGCTGCTCGGGCTCGTTCTGGCCGGGATGCTGGCCCTCAAATCCCAACAGGGCGTCTATCGGCGTTATGGAGGGATCGCTGCAGTGCTGTTGGGCATCGGGGTGATCTTCTCGCAGATGCCGCAAGAGCGCTACGTGCTGATCGGCACCACCGAGGGGCGGGTGGCCTTTATCAAGGAGACTCCGCAACGCCTGGCCGACACCCTGCGCTACGGTGAGTTCGACCAAGGGGTGGAGATGCAGATCCGGGCGGCCAAAGACCTGGAGCAGGCGCTCCGTCTCTACACGGACGACAAGCGTATCAGCGCCGCCCTCATCCCGGAAGACGCTGTCCCTGCCCAAGCTCCGATCCTCTGGCGAACCGAGTTTCTCGCCGACGCCTACCGCACTCCGGCAATGCTTTTCGGAGTATTCGGCTTTTTGTTGGGGCTGCTCACCTTTGGAGGCTGGCAACACCGCATGCATCCCTTGGCCGTGTTTGCCGAGTTCTATATCGACATCCTGCGCGGCATTCCGATGCTGGTGATCATCCTCTATGTCGGTTTACCCCTCAGCGGGGCCGTCAAGCAGGCCACCGACGGATTCATTGACCTGCCCAACATGATCCGGGGGGTGTTTGCCATCTGCCTGGGCTACTCGGCGTACATGGCCGAGATCTTCCGGGCAGGGATCGAGGCCGTGCCCAGAGGGCAGATCGAGGCGGCCCGGAGCCTGGGGTTGGACCGCTGGCAGACCGCGCGGCTGGTGATCTTGCCGCAGGCCCTGCGGATCGTCATCCCGCCGCTAGGCAACGAGTTCATCGCTATGCTCAAGGACACGGCCCTGCTGTCGATTCTGTCGGTCCGGGATGCCACACAGCGGATGCGGGAATTCCAGGCAAGCAGCTTCCTGCCCTTTGCTCCGTTCAACACGGCGGCCATTCTCTACGTGGTCCTCACCCTCGCGGCAGCTAGCCTGCTCAAGTGGCTGGAACGCCGCACGACTCCGATCCCCAAAGAGTGATGCACCCTTGCCTCTCGCAAGATGAAGCCCGGCGCCTGCTGGAGAAGCACTATGGGCTGACCGGAGACCTGCACGCCCTTCCGGGAGAGCGTGATCAGAACTTTCAGCTTCAAGCGCCTGACGGGACCTCGAAAGTCTTCAAGGTCGTCGCAGCCTCCGCGTCTGCAGAGAGCCTCCGGACCGAGGTTCAGGCCATGCAGCACCTGGGCGCCCGGCTCGGGAACTCGGTTTCCTCTCCAATTGCAGACCTTCACGGAGAGTTTGTTCCAGAGGTTCCTCGCTCTGGCGGAAACTCCTGCTTTCTCCGCGTGCAGACCTGGGTTCCGGGAATTCCGCTGGCTCAGTTTCGCCCGCAGACTCCAGAGCTTTTGCATGAGCTGGGAAGCCTGATGGGGCAGGTGGCCTCCGCGCTGAAGGAATTGGACCTCCCGGACCCCCACCCGGAGCTGCCGTGGCATCCGGAGCAGGCTTTCGCAACCGTCCAACGCTCCACTCCGCTGATCTCGGAGGCCTTTCTCCGGGAGTCCTTGGAGCACCTGCTGGCGTTCTACCAGCAACACGGTCTTCCCCGCCAGGACGACCTGCCCCGGTCGCTCATTCAGAACGACGCAAACGATTACAACATTCTGATTTCAGGTGGTCTGAAGCAGCCTCCGGAGTTAGGCCTGATCGACTTTGGCGACATGGTCGTCTCCTGGACCTGTGCCGAGGCGGCGGTAACCCTGGCTTACGCGCTCCTGGGTCCGGGATCTCCCTGGGCGACCCTGCAAGCGGTCTTGAGCGGATTCCATCGGTCTCACGCGCTCTCAGAGGCTGAGGCCGAGTTCGTGTGGCCCATGGCTCTGATGCGCCTCGGGTTGAGCACGGTGATGGCGGCCAGGCAGATTCAGGAGCAGCCAGACAACGAGTACCTGCTGATCAGCCAGCAGCCGATCCGTGTGTTTCTTGCACGCCTGAAGGAACTCCGGCTGGAAGAAGGTCTGGCCCGTGCCCGTCACGCCTGCGGACATCCACCGACTCGACGAAGCTTTCCGCTGCGAAATTCGCTGGAACGCCTTGGGAGTCACCCCGTCATGGGACAGCCGCTCACTCCGGACAACACCTTGCTTCTGCCACTGGGGGTGGGCAGTCCCACCGGAGAATGGTTCCGTGGAGAGGTGGCCGAGCAGTCGGCCCGTGTGGAGAGCGCCTTGAGGGAGTCCGGGAAGTCGTTTGCGCTGGGGCTCTACGACGAGGCCCGACTGTGCTACACCGCCCCGGAGTTCCGGCAAGGCCCGGAGTCGCGCACAATTCACCTGGGACTCGACGTCTTCGCTCCATCCGGGACCCCCCTCCATGCGCCGCTTGACGGCGTGTTTGTCACGGTTCACGACAACGCCCAAGAGCAAAACTACGGCCCAACCCTGATGCTCGAGCACCGAGACTCTGCCGGAGAACCGTTCTACACGCTCTACGGGCACCTGGATCCGGGATGTCTGGAGCGCTGGCGTCCGGGAGACTCCGTTCCGGCAGGCGCCGAGATTGCCCACATCGGCGCCCCTCCACGCAACGGGAATTGGCCCTCGCATCTGCACTTGCAGGTGATGAGTCACCGGCTCGGCTGGGAAGAGGACTTCCCGGGAGTCGCGCTCCCCTCGGAGCGTGAATTCTGGAAAACGCTCTGCCCGAACCCACACCTTTTGCTGGGTCTCCCGGAGGCCTCCTGGACTCAGCCCGTTGAGCGACCTCCGGACCTGCTCTCCCGGCGCCGGCAGGTCCTCGGGCGCAACCTTTCCCTCTCCTACCAGCAACCGCTCACCATTTTGCAGGGAGAGGGCGCGTACCTGATCGACTCCGAGGGGCGACGCTTCGTGGATGGGGTCAACAACGTGGCTCATGTAGGGCATTGCCACCCCCGGGTGGTCCACGCCCTGCGCCAGCAAAGCGGGCTGCTGAACACCAACACGCGCTACCTGCATCCCGAGCTTGTGGAGTACGCACAGCGCCTGTGCGACCGCTTTCCTGATCCTCTAAACGTCTGCATCCTGGTCTGTACCGGAAGTGAGGCGAACGAGCTGGCGCTCCGCCTCGCCCGCGCCAAAACGCAGGCCCAGGGCATGGTGGTGGTCGATGTGGGCTATCACGGACACACCAACACGCTGATCGACCTCAGCCCCTACAAGCACAACGGCCCCGGAGGTCGCGGGGCTCCAAACTGGGTCCGCACCGCACCGATGCCTGATGTCTTCCGAGGTCAATATCGGGAAGATCACCCGGAACCCGGGAAAGCCTACGCCCTTCACGTCGCAGAGCATGCTCAGGCGCTTGAGAAGTCCGGGCACGGACTGGCCGGATTCATCTGTGAGTCGATCCTCAGTTGCGGCGGGCAGATCGTGCTCCCCGAAGGCTACCTCCGTGAGGCGTATGCCGCGGTTCGCCAGCTGGGTGGCGTGTGCATCGCCGACGAGGTCCAGGTGGGGTTCGGCCGGGTTGGAAAGGCCTTCTGGGGGTTCGAGTTGCAGGGAGTGGTTCCGGATATCGTGACCTTGGGAAAACCGATCGGCAACGGACATCCGCTCGCTGCGGTTGTGACTACGGAGGCCATTGCCGAGGCTTTTGCCAACGGGATGGAGTACTTCAACACCTTCGGCGGGAACCCGGTTTCTGCGGCAGTTGGCAACGCGGTTTTGGATGTGATTGAGCAGGAGGCCCTGCAGTCACGCGCGGAACGTCTGGGAGCAAGCCTGCTTGTACGCTGGAAGGAGCTGGCCTCCGGATGTCCTTTTCTGGGGCAGGTGCGTGGCGAGGGGCTGTTCCTCGGGATGGAGTTCGTCTCGGACCCTCAGCAGCGGACGCCCTGCGCGGCAAGAGCCACCTACATCGTGGAGCGCATGAAGGCCTACGGCTTCCTGCTCAGCACCGATGGTCCGGACCACAACGTGATCAAGTTCAAGCCTCCAATGGTCCTGCCCGACTTCGAGGCTGAGCGGCTCTGCAAGGCCCTCGAGCAGGTGCTGCAGGAGGCCCCACTTCAACTCCCTGCATCAAGGACAACATGAAACGCATCGGCCCCCTTCTTCTCGCTCTGTCTCTGGCGCTTTGCACCTTTGCTACTCCGGAAGTCCGTGCAGAAGATGCGCTTCAGGAGGCATTTCAGGAGTATCTCGACTTTGCCAACTACGAAGCTGGAATTCTGGTTCCCCAGCAGCTCACTCGGGAGATCTTTGAGAGCGCGACCTTCATCGACACGCGGGACGCGGATCAGTACGAGCAGGCACACATCCCAGGAGCCCAGCACATTGAATGGCGTGAAGTCGTCAGCCGGCAAGACGAGATCCCGGAATCCGGGCTGGTGATTCTGTACTGCAATACCGGCAGTCTCTCGGCCCAGGCGACTTTCGCCCTGCGTGTTCTGGGACACGAAAACGTAGTGGTCCTGCAGACCGGGATGATTGGCTGGAATGCAGATGCGCCCTACAAGCCCGAGTAACCTTTCTCCAAAAATCAAGGAGGCTCATGAGTCCTGAAAACATCCCCCAGCAGATCGTGGAGACCAAGCAGCGCTTCCGCAAGCAAGCCGACCTGCAGGCCGCCTTCGCGTCCCTCACCGAAGCACTCCGGGAAGAGGTGGCCGAAGTGCGTCGACTGCAGGACTCCGGGACCTCTCCGGTGCCCATCCTGGAGTATGGGGACCTGCAGCAAGAGCGTATTTCCCCAGAGCAGTGCGACCTGGTCCGCAGACGCGGGTGTGTCGTGGTCCGCAATGTTTTCGCCCGAGAGCAGGCAAATGCATGGAACGAGTTGCTCGTCGACTATATCGAACGCAACGGCTACTACGAGCAGGAGAAGCAGAAGCGAGGACTGGACCAGTACTTCAGCCAACTCAAGTCTGACCGCCCTCAAATCTTTGGACTGTACTGGTCTCAGTCACAGATGCAGGCTCGGCAGTCTGAGGAGTTGGCCCGGACACGTCGCTGGCTCAACCGCCTCTGGGACTTTCAGGCAGAGGGAACGGAGCAAGTCTTTGATCCGGACCGAGAGTGTACCTATGCGGATCGTGTCCGCCGGCGTCAACCTGGAGACAGCACTCTGGGGCTCTCTCCCCACATGGACGCCGGCTCCGTGGAGCGCTGGCTGGACAGCGGATATCAGCAGGTCTACGCCTCGGTGCTTGCTGGTCAGTGGGAAGATTACGCTCCGTTCCGGGCTGCACATCGCACCGAGGTGGAGGAGATCCCCTCTCCGGCCGTATGCCACATGTTCCGCACCTACCAGGGCTGGACGGCTCTGACGACTCAAGGTCCCGGAGACGGGACACTGCAGTTGGTGCCAATCTCTCTCAGCATGCCGTGGATGCTGCTGCGCGCCCTGCAGGATGACATCCCGGAAGACGAACTCTGTGGCGCTCAGCCCGGACGCGCCCTCTCAGCCAACGAAACCTATCACTCGCTGCTCCTGGAAGCACTGACCCCCATTCCCAGAGTGGAGCCGGGAGACACCGTCTGGTGGCATCCGGACATCGTGCATGCGGTGGAGGATCAGCACTCCGGAGCCGGGTACAGCAACGTGATGTACATTGGCGCGGCCCCGCACTGTGAAAAGAACGTCGCCTTTCAGCAGCTGCAAAAGGAGGCCTTCCTTGCCGGAAAATCCAGTCCGGATTTTGCTCCCGAGGACTACGAGGTGAACTTTGAGGGGCGGGCGACCGTGAGCGATCTAAGCCCTCTTGGCCGCAAGCAGATGGGTTTTGACTCCTGGTGAGCGGCTCCTTCTGCGCGTGATATAGGCTCTCCGGACTACGCGCAGGCCCATCCCGAGTACAAACAGCGACGCGTAGTAAAGCAGCCACCCCCCGGAGCCTGCTCTTGGAGCAGCCACCTCCCAGTGGAGGGCACCTCCCCACTCGTGAAGCTGTTTAAGCAGGTCAACCCAGGATACCAGCACCTGCTCAGTCACCCAGAACGCTCCTCGCTCCCAAAGGCCTTCCGGAGGCTCCCTCAGGTGCAGAGCTGCGACCAGCAAGGTAAGCAGCGAAGCCGGCAAGACAATCACGCCTAGCAACGGGATTAGGATCAGGTTCAGCCAGAAGGTTTCCAACGCCAGCCTCCCAAAGGCGGCAACCATTGGAGGCCAGGTAAAGAGCAGTACATTGGCCGTCACCCACAGGCTCGCGCCCACATACTGCCCCCCGCGCTTCAGCCACGACTCTGACTGCCACGAGCGTGGCTGAAGCGGCAGACCCCACAAAATTCCTGCCACAGCCAGAAACGAGAGCTGGAAGGAGAGACTGTACACCTCCACAGGGCGCACCAGCAGGAACCCGCAAGCCGTCATGCTCAGCGCGTAGGACAGCGGCGTTCGCAACCCCAACACTCCGGGAAGAATCCAGATCGTCAGCATTGTCACTGCTCGAAGAGCCGGGACCGGGAAGCCGAGCAGTGTCAGGTACCCCCAAAGTCCAAACAGAGCGAGCAGCCGAGTTCCCGGACGATACCAGGGATGCTCCAGCATCCGCACAGAGAAGCGTCCCAAGAACCTGACTCCCAAAAGCAGCAGCCCAAGGATCAGCCCCATATGCAGTCCGCTGATGGCCAGCAGGTGAGCCATTCCGGTGTCTCGGAACAGAGTCCGGATCTCTCGGTCTCCCGTGTGCTGGGCGATGGTCAGGGGTAAAAACACGGCCAGCGCCGTGTCGTTCAGGTAGTACGCAGCCCGGGCCCGGAGCTGCGCCAGACGGCTGAGCCGGAGTCGGGTGAACGCGGAGAGCGGCTCATCAGCATCCCGGAAGTAGGCCTTCTGATATCTCAAGTGCAGCCGGTAGGCTTCCCGACTCCAGGAGTGGAGCCTGCCATCCAGTTGCAGGCGGCGAGTGCGGTAGAAGTTGGGGCGGACGTTGGGACGTTCCGGAATCCAGACCACCGCCTCCGGGAGCGTCCAGGACTTCTCCGGGTGGGCGACCTCCACCTCCAGCAGGTGGAGCCGATGGAAGCCGTCTTCCTGTGAGGCTGCTTGGAGAGTGCCCCTCACCCAGAGCACCTCCTGCTGCATCTGGCCCAGATCGGAAGGAGAAAACTCCGGGAACCTCAGGATCGCGGCTCCGGCATACAGGACGCCCAAGAGCAGCGCCAGGGCCAGCAGTCGATATCTGTAGTGAAGGAGCAACCCTGCCAGAATGCACGGAAGCGGCAGGGCCCAGAGAGGATGGAGGGAGGAGAGGGCTGAACCGAGTTCACTCATTCAGCCAGATTCTGCACGTCGGGCTAAAGGTCCACGTCCTCAACATGGTCGTTGTAGCTCATTCGCCCCAAGGCCACCCCAACCAAGGTAAAGATTGCGGTCAGAACTCCTCCGAACACGTAGCCCAGCACAACGAGCCCTCCCAGGGTGGCGTAGCGGACGAAACGATTGCTTTTGAGTTGGATCAGGAACTCTTCCATGGTCGGTGCGGCTCGGGAGATTCAGTTACAGGCACGCCTCCAGCGGGCTGAAGCTGGCATTCTTCAGAATCCGGGCATGGCTCAACGTACGGGGTAGGATGCTGTAGATGTAGAACTGAGTGGTCTTCCACTTGTTCCAGTAGAATTGGGCTTCTTCACTTGCTTCCAGCGCCTCGGACGCTGAAGCAAAGGATGCCGAAAGCTCCTTCCATTTGGGGATCGCCACCTCTGCCTGCTGAAGCAGATAGAACGCACAGAGGACATCTCCCATCAGCGCCAGCAGATTGTTGGCGTACAACACAAATCCAGGCTTGCCTCCTTGCTCGCCAAGCACCTTGAGTTGGGAAATGCTCTCGAACATCAGGCTCCGGTATCCGGACCACTCCTCCACCAGCACGAAGAGGTCGGGGTCCGCTCCGTTACGGTCGAAGTGCCCCAGCTCCTGGGCGAGCGCCTCGACCATCGCTCCGTTCTTGGCCATCAGCTTGCGCCCCACCAAGTCGAGTGCCTGGATTCCGTTGGTCCCTTCGTAAATCGAGGAGATCTTCTGGTCCCGGACGTTTTGCTCCAAGGGGAAGTCCTTCAGATAGCCAACGCCACCGAGGACCTGCTGTCCCATGACCCCCACCTCAAACCCCTGATCGGTTGCAAAGGCCTTGCAGATCGGGATGTGCAGGTCGAGCAGGCTCTGATAGTACTCGCGGGTTTCTTCCGGGCCCTGATGGGCCCAGTCCGTGTACCAGGATGCAGCATAGCACAGACCGCGCAACCCTTCGGTCACAGCCTTCATGTGCATCAGCATCCGGCGGACGTCCGGAAACTCGACAATCAGCGCCTTCTCACCAGGCTTGGCGTCAGGCCGCGAGGACGGCCCCTGAGGGCGCTCGTTCGCGTAGGCCCAGGCGTTCTGCAAGGCTGCCGCCGCGCCGCCGAGTCCTTGCAAGGCAACATAGAGGCGGGCTTCGTTCATCATCTGGAACATCTGAGTCATTCCAGCGTTCTCTGCCTGAAGCAGATAGCCGTGGCACTCTCCCTTCTCACCGAAGGACAGCGCGCAGGTGGGTGAGCCGTGCAGGCCCATCTTGTTCTCCACATGCACCAGCGTCACATCGTTCGGGGTACCGTCCAAGCGGACTTTCGGGACAATGAACAGGCTGATCCCCTTGGTGCCACTCGGGCTCCCCTGAGTTCGTGCGAGCAACAGATGGACGATGTTGTCCGTCATGTCATGCTCGCCGTAGGTGATGTAGATCTTGTTGCCCTTGATCAGGTAGTGGCCCTCCGGTTGCTGGACAGCCGTGGTCGTGATGTCCCCGACAGCACTCCCGGCATGAGGCTCCGTCAGGCACATTGTCCCGCCCCACGCTCCGGTAAGCATCTTCTCGCAGTAGTCGCTCTTTTGCTCGTCGTCACCGAACGCCAGGATCAGATTCGCTGCGCCTGTGGTCAGCACGTTGGCAATGCAGAAGCCCTGGCTGGCGGCAATCTGCGTCTCTCGGGCTGCAGTCGTGACCAGTTCCGGAAGGCCCTGACCACCGTACTCCGGACTAAGGTTCAAGGCCAGCCACCCGGCCTCTCCCATCTGCTGCCAAGCCTTCTTGAAGCCCTCCGGAGTCACGACCTGCCCGTCCACCGCCTTGCTGCCTATTCGGTCCGCATCCAGGTTGAGCGGAGCGATCACCTGCTCGGAGAAGGTGGCTGCTTCTGAGACAATCATCCCAAACATGTCCGGATCAAACTCGGAGTAGGCAGGAAACTCACAGAGCTTCTTCGAGTCGTAAACCTCCTGAGTCATGAACTGCAGATCTCTGCGATCCGCTCGGTATTCGGTGCTACTGGCGTGCATGGGATCTCCTCATCAAGGGGAATTTCGACTGCGCCTCCGGGAGCAGGGGCAATCAGGCAAGTTTCCGGAAGATGACCGAGGCGTTGGTTCCTCCAAAGCCAAAAGCGTTCGACATCGCGGTTTGCAGCGGCCGATCTCGCCCGGTGTTGGGGGTCACGTCCAAGTCACACTCCGGATCAAGGTCGTCGATGTTGATCGTTGGCGGGATGAAGTTCTCCTCAAGAGCCTTGACGCAAAAGACCGCCTCAATCGCCGCTGCGGCTCCAAGCAGGTGTCCGGTCATCGACTTGGTCGAACTGATGGCCAACTTCCGTGCGGGCTCTTCTCCCAAGGCAAGCTTGAGCGCCCGGAGTTCGTTGATGTCTCCTGCCGGAGTCGAGGTGCCGTGTGCGTTGATGTAGTCAATGTCTTCCGGACCCAAGGATGCGTCCTTCAGCGCCATCTTCATGGCGCGGGCCGGGCCCTCCGTGGAAGGAGAGGTGATGTGATGTGCATCCGAGCTGAACCCGTACCCTTGGATTTCACAATAGATTCGCGCCCCGCGAGCCTGCGCAAATTCCAGATCCTCCAGGATCAACACTCCGGAGCCTTCACCCATCACAAACCCATCACGCCCCTGGTCGTAGGGACGGCTGGCTTTCTCGGGCTCTCCGTTTCGTGTACTGAGCGCATGCATCGCTGCAAATCCGCCAATGCCCAAAGGCGTGATGCTCGATTCCGCGCCTCCGGCAATCATCACCTTGGCATCACCACGCTCAATGGTGCGCGCAGCCGTGCCGATTGCATGGTTCGAAGAGGTGCAGGCCGACACGGTGCAGGCATTGTAGCCTCGCGCCCGGAAGAACATGGAGATCTGACCGGGAGAGAGGTTGCTCAGGGTCATCGGAATGAAGAACGGGCTGATCCGACCAGGACCTTGGGCAGCCAGGACTTCAGAGTAGCGCTCGATGCATCCGAGCCCACCAATCCCCACACCCATGGAAACTCCGGTCTCCTCCTCAAGATCTTCCGTGATCTCCAACCCGGAATCCCTCAACGCCTCCTCAGTGGCAGCAATCGAGTAGTGGATGAAGAGGTCCATCTTCTTGGCCTCTTTGGGAGGAATGATCTTCGGGAGGGTGAAGTTCTTGACTTCTCCAGCAATCTGAGCCCGATAGGGTTCCGGATCGAAGCGGGTGATCCGGGCAATTCCGGATCTTCCGTTACGGCAGGCGTCCCACGATGTGGGGACATCGTTCCCCAGCGGAGAAACACATCCGATTCCGGTCACCACCACGCGTTTGCGCATTCGAAAGACCTTGGGAGGAGGGTGAGGGGAGGGGGATCAGGACATCTTTTGCTGGATGGCTTCGATGGCCGATTGCACCGTGGTGATCTTCTCCGACTCCTCATCCGGGATCTTCACACCAAACTCTTCCTCCAGGGCCATGACCAGCTCCACGGTGTCCAGCGAATCTGCGTCGAGGTCGTCAATAAAGTGGGACTCGAGGCTGATCTCGGACTCATCTTTTCCCAGTTGCTCACTGATGATTTGAATAACTTTTGCCTGAATGTCTTCCATCTTTGCTCTTTATGAAGGTGTAGGGTTGACAAAAACAAGAACTGAGTTTTTTCCTTTAGAACATTGGAAATGTCAAACTCAATACATTCCACCATTGACGTGAATGGTCGTTCCAGTGATGTATGCTGCCTGGTCAGAGGCCAGGAAGGCAACGGCATGAGCGATGTCCTCGGCAGAGCCCATGCGTCCCAGCGGGACTTGTTGAAGAATACTTTGTTGTTGCGCATCATTCAACTTCGCTGTCATGGCGGTCTCGATGAACCCTGGAGCCACCAGATTGACGGTGATGTTTCGCGAGCCCACCTCTCGGGCCAAGGACTTGGAAAAGCCCACCAGTGCGGCCTTGGTCGCGCTGTAGTTGACCTGCCCCGGGTTTCCCGAGAAGCCAACCACGGAGGAAATGCTAATGATTCGTCCGGAGCGCTGCTTCATCATTGGGCGCACCACAGACCTGGTCACGTTGAAGACCGCATTCAGATTGACATCGAGCACCTGCGACCACTCCTCGGGCTTCATCCGCATGAACAGGTTGTCCCGGGTGATGCCTGCATTGTTGACCAACACGTCGATTCGTCCCCACTGTTCCAGGATGTTCTGCACCATGCTCTCCACGGCATCGGCCTCTGTGACGTTCGCCTGATAGCTCAGACAACGCCGCCCCAGCGCTTCAATCTCTTTCCGGGTCTCGGCGTTGACGTCTGCATCCAGGTCGTTGAACGCAATGTCTGCACCTTCCTGGGCCAGAGACAGGGCAATGGATTTGCCGATGCCCCTCCCGGCTCCGGTGATCAGGACCGTCTTGTCTTGAAAACGCATGCTTGCCTCCAGAATGCTTTTAACGGATTTTGAAATAAATGATGATGCTGATCACGAACAGCCAGATCGACTTCAGGTGGACATGCCAGATCACCCGGCTGTTGACCTCGTGCGGGTTGAGCAGTTTGTTCTCCTCCGGAACGGGGTCGATCCCGACCTTCCGCAAGCAGAGCAGCCAGACCGACTGAACCTCCTGCTTGTCCGAATACGTCCAGAGCCGCTGCAAGTGGTGGTGATATGGGGCCCGGAGAAAGAACCGGTACCGCTCCGCCGTCGCCCTCCCCTTCCAGCGCAGCATGAGTTGAAAGAATCCACGCTGAATCAAGGTCGAGAGTGCCGCAAAGACAAAGATTCCCCCTACAATCGGCAGGAAGAGTTCCGCCTTGACGAAGATGAACATGGTTGAAACCAGGCTTCCCAAGGCCAAAGCCCCCAGATCACCCATGTAGATCAGGGCCGGAGGGGAGTTGAACTTCAGGAAGGCCAAGCCAGCGCTCAACACTCCTGCCGCCAGAATGGTCAGCTCCTTCACGTCATGAGTCAGGTGAGGAATCTTCAGCCGCGCCGCAAACTCCTCGTCTCCTCCCACATACGCCACAGCTCCCACAAACAAGGCGCAGGTCATCAGCGGCACCGTCGCCAGAGAGTCCATGCCATCGGTCAGGTTGACCGCGTTCGCTCCCCCCACGATGATGAACACCATCAGTGGAATGAAGATAAACCGGGGCAGGTACGGATACCAGTCCTTCATGGGCACAAACGGCACCGTCAGGTGGCCGTCGATGTCCACAAACAGGTAGAGCCCCAGCACCGTGAGGAGAGCCACCCCAAACTCTGCAGTGAGCCTCAGCCTCCCGGAGATCCCATCCGCCTTGTCCGCGTGATGCTGCCGAGCCACTGTTCCGGAATCCACTCGACGTCGATGCCGCACCTTGGCCCAGTCATCAACACCACCGATCAGCCCGAAGCTCAGCATGATTGCCATCAGGGCGACGATATACTGATTCAAATCGGTCCAGAGGATCGTGGCCACCAGAATTCCCAGAACCAGCATCCCTCCCCCCATGATCGGAGGCGCCCCGGTGTAAGGTTTGGCTCCGGGCGTCGCAGATTTGAAGTCCGAAGTCATGCCTGCATGCCGGAGCCAGCGGATCAGCAGGGGCATGCCCCAGACCACGACCCAGTAGACGGTCAGAAAGGTCATTCCGCTCCGAAAGACCACTGACTTGAAGATCTGATAGGGCCAGATGGAGTAGAGAAGAGCGGCCAGCATCAGCACATCAGTCGTTCATCAACTCCTGTTCCTTGGAATCGACCAGCGCGTCGATCTGGGCAACATGCTCGTCGGTTGCCTGCTGGACCTCGGTCTGGGCGCCTTTTTCTTCATCCTGAGAGATGAGTTTCTCCTTCTCCATCTTCTTCAGGGTGTCGTTGCCGTCACGCCGCACGTTCCGGACCGCCACCTTGGCATCTTCTGCGAGTTTCTTGACCTGCTTCACCCGCTCCTTGCGGCGCTCTTCTGTCAGAGGCGGCATGGTCGCCCGGATGATGTTTCCGTCGTTGGAGAGGCTCATGCCCAAATTGGCTCCTTGAAGTGCGCGCTCGACTTCCTTGAGCATGCTCTTCTCCCACGGGCTGATGACCAGCATCTGAGGTTCTGGAGCCGAAACGTTGGAAACCTGCGGAATGGGGGTAGGGTTACCGTAGTAGTCCACCTTGACGGACTCCAAGAGAGACGGCGTGACCCGCCCTGCGTGAATGCCGCTCAGTTCCCGACGGAGGTTTTCCACGGTGCTGTCCATCTTGTTCTGGACCGTCTCAAAGACTTCTTCAACAGATTCTGGGAGCATGGTGTGTCTCAGTGGATGAGGGTTCCCACCGTTTTGCCACAAACGGCATTGAGGATGGAGTTGGGGGTGTGGATGTTCAAAACCATGATGGGAAGTTGGTTGTCCTTGCAGAAGGCAATCGCTGTGGCATCCATCACCTTGAGGTTTTGACTGAGGACCTCGTCGTAACTCAGTCGCTCATAACGCTTGGCGTCCGGATTTTCATGAGGGTCGCTGTCGTAGACCCCATCGGTCTTCGTCGCCTTGATCACCACCTCGGCACCAATCTCCGAGGCACGCAGCACGGCCGCCGTGTCGGTGGTGAAGAACGGATTGCCCGTACCTGCAGCAAAGATCACGACGCGCTTCTTCTCCAGGTGCCGGTCGGCGCGTCTCTTGATGTAGGGTTCGGCAATCGCATTCAACTCGATCGCGGACATCACCCGAGTCGGGACATCGTTTTGCTCGATCACCTCTTGCAGACAGATGCTGTTGATCACGGTGGCCAGCATCCCCATGTGGTCTCCGGCCACCCGCCCGATGTTCCCCTGAGAAGAGCTGGCTCCGCGAAAGATGTTTCCACCTCCGACCACGACCCCGACCTCGATTCCAAGCTCATGCACGGCAATCACGTTGCTGGCAATGTTCCGGATGGTGTCGTAGTCGAATCCTGCTCCACGAGGTCCCCCAAGGGTCTCCCCGCTCAGCTTGAGCAGGATGCGCTGGTACTGAGGCTGTAGCGACACGTCTGCCTCAGAACTGGAACTTGACAAACTGATCAAAAGTGATGGCCACTCCAAGGGCCTTGCCCTTCTCTTTCACCAGGTTGCCTACTGTGATCTGCGAGTCCTTGACGAAAGGCTGAGTTTCGACACAGACCTCCTTGAGGAACTTCTGCACCCGACCTCCGATCATTTTCTCAATGATCTCCTCCGGCTTTCCGGACTCCCGGGCCTGGGCCGCAAACACCTCGCGCTCCTTGTCGATCGCCGACTGGTCGACCTGATCTGCACGAACGGCTTCCGAAGGGGTCGCTGCGATGTGCATCGCGAGGTCCTTGGCCAAGGCCTGAAGGGACTCGTCGTCACAGGGCTGGTCGGTTTCCAGAGGAACGAGAACTCCGATCTTGCCCGTCATGTGGATGTAGCTTCCGATGACACCGTTCTTCACAGAGACTCTCCGGACATCAGCCAACTGCATGTTCTCACCCAACTCGGCGATTTTCTGGGTGATCAGCTCCTGAACACTGATGCCTTCGCCAGTTGGCTGGTTCATGAAGTCCTGATCTCCCTGCTCCAGGGCTTGGAGGGCCAGTTGGTTCACCAGCGCCTGAAACTTCTCGTTGCGGGCGACAAAGTCCGTCTCACAGGAGAGCCGCACCATGCTGACGGTGCGTCCATCTTCGCTGGCTGCCGAGGTGATGGCGCCCTCGGTTGTTTCCCGGGAGGATTTCTTCAAGGCCTTGGCTTGCCCCTTTTTGCGCAACAGTTCCTGAGCTGCCTCAAGGTCTCCGTCACACTCGACCAGAGCCTTCTTGCAGTCCATCATGGCCACACCTGTAATCTCGCGCAGTTCCTTGACTGCAGCTGCCGTTATTTCCGCCATTTCTTCTTGATCGATCTTGAGTTGAGCCCTCGACTTCAATCCGTATGGAAGCGAGAGCAGGGCCCGGGATTCCAGACCCTGATTAATGAAGCGAGGAGGCTTACTCCTCGGTGCTGGAACCTTCTGAGCTCTTCTCGGGAGCCGGGGTGACCTCCGGAGCTAGCGCAGCCTCGGCAGATGCGTTCCGGACGATGCCGTTGGCGCTGTCTCGCTGGGCGCGGCCTTCCAGAATTGCGTTCGCGATCACGCCGGCGAAGATCTTCACCGCACGCGGAGAGTCGTCATTTCCCGGGATCGCAATGTCCAGTTCTGTCGGGTCGCAGTTGGTGTCTGCAATGCCGACAATCGGAATTCCCAGGCGCCGGCCTTCCTTGACTGCCAGGTGCTCCTTCTTGGCATCAACCACAAAGAGAATGTCCGGAATCGAGCGCATGGTCTTCACCCCGCCCAAGGAGCGCTCCAGCTTCTCTCGCTTGCGCTCAACCCGGAGGGCTTCCTTCTTGATCAGTCCGTCATAGTTGTTGCTCTCTCCGGCCATTTCGTCGAACTCCTGGAGCCGATTGATGGACTGACGCACGGTGCTGAAGTTGGTCAGCATTCCTCCCAGCCAGCGGTAGTTGATGTAGTGACTTCCGCTGCGAAGGGACTCCTCTTTGATGATTCGCTGAATCTGAGGCTTGGTTCCCACAAACATCACGGTCTTGCCTTTGCCGGCTTCCTCCTTGATGTATTCGTAGGCTTCTTTGAGGCGCTTGAGGGTGTGGCGCAGGTCGATGACATGAATTCCCGCCTTGGCCCCGTAGATGTAGGGGGACATTTTGGGGTTCCAGCGCTTGGTCTGGTGGCCAAAGTGAGCTCCGGCTTCCAGAAATTGTTTCATTGAGATGACAGCCATCGTCTTGACTCCGTTCCGGCTTGAGTGCTCCCGAGGACAATAAGGAGCGATTTGCTCTTGAGGTGACCGAGGCTGAGCAGACCTTGTGTCCGGCAAGGTGTTCGCAGCATCGGGTCTGGGATGTTTCCCAGAAACATGACAAACTGATTTTTATAGAGAGAAATGCCTAACGGCTCAAGCTTTTTCTGGAATTCGAGGAGGTCTCATGTGGCTGGATCAGGAGTGGCAGCGGCTTTCTTCGCTGCAGGCGGCACGATTGGAGGCTGCCTGTTTTGACGCGCCTTGGGGGCTGGAGGACTATCAGCAGCTTGCAGAAAACGTCCACTTCCACGCGTGGGGGCTGGGGGAGGGTCATGATGCCTCTCCCGTAGCCTTCGTAGCCGGGATGCTCATCTGCCCGGAAGTGGAGGTCCTCAGGTTGGGTGTGCAGCCCGAGTATCGCCGAAGAGGCCTCGCTCAGCGGCTACTCCAGCAGCTAAAGGCCTACAGTCAGACGCAGGGGTGTTGCTCATGCTGGCTGGAGGTTCACGAAGCCAACACCCCAGCACGTGCATTCTACGAGCAGCAGGGCTTTCAGGAGGTCGGCCGCCGGAAGCGCTACTACCGTCAGCCTCCCGGAGATGCCCTGATCCTGCGTTGGGACTGGAGTTGATCAGGCAGCCGTCTGCCGGTTCGACAGTGCCGCTCCGGGAGCAATGCCGAACAGCGGAGCCAGGAAGTATGCCGTGTAGCTGGCTTCACAGTGAACACACTCCTCTGGAGTCCCCTCAAACACCACCTCTCCCCCGCGAACGCCCCCTTCCGGTCCCAGGTCCACAATCCAGTCTGCGGTCTTGATCACATCCGGGTGGTGCTCAATGATCACCACCGTGTTGCCTTCATCCACCAAGCGGTGCAGAACCTTGAGTAGCCGCGCCACGTCGTCGATATGCAGTCCGGTGGTGGGTTCGTCCAGAATGTAGAGCGTGCCTCCGCGGGAGCGCTTGGCCAGCTCGGACGCAAGCTTGATGCGTTGTGCCTCTCCTCCGGAGAAGGTATTCCCAGCCTGTCCCAAGCGCATGTAGCCCAACCCCACATCCACGAGAGTCTGCAGAATCCGGCGGATCCGAGGACGTGCGGAGAAGAGTTCCAGAGCCTCTGAGATCTCCATTTCCAGCACATCTGCAATGGTCTTCCCCCGGTAAGTCACCGCCAGGGTCTCCCGGTTGTAGCGCTTCCCCTTGCACACATCACACGGGATCCAGACATCCGAGAGGAAGTGCATCTCGATCAGGTGATGGCCTTGCCCTTCACACGCAGGGCAGCGTCCTTCCGAGGCGTTGAACGAGAAGCGTCCCTTGGCAAACCCGCGTTTCTTCGCCTCGGGCATCTGCGCAAAGGTCTCCCGGATAGGGTCGAGCACCTTCGAATAGGTGGCGGGGTTCGAGCGGGGAGTCTTCCCAATGGGCTCTTGATCGATCACCATCACCTGGTTGATGTAGCCCAGTCCGGTGATTTTTTCATGCTGACCGACCTTCAGGTGCTGTTGAGAAACACTCCGCTGAGCTGCTTTCTGCAGCACATCCACAACCAGGGAAGACTTTCCGGACCCGGAGACACCGGTGACCACAGTCATCGCCTCCAGCGGGAAAGAGGCGGTAGCAGACTTGAGGTTGTTCTCCGTGGCACGGTGTACGGTGATGGTACGCTGAGTACGCACCTGCCGGCGTTGCTCCGGAATTTCAACTCCCAAGGCCCCACTCAGGTATTTTCCGGTCAGCGTCTCTTGCTGCCGCTGGATCTGCTGTGGATCTCCGGAAGCCACCACCCGACCGCCGTAATGACCGGCTCCGGGGCCGATGTCGAGCAAAAAGTCCGCCTGTCGGATGACCTCGAGGTCGTGCTCCACGAGGATCACGGTGTTGCCCAGGTCACGCAACCGCTTCAGCGTCCGGATCAGGCGTTCCGTGTCTCTGGGGTGCAGTCCGATTGTCGGCTCGTCCAGCACGTACAGCACCCCAGCCAGCCCGGAACCAATTTGAGAGGCAAGCCGAATGCGCTGCGCCTCTCCTCCGGAGAGCGTGGAGGCGCGCTGATCCAGCGTCAGGTAGTCCAACCCAACGCTCTCCAGGAACTCCAGCCGGGTCAGGATCTCTCGCAGAGGCTGCTCCGCCACCAAGGCCTCACTCTCGGAGAGCGTCCAGCTCTTCAACTCGGACTGAGCCTCCCGGATGTTCAGGGAGCAGAACTCGCTGATGTTCTTTTCGTTGATTCGCACCGAGCGAACCATCGGCTTCAAGCGCTCTCCTGCGCACTCGCTGCAGGCTTGCTCTCCCTGAGAAGCCAAGGTGGTCCCCAACCCATCGCACTTGGGACACGCCCCAACATGCGAGTTGAAGGAGAACATCCGCGGAGTCAGCTCTTCCTCCAGGAAGCAGTCGTCCGCAACATCTGCAGGCAGTTCGGAGAAGAACTCGACCCGCTTGTGATCCGGGAAGTGCAGCTTCAGCAGGCCATGCCCTCGCTGAAACGCCAACTCGAAGGCCTCGACCAGCCGCTTCTGGTCTTCAGGCTCGACCCGGATGCGATCAATCACCAGATCCACCGCCGTGTTTGCCGTCAGCCGGAGCGCCTTCGAGCGCTCCTCCCACTCTTCGAGCAACAGGGGCTTTTGCTGAATGGCCAAGCGGGTGAAGCCATCTTCCTTCAGGCTGGAGATGACGCCCTTGAGGTGGCTCGGCTGGTCAAGCAGCAGGGTCTTGGAGGACTTGGGCAGGTAGAGCGGAGCCAGCACCTCCACGCGCTCATCGGGGAAGTGCTGCAACACGTGCTGTGCTGCACGCGTCGGGGTGAAATGCCGGAGGGGCCTCCCTGATTTGGGAGAGTGCGGAGTTCCAATGCGAGCAAACAGCAGCCGGAGGTAATCGTACACTTCCGTGGTTGTCGCGACCGTAGAGCGCGGGTTGCGGCTGGAGTTTTTCTGATCAATCGCAATTGCCGGGGCGAGTCCATCAATGGAGTCCACCGGAGCCTTGTCCATGCGTCCCAGAAATCGGCGGGCGTAGGTCGAGAGGGACTCCACGTAGCGGGCCTGGCCCTCGGCGAAGATGGTGTCAAAGGCCAGGCTGGTCTTGCCGGACCCGGAGAGCCCGGTGATCACGGAGAGCTGATTTCCCGGAAGGCGCACGTCGATGTGCCGCAGGTTGTTCTTGGAAGCCCCCTTGATCACCAGGTCTCTCTGGATGCTTCGGAAAGCACTCCAAGGCGTCGACGGTTCCTTGAGATCTTCCGTGAAATTCTCCGGGCACTCTGAGTCAGCAGTGCGGTTGCGTCGCGCAAGGACCTGTGCCAGAAAGCGCCCGGTCAGGGTCTGCTGTTCGGCAAGCTCTTCCGGAGTCCCGGCCCCAACGAGCTGTCCGCCATACTTTCCCCCTCCAGGCCCCAGCTCGATCACATGGTCTGCGACCTTCAGCACGTCCAGGTTGTGTTCAATGACCAGCACCGTGTTGCCTTGGTCGATGAGCGCCTGCAGCGCCTGCAGCAGCACTCGGATGTCCTGAAAATGCAGCCCGGTAGTGGGCTCGTCCAGGATGTAGAGCGTCTTTCCGGTCGATTTCTTTCGCAGCTCGGAGGCCAATTTTACTCGCTGTGCCTCTCCTCCGGAGAGCGTTGTGGAAGGCTGCCCCAGCTTGACGTAGCCCAACCCGATGCTCTGCAGGGTTTGCAGGATCGGAAAGATCTTTGGCTGATTTTCAAAGAAGACCACCGCCTCGTCCACCGTCATCTCCAGCACCTCAAAGATGCTCCGGCCCTTGTAGCGAATCTGCAGCGTCTCCTGGTTGAAGCGCCGCCCCTGACAGGTGTCGCAAGGGATCTGCACGTCTGCCAGGAACTGCATCTCGATCGTCCGGACGCCATTCCCCTGACAGTCCTCGCAGCGCCCGCCCTTGACGTTGAAGGAGAAGCGCCCCTTGGCATAGCCACGGACCTTCGACTCCGGCATGGCAGCGAACAGATCCCGGATGGGATCAAAGACCTTGGTGTAGGTCGCAGGATTCGAGCGGGGAGTCCGTCCGATGGGAGTCTGGTCGATCTCGATCACCCGGTCTACCCACTCGAGCCCGCTGATGCGCTCATGCGGCCCAGGAGAGTCCAGGCTACGGGAGATCAGGTGCTGCGAGAGCGCCTTCTTGAGGATCCCGTCGATCAGGGAGGACTTTCCGGAACCGCTCACGCCGGCAACCGCGGTCAGCACGCCGAGCGGGATCTCCACCGTGATGCCCTGAAGGTTGTTCAGACGCGCACCGTGAATCGTCAGGCGCTTTTTGGAGAGAGCGCGTCGCTCGCCTGGTACCTCGATCTGCTCCCGTCCGGAGAGAAAGCGTCCGGTGATCGACGACTCGGAATTCTGCAGATCCCTCAGCGATCCCTGGGCCGTGATGTGCCCGCCCTCGAATCCGGCAACCGGTCCGATGTCGACCAGGTGATCCGCAGACTCCATCGTCTCTTCGTCATGCTCTACCACCAGCACCGTGTTTCCGCGATCCCGGAGCTTGTGCAACGTGCGGATCAGCTTCTGGTTGTCGCTCTGATGCAGCCCGATCGAGGGCTCGTCCAGCACGTAAAGCACGCCCTGCAGTCCGGAGCCGAGCTGCGAGGCGAGCCGAATGCGCTGTCCCTCTCCTCCGGAGAGCGTCCCGGCAGAGCGGTCCAGTGTCAGGTATCCGACCCCCACGTCAGTGAGAAACCCGAGCCGCTCCCTCAGTTCCCGGAAGATGTCCCGGCCAACCTTCTGCTCAATGGGAGTCAGTGGAAGCCCTTCGAAGAACAGCAGCGCCTCCTCAATGGAGCCCTGGGTAATGCTGAGGATGTTCCGGTCATGAAAACGCACCGCACGCGCCATGGCGTTCAGGCGCTGCCCCTTGCAATCCGGGCACGTCGCGACATCCTGAAAGCGCTCCAGCGGAGACTTGATGAAGCGGTGAAGAAACTGAAGCAGCGGGATGATCCCCGGCCAAAGCCCCGCCTCGATCTTCTTGATCAGCTGTCCCGGGAAACGGAAGACGTTGGAGACCGCAAGGGCGACCTCCCCTCGCCCGTGGAGCACCAGCTCGCGCTGCTCCGGAGTCAGCTTGCCCCACGGCTGATCCAGCGGGATCTTGAAGCGCTTTGCCAGCAGTGAGAGGTGCGTGTCGTCAATGCGGGTAAACAGGATGTTGCCGTTTCCAGTGATGCACTTCAGCGCCCCGTCGTTCAAGGGGCGTTGTGGATCACAGATTCTGTTCTCCACAAAGGTGTGCAGTTCGCCCAAGCCGTTGCAGACCTCGCAGGCTCCCTGCGGCGCGTTGAAGGAGAACAGCCGCGGCTCCATCTCCGGAAGCGACATCTGGCACTTCGGACAGGCCATCAGCTGGCTGAACAGGTGATCCTCTCCGCGATACTCCAGGAGGACCAAGCCCTCTGAGAGGCGTAGCGCCTTCTCTACGGCCTCCGTGAATCGACTCTTCTCCTCTGCCACCAGGGTGAGGCGATCCAGCACCAACTCGATGCTGTGCTTTTCGTAGCGGGCTAGCGAAATCTCCTCATCAAGGCGGCGGATGGTTCCGTCAATGCGGGCCCGGACGTAGCCTTCCTTGGCCCACCCGGAAAGCTCTCGGCGGTACTCGCCCTTGCGCTCGCGGATCATCGGAGCGAGGATCACGCAAGCCTCTCCTGCCGCCTCGGCAAACGCGTAGTCGGTAATCTGGTCCGGAGTCTGAGTGGTAATCGGGATGTGACACGAGGGGCAGTGAGGAGTCCCCAAGCGCGCATAGAGCAACCGCAGGTGATCGTACACCTCGGTGATCGTCCCAACCGTGGAGCGCGGGTTGCGGTTGACCGTCTTCTGGTCCACCGAGATGGTCGGGCTGAGGCCTTCGATGTGCTCAACCTTGGGCTTGTCCATCTGCCCCAGGAACTGCCGGGCATAGGGCGAGAGCGACTCCACGAACCGGCGCTGGCCTTCCTGGAAGATCGTGTCGAAGGCCAGTGAGGACTTCCCGGAACCGCTCACGCCGGTGAAGACGGTGAGTGCGTTTCGGGGGAGGGTCAGGTCGACGTTCTTGAGGTTGTGCTCCGAGGCCCCCACCACGACCAGACGGTCCTGGGGCTGATGCTCACTCATGTGTGTTCCCGGAAGGAAGAAAACGCAGAGGCTCTGGGAAGCGCCCTAACGCCTGTCTCAACGATTGCGGCCGTTGTCCGCAGCCTTCTGCATCTCTGTAATGGGGAGGAAGGGCATGAAGTTTTGGCCCAGCTCCTTGTCGGCGATGACCTTGTTTGCTCCGGGAAGGATCTTTTGCATCGTGTCGAGCTGGATACGCTCTCGGGTGACCTCCTTGGCCAGGCGATACTCCTCGTAGATGGCGCTGAAGCGGTTGGCGCTTCCGCGTGCCGCATTGAGGGTTTCCTCAGAGTAGGCCTGTGCCGCGTTGATGATCTGGGCGGCCTCTCCGCGAGCCTTGGGCAGCAGGTTGTTCTTGTAACCCTCAGCCTCATTGATCATCTTCTCACGGTCCTCACGGGCGCTGACCACGTCCTTGAACGCCTCCTTGACCGGATCCGGGGGATGCACGTCCTGCAGCTTGACGTTCTCGATCCGAATTCCCGAGGTGTAGCTGTTCAGGGTCTCTTGGAGCAGTTGCGCCGTCGACGACTCAATGATGCCTTTTCCCACGGTGAGGGCGTCCATCACCTTGTTGTCTCCAATCACCTCGCGCATGGCCGACTCGGCGGCAGCCTTCACCGTCTCTTCCGGTTCGGTGAGTTCAAAGAGGTAGTTCTCCAGGTTGGTGATGCGGTACTGCACCGTGAACTGGACGTCGATGATGTTCTCGTCTCCAGTGAGCATGAGCGACTCCTGCTTCACCTGACGATACTTGGCCGGAGGTCCGGGGTCGATGGTCCGAAAGCCGACCTCAATCCGGCGGACAGCCGTGACGGTCTCGATCTGCACTGTCTCAATGGGGCTCGGGAGGTGATAGTGGGGTCCCGGATTCACCAAGGCACGAACCTCGCCAAAGCGTTTGATGATCCCCTGCTCCTGCGGATCGACGATGAAGAACCCAGTGGCCAGCCAGAGCACCACCACAGCCACGATGGCCAAGGCTCCGAAGTTCTTCTGAGGAAGCCCGCCTTTGAACTTCGATTGCAGGTTGTTCAGCAACTCGTCAATGTCCGGAGGGTTTTGGTTCTTGTTCCAGGGCGATTTGGGGTTGCGATTCCAAGGATCCATGTCGTTGTTCTTGTTAGAGATGTTCAGGAGTACGTTAGGCGCTGAGAACGTCCACTCCGCTCTCGGTCACACAGAGGGTGTGCTCCCACTGGGCTGAAAGCGATCCATCCACCGTGACCGCTGTCCATTTGTCTTTCAAGATCTTGCTGTCTGCTCTTCCCATGTTGATCATGGGCTCGATCGTAAACACCATGCCGGGCTGAATCAACACGCCGGTACCGGGTTCACCGTAGTGCAGGATCTGGGGGGCCTCGTGAAATTCAATGCCCACCCCGTGTCCGGCGAATTCGCGGACCACCGAATAGCCGTGAGCCTCGGCGTGCCGCTGAATGGCGTGGCCGATGTCCCCTGTCATGCCAAAAGGCTTCACCGACCGAATGCCAATCTCCAGGCACTCCCGGGTGACCTCGATCAGGCGCTGTGCCGGCTCCGCCACGGTTCCGATCTGATACATCCGGCTCGCATCCCCAAAGTAGCCATCAAGGATACAGGTGACATCAATGTTGATGATGTCTCCCTCCCGCAGCACCGTCTCGTCCGGGATGCCGTGGCAGATGACGTGGTTCAGGGAGGTACACACGCTTTTGGGAAACCCGCGGTAGCCCAGAGGCGCCGGCTGTGCGCCATGATCCAGCGTCATCTCGTGGACGAACTGGTCGATCGCGTTCGTAGTGATGCCTTCGCGGACAAAGGGCGTGAGGTCGTCAAGGATCTTCTTGGTCAACTGACAGCTTTGCCGAATTCCCTCCACCTGCTCCGGTGTCTTGAGCCGAACCTTCCGAGGGTCCTGCCGCGGCCTGGGTTTGGGCTGAGGGCGTGCAGGCATCACGGCTTTCAAACGATCCTTGCCCCAGTGGCACTTCTTGTACTTCTTTCCGCTCCCGCACCAGCAGGGGTCGTTGCGGGAGACGCTGGATGGCTCAGTTTTCATCAGGAGCAGTCACTGCAAAAAGCTGAAGATGCGGTCTATCTGATATCCGGAGACCAGGCTCTCACGCGGATCATGATTCCAGTAGATCATCTGCCCCTTGCCCATCAGGGTGTTGATGTCCACAAACCCCCAGAAGCGGCTGTCCGCGCTGTTGTAGCGGTTGTCTCCCATCACGAAGAGCCTCCCCTCGGGAATCTTCACCGGACCGAAAAAGCTCACCGGTGCCGTTGCGCGTGACTGAAAGCGTTGCTGTGGATCAAAATACGCATAGGGCTCCTCCAGGGGCTCTCCGTTGATAAACACCTGGTCGTTGCGGACCTCGATCGTTTCTCCGGGGAGGCCGATGGCGCGCTTGATGTAGTCAATCGACGGATCCCGGGGGTAGGGAAAGATCACGATGTCGCCCCGAAGGACCTCCTGCGGAGCCAGCTTTTCCTGAGAAAACGGGACCTTGAACCCGTACGACCACATGGAGGCAAAGATGTGGTCGCCAATCTGGATCGTAGGAAGCATGGACCCCGAAGGGATCTTGAAGGGCGCCACGATGTAGGTCCGGACAACGGTGGCAACCACCAGCGCAAAGATCAACGCCTCAACCCACTCCCGGAGTGTGCGGTTGTGGATCCACTTGTCCAACCGGAAGTACCCTTTCGCCTGCCGGAGGATCAGGCTCTCTTGAGGCTGCAACTCCCCGGAGGCCGGAAGAGCTCGAAGTTGCTGGACGAAGGCCTCCGCAGTTTCGAACCAGCGCTCTTCCAAGGCGCTCAGGCTTTCCAGGGCGGTGTCGCTCAGACCTTTCTTCCGGAGTGAATTGAGCGACTTCCGGGAAAGTTTATAGGAAACGATCATGAACCAGATTGAGACAGATCCTTAACAGGGGGCGAAACAGAAAATATCTTGAAGTGCCAAGGGTAAATAGTCAAATTTCGCAGAGGATTTCATGACTTCCAGAGAAAAACACGCTCATGCCTCAATCTGAAATCGCCGATTATCCCGGATTTGTCCAACACTTGCGCGCCGCGCTCCCCTACCTGGAGGACGTGCAGAGCAACCTCTTCGCCATCCACTTGGACGCCCGCCTGCTCGAGGACCCCGGCTCGCGCCTGCTGGAAGACCTTGTCCTCCTGCGGCAAGTGGGCATCCGGATGCTTTTGATTTTAGATATCTCGAAACTGGTGGAGGGAGACTTCCAGCAACAAGGTGTCCCTGTGGAGTGGCGAGGCTCCACCCTAATCGTTCCTGAGACACAGATCGAGGCCTTCCGAAACACCTGTGCCACAACGCTCTGGAAGTGGACCAGCCGCCTGAAATCCTATGGGGAGCGATTGCAACCGCTCTCTGGGATGTGGGTCCGGGCCGAGCCGTCCCTGCTGGACACCTCGATCGAGCCACACCGTTGCGGGCACGTTCAGGAGTTGGACCAGGCAGGGCTGCGTGCTGCACTCGAGCACAGTGGCCTGCTGCTCATTCCTCCCCTGGCGTTGGGGTCGAAGGGGCGTGAGTGGGCCCTGGACTCGCTGGGGCTTGCCGTTGAGCTTGCTGCAGGGACCCGGTGTCAAAAACTGCTGATTCTGGAGTCATCGGCGATTCCGGAGATCGACTTTCAGATGACTACTGAGGAGATGGAGTTGTGGGTTCAGAATCAGGAAGCTGCCGGAGCGCTCCATGAGCCGCTGCGATCGCGCTTTCGAGCCTTGATCCAGGCGTGCCGCCGAGGCGTCCCGCGGAGTTACCTGCTTGATGGAAACATCGATGGGGGAGTGCTCGCCGAGTTGCTGACACCAACCGGGATCGGTTTGATGGTCACGGACCGCACCTACCGGAAGATCCGGGCAGCCCACATCAGTGACGTTCAGGCCATTCACGAAATTCTGCAGCGCCCTGTGCAGCAAGCCGCTCTGGTGCTGCGGACTCCAGAGGAGATCGCCCGGCACATTGAGCGGTTCTTGCTCTTCTGTCTGGACGAGGGGATTGTCGGCTGTTGCGAGGTGGTCCACTATGAGGAGGAGCAGGCCGTGGAGCTGGCCAGCCTGGCTGTGGACAGCAGCTTCCGGAATCGCGGTGTAGGTCGGGAACTGGTGCAGGCGGCAATGGATCGTGCACGCCAGCAGAAGGCTCGGCTCCTGTTTGCGCTGACCACCGGGAACGCCCACCTCTTTGTCCAGTCCGGAATGCGTCCGCTACAACCCAGCCAGTTGCCTCAGCTCAAGCAGCAGGCCTACGACTTTCAGGATTCTCGAATCTACGGGAAAGAGCTCCGCGTCTCTGAGCAATAGCTCAGGCGTATCCGCTTGAAGGCAAGGACGCCATCAGCGGATCAAACCCAAGGCTCTCCAGGGTATTCTCCCAGCGGGCTGCGTAGTCGATGTCCAGGATAGTCGGGATGTCCAGTGGCCCCAGCCACCAGGACTCTTCCTGAATTTCGCGATCCAGTTGTTCCGGTCCCCACCCGGAGTACCCGCATCCCAAGTGATAGCAGCTTGGCCCGCGCTCTTCGATCAAGGCACGAAGCACCTCCGGAGCGGAACTGAGCTTGAGCTCCTCAGAGATTTGGCTGGTGCTTTCCCCCTTGAAGTCGCTTGTATGGATTGCCCAAAAGGACTCCGGCTGCACCGGTCCTCCCACCAACAGGGGGACCTGGAAGGCGGGATGCTCCTGGAAATCCTCGGTCAGCACCTCTCGGACCTGCAGGGACGAGGGCTGATTCATGACCAGACCGAAGGCACCTTCGTGATTGTAGGTGCATAGCAGAATGACCGTTTTGGAAAAATACGGATCCTCAAGGCTGGGCATCGCCACAAGAATTCCCGGGGCACTGCTGGCCATGTTGCCTTTCTCCATTCGTGGTTGATGAAGTCTCACGCCCCTACTGCATCAGCGTTTCTTCAGACGATCGGATACGCTGCGCCTTCATCCGAGGCACCTCAGGCGGCTCTGTCTGTGCTGCAAAGGGTCTTCGCTGCAGCCGGCCACAAGCATTTAATGCAGCTTGCCCAACTTCGCAAGCTTTGGCTCAACGAAATCGATCCATTTCTCACTCAGTACTCATTTCCTCGCAATTTTTCAGTGGTTCGGGAGTTCCAGGTCACGGAAGCCTATCGCCAGCGAGTTCTCGAGCATCTTGACTTGGAGCCTTGGGAGCAGGTGCTGAAGGGGATCCAGGGCAAAGCGTTCTCACGTCCGGATGTGTTCCTGGGGGCTTTGAGAAGGAGGCTTGGGCGCTCGCTCAACTCCGAAGAGCAACACGCTTTGAGAGCGGATGCCGAATTTCAGCTCAAGGCGGTCATCCTGCATCTGACTGTCTATGATGGGGCCATTGCCCAAGCCGTTCGGTTTGAGCAGCGGGCCTACCTGCAGCGCATTGCCGAGCGGTTGCCGGACGTCCGGATCGATGAGATCCGCTGTCATGTGGGGGATCTGGCTCGAGTCCAAGGCGACCAGGCCCTGGTTGCCGAATTGGGACAGTCCTGGAAGGAGTTGGTTCCGCCAGACGTTGCGGCAGAGAGCATGCCGGCCTTCATTCATCGCCTCTCTTCGGCACGAGCAACGTTGGTGCTCTACGTCCGCTCTCCGGAGGTCGAGCAGCGCCTCCAGCGAAGCTACGGCCCGCAGGGGATCACGGAGCACCTGCACCAGCAGCGTCCGGATTGTCAGAATATCTTCCAGCGCACCTGCCTGACTGTCCGGTCGCACCTCACCCCAGAGCAAGTGCGGGATCACGCTCAGGCACTCTCCGGACTTGCCGCACCTCAAGCCACAGCGGCACCGATTCGCTCACTCCAGAGTCCAGATGCCATGCCTTCCTCCAACACAACGAAGCCTTCCAGACCAGAAGAGCGGTTGCTGAGTCTGATCCATCGCATGCGCGACCAGGCGCAGCCCAGGCGACCTCAGGCCTCCAGCGACTCCCACAAGGCCACGAAGCTCTCGTAGCGGCGCTGCAGAATCGCACCAGAGCCCAGCGCTTCCTTCACCGCACAGTCCGGCTCGTGCTGGTGGCTGCACCGGGCAAAGCGACACTGTCCCTCAAACGGAGTGAACTCGACAAAGTACTGCCCCAGAGTCTCGCGGGTTACTCCGAACGGTTCCAACTCCCGGATGCCCGGAGTGTCCACCAGGTATCCGGACTCCGGGAGTGCAAACATCTCGGCCAACACCGTAGTGTGCCGCCCCTTGCCCACCTTCCGGTTCACGTCTCCGACGCGGATGCTCCAGTCCGGATAGAGCGCCTTGATCAAGGAAGACTTCCCCACTCCGGAGTGACCGCTCAGCACCGTGGTCTTTCCCTGAAGCCGGTCTCGCAGCTCTTGCAGCCCAATCGCCTGGGTGGCACTGGTCCGCAGCACTTCATATCCAAGCGACTCGTAAACCTCTCGGATTGGAGCCCAGATCTCCTCGGAGGCCAAGTCGCACTTGTTGAGGACCAGCAGCGGACGCAGCCCGCCACGCAGGGCCGCGACGATCATCCGGTCGACCATCCCGGAGCGGAACTCCGGACGACGTAGCGCCGCAACGATCATCAGCACTTCAGCGTTGGTGACGAGAATCTGCTCGGTTTCCCCCTCCCGGGAACGTCGGGAGAGCTTGGTGTGGCGCGGGAGGATTTCCAAAATCCACCCGGCATCTTCGGAGGCGTTCAGGTCGATGCGGACATGATCTCCGACCGCAACGCGCTGATCGTATTTGCTGGATTCAAAGAGATTGCCGCGAATGCGACAGAGACGGGGAGAAGCTTCTCCGACATCCACGTAGTAGAAGCTGCGGGTGCGCTTGATGACAACTCCGGAGTCCGGGAGAGGCATCAGCGCACAGGATTAGGCTTCAAACTCAAACGACTCGCCTTCCGCTTTGTACTCGTTGAGTTTGTTGCGCAGGGTCCGAATGCTGATGCCCAGGATCTGCGCAGCGTGGGTCCGGTTGCCCTTGGTCTGACGCAGCGTCTCGAAAATCAGCTTCTTCTCCGCTTCACGCATGGACATCCCGACCTCGATGCCAAGCGTGCTTCCGGAGCTTGAGGCAGCGCTGGCTGGGGCAGCAGCACTCGCCGTTCCTCCGGCCGCTGCGGCCAGGTCCTCGTTGATGGAGCGAGATCCGGTCTGAGAGTGCATCAGCAGGTTGTGCGGCTGAATCTCCTTGCCGTCGCAAAGCAGCAAGGCGCGCTCGATCACGTTCTCCAACTCCCGGACGTTCCCCCGCCAGTTGTAGTTCATCAGCACGTCCAGAGCCTCCTGACTGATCACCGGCAGCTCACGAGCGTTCAGCCGGGCATGCTTGCTCAGAAAGTGCTCGACCAGGAGAGGGATGTCGTCCTTGCGCTCTCGAAGCGGCGGCAGGGCCAAGGGGATCACGTTGAGGCGGAAGTACAGGTCTTCCCGGAACTTCCCGGACTCGACCATCTCCATCATCGCCCGGTTGGTGGTGGCGATCACCCGCACGTCCACGCTGATCGGCTCCTTGCCTCCCACCTTGTCCACCTCCTGTTCCTGCAGAACCCGGAGGAGTTTGGCCTGAAGCGGCAGGGCCATCTCGCTGATCTCGTCCAGCAGAATGGTTCCCGTGTGAGCCTGCTCAAACTTGCCCCGGTGGTCGGCGTTGGCTCCGGTGAAGGCCCCTTTTTTGTAGCCAAACAGTTCGCTCTCCAGCAGCGTCTCTGGAAGCGCGGCGCAGTTGATGGCCACAAACGGTTTGGTGGCGCGCTCCGAGTTGCGGTGGATGTGATGGGCCAGCAGCTCCTTTCCGGTGCCGCTCTCGCTCTGGATCAGGATGGTCGCCTTGCTGTTGGCCACGTTGTTCGCAACCTTCAACAGGTTCAGCATATCCTTGTTCTGTGTGACGATCTCCTTGTATGTCTCGGAAGTGCCTGTCGCCTTCTTGGCCGCAGGCGCAGCCACCTGAGTGGTCGAACCGCGGTGGTCTTTGTAGTCCAGCGCCCGCTCGACCACGAAGGTAAACTGATCGAAGTTGAAGGGCTTCGTCACATAGTCAAAGGCCCCTTCCTTCATTGCCTCCACGGCCGTGTCAATGGTCGCATACGCCGTGACCATGATCACCGGTTTGCTCGGATCCAGGCTCTTGATGTCCTTGAGCAGTTCCAGCCCGGAACGCTTGGGCATGGTCATGTCGGTGATGACCAGTGAGTACTCTTTCTCCTTGACCTTCTTCAGTGCGTCGAGAGCATTGTGCGAAAGCTCGACCGGATAGCCGCAGTGCTTGAGCGTCTCCGACATGGCGATGCGCATTTCGACTTCATCATCGACGATCAGGATGGGGTGCATGAATTTACCTATGCGTTCAGTTGGCTTGAAAATGGATGAGATTTTGGAGCTCACGCTTCGGGTGAACTCACGGGAAAGACCATAATGAACCGGGTTCCTTCTCCCTCGCGGCTTTCCACCTCCAGGAAGACACCGTGCGCGTCCAGAATATGGCGGACGATCGCCAGGCCCAAACCGGCCCCATGTTCTTTCGTAGTGTAAAAGGGGTCAAAGATGCGAGGCAAAACCTCCGGGGCCATCCCGACTCCAAAGTCTTGGATGCTCAGTTCCAGCAGCTGAATCGACTGTTCACCGGACTTTTCCGGAGCAAAGCGATCCAGCACCCGACGGTTCCGGGTTTCCAGATCCCGAGTGGCAATGACGATCTCTCCGGGATCCAGAGTTGCCTGGAGCGCATTTAGCAGCAGGTTGGAGCACACTTGGCGCAGCGGCTCTTCATCTCCATGGATCCACGGGTGCTCTGCCTTCAGCTCAAGCCGTACGGTTACATGACCGTAATCTACCAGTTGATGCGAAAATCTCAAATTCTCCCGAAGAAGTTCATGGAGGTCCAGCACCCGGGGGTTGTGCAGAGCGCGGGGGCGGCTGTATTCGATCAGGTTGGAGATCACATGGTTAATGCCTTGGGTGGCCGAGGAGATGTGTCGCAGCAGCTCTTTTCCTCGCTCACCAGTCATTTCGCTCCGGAGCAATCCGGTGAACAGTTCGATGCTCCCCAAGGGGTTGCGGATCGTGTGGGCCACGCTCGCAGCCACCTCTCCCATTCCTGTCAGGCGGTTCCGGCGCTCTGCCTCGCCCTCCAGGCGCTTGAGCTCCGTGATGTCCTGCAGGTTGAGGATCACACCATTGACCGAACCTTGCGAGTCGTGCAGCGCAGAGGCCGAGACCCGCAGGAGCCGGACGGTGTCATCCGGACGATGCACCTCGGTTTCACGATCACGAATCCGGATCAGCACGTCAAGGTTACCTGGCTCGAACTCCCAAGGACGGATGGCGCCGGGAAGCACCTCTGGCAGCCCGAGTTGGCGCACCTCCTCCACCGTTCTCCCGAGCAGCTTGGTTCCCTTGCGGTTCAGTGAGGTCACCTGTCCGTTGGCGTCGGTCACCAAGAGCCCCACCGTGGTGCTGTCAAACACATCGGCCAGATAGTTCTGCACCCGCTCCTTCTCCTCCAGGTTGCGCTGCAGCTCGCGATTCTTCTCCGCCAGCTCCTCGCTCAGCTTCTGGACCTTCTCCTCGAACTCCCGATAGGTTTCCTCCAGCTGCTGGGCAGTCTGGTTGAATGCCTCAAAACCACGCAACAGTTCATCCGGAGAGGTGTCGTCCGGGGGATTCCAGTTCGGGGAAAGGTTGCTCTTCATCAGTTCACTACAGTAAGGTTCAGGAACTCAAACGGAGGCAATAATGCACAAATCGTGCGAAATCCCCCTTGAAACTCTTGGCTCAGGGAGGCCCGGGAAATTGTGTTGAACATTCAAGGGGCTTTGCTAGATTTTTTGAATTTGCATCAACCCGGAATCAAGAGGAACCATGGCACTCGCTGACGATTTCAAGGAAGCTTCCGAGCGCGTGAAGAACCTGCCCAAGCGTCCAGACAACGAAAACCTCCTCAAGCTGTACTCGCTTTTCAAGCAAGGCAACGAGGGAGACGTTCAGGGAGCCCGCCCTGGATTTGCAGACTTTGAGGGCCGCGCCAAGTACGACGCCTGGTCGAAGGTCAAGGGAATGTCCACTGAAGACGCCCAACAGCAGTACGTGGATCTGGTTGTTGAGTTGGAGAAGGCTCAGGGAGTCACAGGCGCATGAAGGAATCACTCGCGGAGCGTGTTCGTCAGATCCGCTCCGGAGAAACCACCGCAGAAGCAGCAATTGAAGAGGTGTACCGCGCCATGGAGCGCTGGGAGCCTCAAGTTCAGGCCTATCGAGCCATTCTGCCCAAGGAGCAGGCGCTCGCTCAGGCCAGAGCGATTGATGCTCGAGTCGCCTCCGGAGCTGCGGTCGGCAAGCTCGCAGGGGTGCCGGTCTCCATCAAGGACTGTATCTGCATCGCAGAGTCCGAGTTGGGGACCTACTGCGGATCAAGGCTGCTCGAGGGATACCGCTCTCCGTATCCAGCCACTGCCGTGGCACGCCTGCAGGCGGAAGACGCCCTGATCATCGGGGTAACCAACATGGACGAGTTCGCCATGGGAGGCTCCACCGAAAGCTCTGCGTACGGCCTGACCCGCAACCCCTGGAACGCGGAACACGTCCCCGGAGGAAGCAGCGGCGGAGCGGCCGTCTCGGTTGCGACCGGAATGGCTTGGCTGGCTCTTGGTTCCGACACGGGGGGCTCCGTGCGTCAGCCGGCCTCTTTCTGCGGAATCTCCGGGTTCAAGCCAAGCTATGGTGCCATCTCCCGTTACGGATTGGTGGCCTACGGCTCTTCACTGGATCAGATCGGCGTCTTGGCATCAACTGCCGAAGACTGCCGCTTCGGCTTTGAGGTGATCCAAGGACACGACCCCCAGGACAGCACCTCCATCCAGGCTCCGCTTCCGAAAACCTCCTCCGTAGAGTTGTCTGGACTGAAGTTCTGCCTCCCGGAGGAGTACCTCAACGAGCAGGCCATCCACCCGGAAGTGGTCCAAGCGGTCCTGGAGGTGGAGGCGTTGCTCAAGGAGCAAGGCGCACAGGTGGAGCGCCGCAAGCTGGGCTTCCTTGATGTAATCATCCCGGCCTACTACACCACCGCGTTTGCAGAGGCCAGCTCCAACCTGGGGCGCTTTGACGGCATCCGCTACGGAGTGCGTCAGCAGCGCGAGGCCTCGCTGAAGTCCCTCTACCGCTCCACCCGAGAGGAGGGATTTGGCACCGAGGTGAAACGCCGCATCATGCTGGGAACCTTTGTGCTGAGTTCCGGATACTACGACCAGTACTACGGACGGGCAACCCAGGTGCGTCACCACATCGCCGCCCAGGTCGAGGCACTCTATCAGGAGTTCGACTTCCTGCTCGGACCGGTTGCTCCAACTCCGGCCTTCCGGATTGGAGAGAAGGAGGAAGACCCCTTGGCCATGTACCTCGGGGACCTCTGCAGCGTGCTGGCCAACCTGACCAAGACCCCGGCCATCTCCATTCCGGGCAGACCCACCACGTCCGGGCTTCCCGTCGGCATCCAACTCGCTGGTCCTCGTTGCAGCGACTACCGCCTCCTGAGCGTCTGCCAAGAGCTTCAGAAACGCCTGCGCCACTTTGAAAATCACCCGGTCTGAAACCGCCATCAGCCCGAACCTGCTCTCACACAAACCATGCTTGACCTCAAACTGATTCGCTCTCAACCGGAACTGATCCAGCAGAACTGTAACGACCGCGGCGTGCCGTTGGACGTCTCTCAGTTGCTGCAGTGGGATGAGCAGGTCCGGCAACTTCAGGTAGAGGTGGAGGCCGTGCGGCAGCGTCGCAATGAGATCAGCGGCCTGATGAAGGGCCCGATGCCTGCCGAAGAGCGACAGCCGCTGATTGAGGAGGCCAAGACTCTCCGGACAGAGGAGCAGGACAAGGAGGAGGCGCGCAAGGCCGCGGAGGCCCAGAGGCAGGAGCTGCTCCAGCAGATTCCCAACCTGACCCATCCGGAAGCCCCGGTAGGTCAGACGGAAGATGACAACCGAGAGTTGCGCATCGTTGGGAGCATCCCGGAGTTAGACTTTGAGCCCAAGGACCACCTGGACTTGATGGAGGCCTTGGAGTTGGTGGACTTTGAAGGCGGAGCAAAAGTTGCCGGACAGAAGTTCTACTACCTGAAAAACCAGGCCGTGTTCCTGGAATTGGCGCTGGCTCAGTATGCGCTGAGGCTGCTGCAGGAAGAGGGGTTCACGGTGTTCATGACCCCGGACCTTGCTCGGCAGTCGATCCTGCAGGGAATCGGCTTCAACCCTCGGGGAGACTCTACCCAGATCTACTCGGTGGAGAACTCCGACCTTTCCTTGATCGCCACCGCAGAGATCACCTTGGGAGGCTTGCTGGCCGATCAGATTTTGCCAGAAGACAAGCTGCCCTTGCTCTATGCAGGATTCTCCCACTGCTTCCGCACCGAAGCCGGGGCTGCCGGACGTGAGTCCCGGGGGCTGTATCGGGTGCATCAGTTCTCCAAGATCGAGATGTTTGCCTTCACGCATCCGGAGTCCTCCGCGTCCATGCATGAGAAGATGCGGGAGATTGAGGAGCGCATCTATCAGGACCTGGGCATTCCCTATCGTGTGCTGGACATCTGCACCGGAGACCTGGGGGCACCGGCCTACCGAAAGTACGACTTGGAGGCCTGGATGCCCGGACGCGGCAAGTGGGGCGAGGTCACCTCAACCTCCAACTGCACGGACTACCAGTCCCGGCGGCTCAACATCCGTTTCAAGGATTCGGTCTCTGGGAAGAATCAGTTTGTGCACATGCTCAACGGAACTGCGATCGCGGTCTCGCGAACCCTGATTGCCCTGATGGAGAACGGGCAGCAGGCGGATGGTTCCATCAAGCTGCCACCGTGTCTGGGAGTTCCGGACATCCCGGCTCCCGGCAACGGCTGAGCCGGCTTTCCCGAGCACAACGCTCATTCACTCAATCGAAGAGGAAGCATGAGACGCATGATTCACTGGGGACTCCTTTGGAGCTTGATTGCCGTCCCGGCCTGGGCCTGGGCCGAGCTGCCTGTCGGCCAGAAGCCTCCTCGGCTGGAGCTGTCCGGAGAGCGCGGGGAGCGCGTGCTCGGAGGAGCCTGGAGCAGCGATGAGCTGACCGGAGCGGTCCACGTGATGTTCTACGTGGATCCGGATGAGAGCGACCTGAACAACGCTGCCAGCGATGCCTTGAAGGCCGCCCAGTTCGATGAACAGAAGTTCCGCTCCGTTGCGATCATTAACATGGACGCCACGTGGCTTCCAAACGGCGTGGTGCAGATGAAGCTCAAAAGCAAGCAGGAGGAATTTCCTCGCACGGTCTACGTCCGGGATTTCCAGAAGGTGCTCGTGAACGAGTGGGGGCTGGCAGACGACACGAGCGACGTGGTGGTCTTTGACACCGACGGGACGGTGCTGTTCAGCGTGGATGGACAGCTCAGCGATGCACAGATTCAGCAGATGCTTTCGGTCATCCGGGAGCGAATGTAAAGCCTGGCTCAGCCGTCCAGACTCTTGCGAGCCTCGACAGCCAGGGCATCGGCCCGCTCGTTTTCCGGGTCTCCGTTGTGGGCCTTCACCCACTTCCAGTCGACCTCGTGGGTCCGGCTGAGCTCCAGCAGACGTTGCCAGAGATCCTGGTTGGCCACCGGCTTCCCCGTGGAGGTTTTCCAGTTCTTGCGGAGCCAGTTCTCCAGCCAGTGCTGCTCAAAGGCATTGCGCAGGTACTGCGAGTCCGTGTACAGCGTCACGCGGCACGGCTTGCGAAGCGCCTGCAAGGCCTCGATCGCAGCCGTCAGCTCCATGCGGTTGTTGGTCGAGTTCGGCTCCGCTCCGGAGAGCTCCTTGCGATGCTGCAGCTCTTGCGAGATCAACACCACTCCCCATCCGCCATTTCCCGGGTTGGGGGAGCAGGCTCCGTCAGTGTAGATGATGACTTCAGGTTTCATTCAAGCTCCTTTCCCTCCCCATGCTAGAGCATCCACCTCCAGACAAAAGCCGGAAACCGCATGAGCTACCTTGAGCATGGCATCTGGATCTACGTGGATCCGGACGAGCAGGAGGTGGAATTGATCGAGGAAACGCTGGACCTGGAGACCCTCTGCGAACGGCTCCGCTGCGATGCCACCGACCTGGTGCAGGTGCAAGGCACCCTGCACGGCTACATCGATGGCGAAGGTGAGGTCGGAGAACGTCAGACTCGCTGGAAGCTCAATGACGTCGAGTGTTTTGGCCCAATGCTGCTTTTTCACCTCAACGAAGAGGAGACGGAGATGATCTCCTGCTCCGAAGACGACCGAGAGATGGTCGAAGAGTGGGTGGACTTTCTGACCGAGAACTTCTCCCCGTCCCCCTCCCAACCCCTTGAACTCGAACGAAAGGAACACGATGCCTGAAGCAAACTTCCGCGCCCTCCTGATTACCGAAAATGCTGACAAGACCTTCACCCGGGAGGTCACGGAGCGCTCCCTCTCGGACCTCCCGGAAGGAGAAGTCCTGGTCCGCGTGCACTTCTCCTCGCTGAACTACAAGGACGGCCTCTCCTCCATCGGCAACCGAGGCGTGACCCGCAGCTATCCTCACACCCCAGGAATCGACGCCTCCGGAGTGGTCGAGGACAGCGCAAGCCCGGAGTTCAAACCCGGAGATGAAGTGATCGTCACCAGCTACGACTTGGGCATGAACACCTCCGGAGGCTTTGGCCAGTACATTCGGGTTCCGGCAGCCTGGGTGGTTCCGCTTCCCCAAGGGCTGAGCCTGAAGGAGTCCATGATTTACGGGACCGCGGGCTACACGGCGGCCCTCTCGGTGCACCTGCTGCAAAAGAACGGGATCACTCCGGATCACGGAGAGGCGGTGGTCACCGGAGCCACCGGAGGAGTCGGAAGCGTCTCGGTGGCCCTGCTCGCCAAGGCCGGGTTTTCGGTGATTGCCGCAACCGGCAAGCCGCAGGAGGAAGAGTTCCTGAAAAAGCTGGGGGCGTCCGGGATTGTCTCCCGGGAGGAGGTGGATGATGCCTCCGGCAAACCGCTGCTCAAGGAGCGTTGGGCAGCAGCGGTCGACACGGTCGGCGGAACCACCTTGGCCACCTTGCTCAAGTCCGCCAAGCGCGGAGGAGCCGTTGCCGCGACCGGGCTCGTGGCATCCCCGGACTTGCCAACCTCGGTGTTCCCGTTTATTCTGCGGGGCGTTTCCCTGCTGGGAGTTGACTCACAGGAAACCCCGATGCCGTTGCGCCGTGAACTCTGGAGCCGCATGGCCTCGGACTGGAAGCTGGACCAGTTGAGCGATCTGACTGTGGACTGCACGCTGGAGACGCTCCTTCCGGAAATCGACAAAATTCTCAAAGGGCAGCAGCGCGGTCGTGTTGTTGTCGACCTTCGCTAACCGAGCAAAGTGCTTTCCAGCCACTCCCTGCTACCCCAGGAGCCATCATGAGTGACCCGGTCAAATACCTCCTCTCCGAAGATCAGATGCCCAAGAGTTGGTACAACATTGCGGCAGACCTTCCCTCCATGCCCCCACCGCCTCTGCATCCGGGGACCCATCAGCCAATTGGTCCGGATGACCTGGCCCCTCTTTTTCCGATGGAGTTGATCCTTCAGGAAGTGAGCGCCGAGCGGGAGATCGAGATCCCGGAGCCGGTGCGCGACATCTACCGGCAGTGGCGTCCATCCCCTCTGTATCGTGCGCGACGGCTGGAGCAGGTCCTCGACACCCCGGCTCGGATCTACTACAAGTACGAAGGCGTGAGCCCAACCGGGAGCCACAAGCCCAACACCGCGGTAGCCCAGGCGTTCTACAACCAGCAGGCTGGAGTGAAGAAGATCTCCACCGAGACCGGAGCCGGACAGTGGGGATCCTCGCTGGCCTTTGCCGGAGGCGTGTTTGGCATCCAGATCGAGGTCTTCATGGTCAAGGTCAGCTTCCAGCAAAAGCCTTACCGCAAGGCGATGATGGAAGCCTTTGGCGCAAGCTGCACCCCCTCCCCCTCAGACAAGACACAGGCGGGTCGAGCAATCCTGGAACAAAATCCGGACTCCACCGGAAGTCTGGGAATTGCGATCTCCGAAGCCGTTGAGGTCGCAGCACTCAATGAAGACACCAAGTATGCCCTGGGCAGCGTGCTGAACCACGTGCTGCTGCACCAGACGGTTACCGGCATCGAGGCCATTCAGCAGATGGAAATGGCCAACGACTATCCGGACGTCGTGGTGGGCTGCACAGGTGGAGGCTCCAACTTCGCGGGGCTGGTCTTCCCGTTCCTGGGAGAGCAGCTGCGTGGCGGAAAGAACGTGAAGGTGCTGGCCGTGGAGCCGGCCGCGTGTCCCAGCCTAACCCGCGGCAAGTACGCTTACGACTTCGGCGATACCGTCCACCTGGCCCCGCTGGTCAAGATGCACACGCTGGGGTCCACCTTTGTTCCTCCCGGATTCCATGCCGGAGGACTGCGCTACCACGGCATGGCCCCACTGATCAGCCACATCAAGGAGCTGGGACTGCTGGACGCCGTCGCTTATCACCAGAACGCCTGCTTCGAGGCGGGGGTGCTCTTTGGACGCACCGAGGGCATCTTGCCAGCTCCGGAGGCCAACCACGCGGTCAAGGGCGCGATTGACGAGGCGCTGCGCTGCAAGCGTGAAGGCAAGTCCGAGGCGATCCTGTTCAACCTCTGTGGACACGGACACTTCGACATGCAGGCCTACATGGACTACTTCTCCGGGAAGCTGGAGGATCGTGACTACGACGAGCAGGAGCTGGCCATGGCTCTGTCCGGTCTGCCCTCTGTGGCCGCCTAACTTGTTGCTATTTCAAGCAAGCCTAGTAGAGTAGTTGCGCAATGAGCGAAACCTTTCCTCTGGACGACCTCAAGCGCCGCCTGCGCGTGGAGCAGACGGTGCGAGACTTCCTGCACCTGATGGACGAGAACGAGCTGGATCTTGAGGAAGGGTTGGTCGCTTGGAACATGCTGGGATTTACCATCTTCCAGGATCAGTATCCGGAAGAAACGCACGAGCAGATTCAGCAGCGGATGATCGACTTTTCCCAAAGTCTCTTTCATGGACGCAACTCCTGAATCCCCCTGAACGGTTTTTCAATGTCCTTCAAACTCCTACGCCACCTCTGCTTGTCCGGAGTCCTGCTGGGCGTCACGGCTTTGCCCACCTTGGGCAAGGAAGCCGCGTTCGTCAAGGAGAGCATCCGGGCCCGAGGCATGGGGAACGCCTTCACGGCAGCCGCCAACGACGAGTCCGTCCTCTTCTACAACCCCGCCGGGTTGCGTTCGGTGTCCTACAACATCTTCGAGTTGG
>JAYPUA010000003.1:0-58343 GCA_038133845.1 Deltaproteobacteria bacterium
CCGCCCTTCTTTTTGGCGGGCGTCAACTCATACGCAGCATCGACCGGCTTCAGCGGTCGCTTGAGCCAGAGAGGACGCCGCAGGTTTCCAGGCCCCGGAGCCGGGCGAGTCATCTCAACCCACTTTCGGTACACCTCCATCGACTTGTTGGTGTCCACCTCCACATCGCCATAGCGGTCTCCCGGCTGAGCCTTTTCCACACGAACCTTCTGGTGCCAGCAGTGCATGCCGCTGATGGGGTCCGGATGAACCGGGAAGGTGATGTTCTGGTGCACCCCGGCGTCCTCCCAGAAGATGCGCTGGGTGTCCGGATCCGTGGAGAACGAGGGCTGAACCCCGGCGTTGAAGCGCATCCGCCACTTGCCGTCACCGACCTCCTGAATGTCCGCCAGGTTGGTGCCCCAGCGGTTGGCCACCGGGTCCTGATTGCGGCGCCAGCGTCCCAGGTGATGGGAGCAGGCGACGACCCCCGGGCGGACCGCCTCGGTGGCCCAGACCCGCACCACAAAGAAGCCGATCTCCGTATTCACGCGCGCAAGATCCCCGGTCTTCAATCCCAACCGCTGGGCATCAGAGGTGTGCATCCACAGCGGGTTGCGGTTCGCAATCTCCATCAGCCACTTGGCGTTCGCCGAGCGCGAATGGATCAGCGTCGGCAGGCGGTAGGTTGGCACCAGCGGGAAGTCTCCGGCTTCGCGGTCCATTTCGGATTCATGAACGTGGCTCTTGATGTAGGCGGGCAGGGTGAACTCCGGCCATTTCCAGTCCTTCATCGTCTGAGAGTAGATCTCCTGCTTGCGCGAAGGCGTGGGGAATCCGGTCCGAGCGGCGCCATCGGCTTCCACACCAACGGTCTTGCCCCCCTTCTGGACCACGCCATTCTTTGCCTTGCCCTCAACCGGCTTGCGGTACAGTTCATAGAGGTCCTTGCTGACCTCATACGCGCCGTGACGCTGCATGTACTCCAGCGCGGTCAGGCCTTCCTGCTCGGCGGTGTCCTTGAGCCCAGGGACTTCCTCGAAGATGTAGCGGTAGTACTCCTCGATGTTCATCTTCTCTCCGGGACGGTAGGGAGACTCGAAGAACTTGCGGATGCCCAGCTTGCCGTCCGGATCGATTCGCCAGGACAGCTCGATCCAGAACTCGTCCTCCTCCCAGACCTCTCCGGGGTTGGCCTCGTAGGTGAAGGTCACCGGGTTGCCCTGACGGCGGCGGAACTCGCGCTGCACCGGCTGCCGGAAGCCGACCCACAGCCCCGAGTGTGTCTCGTAGCTCACGAGGTCGTGACGTTCCGAGGCGTGTCCCATCGGCAGGACGTAGTCGGCAAAGAACGCGGTCTCGTTCCAGGTCGGCGTGAGCGCGGCGTGCAGGCCGACCATCTTCTCGTCCCGCAGGGCCTCGATCCAGGTGAACCCGTCCGGATAGGTCCAGACCGGGTTGAACACTCGGGTGAAGTAGACCGAGAGCCTCCCGCGGCCTTCCTTGAGAAAGTGCGGGAGCAGGAAGCTCATCTCGTAGTGACACAGCGGCCACTCCTGTGGGAAGTGCAGCTCGTTCCAGACCTGATGCGGAGGTGCCGGATTCGGCACATGCGGATGAAACTTTCCCCAGGAGTTGGGTAGCGTCCCGCCCTTGGTCCCGACGCTTCCGGTGAGCACGTTGAGGAAGTGCAGGCAGCGGGAGACCTGCCAGCCCCCGAGGTTTCCGCTGGACGCGCTCCGCCAGTTGTGTGCCGAAAATCGGGAACCGGCCGCGCCAATCCGGCGGGCGACCTCCACCAGCTTCTCTGCCGGAACCCCGGCTTCTTGCTCGGCAAACTCCGGCGTGTACTCCGCATAGTGCTCCCGGAGCTTTTCGATGAACACCTCGAACTCCACCGGTGCGTCGGGATGATCGGCCTGAAGCCAGTCCTTCCAGTTCACCCACTCTCGGAGGAAGGTTTCGTTGTAGATGCCCTCATCCAGGATCACCTTGGCCATGGCGAGCAGCACCGCAGCCTCTGTTCCAGGCATCGTCGGGAGCCAGTAATCCGCCCGGCTTGCCGTGTTGGAGAGCCGAATGTCCATCACCGCAACCTTGGCGCCATCGTTCTTGGCCTCGATGATGCGCTGGGCGTGCGGGTTGAAGTAGTGCCCGGCCTCCAGGTGCGAGCTGATGAGCAGGATGAAGTCGGCGTTTGCATAGTCCGGAGAGGGGCGATCCGCACCGCCCCAGAGCATGTAGCCCAGCCGCGCCGCGCCGGAGCAGATGTTGGTGTGGCTGTTGTGTCCATCCACACCCCAGGCGTTGAGCACGCGTTCAATGTAGCCTTCGTGTCCAGGACGTCCCACGTGGTAGACCACCTCGTCCCGTCGCTCAGCCACAAGCGCTTCGCGAATCTTTCCGGCAATCTCGTCCAGCACCGAGTCCCAGCTGACCCGCTCCCACTCTCCAGAGCCTCGATTTCCCTTGCGCTTGAGCGGATAGAGGACACGGTCCGGATCCTCAACCTGGTTGATCGTCGCCGGGCCCTTGGCACAGTTGCGCCCCCGGCTTCCCGGATGATGCGGGTTTCCCTCAAACTTGCGGACCTTGCCTGTCTGTTGATCCACATAGGCCAACAGCCCGCACCCGGCCTCGCAGTTGAAGCAGACCGTCGGGACCAGCGTGTAGCGCTTGCGGGACTTGTCTGCCCAGCCCTTGGCCTCATACTCGGTCCAGTCGTCCCACTGCTCGTAGGGCGGGAAGTTTTCCAGATCCGGAGAGTCTCCAGGCACCGGTGCTGGAGCGGCGTCTGTCGACTTCTCCAGCCGGGGGACCAGTCCCCACTCTTCTGCTTTGGACTCAATCCAGGACGGTTTGAATACGTACATGGCTTAACTCAGGGGAATCAGTTGGGGCACCTGCACCCAGAGGCGGACCAGGTGCCAGAGACCGAAGAGAGACAGGCCTGCTGCCAGCACCAGCACCAGGGGCTCAAAGGAGGCGACCAGCAGGAGTAGCGGCAGAACCGAACCCAGCCCCACCCCGTAGCGCCAGAAGGTCTGACGGTACGGGCCATGGGCGATCAGGTGCACCGCCCGGTGAGAATCTTCCGTGGGGTGGTGCGACCAGACCTCTGCGGCCAGAATCAGCAGCTGCGCCAGCAGCCCGAAGAGCAGCGTGTAGCTCATGGGTCCGGAAAGCGTGTCCATCGAATCGGAAAGCTGCGCGAGCACCAGCCACACCGCCGGACCGGCAATCAGGGCGTGAATGAGCATGTGCACGGGCATCAGCGGACTCTGCCACAGGTCCCGCCCCTTGGCCTGGTTGAAGAGAAACCCGGTGTAGAGCGCCGTCAGCGCGCCCAGCCCCGTGAGCAGAAGCCCGATGGCGTTGGCCAGCCAGGAGGCCCCGATCCAGTCCAGCAAGATCCAAAGCGTCAGCAACCCACCGTATGCGGTGATGATGTAGGCCCCCTTGACCAGCCACGAGCTCCAGTTCGGCCGGAAGAGGACATACAGGAAGCGGGTTGGCTGGTCCAGGTCCTTGATCAGGAGCACTCCGGTCGCCCCCAGGAAGAGCAGTGCCACCCAGGCGGCAAAGCCGAGCGGGGTTGAGTCGGTGCTCTCTCCAAAGAGGTAGGCCAGGAAGGGAACCATGACCATCCCGGCCGCGACGGCCTTGGTGAGGATGTAGGCCGCGACCTCCCATCCCCACATCACGCCCTTGGCTGGAGCGTCGTAGACTCGCTTGGCTCCGGAGGCTCGAGTGGCCGGCTGGTTTTCGGTCTGGATATAGTTGCGGATGGAGTCCAGCGCCTCGGAGGCTTCCCCCAGCACCTTGGCAAAGCGTTCCTGCTCGTCGTCGCGTTCGGCCGCGTGGTGCCCAACCCCCCGGACCTGCGAGCTCCAGAGGTAGCGGTTGTCCTGCCCGGCCATTCCCGGAGTCAGTGACGACTCGTCCCCTTCCACGTAGAACAGCTTCGGCCGGGTGCCCTTTTCCGGCTTGCGGACCGTGACCTGCTGCCGGGAGACCAGTTGGGAGATCCTGGAGTTCGGATCGTCCAGATTCCCGGAGATGATCGCCTGGGTCGGGCAGACGTTCACACAGGCCGGTTCCAGGTTCATCTCCACGCGGTGTGCGCAGTAGTTGCACTTGGCTGCCGTGTGCGACTGCGGGTCGATGTAGATCGCGTCGTAGGGACACGCCTGCGTGCAGGCCTTGCAGGCGATGCAGCGGCGGTTGTCAAAGTCCACGATGCCATCCTCGCGAGTGTAGAGCGCCCGAGTGGGACAGATCTCGACACACGGAGCGTTCTCACAGTGATTGCAACGCATCACCGAGAACAGGCGACGCGTGTTGGGGAAGACGCCTTTTTCCACGTACTTGACCCAGGTCCGGTTGACGCCAACAGGGACGTCATGCTCGGACTTGCAGGCCACCGTGCAGGCATGACAACCAATGCAATTTCGATTGTCAATGACGAAGCCGAAGTTCATGGGAGAGCCTGAGGGAGGAAATTTGAGAATACCAGTCTTGGATATTGCGATTCACTCAGGGCCTTAGTATGCTTGCAAGCTCGTGTCTTACAAGCTGATTCTCAATGCCGTGACACTTCCGCCGGCAGATTTCCTTAAAAATACCCCGACCTCTTGAGCCCAGCCATCCACCTCAGGGCCTTCCTGCTTTCCCTCGCCCTGCTTTGCGCAAACTCCAGCGCCTTTGCCGCAGACGCTTCTCCGGAGGCTTGGCCTGCCGGAGTGTGGCTCGTGCTGGTGTTCCTGACGGCGCTGGGGATCGGAATCTTCGGCGTGATGGCCGGAATCGGAGGCGGAGTGCTCTTCGTGCCGCTGGTCGGGAGCTTCTTTCCGTTTCACATCGACTACGTCCGCGGGGCCGGACTGTTCATCGCGCTGGGGAGTTCTCTGGCTGCGACGCCCTACCTGCTTCGGCAGAACCTCGCCAGCTTGCGCCTTGCAATGCCGATAGCTCTGATCGCCTCCGTCTTTTCCATCATTGGAGCCCAGCTGGGGCTCTGGCTCTCCGGGCTCAACCCGCAGTACGTTCAGGGCGCCCTCGGAGGGACCATCATCGCCATTGGTCTCTTCATGCTCAGGGCACCGGCAGGACGCCTGGAGAATGTCCCGGAGATGGATGGACTGGCTCGAAGGCTTGGGCTCCACGGGACCTACCGGGGAGAGGACGGGAACCCGATGGACTGGACGGTCTTCCGGACGGCGAAGGGAATGCTGGGGTTCATCGCGGTAGGCCTGATTGCAGGAATGTTCGGGCTGGGGGCCGGGTGGGCAAACGTGCCGCTGATCAACCTGGTGATGGGCGTGCCTCTGAAGATCGCCGTGGCCACGAGCAACCTGTCGATCTCCATCGCCTCTCCAGCCGCGTGGGTCTACCTCAACCAGGGAGCGGTTCTGCCGATGCTGGTCGCTCCCTCGATGCTGGGGATCATGTCCGGCTCCTTGCTGGGCTCCCGGATCCTGCCCTACGTCTCGTCGGCCACCATCCGGAAGCTGGTGATTGGCGTGCTGCTGCTCTCCGGCCTGCGCTCTCTGCTCAAGGGATTCGGATGGTGAACTCCAGCGCTGCGAACGCAAAGACGCAACCGACGACGGAGCAGCTTGAGTATGCTGCCATCATCGCCTGGGGCAACCGTCTCGGCATCTTGCTGCTCCTGCTTGGGTTTGGGGGAATGTTTTCAGGAGTGCTTCCAGGGGTACTCTCTCTGGAGCAACTCCAACAGCTCTGGTCGTTGCCGCTGGATGAGTTTCTGCAGCGAGCCCAAACTCCTCGAGGCTGGGGATGGCTCTCTCACGGGGAGCATGGGGATGCCCTGGCCATGGCGGGGATCCTGCTGCTTGGGTGCGTCACCCTGGCCGGGTACACGCTGCTGCTTGTGCGCTTTGTGCAGCGCCGGGAAGGCGTGCGCGCCTTGATGGCTCTTGCCGAAATCGTGGTGACGCTCGTGGCGGCGCTGGGCTGGACGCTCTGAGCGTCACGAGCGCTCCCGCATCCACTGCGGCGCCTTCTCCTCGACCTTCTTCAGGGTCTGTCCCAGCTGTCTCAATCCGCTCCGTGCCACAAAGCGTCCGGCGGCCACCGCCTGCTCCCACATCAGGCTCCAGTCCCGCTGCTCCCGATAATCCAGCAGGCAACGGACATACTTGCGCCGCAGGGCATCATCCATCTGCTCCCAGATCGCCGGGAGCAAACCTTCCTCCACATTGTCCACCCAGCCCGGACGCAGGCACACCGGGACCGTCTGCGAGAGGTCCAGTCCCAGATCCGCGGCCACCGCCTCCATCGCTCCACGGATGTTCCGGGCCTTGAGCGACTCCGGCTCCGCCACGTTGTAGGGCGGCCTCCACTCTCGGAAGGGGCGCAGTTGGTCGACATGAGTCACGGCAACCAGGATCGGCAGCAAGTCCAGATCCTGCTGTTCCTGAACACGCTTGCGGAGTTGCTCCAGCACCTGCCGATCCAGCCCGCGTCCAGCCTCGGTGGCAGAACAGGCCAGCAGCAGCAGGTCGCTTTCGGCCACCGCTTCCTCCAGGGCCTTCAGCACTCGGGGATGGGTCTCCGGATGCCCGTAGCCCACCGAGTCCAGCAGCAGGGCGCGCTCCTGCCCCTCATGCTCCAGGAGGTGTGGTGTGATCCAGTCGCTCTTTTTCGTCTCGCCTGCACGGTCCACGGTCCGGAGTTTCCCAAAGAGCGCGTTCACCAGGCTGGTCTTTCCGGAACCGGTCTGCCCGATCACGAGCACCCGGAGCGGTTCGGCATCCAGGTGGGACTGACGCTGCTGGATCTGGTGAAGTTGCTGTTTGGAGGGAGCCGTGAGGTGGGCCTGCAGGGCCTCATCCTCAAGGGCAATGCGGCCGCTGTAAAGCTCAATGGCATAGAAGCCGAAACGCCGGACGAGTGTTTCCAGCAGCCAGCCCTGCAGCTCCTCGCGGGTAGACGCGCCGATGCGCTGGACCATGTAGTCCCGAACCTCGCGCAGCAGCGCCGCATGAGGAGAGAGCCCGAACGAGAGCAGCCGGTAGAGGTCGTAGATCCGATCTCCCATGGAGACCAACTCCCGGACCTGCAAGACCTCCTGCACTGTGAGGAGGTGGCTCCCCGGGATGTTGCGCGAGAGGTCCACCCGCAACTCTGCCAAGGCCAGTTCAACGGTCCGCAGAAACTCTGGTGCAGAAAGCTCCCAAGCTGCGTTTCGTGCGTCGCCGTGGAACTCCCGAGCGACCTTCTGAATCACCCGCAGCGCGAGCCGTTGCAGCGCAGGCGCGTCCGTCAGCCACTCCGGATGCCGGCGTGCCGCCCGGGCGGTGCGCTCCACCTGACGCCACGCGCTCTGCCCTTTGCGGGTCCAGCTGGGATCCTCCTGAATGTTCAGAGAGTCCACCCGAATGCGACGCCGCAGTCGCGAAATCCACAGCCAGGAGAGCCCCGCAGAGCCCAGGGCCCCGGCCAGCCCATACCAGTGCCAGCCTCGCTCCCAGAGAAACCACCCCCCAAAGCTCACCAGCGTCAGGATCGGCAAGGCGAGCAGGCTGAGGGCTCCTAGCCACGCGACGCCATGCCTGGCCCGGCGGGGGTTCGTGGCGCCCAAGCGACTCAAGTCTACTCCTTGACCCTGCGGATGCGTGCTCCGATCGTGCTCAGCCGCTCCTCAATGCGTTCGTAGCCTCGGTCAATCTGCGAGACGTTGTGGATCTCCGTGGTTCCCTTGGCCCCCAGCGCAGCGATCAGCAGCGACATCCCGGCCCGGATGTCCGGAGACGAGACTTCGGCCCCATGAAGGGCCGCGGGTCCGGAGACCACCGCACGGTGCGGGTCACAGAGGATGATCTGCGCACCCATCGAGATCAGCTTGTCGACCCAGAACAGCCGGCTCTCAAACATCTTCTCAAAGATCAGCACGGCCCCTCGAGACTGCGTTGCCGTGACCGTCATGATGCTCGTCAGGTCTGCCGGAAAGGCTGGCCAGGGGCCATCGTCAATCTTCGGGATGCCTCCCGGAGTGTCCGGACGGACTACCAGCTCCTGATCTCCGGGGACCAGCAAGTCGTCACCCTCAACCTTCGTGGTCACCCCCAATCGGTCAAACATCAACCGCACCATGCGCAGGTGCTCCACCCCGGCGTTGCAGATGCGGATCTCCCCTCGAGTGACAGCCGCGAGCCCAATGAACGACCCCACCTCGATGTGATCCGGCTGCACCGCATAGTCTGCGCCCTGCAGACTGGAGACCCCCTGAATCTGCAGGCGGTTGCTGCCAATGCCTTCCATCTTTGCTCCCATCTGCACCAGCAGCCGGCACAGTCCCTGGACATGCGGCTCGCAGGCGGCGTTGTAGATCTCGGTCTGCCCCTCTGCAAGCACCGCCGCCATCACCGCGTTTTCGGTGGCCATCACGCTGGCCTCATCCAGTTGAATGCAGGTTCCCTTGAGCCCGTCGGTCTGCATCCTGTAGATCCCGCCTTCCACCCGGATCTGGGCGCCCAGCTCCTCGAGGGCCAGCAGGTGCGTCTGCACAGGACGCAGGCCGATGCGGTCGCCCCCCGGAACTGGCAGCGAGACCTCTCCGAAGCGGGCGAGCATCGGCCCTGCCAGCAGAAACGACCCTCGGATTCGGGTCGCCTTGGTGAACTCCGGGGCATGCCCCAGGATGTTTCGGGCCTGAAACTCAAAGGTGTGGTCGCCCTGAGCGCTGACGCTGGCTCCCAGGCTGGCGATCAGCTCGCGCATGATGGCGATGTCCAGGATCTCCGGGACGTTGCGCAGTCGCACCGTCTGGTCGGTCAGCAGGGTGGCAGCCAGCACGGGGAGGGCTTCGTTCTTGTTTCCGGAAGGAGTCAGGGTGCCGGAAAGTGGGTGACCACCTTCCACAAAAAACTTGTCCATGGCAGGGAGGAGTTTTCGAGGTTTTCAGGATGCGGGGTAAAGCTCCAGACGGCGGTGCTGCCAGCTGGGCAGGCGCTCCCGGATGCTGCGGAGGCGCGCCAGGTCCAGAGTTCCGGAGATCAGGCCGGTCTGCTCGGGAGCACTCGCCAGCACAGTGCCCCAAGGGTCGATGAGCACCGACTGTCCAAAGGAAGAGCGTCTTCCATAGTGCCAGCCCCACTGCGCCGGAGCCGCGAGGTAGACCTGGTTTTCAATGGCCCGAGCTCGGAGGAGCGGGAGCCAGTGGTCCTTTCCGGTTTCCAGAAAGAATGCGGAGGGGACCAGGATCAGCTCGGCCCCCTGAGCGGTCAGAAGTCGATACAGTTCCGGGAAGCGCAGGTCGTAGCAGATCGTCAGGCCGATGCGGGCCACGTCGTGGTCCACAGCCACCACCTCGTCTCCTGGAGCGATCAGGTCCGACTCGCGAACACCCAGCGCCGGGATGTCGAAGAGGTGCAGCTTGCGGTACACGGCGACGACCTCTCCGGAGGCGTCAATGAGCACCGAGGTGTTGTAGAGACGCTCCGGATTGTCTGGAACCGGCTCGTAGTGACTCCCCATCAAAATGGAGATCCCGGACTGCTGCGCCCACTGCCGAAAAGTCTCCACCAGCCGTCCGTCCAGAGGCTCGGCGACGTTGAACTTCGCCTCGCGCTCTGCTCCCAGGTGCAGGAACATTTCCGGGAAAGCAACCAGCTCCAGCCCCTCCGAGGCCGCCTGTTTCACCAGTCGGTAGGCGACCTCAAGATTGGCCTCAAGATCGGCACGCGCGTTGACCTGAGCCAAGCCGATCCGGGCCGGGGCCCTCTCGAAGCTCATGCCGGAATTTCCCGAAAGTGCGGCGCCAGCCGATTCCGGAGCCGGTTCAGGTAGCCGGGAAGCGTTGTCAACCGCAGCCGAATGCCCTCCTCTTCATAGTCGATTTCATCGACTCGGCTCCACTCGTAGATCTCGGAGAGTTGCTGCGACTGTCGGTAGTCAAGCTGGACGGTGATGGTCTCCATGCGCTGCTCAAAGAACTTCCGGATCCGGTCCTGCAACTCTTCCACGCCGCCGTTGAGCGCCGAGACGAACACCGCGTTGGGGAAGCGATGCCGCAGGAGCGCCAGCTCCACCGGTGCGAGTTGATCCACCTTGTTGAAGACCTGCATCAGCGGGATGCAGTGCGCGTCCAGCTCCTCCAAGACCTCCAGCGTGGTCTGAATGTGCGCCTCAAAATCTCCGGAGGCATCCACCACATGCAACAGCAAATCTGCATCGCGCACGGTCTCCAGGGTCGAACGGAAGGCTGCAACCAACTCCGTAGGCAGATTTCGGATGAACCCAACGGTGTCCGAGAGCAGGATCTTCGGACGAGAGCCCTCCTCCAGCAGGCGCGTTGTGGAGTCCAAGGTTGCAAACAGGCGGTCCTCTGCAATCAACTGGGAGTCGGTAAGCGCGTTCATGATGGTCGACTTTCCGGCGTTGGTGTAACCGACCAGGCTGACGCTCAGGCAGTGCGACCGTCGCTTCTTCTGCGTCTCACGCTCGCGCTCAAGCCGCTTGAGGTCATCGCGCAGATTCATGATGCGCCGCCGCAGATACTGCCGGTCCTTTTCAATCTGCTTTTCACCAGTCCCCCTCGAGACTCCGATTCCGCCACGCTCCCGGTCCAAGTGTTTCCACAGCCCGACCAGGCGCGGAAACAGGTACTCGGACTGTGCCAGGCGAATCTGCAGCTTGGCCGCCCGGGACTTGGCGTTGCGGGCAAAGATCTCCAGGATCACCTGGGTCCGGTCGAGTACGGGACACTTCAGCTCTCGCTCCAGATTCTGCACCTGCTTGGGGCTGAGCGTCCGGTCCACAATCACAGCATCGGCCTGGAGACGGCGCATGGCCTCCTTGATCAGGCCCATTTTGCCCTTTCCAAAGAAGAGCGCCGGATGAATTTGAGGACGGGATTGAATAATCTGGTCGGCCACCTCGCACTCCAGGGATTCTACCAGGAGTTGAAGTTCCGTGAGGGATTGCCGAATCTCTTCAGCGGTATGCTCGGGAAGTTGCAAGGAGAGCAGCAGCGCGCGCTCCCAACCATCAAAAAGTCTGTTTTCCTCCAATCACCCTCTACAAAAGTTATTGATCCGAAAGAAAGAGCGTTGCTCTCGATCATAACACAATCGTGCGGGGAAAAGAGAAGTCTTTTTGGAGGGATTTTTCAGGGAGTGGCTCGGAATAACTAGGGTGCGCGGGACGCCCACCCTAGTTTCCCGGAAGCAAACACTGCTTTTGAAGCAGTAATGAGTATTCTCCAAGATCCGGACCAGTTGTCCCCTGCTCATCTTTTTTGATTAAGTGCTTGATATTTAAATTAAAAAATAAAAATTGCGGAGTGCAAGGCACAGCCTTGGAGAATTTTCTCTTGGTTCTCCTGAGCATTAAGAGAATTTTCTCATGAATCAAGATTCGCAAGAAAATGGGGCGTTGACGTCAGGTTCAGGTCGAGACCGTGGCCACGGCGGCACCACAAAGCAGCCCTCCGCCCACGCGGTTGAGGCGTTGCCGGAGCCGGGGACGGTGCATCAGTTCGCTGAAACGGCTGGCCAGGAGGGCGTATCCCAGCACGTTCAGTGCGGCCAGCACCAGGAAGGTGCTCCCGAGGATCAGCAGCTGGGGCAGGGAGGCGACCTCCGGGTTGATGAACTGAGGGACGAACGCCAGAAAGAAGACGATCCCCTTCGGGTTCAGGGACGTGGTCAGCCAGGAGCGGTAGAGGATCTTCTGCCCAGACTCGCGCAGGCTGAGCGACGCCTCGGGCTCCGTCTGTGAGAGCGGCTCGCGCCAGAGGCTCACTCCCAGATAGAACAGATAGGCGGCTCCTCCCCACTTGAAGATCCAGAAGAGGGTGGACGCTGTCTGCAGCAGCAGCCCAAGCCCCAGAAAGGAGAACGTCATCGCGGTCAGGTCGCCCAGCGTGACACCCACGACAAGAGGGAGCGTGGCCGTACGTCCCCGCGCGAGTGAGTAGCTGATGACGAGGAGGATCGTTGGACCAGGGATGGCCACGAGGATGAAGGTGGCCACGACGTAGGCGAGCCAGGTGTCCAGAGGCATGAATTCCGGGTGAAAGGGTCAGGCGGGGAGCTTCTCGAACTCCGAGTCCTGCCTGCGGTCACGGCCCAGCAGCTCCTCGAAGTAGCACATTTCCCGGAGGCGGGAGTAGATGCGCTCTCCAACACGCCGGCGCAGGGTGTCGGCCATGAACTGTTCGGACTCGCCTCGGTCGCGTCGGAGCACCCGTTCCTGGAGAGTCGTCTCCTCGTGCTCGGTGTAGTTGGTGGTCACCATGATCAGCCGGTCCCGGTTGTAGCGTTCGGAGATCAGGGTGTCCAGGATGCTCAGCTCCCAGTCGCTGTTTCGCCCCTTTCCCAGGTCGTCAATCACCAGCACATCCGCCTGAAGGTGCGGCTCGATGATTTCCATGTCGGACTTGTCGTTCGAGTAGCCCTGACGGAGTTCGTGAAGCAATTCCGAGAATCCTTGAAACACGCAAGAGACGCCCAACTCGACGGTACACTGATACGTGAACCCGGACATCAGGTGCGTCTTCCCCGTACCTGGAGGTCCCATCAGCACCATCCCTTTGAGGATCGGGCCGGTGTTCTGCGATTCGGTCTGCCGCAGGCGGTGAGGCAGGCTGCGCAGCGTGGCCTCAAGCAGCCCGAACGCCTTGGAGTTTTCCTCATCCTGATCCTGGGCATGCAGGCGGCTGTGCAGGTAGCGCTTGGGAATGCGGGCTTCGTTGAACAGCTCAAGTCGCCGGTTCAGGCTGCCACACTCTGGACACGGGATCGCGGTCTCGCGGTCATGCTCGTCGTAGCGGAGCACAAACCGGGAGTCGTCACAGGTGGGGCAGGGGCTGGGGGTACAGTCGCACCGCCGGGCGCGGGCGTAGCGCTGTCCGGAGATCAAGTGGATGAAGACGTGGGTATCGTGGCAGCGCAGGCAGTGGGGTCCAGTGGTGTTCATGAAGGGCAACACGGAGTGAGAAGGCCTGAAAAAGGTCCATCATCTCCAGAGTTGAGGCAATTCGCCAGCCTCAATTCTCTTTTGAGCTTCCGCATTGCAGTTCAACCTCGGACAGACTAGAGTTTGAGGCCTGAAACCTCGGTCAAACCGGCTCAACTTCTTTCCCTGGTGCAAGCATGTCCCTGAACTCTGTCGAGCGCGATCGGCGCTTCTACCTCAACCCCTTCACCAATCTGGTAGCCAAGGAGACCCAGGAGCACCTGGTGATCTCGCGTGGACGTGGAGTGTATGTCTATGACGAATCCGGACGGGAGTACATTGAGGGCATGTCCGGGCTGTGGTGTGTGTCTTTGGGATGGAGCGAGGAGCGCCTGGTGGAGGCCGCAACCCGGCAGATGCGCGAGTTGCCCTACTATCACAGCTTCACAGGGAAACTGCCGGATGTCACCGTCGAGCTGGCGGAGAAGCTAATGGAGATCGCGCCAAGTCCACTGGGCAAGGTGGTGTTTGCCAACTCTGGATCCGAGTCCAACGACACGGCGGTCAAGGTCGCCTGGTATTACAACAACCAGTTGGGACGCCCGGAGAAAAAGAAGATCATCTCCCGGATGCGCGGCTACCACGGAGTCACGGTGATCTCCGGTTCGATGACCGGACTGGCCTATGCCCAGAGCGGTTTCGACCTCCCGATGTCCCGGGTGATTCACACCGACTGCCCCCACCACTATCGTCACGCCGAGCCCGGGGAGAGCGAGGACGCCTTTGCCGCTCGGCTGGCTCGGAACATTGACGAGTTGATCCAGAAAGAAGGCCCGGAAACCGTCGCCGCCTTCATCGCCGAGCCCATCCAAGGCGCTGGCGGAGTGATCGTCCCGCCCGAGACCTACTTCCGCCACGTGCAGCCGGTGCTCAAGAAGCATGACGTGTTGATGATTGCCGATGAGGTGATCTGCGGCTTCGGACGGACCGGAAACATGTTTGGTTCTCAGACCCTTGGCATCGAGCCGGACATGATGGTTGTGGCCAAGCAGCTGTCCTCAGGATACCAGCCGATCTCCGGACTGCTCCTCTCCGATCAGATCTACAACACCCTGCGCGACGCCAGCGGCAAGCTGGGGATGTTTGGGCACGGCTACACCTACTCCGGACACCCCGTTCCAGCCGCGGTTGCCTTGGAGACGCTGAAGATCTACGAGGAGCGCAACATGGTGGAGCGAGTCCGGGAACTGGCTCCGGTGCTCCAGGATGGGATCCGCCGATTCGCCGAGCATCCGATGATCGGGCACGTTCGGGGAATGGGGCTCATTGGTGCGGTGGAGTTGGTCAAGGACAAGGCGACGAAAGAGCAGTATGACCCTTCACAAAAAGCGGCCGCCACGCTGGTGAGTTACGCGCAGAAGCACGGGCTGATCGTCCGGGCTCTGCCGATGGATGCGGTGGCCTTCTGCCCGCCTTTGATCATCGAGCCCTCCCAGATCGAGGAGATGCTGGCCCGCTTCGCGCTGGCCCTGGACGACACAGCCAAGCACTTTGGCGTGTCCTGACACTCAGTGGCCTCCGGAGGCGCTTTCTTCCTGAAGCGTCTCCAGCACCGCTCGTCCCATGGCGCTGTCGGCCAGAGGGCGAGTCAACTCCCCCAGCGCGTTCATCTGAGCCTTGAGCGCCATCGCATCGTTTCCCTCCATGAACTTCCGGACGACTGCCATCTGGTCCTCAATCGCCTGACGCTCTTCTGCACCAAGGGTCTCCTCTGCAACGGACCAGCACTGCTCGATTCCCCGGAAAACTCGCTCCGCGCTCAACCGAAACTCGATCAGTTGCCGGGCGTTGAAGTCTTCATGGGCATGCTCAAAGGACGCCTCGAGGATCTGGTCAATCTCCAGTTGAGTCAGCCCGTGAGAAGGAATCACCTCGATCTCGGCCTCGGCACCACTTCGCTTCTCCTGCGCGGAGACGGTCAGCAACCCGTTGGCATCCACTCGGAAGGTGACGTCTACCAGAGGAAAGCCGGCCTTCATCGGCGGAATCCCCCGAAGCTTGAAGCGTCCCAGGTTTCGGCAATCCTGCACGAGCTCCCGCTCGCCCTGGTAGATGTTGATGTCGATTGCCGTCTGGTGGTCGACGTTGGTGGTGAAGGTCTCGGTTGCCTGAGCCGGGATGGTGGTGTTGGCGCTGATCAGCTTGCTGAACGTTCCCCCAAGCGTCTCGATCCCCAGCGCCAGCGGGATGACATCCAGCAGCAAGAAGTCCCGCCGTCCTCCGGCAAGCAAGTGCCCCTGAATTCCTGCTCCGATCGCGACGACCTTGTAGGGATCAATCGCCACATGGGGCGGCTTTCCAAAGAACTCCGCGACGGCTTTCCGGACCGCCGGAACGACCGTTGACCCGCCCACCAGAACCACCTCATCAATCTGATCCGGAGCCAAGTTCGCATCACCCAACGCCTTCCGGCAGCTTTGCAAGGTCCGGGAGATCCAGGGCTCGATTGCCGCCTCGAACTCTTCGCGCGTCAAGGTGCCCTGATGCGTCAGGCCAGCTTCCGGAAGCTCCAGGACGTACTTGACCTCCGGAGAGCCACTGAGCTGGATCTTGATCTCCTCGGCGGCCTTCTTGAGGCGCTGCTGGGTACCGGAGGCGCTGAAGTCGGCCTCTGGGGCCTGATCCCGGACGCGCTTCCGAAGGAGTTCGGTGAGTTCGCGGTCAAGGTCGTCTCCGCCCAAACGCGTGTCGCCATGAGTCGCAATGACCTTGAAGAGCTTCCCGGAGAGTTGCAGGATCGAGATGTCAAAGGTTCCACCGCCGAGGTCGTAGACAGCGACATGCCCGTCCTTGCGTTCATCGAGTCCATAGGCAATCGCGGCGGCAGTGGGCTCGTTGAGGATCCGGGCCGCCTCGATGCCGGCCAGCTGTGCGGCATCTCGGGTCGCCTGTCGCTGAGCGTCGTCGAAGTAGGCCGGGACTGTGATCACCGCCTTGTGCAGCGGCTCGCCCAGCGCGATTTCAGCGCGGCGCTTGACCTCCTTGAGGATCTCTGCCGAGAGCTCCTGAGGCGTGAAGCGCTCCTCCCCGATGCGCACCTTGACCAGCTTGCGCTGCGCCGCCTCCAGCGCGTAGGGCAACTCGGTCTGCTCGGCAGAGAGCTCCTCCAGGTCACACCCCATCAGGCGCTTGACCGAGAACACCGTCTGCTCCGGAGCGCTCAAACGATAGGCCTGTGCCGGAGTCCCGACGATCCATCGCCCGGACTCTCGGGCCAACACGGAAGGCGTTACCGGATTCTCTCCCGCGGCCGTGATGACTTCCGGCCCCTCTTCAAAGACGGTCGCAGCCAGGCTGTTGGTGGTTCCCAGGTCGATGCCGATGATGCGTTCCATGAGGTCGGTTCAGCTTTGAGGAAAGCGCTCGAGCAGGCGCCGCAAGTAGCGCTCTGCGTTGAGAGTGGTCTGCAGGGCCTGCAGCGGTTCCGGCTCTGTGGCCGCCTCGGCCTGACGAAAGTGCTTCGGGAGGTCGCTCAGCAGCGTCTGATGACGCTCCTGCAACTCGGTTCGGGTGCGGCCGATCGCTTCCGGGGCTCCGGAATCCAGCAGGTCGTCCAGAGATTCCTGCAGGACAAACATCTCCTCCAGAAATCCGGGCGGCAGGCGGCGCTCGTCCAGCGGAGTCCCCCGGGCCAGCCGCGGGAGGAGGTAGTTCGCACGCGAGACCGGATCACGCAGTGTCTCCACAGCGCGGTTCAGCAAGGCGGAAGAGATCTCGCTCTGGTGCTGTTCGCGCCGGTCTGCCGAGGTGTAGAAGTCCGGATGCAACTCGACAACCAGTTGCTGAAAGCGTGATTCCAGCGCAGGCGGGTCGATGGAGTACGACTCTTCCAGCCCCAGGGCTTCGTAGAGCCCAAGCGTGTTCGGGGGGTGCTGCAACGTGCTGCAGGCAAAGCAGAACAGGCGGGACTGCAGCGCTGCCCCGCACTGCTCGCACGGAATGGAGGACAACAAGAGGACGACAGGTCAGGGCTGAGCGCGGCTCTTGTAATCTGCGATGGCCGCCTTGATGGCGTCTTCGGCAAGCACCGAGCAGTGGATCTTCACCGGAGGCAGAGACAGTTCCTCAACGATCTCGGTGTTCCTGATCTCCATGGCCTCGTCAAGTGTCTTTCCCTTGACCCACTCGGTTGCCAGGGAGGAGGACGCAATGGCGGAGCCACACCCGAAGGTCTTGAACTTCGCATCCACAATGCGCTCACCCTCGACCTTGATCTGGAGTTTCATCACGTCGCCACACTCTGGAGCCCCGACGAGCCCGGTGCCCACACCATCCTCCTCCTTGGCGAAGCTGCCCACGTTTCGAGGATCCTGGTAATGATCAACTACTTTTTCGCTGTAAGCCATTGGTTTTCATCTGGTTCAAGGGTTAGTGAGAGGTCCACTGGACAGAGTTCAGGTCGATGCCTTCCTGCACCATCTCGTACAGGGGAGACATCTCCCGGAGGCGCTTCACTGCGGTGGTCACACGCTCGGCAGCATAATCGACCTCCTCCACGGTGGTGAAGCGTCCCACGCCGAAGCGGATGGAGGAGTGGGCCAGGTCATCGCCGACTCCCAGAGAGCGCAGCACGTAGGAAGGCTCCAGGCTGGCCGAGGTGCAGGCCGATCCGGACGAGACGGCGATGTCGCCAATGCCCATCATCAGGCTCTCTCCCTCCACGTAGCCAAAGCTCAGGTTCAGGTTGTTGGGAAGGCGCTCGGTGGGGTGTCCGTTGAGGAAGACGTAGTCCAGCTCTGCCGTCAACTTTTCATAGAGGCGTTGACGCAGGCTGATCTGCCGCTCGGCCTCGGAGGCCATTTCCTCGGCACACAGCTCCGCAGCCTTGGCCATGCCGACGATTCCGGTGACATTCAGGGTTCCGGAGCGCATGCCACGCTCGTGCCCTCCGCCAAACATGATCGGCGAGAGCCGCACCCGGGGCTTGCGCCGGCGGACGTAAAGTGCCCCAACCCCTTTCGGACCGTACATTTTGTGTGCGCTGATCGAGAGCAGGTCGATGTTCATCTGCTCCACATCAATCGGGATCTTGCCATATGCCTGGGTTGCGTCTGTGTGAAACAGCACCCCGTGCTTGCGGGTGATCCTGCCGATCTCTTCGAGTGGATTGAGGGTGCCGATCTCGTTGTTTCCTGCCATGAGCGACACCAGCGCCGTCTCCGGACGCAGCGAGCGCTCCAGTTGTTCCAAGTCAATGCAGCCGTCCTTGTCCACCTCCAGAAACGTCACGTCCCAGCCGCGCTGTTCCAGGTAGTGAAACGGGTCGATCACCGCCTTGTGCTCAATGGGGCTCGTGATGATGTGACGCCCCTTGTCCTTCAGGAAGTCCGCTGCTCCCAGGATGGCGATGTTGTTGGACTCCGTGGCTCCGCTGGTAAAGACGATCTCCTTCCCGGTCGTGTTGACGACCGAGCCCAACGTGTTTCGTGCCTCCTCCACAGCCTTCTCCGCTGTCCAGCCAAAGGAGTGGTTGCGGCTGGCCGCGTTTCCGTAGATTTCCGTGAAGTAGGGCAGCATCGCCTCCACCACACGAGGGTCGGTGGGCGTGGTCGCGTTGTAGTCCAGATAGATGGGCAACTTCATGATTCCTTTGAAACAAGAGTCTGGGGTTCTCGCTCAGTCAACCCCTCGGTGATGATGGAAGAGAGCGTGGTTTCTTCCATGAAGTGCTGAATCCGTCGATGCAGCGCCGTCAGGGGACCGCGTGTGGGACAGTTTTGTGCGACCTTGCAGCGGTCCTCCTCATGGACGCATTCCACCAGGTTGAACTCTCCATCCATCGCCTGAACGATCTCGGCGAGCGTGATCGACTCTGCGTTGCGAGAGAGGATGTAGCCTCCGCGCTGTCCCCGGACGGATTCCGTCATTCCGGCACTGGCCAACTGCTTGAGGATGTTCGCTGCCATCGGCTGAGGAAGCCGGTAGTGCGTGGAGACCTCTTGAGCGCTGACTGGAATCGGGGAGCCTCCCAGGTGGCTGAGCAGAATGATGGCGTAGTCTGTTTTCTTCGAGAGCCTGAGCATGACGCAATTTCATGAAGTGACGCTGCAGAGCAAAATAGCACCACTCTAGTCCTATTTCAAACAAAAAGCTTTTTTGAGGTGGACGAGCCTCTTGCAAAACTCGGCATCACGGCAAATGCCCGGAGCGCTCAGGCAGTACCGCTCCGGACGGCCTGATTCAGATGAAGAAATCCGGCTGCAGGTCGCTGTCCGGAGTACCCGGGGCCACGGCATATCCGGAGAAGTCTTCCACTCCTTGTGCACGGAGCAGGTCTTCGTCAATGAAGAAGTTCCCCGTACATTCACGGCTGGACTGCGTGAAGATGGCATGAGCAGCGTCCGCCATGATCTGCGGAGTCCGGCTGCGTTCGCTGAACTGCGCCCCCACAACATTCCGGATGGCAGCCGTGTCAATGGTGGTCTTGGGCCAGAGCGCGTTGAAGGCGACTCCCTGCTGCCGAAACTCTCCGGCCATCCCCAGGACGCAGAGGCTCATTCCGAACTTGGCCATCGTGTAGGCCACGTGCGGCGCGAACCAGCGGGTCTCCATGTTCAGCGGAGGAGAGATGTTGAGCACGTGAGGGTTCTCGGCTTGGAGCAGGTGCGGTAGGCACGCCTGAGTGCACAGGTAGGTTCCCCGCGTGTTGACCTGGTGCATCAGGTCAAAGCGCTTCATCTGGGTCTGCAGGGTTCCGGTCAACTGAATGGCACTGGCGTTGTTGACCAGGATGTCGATCCCGCCAAACGCTTCCACAGCCTGCGACACCGCGCCCTGGACAGACACCTCATCCCGGACGTCCACCACACACGGCAGGGACTTCCCTCCGGCCTCCTTGATCTCCTGAGCTGCAGTGTGGATGGTCCCCGGAAGCCGGGGATGCGGCTCCGCGGTTTTCGCAGCGATGACGACGTTGGCTCCGTCCTGCGCCGCACGCAGGCCGATGGCCAGGCCTATTCCTCGGCTCGCACCGGTGATGAAGAGCGTTTTTCCAGCCAAACTCATGGGCACCTCCTTCAAGAGAGCAAGGGTTGATTCACACGCCCTTGCGTTTTCGTCGGCAAGAGCGTGCCTGAAGATTGAATGGCAGGGAATCCCGTCGTTCCCGTGAAAGTGGGTCTCGTCTCTCCACCCAGCCTGCGGGGAGGCTCGGCTTTGGAGTTGGACTCCCTCATTCGCGGGAATGACGAACTGTAAATCAGCGCGAGCCTCACTCCGGCTCGGTGGTCTCCGGAGCCAAGTCCGGCTTCACGGCATGCCAGAGCGCGTGCTCGCCAAACTCGGTCCAGGCCTCGGCAATCCGGCGATTGCGCACCTGAAACAGCGAGAGCCCGGACGTCCGCACGCGCCGTGAGGTCGGCTTGCCGAGCCAACCTGCGCCTTCATGCGTCCCCAGCCAGGTCCAGCGCACCATGGCTCGGAAGCCCTCCCGGCTTCCGCCGACCCAGATGATTTCATCCACATGGAAGGTCAGGTCCGGGAACATCGCCAGCCAGCCCAGGAGGTCTTCCTGGAAATCCTGCATGCCGTAGCGCTCGCCCCGGGAGTTTCCGTGCCCCCGGAAGTAGCGGTCCACGTTTCCATCGCTCCGGCCGATCATTCTCCGGTTCCAGAGTTGATGCAGCGTTGAGCGCAAGAACGTCTCGATCTCAAACTGCTCCGCCTCTTCCGGAGCCTCCGGAGGAAGCTGCCCATTGAGCCGGTCGATCTCTCCGAAGGACTCCGGAGGTTCCGGGGAGGGCAACGGTCCGTTTTCCCGGATCTGCACGTCGCTCCAGCCCAGTTGTCGCAGCAGTCCCACCTCATCCACGGCTCGCCACTCCTCAACGATGCGTCCCTCGACCAAACGGAGCAGGAGCAGCCAGGGCTGCACCACCCGCCGGAAGGTCGGCGCGCCGTAGAGGCCGTGTCCGCTGTGAGAGCCCACCAAGGTGCAGCGCATGGCGACCTGAAAGGCATCTCCGGAGTCGTCTTCTCGAGCAAACACTTCATCCACAAACAGGCGAGCGTCCGGGAAGCAGGCCAGTTGCTGAGTCACCTGCTCCATCCACTGGTCTCGCCCATAGGTCAGCGCTCCTCCCTGAAAGATCTGGGCGTTGTGCAGGTAGGCCTCATACATCCGCCCGACCTCCCGGAACTCCCAGATGCCACGCAGGGTGTCCACGGAAAAACGCAGGGCGTCCGTGAAAGTGCTCGTTCTTCGGGTATTCACTCAAATCCATTCCAAGATCGGACAGGACGTCCTGCCGATGGGGTGCGACTGCTCCTTCCTGCAGCATCAGCAGGCTGGGGCCAAACAGGCAGACGGAGCAGAAAAAAGGGCTTGAAGCCACAAGAGGAGGGCCTGAATGAACAACATCATAGCCGCAGTACTCGAGGGATGCCAGAGGACGGGAGGCTTTTTCTTAGAAGCTCAGGGGCAGAGCTCCCGCAAGACATTGTGGATCAGGCGCAGCCCGGACTCCTGTTTGAGGGTCAGGATCGACTCCGGGTGGAACTGGACTGAGGCCACCGGAAGCGAGGCGTGCCGGAGCCCCATGATCACGCCGTCTTCCGTCGTCGCGGTGATGTTCAGCTTTGCCGGCAGGGTGTCGCGACGGACGTAGAGGCTGTGGTAGCGTGCGGCCGTGAACGGATCCGGGAGCCCGGTGAAGATGCCCTGCTGGTGGTGCCGAATTTCCGAGGGTTTCCCGTGATAAGGGGTCGGGAAGGTGTCCAGCTTGGCGCCGAAGTATTCTGCAATCCCCTGATGTCCCAGGCAGACTCCAAAGAGCGGCAGGTTTCGCTGAATACACTCTCCCACCAGCGCCGGGACATGCTGATCGGACGGGGTAAGCGGGCCTGGTGAGAGAAAGACCAGGTCCGGAACGAGACGGTCAAGCTGCTCGATGGGAAACCCGGCACGGAGCGTGGTCACCTCTGCTCCGGTCTGACGCACGTAGCTGGCCAGGGTGTGGACGAAGCTGTCCTGAAAATCAACAAACAGCACCTTCTTCCCGGAGCTTCCACCGACAGCAAACTCCTGGGCCTTCGGGGATTGACGCATGCTGCCTAGCGTCGCCTCCAGAAATGCCGAGGCCTTGATGCGTGTCTCCTGCTCCTCATCTTCCGGGACCGACTCGTAGAGCAAGGTCGCTCCGGCCCGGACTGTCGCCTGCCCCTGGCTCAGGTGAACCGTCCGCAAGGTCATGCCGGTGCTGACGTAGCCGTTGAACCAAAGGAAGCCGATACAGCCTCCGTACCAGCGTCGAGGAGAGTTCTCCAGGTTCTCAATCGTCTGCAGGGCGATCGGCTTCGGAGATCCGGTGAGCGTGCAGGCCCACATGTGGGTCAAGATCGCGTCAAGTGCGTCTCGATCGTCGCGCAGTTCACCCTCGACATGATCCACCGTGTGGATCAGCCGCGAGTAGCGCTCCAGCATCCGGCGCCCGATCAGCTTCACCGTCCCGGGCTTGCAGACACGCGCCATGTCGTTGCGGTCCACATCGGTGCACATCGTCAGCTCGGACTCATCCTTCTCGGAAGAGATCAACTCCTTGATACGCTCCGCGGTTTCCATCGGGTCGCTCCCCACCGCCACCGTTCCGGAGATGGGACTGGTCTCGAAACGGTTCCCCTTGACCCGGACGTACATCTCCGGAGAGGCCCCCACCAGTTGCTCTTCACCAAGGTTGATCAGGAAGCTGTAGGGGCTGGGATTGCGCTCGCAGATGCGCCGAAACAGCTCCGTGGGCGTATCGCTGAAGCCGGTGGAAAATGCCTGGGAGAGCACCACCTCGAAGAAGTCTCCCCGCTGGCACCCTTTGCGGACCTGCTCGACCTTCTGCTGAAACTCTCCGGGCTGATGATCGCACCGGATCTCGCCATCGGCCACGCCGACCACCCTAGGGTAGGAACCTCCGGTGTTCCACCAACTCTCGGTCAGGCCTTCCGGAGTGTGAATGCGGTACTGCAGCATGAAGGCCTCCTCACGCTGCCGATCCACTGCGACCAGCTCCACCGGAAGAAACAGGTGGCAGTCCACCTGTTCGGGATTGCGTTCATGCTTTTGGGCAATGTCCTCAAACTGAAAAACCAGATCGAACCCAAAGGCACCATACAGACCCAGGTACGAGTCTTCGCTGCCAAACAGTTCATAGATCGAGCGAATCACCGAGAACACGCTAGGCTGGCGGCTGCGCTCCTCCTCAGGAAAGAACTCCGGCATCGGCTTGACAACGACCGCCACTTGCTCCCGGGACACCTCCAACGACTCCAGGTGCGGGTGTTCCCGGAGGACCGGAGCGATCAGGTGCAGCAGCTTCTGTCCGTTGGGATTGAGCGCGTTGACCTCGACGGAGCGCTGACGGGCGATCAGTTCCAGTGCAGGATGAATGAATCCCAGGTCCCACCGGGAGTAGCGGTCCGGGACCTCATAGTTGCTGACAAACAAGGCCCCTTTGTGCGTGTCGATGTACTGGTGGATCTGGTCCAAGGCGTGCCGATCATCCAGCGGTGTCGTGACCTTTTCAATTTGGACTCCGCCAGCAGTGGTAAAGGTGAGGTGACTCATGACGTGTTTGTTCCGGGCAGAGAGAGCGTTGATGGGACATCGGAGAGGGAACCCTGACTCCAGGCGTTCTTCAGCCTCCGGGGCAGATTCATCAGAAATGGTGGAAGAAGACCATTATGGGAAAATCCGGGGAACAGTCCAACCGTTTCTGCGAAGTAGGGGGGGACCTGCGGGTCCGCCAAGAAGCAAACAGGAGCGAACGCCTTGGGTTCCCCCCTATGGGCCGGGGCTGCGGGTTCCCAGCTGTGCCGGGAAACGGACGGTGAAGGTCGAGCCCTGACCTTCCTGGCTCTTGAGTGTGACGGTGCCCTCCAGCAGGTCGACCATGCGTCGGACCAGCGCCAGACCGAGCCCGGTCCCCTGCCCCCGGAAGGCCGCATGCGTCTCGACCTGCTGGAACATCTCAAAGACCTGCTCCTGCGCGGCCTCCGGGATGCCGATTCCGCTATCCTGAACGCTCAGGCGGACCCAGTCGCCCTCTTGCGCCGCGCCCACCTTCAGGGTTCCTCCGGCCGGAGTAAACTTGATCGCATTGCCCATCAGGTTGTGCAGGATCTGCCTCAGCTTTCCCTCATCAGACGTACACGGCCAAGGCTCGTGCTCCAAGTGCACCTCACAGCTCAGCTGCTTTTGACGCCAGAGCGGCTCCAGCAGTTGGGCCGCATCCCGGACGCAGATCGCCAGGTCAAAGGGCTCCACGTGCAGCGGCATGCGCCCGGCTTCAATCTTGGAGAGATCGAGCAGCGAGTTGAGCATCTCCAGCAACTGCCGACCGCTGTTGAGGATTCGACGCAGCCGGTCGGCCTGGTAAGGCGTGAGTGGATCCTCCGGGGTTTCCTGCAGGAGAGCATCCGCAAATCCGATGATCGCATTCAGCGGGGTGCGCAGGTCGTGAGACATCCCCGCAAAGAACTCGCTGCGCGCCTGCGTCGCCGCATCCAGATCCCGGTAGGCTCGGGAGAGGTCTTCATGAGAGCGCTCCAACTGTCGGGTCCGCTCCCGGATGGCCTCTGCCATTTGCTGAAACTCACGGGCCAGGTCTCCAATCTCATCCCTTCGCTGCCACCCAAGGTCGCCTTGAAAGCGATCCTCCTTGAGCTGCAGGATTGCATGCTGCAGGCGTTTGAGGGGATTCACAATCTGCCGAGCCAGCAGCCCTGCCAGCAAGGCCAGCCCCAAAAGCATCAGCAGGGCGGCCCACACCACCCGCTGGTTGAGCTCCAGCAGGTGCTGCTGCACCGCAGCAAGGTTGTTCCGAGAGAGGTCCAGCTGAATGCGGATCAGCCCAGAGATGGACCCTCGAATCTCTTTTTCCAAGGGGCTCAGGCGCTCGCGGAACAGCACCAAGGCATCCTCCGGACTCTCCAGTGCCAGCCCAGCGACCTCGTCCTGTAGGTCTTTCAGACTCCTCAGCAACAGCCGGGTGTCATAGAAGAAGCGGGTCTCTGCAGCACGCTCTTCCTCCCAGACGCGTGCCTTGCCATAGAGTTCCTGCAGATGCTCAAGGATTGGGCGAACCTCCGACTCCCAAACGACTTCCGGAGGTTCGAGGGGCGGACGAGTGGGGACCTCCAGCGATTGTTGCAACAGCCCCTGGGAGTCCCCAACAGCCTGGTCGAGTCTCAGCCACAGCTCAGTCGCCTCCGGGAGTTCAAGGCTCCGAGAGGTCAGCTGCTGGTGTTGCTGAAGCAGAGAGTAGACGAGAGAGAAGCCGAGCAGCGTCAGCAGAACCCCCCCATAGAAGACCAGCAGCAACCGACCCCGGAGTGTGGAGGGAAGCCAAGGCATCAGAAAGAGGGCAGAGAGGCGGGAAGGGGACGGCGGCTACTGAAAGTCGAGGACATTGACCCGGTACTCTCCGAACGGCAACGGCTTGCGAGATTCCTGTTTCACCACACGTCCAATGCGCTTTTGCCACTCCTCCAGGCTTTCTCCCGGCAGTTGCGGTTTGGTGTCCAGATACTTCAGCGCGTCTCTTCCACTCTGGACAAACTTGTCGGAGAACTCCGACTTCTTGGCCCCCATCGGAACGCGCATGAAGGCCGCAGGGTCAACGCGAGAGTCTCGGGCCCGGATGTCCACTGCCCGAGCGTTGTTTCTGGCGGTCTCTCGCATGTCACGTGGCTTGACGGTGATTGGATACCCATTGGACTTGTCCTGTTTGGGAAGCTTGAGCGTGTAGCGCTTGAGGTCGCCATCGACGCGCCCCTCGACGGCTTCCTGGTCGCCCTTGAGCCGGCGCCACAGGTGAGAGTCTCGAGCCATGACGTCGGCCTCCTTGGTCGTCCCGTGGTTGTAGGCTGGCGGCGGAACGTAGAAGGAGGGCATCGGCGCGCGGAGGGTCGTCTTGCGCACGGCGTCCCGGATCGCTCCAGGCTCTGCGGCGCTCAGTGGTCCGGCGCACAGAAGGCACCAAAGACTCCAGGTCATTCGGAATGCGTAGGCTCGCATCACAGATCTCTAACGAGTATTCAGGTTCACCAGGGATTCGAGCAGGTTCCATGCCGACTCCGCCTGCTCCTTGCCCAGCAAGCAGGGCTCCGGAAGTTCATGCCGCAACACCCGCCCTCGCAGTTCATCAAGGCGCCGAAGAGACTCGACGTCATCCGCCTCCAGCACACCAGCGGCCCCCAACTCCTGAAGCATCTCCGACCACAGCTCCAGCCGGTTGAGGTAGGTGGATGTGAAGCAACATCGGAACTCGACCCGGCGCGAAGCCTGCTCCGCCTCCGTCAACCACCCCTCGCTTCGACGCTTCTGGAAAAACAGATCCCGGACCTCTTCCTGAATCAGATCCGCTGTCACCAGCCAGGCAAAGCGATACTGGCCAGATTCAACAAGTAGTTCAAAGGCCTGCCGTGATTCTTCGGAGAGAGAAGGGTTCCGCATGAGTTCATACCGCACTGATGTTGCGCAAAAAGGGAAACTTTGACAAAACTCAGTGGGAAGCTCAAACCAAAAGGAGATTTGGACTAGGAACTCTGACCGATCTCGGATAAGGTAGGGGCTGTCCAGACAGGAGGTCAGGACTCTGACAAGGCGCTTCCGCCTGCGTTGAGCAGAGCAGAAGCCGTGGCATGGAAGCCAAATTGCAACGGTTATGAAAAAGACGCTCTTTGGGCACTACTTCGCGGATGAATTCCGTGAGGAGCCTTCACTCGATGACACTCTCATAGAGGCCATGATGGCGGAAACACTCGCCTCCGTGCCAGATTACTCCTCTCTCGCAGACGCCTCCCGTGCCCGGCGGGAAACGGAAGCTCCGGACAACCGCAAGACGCCTGCAGAGGCCCTGGCCGATCTGCAGAAGCTGCTTCAGACCGTGGAGAACCGCTGGTCCCAACTCCTCATGCAGTTCCTGCGGGAGCCCACGCGAGTGCGCTTCGCTCAGCACGCGGTGCTGCCCTTCGAGCAACTGGAGTTGCTGGCTCCGGAACGCTCCTACTTTACCTTGCTTCAGGTGAACGGCCTGGACTCTGTCTGGTTGCTGCACTGCTCAAGGGAGATCGCAGAAGGCATGGCCAGCATCCGGTATCAGGAGCGACAGCAGTCCCAACGGCGCAAGGTTTCTCCTCCACGCCTCAGCGAAGCCGACTCCCTCGTTTATGTGGAAATCGGTGGTTTCCTGCGTCAGTGTGCGCAGGAGTGGATTCGCTGCTGGCGCGGTCACAACCGCCTCAGCCTCAGCGGCTTCCGACACCAACTCAACTTGGGAAAAGCCAGGAACTTCCCCGGACAGGAAGCCTACCTCGTACTGCACTTCACGCTGGAGAATCGGCTCTTTCAAGGAGAAGGGCACCTCGCTCTGCCTCTGCGAGTAGCCGAAGTGCTCCTCGATCGCTAAAGCCCTGGGGAGTCCGGAACCCCTCGGCGCCGGTGGCTGAGCGGAGTCGAAGCCAGCTCAGAGCCCCGTGCATTCCGGAAACCCTCGGAATGCACTTTGGTGAAAAATCCACTTGTGTTCTCTAGGCCCAAAGTTTATCTTAGCAAGTTCTTCACGCTCCCCGATAGCTCAGTTGGTAGAGCAAGTGGCTGTTAACCACTGGGTCGCTGGTTCGAGTCCGGCTCGGGGAGCCAGATATCAAGACGTCCTTCTTTCCCGCCCAAAAGCAGGGTTCCTTCCCTCTGCGTTTCTCATCATTTTCAGCAACAGCCTGAACAAGGTTGCCTGCATTCCGGTGTAAGTTGCTCTCCCTTGCGGTGTGAGCTTGAACACACGAACAGGATCTTCTACAGCAAGCGTTCGCTTTCTTGTGTCCGGAAAAAGCAGCATCCGCTTCGTCAGGTGTTCGGGCAGCCAAACCACCCCAGAAAACAGTCCTGGTCCCGTTCTCGGACTTGCTGACGCTCTCCTGCGCTGGAGGCGTTGCTCTGTGAGCGCATTCCTGCAGAATCCGGACGGAAGGTCTGGCAGCCTTGCAGCATCAGCAGCGAGGCCAGCACCAGCAATCCGCTGAAGAGAAGTTTTTTCCGGAGGGTGCTCTTTGTTTGCGTAGACATGGTTCTTCTCAATTGGAGGAGACAGTTGACGGGTACAGTTACAGAATACCTCGGAACCGTGTTGAAACCGTGAAGGGAGTCTGGGGATGGCGTGAAAAAAGGTGACGAGAAACGTCTGGAGCGTTTCCGGAAACCCGATAAACTGGATTCGTTTGAAGCATTTCCAAATCATTGCACACAGGAGTCGGAAGATGGGTAGCGTATTTGTGTTGGGTGGCGAGCAGACAGACTTCAGCCGAAACTGGAAAAAAGAGGGCAAGGACGTTGTGGACCTGCTGGTGGCCTCAGTGCATGCGGCTTTGGAGCGCACTCAGGTGGATCCGGCGGATGTGGAGGTCGCACACGTGGGAAACTTTGCCGGGGAGCTTTACAGCAAACAGGGGCACCTCGGAGCATTTTTCCTGGAGGCTGACCCTCGGTTTCTGGGCATCCCGACCGCGCGTCACGAGGCGGCGTGTGCCTCCGGGAGCATTGCCCTGCAAGCGGCTGCGGCAGAAATCGAGGCCGGACGCTACTCGCTGGCTTGTGTGGTCGGCGTAGAGCAGATGAAGACCGTCTCTCCGAAGGACGGAGGAGAGTTTCTCGGCACCGCTGCGTGGTACAGCCGTGAGGCCGAAGGAGTGGAGTTTCCCTTTCCCAAGTTGTTCGGGCGGCTGGGAGATGTCTACCGGGACCGCTATGGAATGCGCTACGAACACCTCGCGGCCCTCTCCCGGATCAACTATGAGAACGCACGCCGCAATCCGCTGGCCCAAACCCGTCAATGGTACGTTGAGAAGGAGTTGGACACCAGTGAGACCGAGACCAACCCGGTGATTGGAGGGCCAGTTCGCCTGAGCGACTGCTCCCAGATCACGGACGGAGCCGCTGCGGTCTTCCTGGCTTCCGAAGAGTCTGCACGCCGCTATGCACAAACCCGGGGGCTCTCGTTGGAGGACCTCCCCCGCATCAAGGGGTGGGGACAGCGCACGGGGTCCATGCTGTTTGAGGAGAAGGTGCGACAGAGTGAGGGCCAGCCCTATGTCCTGCCCCACGTCCAGCAAACGGTCGCGGACGCCCTGAGCAGAGCGGAGATGGCCGACGTTTTTGCCGTGGATGGCATCGAGACCCACGACTGCTTCACCACCTCGGAATACATGGCGATCGATCATTTTGGGCTGACGGCACCCGGGGAAAGCTGGAAGGCCATTGAAGAAGGGGTCATCGCCTTTGGCGGCAAACTCCCGATGAATCCCAGCGGAGGGCTGATTGGAGGAGGTCACCCGGTCGGAGCCACAGGGGTACGCATGTTTGTTGATGCCTGGAAACAGGTCTCCGGAAATGCCGGAGACTACCAGGTTGAAGGTGCCCGCAACTTTGCCACGCTCAACCTCGGCGGAAGCGGCACCACCAGCATCTGCTACATTGTTGGACGCTGAGTTCCCCCCGCTCCAACCCGGCACCTCCATTTGCTTTGAGCACCTCTCTACCGCTCCCCAAAGCCTCCGTGCAGTATCTTGCAGCCTTGGGGGCGGTTTTCTGCTGGGCCAGCCTCCCGATCTCCACCGGGACCGCGTTGGAGTCGCTCTCGGTTCCGGAGTTGCTTGCCTTTAGCTTCGTCCCTGCAGCAGTCTACCTTTGGGGACAGCACCTGATTCTTCACCGGACCTGGAGGCTTCAATGGCCCGGTCGCAATGCCGTTCTGGTGGGAGTTTGGGGCGTGTTCGGATATCACGCACTATACTACCTCGCGCTGGACCGCATCCCGGCTGCCGAAGGGGCCGTGCTGGCGACCACCTGGTCCTTCTGGATCGTCGTCCTCGGCACCTGGGTTCAGCACCGGAGGCTGCGTCCCGGGCTGGTTCTCGGAGCGGCCATCGGGCTGCTGGGGGCGGGCTGGGTGATCTCCGGAGGGCAGTCGCTGGAGTTTGATCCGGAGCATGCCTGGGGCTACCTGATGGCGCTGGGGTGCGGGCTGATCTGGAGTACCTTCTCGGTGAGCCTGAACCGGCTCCGCTTTGCCGAAGACCCGATGCCGCTGTTTACAGTGTTGGCCGCCGCGCTCTCCGTCCTTCTCTGGTGGTCCCAACGCGCGGAGGCCCCGGTTCCGGAAGCCCCGGTCCTCTGGTCTGCCGCCTATGTGGGGCTGGTGCCACTGGGGCTCTCTTTCACCCTCTGGAACCTCGGGATGCAGGCCCCTAACCTGGCCTGGGTGGGCATGCTGAGTTACCTGACTCCCCCACTGGGAGTTCTGATGGTTTCCTGGTTTCAGGAGGCTCCGGTCTCAAACGCCGTCTGGACCGGGCTGTTGCTGATCCTGCTGGGAGCGCTCCTCTGCCACCGATTCAGCCCGCAAGCAGAGTAAATGATGCTCTCCGAAGGTACCCTATGGAAAGGGAAAATGTCGACAAGCTGACCGCCCATCCGGGTTAAATCTTGAGCAACTCGCGGCATTGTGGCATTTTCGTTCCGACAAATGCTTGCTTTTGCACACAACGCATTCCTCACAATACCAAACTCAGGCTTCCACAACGGAGCGACTTCCCCCCGCCGAAGTCACCTGATCAACCCCCTGCAAGCTCATACCATGAGTGCCATCACCTTCAAACCGGGCAGCCCCTGGCAGCAGCAGTTCACCTTCGATCACGTCAAGTGCCTCATCGTCTGTCGTGGGCCCATCCGCCTGGAAGTCATTGACATTTTTGAATCCTTGGGCGCAGAGTGCGGGATCCTCCTCTCCGAGAAGGACAGCATCGTTTATCCGCAGACCCTGGCTCCGGAGCTGCGCCGCATCCGGAACCGGCACCAGCAGGTCCACCACGTCCCCGACTACATCGGGACCACCCGTGAAGAGCGCCTGGCGCGCATGGAGGAGATCATCGGGATCGCGCTGGAGAATGGCTACACACACGTCTTTGCAGGCTACGGATTCATGGCCGAAGACGCGGAGTTTGTTCAGCGAGTCGAAGATGCCGGGTTGTGCTTTGTGGGGCCGAACTCCTCGGTCATCCGCAATGCCGGTTCAAAGGATGAGGCCAAACAGCTTGCCCGGCGGCTCGGAGTGTCGGTCACTCCTGGAGAGGACCGCCTGACCGCGCGCACCTTGCTCCGCAAGGCCGGAGAGGCTCCGGAAGCCTACCTGCAGGAGTTGGTTCGTCAGCATGCGCTTCAGCCGGCGGCCCACTGGACAAGCCTCGAACTCATCGAGCAGGCAGAGGCCGTGCTCCAAGCCTCCTATCGCAAGCGCGTCGACCTGTTCTCCATTGAGGAACTTCAACGGGAAGCAGAGCACTGCACCAACGAAATCTGGGCCGAGAATCCCGGAAAGCGGATCCGCTTCAAGCATATTGGCGGCGGCGGCGGCAAGGGACAGCGCGTGGTTTCCCGTCCGGAGGAAGTTGCCGACGCGGCCATGGCCGTGCTGATTGAATCCAGAGCCACCGGAGTGGGCGACAACAAGACCTTTCTGGTTGAGTTGAACATTGAGAACACGCGCCACAATGAAGTCCAGCTGCTCGGAAACGGGGAGTGGTGCCTCGAATTGGGAGGGCGAGACTGCTCCTTGCAGATGCATGAACAAAAGTTGCTGGAGGTGTCTCTGACGGAGGAGTTGCTGGAGCAGGAGATCCTTCAGTCCGAACGCTCCGAGGATACGCTCCGGGCAGAGGTCCTGCGCCGCGACCTGGAGATGGTCAAGGCCATGTGCTCGCAGGCGGCAGACTTTGGCACCGCAATTGGGCTGGATTCGGTCTCTACCTTTGAATGCATCGTGGAGGAGGATCGGCACTACTTCATGGAGGTCAACACCCGGATTCAGGTGGAGCATCGGGTGACCGAGATGGCCTATTCACTACGTTTCACCAACCCGGAGGATCCGAACGATCACTTCGCCACCGACTCGCTGGTTGCCGCGATGCTGCTAGTCGCCTGTTATGGGAAGGCGGTACCACGTCCGGAGCGCATCCTGCGCAACATCTCCGGAGTGGAGGCCCGGATCAACGCGACCAACCCGGCGCTCAAGCCGCATGCCGGCGGAATCCTGAGGCAGTGGTCCGAGCCTTCGGAGTGGGAGTTGCGCGATGATCAGGGGATCGGACTGCGCAACCCGGACAGTGGGCTGTTGCAGCCCTACCACCTGGCTGGGGCCTACGACTCCAACGTCTCCCTCTCCGTGACCTGGGGGACATCGAGACAGGAGAGCTTTGAGCGTCTGGCCGAGGTCCTCCGGACGACCGAAGTCCGGGGCACCGACCTGCACCTCAACATGGACTTTCACTACGGGCTGCTCTACTGGCTCTTGGGCAACGACCCGATGGTCAAGCCGAACACCCGCTTTGTGCAGGCCTACCTGGCACTGGCCGGGAAGCTCAAGCACGCAGGGAACTCCCTGAACCTCGAGTTGGCCTGGGAGTACACGCGTCGGGAGATCCTCGGCGCTTCCGGCAAGGAGGCCGCCTCCGTCTTTGACACCAAGCAGACGCTGATTCTTCGCCCGCTGATGCGCCTGCTCGACAACCCTCACTTGTTGATGGGATGGCTCGCGCCAAGACAACAGCGGCGCTGGGACTTCGATGAAGCTCGCTTCGAGTGGCGAATCAATCCGCTGGAAGTCCTGCAACAGCTCTATCACTACCTGCGCCTGGAAGAGCACTCCAACACCCCTCCCAGCGGACAAATCTGGAAAGACGACCAGAGCCTGCTCCAGCGAGGGCTGCAGTTCTATCAAGACCTCAAGGTCCGGCTGGGGCAGCCCGACCTCCCGTGGCCGGAGCTGCAGCAAATCCTTGCCAGCCCGGAACCTCCCGGACCGCTCGGCCTGGATGCTTCCGGAGCCGCTCTTTGGGAGCGGGTGCAAGCCTCGAATCGCGGATTTCAGCTGGGTCTGCAGCTGTTGCGTCTCCCCGTGGCCTTGGGGCGCTCCGCAAGCTACTACGACTTCAAGGGGACCCCAACCCTGGACCCTGCCGTTCCGGAAGAGTTCCAGCGGGGAGATCAGGTGACCGACTACCTCCACGCGCTGGCGCCGCCACCCACTGCAGCTAGCGACGAGGTGCTCGCCTGGACGGGTGGGACCTACTATGCTCGGGAAACTCCGGACTCCGAGGAGTACATCCAGGAAGGGGACCACATCGAAACGGGTGCCGTGTTAGGGCTGCTGGAGGTGATGAAGATGTTCAACCCGATCCGCGCCGAGTTCTCCGGAACGGTACGCAAGATCTGCGTGCGCGGCGAGGGAGGCGTGGTCGTTTCCCGAGGGCAGAAGCTCTTTGAAATCGACCCGGATGTGGCCCTGGTGCAGGAGTCGGATGCAGAACGCCAGGCCCGGGAACAGCAGGCCACTCAGGCGCTGTTGCAGTGGTAAGCCCCCGTATCCGCATTTCGTATTGCGCTGATTGGTTGAATCCTCTAGGTTTCGGAAGGAGCCTGCATCCAGACAAGGCGGCTTCGAATCCCAAACTCTGAAAAGGTCGTGCGCTCGGGCTGTGGTCGCTCAGCGGAGCCGAAACGCGGCTGATTCCATGGAGATGATCAATGTATTTGAGACTGTTGATCCTCAGCCTGATTTTCGGGCTGTCGGTTCTGAGTGCCCAGGCCCAGCAATCCTCGACCCCACCGCTCCCCAACTCTGAGGGGAAGTGGTACCCGGTTCAGCCCAACCAGATCCGGGAAATTGCAGGCAACGCGGTCCTCAGTCACATGCGTGCAGCCGGAGGGGTGGAGGACTTCTACCGCATTCCCCCTCAGGAGATCAGTTGGCTGACGGAAATGGGGACGGCAGAGCAGGACTGGATGGTCGAGTTGCAGAACCTGGAGGGCCGCTATCGAGAGTCCCTCAACGAGGTGATCCTGAGCCAGATCAAGCGACGCAACTGGGAGATGCTCCGCAAGCAGTATGACGACGCGATCGCCACCCTGCGCTTGCACATTGGAACCCTGAACCGACAGCTTGCCGAGATCGACAAGGAGGAAAAAGGCTTCCTCAGAGGGCTCTCCGGATTCACGCTCTCCAGCCTGGTGGCCGTCAGAGTGCCCTTCACGGAGGACCTCCCGGCTCGCCTGCGACAACAGGACTTGGGAGATCAGATCTTCCTCGGCTCCACTCAGATCGCCCAGGCTGCGCTCAAGGAGCGCTACGCCTCCCGGGTTGCCATCCCATTCCGGAGTGGCGTGCTGCGCACCACGTACCTCTATCCCGAGAACATCTCTCGCTTTGACGAGCAGGTCGGAGAGTACGTTTACCTCTTCCACGTGCTGGAAATCAGCCCCTTCGCCCAGAGCGAGCGCACCGGAGAAGCTCCGGAGCAGTCCACGGCGGCGATCCGGCTCTTTCAGACCGCAGAGGAGGTCCGCAACTACCTCCAGCAGGAGCGTGTCGGCGATCAGCGCCTGCTGAACTGGGCCCAGGGCGAGTTGGCCTACCAGTCGATGCAGAACGACAACGCCGTGGAGTCGGTGCTCTCACGGCTGGACTACTTTCAGATGCGACGGCGCGGACCGCGGCAGATGATTCAGCAGACACTGGAGCAGATCCAGGAGTTGGAGCAGCAGCGCGACAGCCTCCCGGACGACAGCGCGCTGGATGAAAAGATCGCCCTGCTCAACAAGGCCGAGGTGAACTACCGTGACCATTACTCCAGCCGGGTCGTTCCCGGCTACGAGAAGTACACGATGGAGTACGACATGATGTACCTCAGCAACAAGCCGACGCAGGGGGTCAAGGAGGCCGTCCCGGTAATGAAGGACTCCAAAAAGAGCGACCAGGCTCTCATCGACCTTCCCATCAGCAGCCGCAAGCTGCAGGACATCTACCGGGACATGCTCGTCTCGGTCTATGCGCGCCCGCAGCAGGATACCTCTCAGCACAACCAGCCGATCTTCCGGGTCAACGACGACCTGAGCGGCATGGAAGAGGGGCGCCTGCGCTGGGACATCGCGGGGCAAGACTTCAGACTCCTCAAGCTTTCGCGAGGAAACATCGGATCCCGAAACCAGTACGTGTTGCATCTCGCCACACGAACCACGCTGCGAGGCAACCCGATCTTCCCCCCGCGGCGCTATGGGACCTGTGACTTCACCGTGTACTTCGGCCCCCAGGACTTTGCCTTGGACCCGGAAGATCTGCGGACTCTGGCGAAAGCCTCCGACTGCCTCAAGCGCTACTCCCGGCAATCCGTGGCCATCGTCGGGCATACGGATTATCGTCAGGTCAACAAGCCGACCTCCGGAGTCGACAACAACGTGATCCTTGGCATGAAGCGAGCGTCGACTGTGTTCGAGTTCTTTGCCAACAAGGGTTTCAATTCACGACGCTTCGAGGTCTCCAGCATGGGCGCTCGGCAGCCTGCTGTTCGAACCAATTCAGCAGAGGACCTGAGCAAGAACCGGAGAGTCCGGATCCTCTCCCTGCCGCCCAAGCGCGGTGGATGACGCCAGCTACAAAACTTTTTAAGAGGTTTGACCGGTTTCTCTCAACCGGATCCACGCAATTTCATTTCGAACACACTTGAGGAGACTACTGATGGAAATCAAAAATCTGGGAGCTTCAAACCCGCTTTCCTCCGGAGGAAAAAATAATGGTCTCTCCGCCTCGGCTATCAGCCTGGGATTTGATCAGATCCGCAAGATTCGCCAGGACTTTGAGCAGGATGTTGAAGGGCTGCGGGGCAAGCTGGGAGGTAACGAGCACCAAACCATGCTCGTGGCAATGTATGAAGGAACCGAGCAGTTGCTCAACCGCAGCCTCCCGGAGTTTGCGGTGTCGGAGTACCTGGAAGGATTGAAGCTGGCAGCACAGGACCTGCGCCAGCAGGGCGTTTATGGGAGCGAGTACCAGCAGCGCCTGTTCGAGCAGTCCCGGAGCATGCTCGCTCGGATCTGAACCGTCCTGTGCACTCTGGAGAAAGTGAGCAAGTCTCCGATTCTCCCAACCTCAGGAGCCCTATGCACCTGCCCCTGCTGAAGATCACACACGGCTACTACTTCCTGCTCGAAGACACCGGGCGTGGAGTGGTGGGGCATTATGTGGTCTTCCGGGATCCGCAGGAGCTGTCTGCTCCGGAGCGCCGGCTCTGGGTGCAGCATGCCGAGAACAGCGAGGAGCGCTCCTTCCGCATCTGGATGTCGGTGGTCGAGGCTGTCTTTGCCCACCACTATCAGCTCAGCTCCGACCGCTCCGAGCACCAGACCTCTCTCTATCATTTTCTGCAGGCCGCCCCCTCCGACCTTGTGGCCCGCATCGAAGACTGGTGGAGCCTCTACAGCCAGACCCCGTCCCTGCTCTCCTGAAGGCCGGAATGTTTCGGGAACTCACTCTGCAAAAACCGGCGCGTCCCAGCAGTCCTCGGCCCACAGCGTGAGCGCCTGGTAGAGTTCCGTCTCACGGAAAAACCGCATCTCGTAGCTCGTCCGGAGCACCGCCTCGACCACCGGCTGAGAAGTCGCTGTCGCAAAGGCCCTCAGCTTCGGCTGTCCATTGAGCAGCAGGCTGATCAGGCGGGTCAGGTCATGTCCCCGGACGATCTTCCACGGCTCGTGGCCTTCCCGCCGGAGCTGCTTGAGGTCCTTGCGGAGTTGGTTGAAGGGCGGCAACCGATTGGTATTGCGTCCCTCCAGCGCATGATAGAGTTGGCGCAGGTCCACGGAAAGCCCATCCACAGAGACAAACCGGGAGAAGTCCAGATGCTGCATCGGGAGTTGATAGCGCAGGCGCTGGCTGGCGAGGCGCACGTAGCCCAAGGTCTGCCCGGCGTCCAGCAACAGCTCCCGCAAGCTTGACTTGCGCTGGACTTCCAGGAAGCGCTCCAGGCGCTTGGGCTCAAAGAAGTGCAGGGTGAACTTGTCAAAGGCTGGAGAGCGAATGATCAGCGTCTCGTGATCGTGAGTGTCCGTGGCGAAGAGAGGCAGCCCTTGCGGAAGTTCCTCTCCAAAATCTGCATCGACGATCCCAATCACATCCTCACGCGTCCGGAGCACCGAGAGCGCTTCAAACACGTTGAACTTTCCTCCAGCGGCAATGAAGCGGGTGTGTTCCGGGTGGAAGAAGCTCTGGTAAAAGCGGTCATCAGACAGCCCCTCCACCAGCACGAAGAGCCCCTGAAAGCGGCGGCTCATCATCCGAACCGTGTTGGCGGCATCGGTGTGTCGAAGAGATCCGCGCACTCAGACCGTAATTTCCAAGGTGCGGTCCCAGTGGTTGCCCACAATCTGAGGCGAGTGTGTGGCCACCAAAAAGCGGCCTCCGGTCAGTTCAGCCAGATGCAGCAGGTCGTCAATGAACGCATATTGCCACTCCACGTGCCACGACAGCTCCGGCTCATCCAGTAGCACCAGCGTCTGCGGGTTGGTGTCAAAGAGCAGCCGGTGCCACAAGACGATCAGGTGCTGTTCTCCGGAAGAGAGCCGGTCCAGCGGCAGAAGCTGCCCCGAGGGCAACTCGACGGCATAGCCCAGGTTGCGATCGAGCCGAACCTGCTTCAGGCGCAGGCGGCGGTGGAGCAGCTTGAGCATCTGCCGAGCCCGGTCTCGCAGCATCAGCAATCCGGAGAACTTGCCCAGTTGCTGGTCGATGTAGGCCTGAACCAAGGGAAGCTGCTCCGGAGCCAGCGCAGGGAGTTGATCGGGGAGTTCCATTTCCTCAAGCACTCCAAGACGGTTCAGCTCTGCGATCAACTCTCTCAGCTGAGCCAGGCGTTGCTGCAACTCCTCCACGTCCTGGGCCTCCGGGAGGCTGCCCAGCGTCCCCAGGAAGCGAAAGTCCTGGGCCAGACTCTCGTGGAGCAGTTGGTCCAGTGTCTTGGAGAGTAGCGAGCGCATGCTCTCTGCACACTGCAGGATCGCTCTCCCGGAAGGTCCGCTGAGACGATCCGAGCCCAGCAACAGGACCGGATGTTCCCGACACCACTCCTGAAGCCAGTCAGGCGTGGGAAACGCCGGGCTCCCGGAGCCTCCGGAAGGCCCCCAGTTGATCGGCCACTCCAGTTCCTGGGTCACTTCGCCAGCGTGCTCCAGGATCAAACGCAACACCCCCTCAAAGGGTTTGGACGACTGCGGCACCTCCCGGGTGACCTTCAGCGTGGCGCTTCCGGAGCCCTCCGAGGCGCCTGCTCCAGGCTCCACTTCAAGCTGAAGATGCTCAAACGGCAGCGTTCCCAAGGCCTGCCACTGCTGGTTCTGGGTGTATGAGACGGCCTCCAGCAGCGTCGATTTGCCCACGCCATTTTCGCCATGCAGCAAGAGAACCGGCTCTTGAGGAGGAAGCGTCAGGTCGTGGGTCTGATGGCCAAAGAGCCCTTCAATCAGAATTCTTCGAAGCATGATTCAGGAGGCAAGAAAGGAGGAGACGGGAACCTGTTGCTCTGCAGACGCGAGCGTGGGGGCGTGACCGCAGCCCTCGAACGTGCAGAGCTCGGGACAGGGACCACGTTGAACCATTGCCTGCGCAACGGACTCCGGGAGCACATCAGAATCACGTCCACGCAGCAGGAGCGTAGGAACACGCAGAGCGTCGTATGTGGGCCACAGGTCCAGGTCATCAGAATGCTCGGTAAACTGACGGACCAGCTGCGGGTCGTAGTGCACCGTGATCTGTCCAGAGTCGGTTCGCCGCGCCGAGGTCTCGGCCATGCGTCTCCAGAAGACGTCCGAATTTTTACCGAAGGGCACATAGACCGTGCGGAGCCACTGCTCAAGCTCCCCCAGCGAATCGAAGGCCGGAGGGTTTCCTACATATGTGACGATGCGCTCGATTGCCTGATCCGGAACCTCCGGGCCAATGTCGTTGAGGACCAGGTGCGTGATCCGATCCTTCAGGGCGCCGGCCGCCAGTCGCATTCCCAGGTGCCCCCCCATGGAGGTTCCAACCCAGCGCAACCTCCCAATTCCCAGTTCGTCGCACAGGGACACCGCTACCGCTTCGTAGGTCTGAAAGCAGTAATCCTGTGGGACTCCCCGAAGCCACTGGCTCCATCCGCGTCCCGGAGTATCCGGACAGAGCACCCAGTAATCTGCAGCCAGCGCAATCGCCAGCTCATCGAAATCCCGTCCGGTCCGTGCCAGCCCGTGCCAGCAGACCACAGGCGGTGCCGACGGATCGCCCCACTCCATGAAGTGAACCTCCAGTCCGGCACCGTTCAGAAAGCGTGACGCAGGCTGCACGGCGCGGACTCAGTGGGCCGTGATGAAGGCGTGGAACACCCGGTTGAACTGCTCCGGGTCCTCCAGATAGGGAGAGTGCCCGCAGTCGGTGAAGACCACCTCGTTGCAGACACCACCGCGGCGGGCGTATTCGTGAAGCACTTCCTCAGTCTGGGACACCATGGGCTGGGACGGGAAGACCTTCTCTCCAGGCCACTCCGGGATGAACCCGAGCTTGCCCAGCGTACCAAAGTCTGCCATCGACTGGTCGGAGACCACCAGGTCGCTCTCTCCCCGAATCCAGAGGATCGGAGGTTTGACCTCCAGTTCGTAGAGGCGATCCGGAGGTTCCTGATAGAGCGGCGAGAGCGCGTTGACTGCCCCGTACCGTCCGGGGGCGACTCCAGGCCAGTGGGGAGAGGGCTGAAAGTCTCCGGGATAGTCCTGTTCACCAAGATGTGTGGCCAGCGTCGCGGTGAGGATGTCTTCCATCCGTGCCGGCACAAACGGGGGCTTCCAGACAAGCGAATTGAGCACATTTCTGGGCGAGGACTGCGGGTCCTCGTCGCTGCGGTCTCCTGCCTGAAGGCGCTCGATAAAGGGGCGTCCGACCGTTCCTCCTCCGGAACCTGCCCCGTCGGGGAAACACGCCGTGCCCTCTGGCAGACAGCCTCCGAAGCCGAACGGAGAGCCCGGACAGACCTGAGTCACACTCCGAATGCGCTGAGAGTGGTCCATCAAAAACCGCCACAGGACCGACCCACCAAGAGAGTGGCCCACCAAATGGACCTGTTTCAGGCCCAGCACGTCCAGCAGAGCCGACAGGTCCTCCGAGAGATCCCTCACTCCCCGGGTCGCATCGATTTTTGCCTGCGGATCAGCCTCTCCGTAACCGCGTTGATCAAAGGCAACCCCTCGGAATTCCGGAGGCAGAGCGAGCATGATCTCCTCCCACCAAGTCGCCGCAGAGAGGTTCCCGTGGACAAATACCACGGGCGTGCCGTCCGTCGGACCGCAGGTCAGGACCCGGGTCTCCAGGCGGGAGGAGCGCAGCCTTTGGCTGTCGATTCCAGGAAGGGTCGGGATGGATTGCATGTTCGGCCTCATGGAGTGGATTCAGGAGGAACAAAAAGGTTCAAGATGCCTGACCTGCCGAGGATTGGCAAGCCTGATACGAGCCGAGGGTTTGGGAGAAAACCTTGTTTTTGCAGGGAACTGGGCTATGCTTCGAGAATCTTTGTTGTCTGTCTCATTCAGGTCCGGGGCTTGTCTTTCATGCGGATTCCGCAGATCTTCATCTGGAGTGTGCTTTGGGGGGGAACGCTGGCCTGTACCACGCCTCCTCAACCTCCCTCGTTTGGCTACCCAACTTCCGAGGCGTTGCGGGTCCGAGAGGTCTGTGCCGAGTTGTACACCGACGCCTGGTGGGGATACTTCTCGCCTTCGCGCAAGTCCGCCCTGCGCAGTTTCCGTCCGGACCCCGCAGGGCTGATCGCCAGCTTCAGCGACGGGCGCTCCTACGACGTCCCCTTGCAGACCGGCTTGCCGTTGGGAACTTATTACTGTGGGAAACCTCAGGCAACCACTCCGTGTGCTTCCCAGCGCGACTGGGACTCTCGATGCGAGTATGAACCCCGACGGCAGGTTCCCAGAATCCGCGACCGCTGATGGACCTGAAGAAGCTCAGTCCCCGAACCAAGCGGGTGATTCAGCTCAAGCCAGAGACGATGCGGGCCATCGACGAGGCGTTGGAGCGAGGGACGCTCGCCTGCACCTCCTGCCGAGAAGAGATCCCGCTGAAGGTCCGGGTCTGCCCCGCGTGCGGGCACGAGTTCTATCCGCCGTGGTGGAAAAATCGCTGGTTTGTGACCGGATGCATCTTCACTGTGGTCGCCCTCGTAGCCGCTTCGGGCGCGCTGTGGTGGCTCAGGCGCCTTCCCGGATGTGACGATCCGGAGGCTCAGTTCAAGCTGGCCGAGGCGTTTCGGTTCTCGGCCTCTCCGGAACAGCTGGGAGGCCTGCCCACCGAGATGCTCTACATTGGGGAGCATCCGGACGATGCGCCTCCGGAGACGCGCCTGTGCTACGGTGTGATGCTCCTCTCCAATGGAGCCGAGGTCGACATTGACTACACCTTCGTGCGCGATGAGGCCGGGTTCCTCAACGTGACCTTTTCCCTCAAGTGAAGGGGAACTCCTCCAACCTTATCTCACATTCAGTTTCATGAGAGCAGAAATCAAGTGGCTTGAAGCCATGAAGTTTGTTGCAGAGTCCGGAACCGGACACTGTGTGGTTCTGGACACTCCAGACTCCGGGAAGGGCGCAAGTCCCATGGAAATGCTCCTGCTCGGGATGGGAGGCTGTACGGCGGTGGACGTGGTCAGCATTCTCCAGAAGGCCCGCCAACCCTTGCGCGACTGCACGGTCCTGGTGGAGGCGGAGCGTGAGGAAGAATACCCTCGGACCTTCAAGAGCATTCACCTGCACTACACCCTCATCGGCAACGGACTGAGCGAGCCACAGGTTCAGCGCGCGATCCAGCTCTCTCAAGAAAAGTACTGCGCAGCCTCTATCATGATGGGACGCTCCGGAGCCGAGGTCTCACACACCTACGAGATCCTCCCAGACCCTTCGCAAGGGGGCGGAGAAGGGCCCGCCTAAGCCTTAGGCTTTTCTCAGAAACCGGACCACACGCCAGCCTCCAAAGCGCTGCTCTGAAGCGGCTCTTCGAAGGGCTGGCGGAAAAATTTGGTTGATCGTGGCCCGAACATCTTCCACCATTTCAGCAACAGACCTGCCCGGCCTGCTCGGGCCCCAAGAATCCCGCAACGGGTCTGTTCCTTCTCAACGCTAACGAAAACGAAAGAAGACAATGAAGATGTTCAAGAAGTGGGCGTGCTCCATACTTTTGGGCGCTTTGGTCGGGACGTTCTCCAGCAGCGCGTTCGCTGAACCTCCCATGACGGTACAGATGAAGGCGCTGAGTGCCGGGCTCGCTGGAGAAATGGCCACCGCCGCTCTGGCAGAATGTGACCGGCGGGGCTACCTGGTCTCGGTGGCCGTGGTCAACCGTGATGGCAATCTGACCGCTTTTCTCCGGCATCCGCTGGCTTCGCCGATGACCATTGACGTGAGTCAGGGCAAAGCCTACGCTGCGGCGAACCTGCGGGCCTCGACCGGAGAGGTCTCTGATGCCTCCGGACTGATGCACGCCCCCAAAGTGATTTTGGTCCGAGGCGGGCTCCCTGTCGACGTTGCAGGCAACTTCTACGGAGGCATCGGCGTCTCCGGAGCAGACAGCGCGACAGACGAAATGTGTGCCCGTGTTGGCATAGACGCCATCCGGGAAACCCTCGAGTTCGGAGAGTAAGCCTCTCTGCTTCTCCCTCGTGGAGCCTCTGACCTTTCCAGATTGGTCAAGTTCAGGCTCCACGCTCTCCTCACCCCACCCCTTTACGGTTAGCACCGCATCAGGCCGCACGTTCATCAGCGCCTCCTTGGTGAAACGGGCAGGATCTCGTTTTGTTTTTGATTCTGGCCTGTGATAGCTTGCTCTTTTTCCCGGTTACGGAATTTCCCGCACTTTTCTCTCTTCACTTTGAGCACGACCATGCGTCTTGAAGAACTTTCTCAGCAGCATGATTTTTGGCAGCGCCACCTAGGACCGACTCCCGAAGAACAGCAGGCCATGCTGGAGGGCATTGAAGCAAAAAGCCTTGAGGATCTGGTGGATCAGGCGGTGCCTCAGGCGATCCGCATGTCCGGGGAACTGGAGTTGGAGGCCGGCTGCTCTGAGACGCAGGCCTTGCGAGAGCTAAAGGCTTTGGGACAGCGCAACGCGCAGACGCGCTCTCTGATCGGCATGGGATACCACGACACCATCACCCCCACGGTGATCCTGCGCAACATGCTCGAGAATCCGGGCTGGTACACGGCCTACACCCCTTACCAAGCTGAGATCTCACAAGGGCGCATGGAGATGCTGCTCTACTTTCAGCAGATGGTGATGGACCTCACCGGAATGGACGTCGCCAACGCGTCCTTGCTGGATGAGGCGACTGCTGCGGCCGAGGCGATGACCTTCTGTCAGCGTGCCTCCCGGAGCAAAAGTCGGATCTTCCTGGTCTCAGATGACTGCCATCCGCAGACGCTGGATGTCCTGCGGACTCGCTCGGAGCCGTTGGGAATCGAATTGAAGGTTGGAGACCCCCGGGAGACTCCACAGGAGGACGTCTACGGGGTTCTGTTGCAGTATCCCGGAACTTACGGGGACCTGCACCGCCTGGGCGACCTCATCGCCCAGTGGCAGGAGCGGGGAGCGCTGGTCGCCGTGGCGGCCGACCTGCTCGCCCTGACGCTGCTGACGCCTCCAGGAGAGTTGGGGGCCGATGTGGTGCTCGGCAGTGCGCAGCGCTTTGGTGTCCCCATGGGGTACGGCGGACCACATGCCGCCTACTTTGCCGTCCGGGATCAGCACAAGCGCTCGGTCCCCGGAAGACTGATCGGAGTTTCCGTGGACCGCCGGGGGAAGTTGGCCTACCGTCTGGCCTTGCAGACTCGCGAGCAGCACATCCGTCGGGAGAAGGCCACCAGCAATATCTGCACGGCGCAGGTGCTGCTCGCCAACGTGGCGGCGGCCTATGCGATCTACCACGGGCCACAAGGGCTGACCACGATCGCCCAACGAGTCCACCGCCTAACCACCGTGCTTGCTGAAGGGCTGCGAGAGTTGGGGCTCTCCTGCAACACCACCTTCTTTGACACCCTGACGGTTGAGGTCCCGGACGCAAGCGCCGTTCATCAGCGAGCCCGTACAGCACAGATCAACCTGCGGCCGATCAGCGGAACCCGAGTGGGGGTCAGCCTCGACGAAGCCTCCACCGCAGCCGAGGTGCAAGCGCTGTGGGAAGTGATCTCCGGAAATTCTCCAGAGGACCTGAGCGTGGAGCAACTCGATGCGCGCGTAGAGACGGAAGAGCGCTCCGGAATTCCTCGAGCGCTTTGCCGAACCTCGGAGTTTCTGACGCACCCGGTGTTTCACCTGAACCGCTCGGAGACGCAGATGATGCGCCTGCTCCGGACACTGATGGATCGCGACATTGCGCTGGATCGGGCGATGATTCCGCTGGGATCGTGCACGATGAAGCTCAACGCCGCCACGGAGATGCTCCCGATCACCTGGCCTGAGTTCGGGCGGGTGCACCCGTTCGTCCCCCAAGATCAGGCCGAGGGCTACCAGGCGCTCATCCAGGGGCTGGAGGAAATGCTGGTCCGGATTACCGGCTTCGATGCAGTCTCAATGCAGCCCAACTCGGGAGCCCAAGGCGAGTACGCCGGGTTGCTGGTGATCAAACGCTACCACGAGAGCCGGGGCGACTCTGCACGGCACATCTGCCTGATCCCAAGCTCCGCACATGGGACGAACCCGGCAAGCGCGGCGATGCTCGGCATGAAGGTTGTCATCGTCGAGTGTGACGATCAGGGCAACGTCGATGTGGAAGACCTGCGAGCCAAAGCGGAGAAGCACTCCGGACAGCTGGCCGCATTGATGATCACCTACCCCTCCACACACGGAGTGTTTGAGGAGAGCATCGTCGAGATCTGCGAGCTGATCCACCAGCACGGCGGGCAGGTGTACATGGACGGCGCGAACCTGAACGCGCTGGTTGGCCTCGCACAGCCCGGCAAGTTTGGCCCGGACGTGATGCACATGAACCTGCACAAGACCTTCTGCATCCCTCACGGCGGAGGCGGTCCCGGAATGGGCCCCATCGGCATGAAAGCGCACCTCGCGCCGTTTCGCCCCTCGCATGTGGTCGAAGCTCCGGAAAACACCAACGTCGAACAGTCTGCGGTCTCGGCTGCCCCTTGGGGCAGCCCCAGCATCCTCCCCATTTCATGGGCCTACATCCGCCTGATGGGAGCGGAAGGCCTTAAGCGAGCGTCCCAGGTGGCAATCTTGAACGCCAACTATCTGGCCAGCCAACTGCGAGGTCACTTTGAGGTGCTCTACACCGGAAAGAACGGCCGCGTCGCCCACGAGTGCATCATCGACCTTCGCCCCTTCCGGGCTCACGGAGTGACCGAGGAGGACGTGGCCAAGCGACTGATCGACTACGGCTTTCACGCGCCAACGATGTCCTGGCCCGTGGCCGGAACCTTGATGATCGAGCCGACCGAGAGCGAACCGAAGGCAGAACTGGATCGCTTCTGCGAGGCCATGCGCTCCATCCGTGAGGAGATCGACCGGGTCGCCTCCGGAGAGTGGGATCCGGAGGACAACCCTCTCAAGAACGCTCCGCACGTGATGGATGATCTGGTGGAGGAGCATTGGGCACATCCCTACAGTCGCGAAGTGGCCGCCTTTCCCGTCCCGGGGCTGCGACAGACCAAGGTCTGGGCCAACGTCGCTCGGGTGGACAACGTCTACGGAGACCGAAACGTGGTGTGCTCCTGCCCCACCGTAGACTCCTATCGAGACTGAGATGCAAGTCCGGGAGGCGATTGCCCGCATGGGCACATACAACCCGCCGCTGGAGGGGCGAGATCCGGAACAGCACCTGTTGATGGACTTCAACGAATCGCCGCTCCCGCCTCCGACCTCTGTACTGGAGGCGATTCAAGGCTACCTGTCTCAGCAGCGCCTGCACCTCTACCCAAGCTACGGCAACTTCCTGGAAAACCTGGCTGAGTACGCCCAGGTTTCTCCGGAATCGCTCATTCTGACCAACGGTTCGGATCAGGGAATCGAGCTGGTGATGCGCTGTCTGCTCGAACCCGGCGATCAGGTCCTCATGGCTCGGCCCGGCTTTGCGATGTTTGCACAGGTTGCCGGAACCTTGGGCGCTCACCTGTGCGGGCCGGAGTTTCCTCCGCAAGACTTTCGCTATCCTCTGGAGCAGGTGAAGGCCTCCGTGAGTCCGCAGACTCGGATGATCGTGGTGATCAATCCAAACAACCCGACGGGAACGGTCGTCCCACTGGAACAGATTGCCGACCTGCTTCAAAATTTTCCGAACCACGCGATCGTGGTGGATGAGGCCTACTTCGAGTTCAACGGACTCAGCGCCGTTCCGCTCCTGAGGGAGTTCCCCAACCTCATCCTCCTCCGGACCTTCTCCAAGGCGTTTGCGCTGCCCGGGCTACGCCTGGGATACGTGATCGCCCGTCCGGACTTCATTGAGCACCTCTACAAGATCCGGGGGCCCTATGACGTCAACTCGCTCTCTGTGGTGGCAGGCTCTGCGGTGCTGGAGGCCTTGCCGGAAATTCAGGGGCGTGTGCAGCACCTGATGCAAGTCGCCAAGCCGGCGCTGGAGGCTTTTTTCCAGGAAGAGCAGGTGCGGCACTTTCCCGGAGGTGCAAACTTTCTTCTGGTTCAACCACCGGATGTCGCCGCGGCGTTGGCGTACCTGAAGGACCACGGGATCCTTGTTCGCCCGATGCGTCCTCCAATTGAGCAGACCTTCCGCATGAACCTGAGGATGCTTCCAGACGTCGAGCATTTCATGGAGGTCTTCCGTGGATACCTGCGATCCGTTCCCAGGAAGGCGGCATGATCTCGGCAGAATGGTTCGAGGCGCATGCCGCCTGGGTGCTGGGAGGCGTGGTTTTCCTGCAGCTGCTCAAGCTTGGAGCATACGGAAAAAACCTCCTCAAGGACCGCGAACGCCGCAAGGTTTTCCAAGAGAGGCGTCACTTCCTCCAAAAAATCCTGCGGAACTCTCCTTAATTGAACTGGAAAATCAAAAAGATAGGACTTATTGCGATTTCTCTCCCGGAGAAATTGCCGAGATGGCTCGGGAGTTGCTTGCAATGAGGACAAGTTGAGGGGACAAGAGGAATCGATCCCTCCAAGGAAGGTGCTCTAGCCAAGGATGGCTTCTCCCTCTCAATTCCTCTTGCGCCTCCTCAAACCTGCCTAAAGTGTGGTGTGGGTGCGTTTCTTATACTGCTACAGAATCTGTGCCAAAGCATCTTCACCTCCCCACTCTTTTTCCCAAAGAGCCCGAACCTCTCCTCGAGAAGCCTCCTCTGGGAGCGAGCCGGATTTTCCAGATTTTCAAGAAAGATCAGGCGGTTCTGGAGAGGATGTGCTGGATCCGATCGGCATCCAGTGAGATTCGGACACTCCGGTTCTGCGAGAAGGTCACTCGTCCGGGAGCCTTGCCTTTGAGCTTGCGGACAAACTTTCGGCGGGTATAGTCCACCTCCACGCTGTGTTCTAGCCGCAGCCTGGAGTAGTAGGCGGCGAGGAGCGCGGCCTCTTCCAAGGTCCGAGGGGGCAGCTCTCCGTGAGGAGCGTGAACCACCACGTGGGCTCCTCCAGCATCTTGCACGTGAAACCACCAATCGTTTCCCCGCGCCCAGCGGAAGCTGACCACCTCGTTTTCTCGAGCATTTCGTCCAATCCAGATCTCCAAGTCATCCGAGCTGATCCGGATCAGCGGTTCAGGAGTTGCCGGGGCAGAAGTGCGCTCCGGAACTTTTTGCTCAAGTCGGCGCGCCGCACGCAACAGCCACTCCGGGAGGTCAGCAAGCCAGGCTTCCCACTCGGAGGCGGTCTGGAGTGACCCCAACTGCTCGCGCCGCTCGGCCAGCTCCTCCAACTCTCCAGAGGTCTGGGCAAAGCGTGCCCGGACGTGCGGGATGGACTTCTCCAGCTTTTCCGCACGCTGGTACATCCGGACGACCTGTTCCTGCGGGCTGAGTTGGGCATCCAGCACCAGGCGGACCAGGGGCAATTCAGGATCAAAGTAGTTGACAACCTCGACCTCCAGGCTCCCCGGCTGAATTTGCCCCAGTTGGGTTTTCAGCAAGTCCGCACGTTGCCGAACCTCGGCAAACCGCGCGCTCTTCACCGCGTCAGCCTCCTGGTTCTCCTGCATCCGCTGCCAGTGCCGCTGGATCTTCCGGAGCCGCTGTCGCCAGAGGCTACATGCCTCCTCCCAAAGTGCCTCCTCGGACTCCCCCTTCTGCAGCTCGCACTGTCCGGAGGCCGGAGCGCTCCAGCGTACCGGAAAGGCGTAGGGCTTCCCCTGAGAGAGCTTGCGGGCGGCCTGGTTCGGATTGAACAGCGCCAGGTGGAGGCGCTGCTGTTCGTCAAGCAGAAGCAGATTGGAGCGCGGGCCGTTGTCCTCCCAGACCAAAAGGGAGACCTCCGGACCTGTCGGCGTGTTGCGCCTGAACTTCAGGCACACGCACTGAGGACACCAGGCCTCTGCCGACTCCAGAACCGCGTTCAGTAGCAGCTTGCGGAGCCAGAGGCAAAAGACCGAGGGACTAGCGGGATTGGAGTGTCGACAATCGACCTCAAACACACCTCCGTGCTTGGGGTGAGCCGAAAGCCAGAGGTTGATGGAGCGTCCGGTGTAAAGCTCAAGCAGGAAAGCATGGGGGCGAGGTTGAGAGATGCGCTGTACTCGTCCCCCTTCCCACTCCTGCCGCAAGGAAGGTGGATCGGCCATCACTCAGGTGCGAGGGATCTCTCGAGCAAACCGGACCGCCAGATGGAAGTAGTCCATGGCCTCCACGCCCAGCTCTTCCTGCTGCAGGGCGACCTTGAGTTCGCACAGGTTGACGCCCTGTTTGAGCGCCTGGAAGGTGAGGTAGAGTGGGAGCATCTTGGCCAGATCCCGGTCCTTGGTGACGTGAGTGTAGGTCTCGATCAAGGCTTCTGCGGCCTGCGGTTGCTTGTGGTGGTGCAGGGCGATCGCCAAAGTTGCCAAGTCGTTGGAGACGTCCAGGTCGCCGTATTTCTTGTGATGCACCTCCAGCGGGCTGACCACCGAAACCTGCTTGTCCTTGATGTGGATGTGCTCCGGGAGAAACGCCCCGTGTCCCATGACCACACGCCCCTTGCGACGCTTGGTGAACAGTTTGCCCTGCTCCTCGAAGAACTTGTCGACCGGGTGACGCACCATGTCGAGAATCGGCTGGGTGAAGGCCGGTGCGTAGTAGCGCTTCATCTGGTACATCATGTCTTCCACCAGGACCCGGAACTTCTCGGGCCGTGCGGAATCCCCCTGCCGGTCCTTGGCCGGGTGAGCCTGGTGCACCCCTGCGAGGTGTTCTGCCACTGCCTCCAGATATTTGGCGTCCAAAGCTCCCTTTTCCAGGCGCTTGTCAAGGAACCCGGAATCCGGGAGGTAGGTCATCTTCAGCGCATGGTCAATGACCTCTCCGGCCCCGCCAAACGCGAATTCGTTCCCGGACTGTGTCACCGGAACCACCAAGATCATCCAGAGCGGGTTGAAGTTCTTCAGCAGCCGAGCCTCTTCATGGCAGAAGGCTTCCTTGACCGCCAGGGTACTGAAATCATTTCCGGGCTTCTTGATCTTGTAGAGCACGCCTCCGGTACGCAGCAGGTACGAGGTCGGCGTCTGGGTCAACTTGACGGGGGACTGCTCCGGATGTGCTTCAGGCTGCTTCAGAGCGTCAAGGTGTGCAGGCAAGGTATGAGGCATGACATCCGTAGGAGAAAAATCAGGTGGTTGAAATCACAATCACTTACCATTCAGCAACATCGCTTGCAGGGTTTCAAGCTGTTTCAGCAAGAATCAGGGGAGAGGGAGTCCCGGTGTGCAACAGCCAGAGTTGATGAGAAGCTCGGGTCACTCCCACATAAAGCAGATGCCGAGATCGTGGATCTGTGGAATAGGTCCGGGCGTCGGCGTCGGCGATGACCACGTAATCGAACTCCAGTCCTTTCGTCTGAGCGATGTTGGTCACCTCGATTCCGGCGGTGAAGGAGAACTCCTGGTCACGGATCCGACGGAGATTCGGGATGTCCGAACGCTGCAGCCCCGCATGGATTTCATCCGCAGACTCGGGAGTGCGCGTAAGGACGGCAACGCTCGCGTGAGGCTCCCGGATGGCGAGTCCCTCAAGGGCATCGCCCAGAAAGACCAGCAGCGCTCCCAGTTCCTGAAAGGGAAATCGCTCCACTGGAGCTCCCTCCCGTACCGCCTCCCAGTGGGTGTTGACGGTCAGATCGCCAATCACTTGACGAGCCGTTTGAGTAATCTGCCGGGTGGAGCGGTAGCCAATCTTCAGCGGCTCCAGCATGGTGATCTCATGCCCCAGCCCACCAAGCGAAGTCTGCCAGTCCTGGTGGCCTCGCCCTTCCATGATCCGCTGGTCCATGTCGCCAGCCAAAGTCACGCTCCGGCGTTTGGGAGGTGTGAGAGAGATCATCAACTCAAACTCGGTCGGACTGAAGTCCTGGGCTTCATCAATCATCAGGTGATGAAACTGGACAAGCTTGCCCTTCTTGCGGCGGAGCGGCCCGAGGATTTGCTGATGTAGCACCAAAAGAAGCGTATCGTCCTCCTCATCCAGAGTTGGCAGTTCCTCCTCAAAGCCCATCCCAGAGGAGACACCTGCCAACTCATGCTCCTGAGCCACATTCTTCAAGGCATCTCGCAGGTTCTCATTGTCGGCATCCCGCCGTTTCTGATACTGTCGAACGTTCCAACTCCAGATGCTCTCCAACTGTCCCGGGGTGAACACCCCCGGGGCCCAGGTCTCTGCGGCCTTTTGGAGTGCGGCCTTGTTCAGCAACAGGTCGTTGTAGAACTCTGAGAGAAAGCGCCGGGGCTCTCCCCGCTCCGGAAAGTGGTCCTCCAGCAAGGGCTCAAGACGCTGGGCGAGAGCCGGATGCTTCCAATCCGGAATGCCGGGAGCGCGATAGTTTCCTTGCATCCAGCGGGAGAGCCGATCAAGGCGTGGCCAGAGCGGTTCCTCGCTCAAGGCAGCCCAAGTGCTCCGCAACTCAGACTCTCCAGCGACACCAACGGCACGAGTGAAGAGATCCTGCTCAAAGGCCTTCAGGCGCTGAGCAGCCTCCTCGGCGAACCACTTCAGGATCAGAGGATGCCGCTTGAACTCAATCACCGCAACCGGAGTGTGTTCCGTATAGTTCCGCGGCAAGTGATCCAGGCGTTGCTGACGCTGATGGGACACCCACTCCTGATAGACCCGTGCCGGCGTGTGTTCCACTCCAAGAGAGGGGAGCACCTTGGAGATGTAATGAGCCAAAGCGGTGCCGAAAACAGTTGGCAGGACGTTCCGGGAGGTGAAGTACTGGGGCTGCCGGGACATCAGGTAGGCGAGCCGATGCAGCGCAACGGTGGTCTTTCCGGAGCCGGCTCCCCCTTGAATGAGCACGATCCCGGAGTCCGGATGAGAGATCACCTCAAACTGCTTGGCATCGATCAAGGCGGTGATCTGCTGCAGGTGCCGATCGACCCGATACTCGCGTCGGACCGAGCCGTTCCCCAACCTCCCGGAGGGTTCGGGGCGGGTGGCGGTTCCGCTTCCTCCTGCCAACCGAGGGCGTGACTGCTGCAGAGGAGCCCAACCCGACTCCTCACCCCAGATCAAGCTGGTCTCAGTGGTGTCAATGCGCACCAGTCGTCCCCCTTCAACCTGGACGATCCGCCGCAGGCACACCCTTCCCTCCATCTCCCGGCCTCCAATCTCCTCAAAGTACTCATCGCCTTCCCGGTAGCGGTAGAAGATGGCACTGATTGGAGCGGTCTTCCAATCCACAATTGGACAGGGCAAATGAGGAGAGAGGCCGTTGCGCGAGCCGATCAGCAGGTCTCGGGTTCTCCTGCCTTCCTGCAGGCGCAGGTGCGCAAAGTACGGATTGGCTGGGTCCGGAATCGCCGTGCGGCGCATTTGTCCCTGCTGCTGAGAGATCAGGGCCAACTGTTCCATCTGTGCCATGATCGCCGGGACGTCTTCCGTACGTGCCTCTCCAATGGAGTCACGCAGCTCAATCAGGTCCTGATACACATTGACCGACGCCTCTTCTGCGCTTTGCTGAAACAGCCCCTGCTGTACGCGTTTGAGCAGGAGTTCTTCCTCTTCTAGCAGAGTCAACTGATCTGCGTTCAGGCACGGGGAGGGTACCGGTGTTTTCATACCGTGGTCAAAGTGAGGCAAAGGTGATTCAGAAAATGGCTCAACACTCTAACCGAACTGTCTTCAGAGTGCCAGTACCTGGCTGAAGAGCGGTTTGCAGGACCAGGCAGATGCTGCTCCAACCTTGCAAGTTGGACAGGCCTCCCTTAGAGTTGGTCTGTTTTGCTTTTTGGAGAAATCAATGGCCAATTTGAAGAAAACGCCGTTTCATGCCCTGCACTTGGAACACGAAGCGATGATGGTGGACTTCGGGGGCTGGCACATGCCAGTGCGCTACAGCGGAGACAAGAAGGAGCACCACGCGGTACGCGGGCGAGTCGGGCTGTTTGACGTCAGCCACATGGGAGAGATTTCCATCAAGGGCAAGCAGGCCTTGGCGCTTTTGCAGTATCTGACCTGCAACGACGTGGCCCGCCTGGATCCCGGGAAGATTCACTACAATGTCCTGATGAGCCCGCAGGGAGGCTTCATGGATGACGTGCTGGTCTATCATCGCGATGAGCGGGAATATCTGGTCGTGGTCAATGCCGCCAACCGGGAGAAGGACTTCGCCTGGATCCGGGAGCAGAACGAGCGCTTTGGGGCAGAGATTGAGGACGAAAGCGACCTCTGGGTGCAACTGGCGATTCAGGGACCGCAGGCCGTGGACCTGTTGGAGCAACTCACCGCGCTTCCGGTCCGGGACATGCGCTACTACCGCTTCGCTGAAGGGGAAGTCTGCGGAGCGCCAATGATCGTCAGCCGCACGGGCTACACCGCCTCGGACGGGTTCGAGCTTTACTTTGCTCCGGAGCATGCGGAGCCAGTCTGGCGCCGCCTCTTCGAAGTCGGAAGTGCCTATGATCTGATCCCCTGCGGGCTGGGGTCGCGAGACAGCCTGCGCATTGAAGGGGCGATGCACCTTTATGGCAACGAGATGAACGAGGAGACCACGGTACTGGAAGCCTCGCTGGACTGGGTGGTCAAGCTGGACAAGGGCAAATTCATCGGTCAGGAGGTCCTGCAGCAGCAGGCACAGGATGGTGTTCCAAAGCGTTTGGTCGGCTTCGAGATGACCGAGTTCGGGATCCCTCGACACGGCTATCCGGTCTGGAGCGGAGAGGAGCGCATCGGCACTGTGACCAGCGGCCTTCTCTCTCCAACGCTGGAGAAGCCCATCGGACTGACCTACGTTCCCAGCCTGCTCAAGGCTCCGGGGACGGTGCTGGAGGTGGAGATTCGCCAAAAGCGTATCCCGGCAAAGGTCGTCTCCACACCGTTTTATCGGGTCAAGCGATGATTTGTCCCGACCGCATTTTTCTTCTGGACATCCTGGGCAGGCGGAAGCTAGATTAGTCGCATCTCCCGCAAGAAGGAGTCCCCTTCAGGAATCACGAATTTGCCGCTGATGCGGTCCTATGTCAACCGAAACCAGGAGCCCGAAATGAGCCAGGTCCCAGACGAACTCTTGTATACCAAAGAACACGAATGGATTCGCATCGAGGGATCCAAGGCGTATGTAGGGATCACAGAATTTGCCCAGAAGTCACTGGGGGACATCGTCTATGTGGAGATGCCCAACATTGATGACGAGTTCGAGGCTGGCGAAGAGTTCGGCACCGTCGAGTCAGTCAAGGCGGTCTCTTCCCTGTATGTCCCTGTGGCAGGACGCATCATTGATTTCAATCAGGAACTCAAGGACCGCCCGGAGTTGATCAATGAGGACTGCTACGACGAAGGCTGGCTGGTCCGCATTGCCCTGCGGGGGGATGAGGACCAGGAAGATCTGCTTTCGGCAGAAGACTACGAGGAGTTCCTCAAGGATCAGTAACCCTCGATGCCCTCCCCCAAAAATGTGCTCTTCATCACGGCAGACCAGTGGCGAGGAGACACCTTGGGTGTTTTGGGACACCCGTTGATCCAGACACCCAACCTGGACGGTCTGGCGCAGTCTGGAGTGACCTTCCGCAACCACTGGACCCAGGCCACGCCTTGTGGTCCGGCCCGAGCCTCTCTGCTCACCTCGATGTATCTGATGAACCACCGAGTTGTCAACAATGGCAGCCCGTTGGATCGTCGTTTCACCAACCTCGCTTGGGAGGCTCGCAAGGCGGGCCACGAACCCACCCTCTTCGGCTACACTGACATCGCCGCAGACCCCCGCGACCGGGACCGGAACGACCCGGACCTGAAGACCTACGAAGGGGTGCTTCCCGGAATGGTCAGCGCCGTCTCGCTGACAGAGAGCGAAAAACCGTGGCTGGCCTCACTCAAGGCTCTGGGCTACGGGAGCCTGACTCCGGAGACGGTCTATCTGCCTGCAGCGGCTTCTCCGGGCAGGGAGGCGACCTTTGCCCCGGCACGCTACCGTGCCGAGCACAGCAACACCGCGTTTCTGTGTGGCGAGTTGCTGAAGTGGCTCAGTGTACGTGAGGAGGAGCCTTGGTTCGCCCACCTCTCGCTACTGCGCCCGCACCCTCCCTGGGTTGCCCCATCTCCCTACCACAGCATGTATTCTCCGGAGGATGTCCCGCCCCCGGTCAGAGGCTCTTCTGCTGCCAACGAAGCTGCACAACACCTGCTGCTGCAGACCCTGCACGAGCTGGTACGCACGGAGAGCTTCTACCGTACCGGCACGGGGACCGTGGCCGAAGCCTCCGAACAGGAGGTGCTGCAAGCCCGCGCAACCTACTACGGATTGATGACCGAGGTCGACCATCACCTCGGTCGCATCTTCGACTACCTGAAGGCCTCCGGACAGTGGGAGCGCACCCTCGTGGTCTTTACCAGCGACCACGGGGAGATGCTTGGAGACCACTACCTGTTTGGGAAATCCGGCTACTTCGACAGCGCCTTCCACATCCCCCTGATCATCCACCACCCGGATGCGCCTTCACGCCATGGAACTCAGATAGAAGCCTTCACAGAGACTATCGACACCGCGCCGACGATTCTGGAGTGGCTCGGGGTTGATGTGCCGCAGCAGTTTGATGGTCTGGCGCTCACGCCGTTTCTGGAATCCGGAGCCCCAGAGCGCTGGCGAGATGCCGTACACTTCGAGTTCGACTTCCGGGAGATCGCCTCCCTGCAGCCAATGATCCTCGAACGCTTTGGGCTCTATCCGGATCAGTGCACCCTCTGCGTCCTCCGGGACTCGAGGTACAAGTACGTCCACTTCACGGCCTTGCCCCCGCTGCTGTTCGACCTCCAGGAAGACCCTGGAGAGTTCCACAACCTTGCCGAATCTCCCGAGGCTCAGCTTCTGGTAGCACGCTATGCTCAAAAGATGCTATCATGGATGCTGAACCATCGAGATCGGACCCTTGCCAACATCAGCTACGAATCCGGCACTCCCCTCTTTTGGACAGGTCCCCGCTTCTGACCGCTTGTGCAAGGAGGCATCCTCCAAGCCAGGGATGGCTTCAAGCGGTCAGGCGTGGGACGTTGTTATTGTCGGAGGAGGGCCCGCTGGACTGAGCACCGCGCTCTCCCTCTCCCGACATCCAGTCACGATCCTCGTCCTGGAGCAACAGCCCTACCCGGTCTCCAAGCCCTGCGGCGAGGGCATCATGCCCACCGGACTCGCTCACCTGAAAACGCTGGGGGTGCTCCCCTTCCTGCAGGCACGGCCGCATCGTCCTTTCTCCGGAATCACCTACCACTCGGCCGGCAGCCACCAGGCCTCGGCCAACTTTCAGGAAGGTCCTGGCTGGGGGATGGAGCGCACCGTGCTCTCCGAGGGGTTGCGGGAGGCCGTGCAATCGCAGGCAAACATCACCCTCCACCAAGCCCAGGTGCACGTTGAGGTGCAAGGAGAGAGCGTCAGGGTCCGTGTCGGATCAGAGTCGTTGACGCCCAAATTGGTCATCGGTGCCGACGGGCTGAACTCACGAATCCGCAAGGCAGCCGGGCTTTCTGGAGCAAAGTCGCGCCTGCAGCGCTGGGGAGTGCGTCAGCATTTTCAGGTCGCTCCCTGGACCGATCAGGTGGAGGTTTACTGGGCTTGGGGAGCCGAGGCCTATGTGACTCCGGTTGGTCCAGATCGAGTGGGGGTCGCGATTCTCTGGGACCGGCATCGCAAGCCTCCGGAGCAGGCAGGGAAGCTGCTGTTTTTGGACCGGCTCGCGCTGTTTCCCAAGCTGCAGGAGCGTTTGCAGTCCGCAACACCAACGGATGTGCCTCGGGCTGTCGGACCGCTTCACCGCAGAACGAGCGGGGTGATTCGTCCCGGATTGGCACTGATCGGAGACGCCTCAGGCTACCTGGACGCCATCACCGGAGAGGGCCTGAGCCTCGCATTCGAGCAGGCGGTGGTCCTCGGAGAGATTGTGGGACCAGCGCTTCGGAAGGACGCTCCAGAGCGTTTTTGGGCGCTGCAACGCTATGCCTCCTCACACGCCGCGATCACCCGGCCTTACCATCAGGTCACCCATCTGGCTTTGATGCTCCGGAACTTTCCGGCGCTCACGGATCGGATCGTGCGCATGTTCTCCCAAAACCCCCAACACTTTCAGCACTTCCTCTCTGCCAACATGGGACTGGTTCCCTCCTGGAGACTCCCCCCGAGAGCCTGGGCCGAGATGCTCGCCGGTCTTTTCAAGAACCCACCTTTGAACGCTCTGCAGGCCACGAGCAAGCAACCGGAGCTGAGTTGAGCCTCCGGAGTCGTGCGACACACGAATCCCATCAGGGCTCAGGAAGAGCTTTCCCAAGAGAAAAAAAGGGCTTTGCAATACCGATACATTCGCTAGTCTGAAACAAGGAAGGAATGAGAAACCTGACTGCGCTCAAGAGGCACATGAAGTGGATTTTAAATGTCATCGTTCTGGTCTGCACCGGGGCAACACTGGTTTCAGCTCAGGCGACCAAGGGGATCTCCCGCGTCTCCCAGGCAGTGCCGGAATCCGGACGCAAGATGGCCTTGATCATCGGCAACGCAAACTACCAGACGGCCCCCCTGCGCAACCCGGTCAATGACGCCCGGATGATGTCCCGCACATTACGAGGCCTGGGCTTTGATGTGGACCTGCTCGAAGACGCATCGCAGCGTGACATGAAGCGCGCAATCGACCGCTTTGGCAAAAAGCTGCAGGACGGTGGGTTGGGGCTGTTCTACTACTCCGGACACGGGATGCAGGTGGAGGGGCACAACTACATGATCCCCGTGAAGGCTCAGATCGGCGCTGAAGAAGACGTAGAGTATGAATCCGTGGACGTTGGCCGGGTGCTGGCCAAGATGGAAGCCGCGCGCAATGGGATGAACCTGGTGATCCTCGATGCCTGCCGCAACAACCCTTATGCCCGGAGCTTCCGGAGTGCCGCACAAGGTCTGGCGACGCTGAACGCACCTTCCGGAACGTTCATTGCCTACGCAACGGCCCCCGGATCGGTGGCCTCCGATGGCAGCGGATCCAACGGACTCTACACCGGAGAGCTGATTCACCACATGCAGACCCCTGGGCTCAAGCTGGAAGAGGTTTTCAAGCGAGTCCGGGCTTCGGTTCAAGATAAAAGCAACGGTTCTCAGGTCCCGTGGGATGCTTCATCTCTGACCGGAGATTTCTTCTTCGTCAAGGCTCAGCCGGAACCACCCAAGGCCATCACCCGCGTGGAGCCTGCTCCGGAAGCTTCGTCCAGCACCGCTCCAGCCCCCAGTCAGTACCGGGCTGATGAAGAAGCCTGGGAGTTGGTCAAGGACTCCGAGAATACCGAGGATTTTGAATTTTTTGTCGAGTCCTTTCCAGCGAGCAAGCTCCGCAAGGTTGCGGAGTTGAAGCTGAAGATGCTGGAGCGACGGCGTACCAAGCAGGCGAATGCTCAGCCTCCGGTAGAAGTCGACGGCCCCCAGGAGGTGAAGCCTGTACTGGCCTCGAACTCCGGAGTCAGCAGCCTGGAGCGAGCAATGCGCAAGGAGTATCAAGAGCTTCAACTCGGAGCCACCAAGGGGCGCCAAGAGGCCTTTGTCGAGAAGTACGCGAGGTTCTCCTGGGCCTCCGAGGAGGTCCGCCAGGTCAAGCAGGCGCTGGCACAGCGCAACGCAAACTCCGGTAGCCAAGGTTCTTCAGAGTTTGACGAAGCGCGCATGATGAGCGAGTACAGCAGGCTGAACTACCAGCCCAATGGACAAAAATACGAGGAGTTCATCAGCCGCTACGAAAAATTTCCGGAAGCCGAAAAGCAAGTGGCCTATATCCGTGACCGACTCCGTGCCTTGAAGAAGAGCAAGGCCGCTTCATCTCCGCCCCAACCTGAAGTCAGCAGCCTGGAGCGAGCAATGCGCAAGGAGTATCAAGAGCTTCAACTCGGA
>JAYPUA010000003.1:58443-123759 GCA_038133845.1 Deltaproteobacteria bacterium
AGTCAGCAGCCTGGAGCGAGCAATGCGCAAGGAGTATCAAGAGCTTCAACTCGGAGCCACCAAGGGGCGCCAAGAGGCCTTTGTCGAGAAGTACGCGAGGTTCTCCTGGGCCTCCGAGGAGGTCCGCCAGGTCAAGCAGGCGCTGGCACAGCGCAACGCAAACTCCGGTAGCCAAGGTTCTTCAGAGTTTGACGAAGCGCGCATGATGAGCGAGTACAGCAGGCTGAACTACCAGCCCAATGGACAAAAATACGAGGAGTTCATCAGCCGCTACGAAAAATTTCCGGAAGCCGAAAAGCAAGTGGCCTACGTGCGCGATCGGCTGCAAGCTCTAAAGAAGGCAGAGATTCCGGATGATAAAAAACGTGACTTTGCCCGAAATCGCCGGTTCCGAGCACTGTATGAGGCAGCAATGAAGGAAAGCCGGGAGACCGTCGGTTGCGGACTCTTTGGGTTTGGGTGCCCGGACCCGTTGGTCTTTCCGGAGTACCAGCAAGGCTTTCACTTGAAGGACTACCGCCGGGTCAAGGTCAATGGGAACCGCGCCTCCTGGACCGAGACCGGCGTAAAGCTGGACGTCAACGATGTCGCGGTGGTGATGGCTTCCGGAGCGGTCAAGATCTGCAGCAGCTGCAGCAAGCGGGGCATGCTTTCTCTGGACGAGAGTTGGCTGCTATCCCTGCGAGTGGGGGAAGCCCAAAAGCCCAAACAGATTTGGTGGGTCAAGCGTAACTCCATCCATACTGTGAGGTTCACCTCCAACGATCTGGGGGAGTTGAAGTTCCTCGTCCCGGAGCGAGAAGTTTCCCACTACAAAGACAACGCCGGAAGCTTCTTGCTGGATGTCTTCGTGTTTGAGGGGCGATATGAGGAGGAGTTCAACACCTTTCGAGAGGCACTCATGAGGGCGAATCCCGAGGACGAGCACATGCAGGCATACCTCGGGCGCTGAGGGTCAGTTGAGCTTGAAGGCTCGGTTGAAGGCCCGTCGCAGATAGTCCGGCTCCTGAGGGCCAGTGAGGGTGGCAATGCGCTGGCCTTCCGGGCTGAAGAAGAGCAGAGTGACGTTGCTCACGTCGTGCAGTTGAGCAAAAGCCCGGCCCTCCGGGGTGTTGAGCCCGGCGATGATGAAGCGGACCTTCCCTTGATATTCTGGTTCGAGCGAGTGGACCACTCGCTTCAGCTCGCGGCAGAGGCTTCAGCCAGGGTCGTGAATCTGAACCACAATGTTCTGTCCCTGCCCAATCGCCTGCAGGTCCGTGTCTTCCGGAGTGAAGTCGTACCAAAGCCAGGCTCCTGCCAGGATCAAAAAGGCGCTCGTGGCTAGCGTCAGGAGGCGCACCTGCTGCTGGCGCTGCCGGGATTTAGAAGGTGCTTTGGAAGAGTTTGATGAAGATTTTGCCATATTTCCAGAGAGTCAAACAGGTGATGCCTTGCCCAAAATCCTAGAAAACGAACCTCCGGAAGACCAGAAGAAAATGCGGAGGTTCCTACTTTTCCCTGCCTCAAAGGCCTCAGTGCACCGGAAGCTGGAAGCCTTGGGTCCTGGCGTCCGGTACAAATCCTCCACAAAGCAACGCCCCAATTTTCAAAATTTGTCAGCTACAGGCTTGTGATGACTTAAAAAATCTCATAGGGTAATCACCTCGTGCGGTTTACTCAACATCCTGTCTGTAGAGAACAATCCAGATGAACAAGTCCCAACTGATAGAGACCCTCGCCGAAAAGAGTGGCTACAACATTCAACTCACCGATCAGGTGGTCCGGATCTTCTTCAATCAGGTCAAGGAAGCCTTGGCCAAGGGAGACAAGGTAGAGATTCGGGGGTTTGGTTCCTTCAGCGTCAAGCAGTACGAAGGCTACGAGGGGCGGAATCCACGGACCGGAGAGAAGGTTCGGGTGCAGCCGAAGCGCCTCCCGGTCTTTCGGCCTGGAAAGGACCTGAGAGAGCGGATCAACGGGGAGTACGAAGACGAGTAAGGCTCAGTCCCTGTCGGCACCATCCAGCACGTCCCGGTAGCGTTCGCGGGGAGCAACGACTTCGCCAATCCGGACTGCCGTTTTCCCGCGCAGTGCGCCCTGAGTTCCTCGAAACTTGAGGACCCCGTTGACCAGCACAGGGAGCGGAGCATCCACTCCCTGATCCAGACGGAGAACCTCTCCCGGCTTGAGATTGAGAAAGTGTCGCAGGCTGATGCGGGTCCTGCCCAGTTGAGCACAGACCTCCACGGAGGTGTGCCGCAGGCTCTCGGCCAGCCGCGCCGCACTCATTGGGTTCAGGTCCGAGTCCATGTTCTGAGAAGCCGCATCAAGCCTGGCCCGGATGGGGTCCAGCATCCCGTAAGGCAGGGCGACACGCATGGTCATCGGGTTGCGGTGCAGCTCCACGTCGAAGGTGGTCACCACCAGGATGTCCTCCGGCCCCGTCACCGACGCGAGCTTCGGGTTGGACTCGATGCGCTCAAAGGTGGGGCGCAGTTGAACAGCAGGCTTCCAGGCGGTCCCGAGGTCCTGCAAGGCGGCCTGAGCGATCTTGGCGACCATGCGCATCTCAATGCCGGTAAAGGTCCGCTTGACCGGGCCTCCGGGTTCAAACTGGCCGGTGCCGCCAAACATCAGGTCGATCAGGGCATGGACCAGCCGTTGTTCAAAGGAGAGGATCGCATGCCCCTGCAACGGAGCGAGCCCAAAGACGGTGACTGCCGAGGGGGAGGGGGTGCCGTCCAGCAGATCCTTTTGGCTGATCAACTCGATCGCTCGCCGGTTGACCATGAAGTTCCGCCGTAACTGCTTCCCAAGCGATTGGGAGAAGGACTTGGCAAAGCGGTCGTGAACGGTCTCCAACCCGGGCATCCGTCCACGGATGATGCGCGTCTGGTGTCCCAGTTCGTAGGGTTTGATCTCGTTGGGCTCTTGAGACAGTTGAGCTTCTCGGGCCTTCTGGACCGCATGCTCAAGCAAGGAAGTGACTTCTTGATTGGAAAATTTCGAATTCACAGCAATCGGATGACAGACAGATGAAGTTGGGCACCCTGGTGTATCTTGAGCACCAGGAGCAGGTGCTGATGATCCGTCGCCAGAAGGCGGATGAGCATCAGGGCATGTATCTCGCTCCCGGAGGAAAGCTGGAGCCCAACGAGGCCCCACATTCCGGGGCGCTTCGGGAGTTCCATGAAGAAACCGGATTGCAGGTTTTGAACCCACGCCTCAGCGCGGTCCTCAGTTTCCCCGATCTCGGTGACTCTCCCTTCGGAGACGAGTGGCAGGTGTTCGTGTTTCATGCTACGCAATTCTCAGGGACGCTGACGAAGGAGTGTCCAGAAGGCCAACTGGAGTGGATCTCCCGGGAGGCCTTGAGCGCCTTGCCCATGTGGGAGGGAGACCGCCTGTTCACCCCGAAAGTCTTTGATCCTGGATGCTTCACCGCATCTTTCCTGTATCGTGGAAGCTACCTGCAGGAGTGGCAGTTCTGGGAACCAGAGAATCCATGATTTGTTCATTTAACGCATTTTGAGTGGCGAATGCAAGTGAAGTCCCCCATGAAATCCCGGTGGAAGGCAGGCTGGATCCTGCTGGTCGTGTTCAGCATCCTCGGAGGCTGTCAGCTTCGGATTCAGTATCCTTCCGAGTTGCCTTCAGAGGAGGTGATTGTGGAGGAGTTGGATTACTGGTACTGGGGCACGGAGGGAGACCCGTCGTTCGAGATCTACGACCGCTGTCCGCAAGGGCGGGTCTACGAGACCCGGATGGAGGCCAGCTTCACACAGGGATTGGTTTCAGTGGCCACCCTGGGCATCTACACCCCCCGGACCCTGACCATCACCTGCTCCCTGCGGGGAGCCCCGCCGCAGGAGTGAAGCCGGACCTCAGAGGCTGATCCGGGTGTAGCAGGAGTGAATCCACTGAGAGAAGAAGGTGTTGCGGTGGGAACGCCAGCGGTTGACCGGGTTGTTGAAGTCAAAGTTGGCCACCGGAGGGACCTCCGGGCTGTTCTGATCTCGCCGCGCCTCATAGGCCAGGCGCCCGGCGTTGTACTCCGGATGCCCGGTATGCATGAGCACCCGTTGGTCGGTTGTTTCGAAGATGGTGTATCCGGACTCCGGACCATAGGCCAGCAAGTTGAGCCTCCCTTCGTGCTCCGCCTGACGCATGGCGTCGTCCGGGAGCCCGGCGTTGCGGCTCTGCGGACACCAGAAGACATCATCCAGCGCTCCCATCACCGGGTGCCCCTGGGCCTGGTTTTCCAACTCAAAGAGGCCAAACAGCTTCTGCGGAAGCGTGATCTTCTCAACGCCCTCCAGGTAGGCCAGGGCAAACCCTCCCCAACAGATTCCCAAGGTGCTCGGGCAACTCTCCCGGGAATCCCGGATCACTTCAGAGATCTCATCCCAATACTCGACCTTCTCAAACGGAAGATGTTCCACCGGGGCACCCGTGACGATCAGTCCGTCCAGAGGCTGGTTTCGAGTGGCTTCCGAATATGTCATGTACAGGTCGTCCAGATGTCCTGCAGGCCAGGACTTGTAAACGTGTGACTCCAACCGAATCCAGATCGGCTCAATCTGCAGCACGGAGAGTCCCAGGGGATGAAGCAGGTTGAACTCGTACTGCTCTCCCAACGGCATGATGTTGAGCAGCCCGATGCGCAGTGGACGAATGTCTTGGCGCTCCGCCTGTTCCGGAGGAATCCAGCGGATGCGGTTTTGCTCAATGGCCTGGAGCGCGTGATAGTTGGAGCGGATGATCAAGGTCATGGTTGCGGTACTGCGTTCAAATTCTTTCTCCAAAAGTGGACGATCCCGGAGCTTGCGCAACCCCGGGACCATCCGAGAAGATCAGCCGATGGCCTCGAAGGCCTGCTGGAAGTCCTCCTTGATGTCATCGATGTGCTCAAGCCCTACAGAGACACGGACCATGGTCGGAGTGACTCCGGCCGAGAGCTGCTCTTCCTCGGAGAGTTGTTGGTGTGTGGTAGAGGCCGGGTGAATGACCAGTGTTTTGGCATCACCGACGTTGGCCAGGTGGCTGGCCAGCTTGAGGCTGTTGATGAACTTCACCGCGTCATCGTACCCTCCCTTGAGCGAGAGCATCAGCATGCAGCCAAACCCTCGCTGCAAGTACTTGCGGGCCCGGGCGTGGTACGGGTCGTTCTCCAGTCCGGGATAGCTGACGGAATCCACCTGAGGATGCTGTTCGAGCCACTGGGCCAGCTCCAGGGCATTCCGGGTGTGACGCTCCACCCGAAGGCTCAGTGTCTCCAGCCCCTGCAGGAGCATAAAGGCGTTGAACGGACTCAGCGCCGGCCCCCAGTCCCGCAACCCTTCCACGCGAGCACGCAGGGCAAAGGCCACGTTCAGGTGGGCCGGAACCCCCAGGGCCTGACAAACCGGGCTGTTGAATCCGAAGGCATCCCAGTGCACCAGCCCGTGGTACCCCTCGCTGGGTTCGGTGAAGAGTGGGAACTTGCCGTTCCCCCAGTTGAAAGTTCCGGCATCAACGATCACTCCGCCAACGCTGGTTCCGTGACCTCCAATCCACTTGGTGGCGCTCTCCACCACCACATTCGCTCCGTGATCAAAAGGCCGAAACAGCGCCCCACATGCGCCCAGGGTGTTGTCAACCACCAGTGGGATGTCGTACTTCTGCGCCAGCGCCGCGAGCCCCTCGAAGTCCGGGATGTTGAAGCGTGGATTCCCCATGGCCTCCACGTACAGAGCCTTGGTATTCTCGTCAATTTGCTCCTCAAAGCTGGCCACGTCATCACCGCTGGCAAACTTGACCTGGATACCGATACGAGGGAACTGAACCTTGAACTGGTTGTAGGTTCCCCCGTAGAGGAACGAGGTGGAGACCAGGTTGTCTCCGGCCGTGAGCATGTTGGTAATCGCCAGAAACTGCGCCGACTGTCCAGAAGCTGTCGCCAGCGCGGCCACCCCGCCCTCAAGCGCGGCTACCCGTTTCTCAAAGACGTCCGTAGTGGGGTTCATGATGCGCGTGTAGATGTTCCCGAACTCCTTGAGAGCGAACAGGTTCGCGCCATGGTCGGCACTGTTGAAGACGTAAGACGTGGTCTGGTAAATCGGCACCGCCCGAGAGTTGGTAGTCGGGTCGGCCTGCTGCCCAGCATGCAGTTGCAGGGTCTCAAAACGATGGTTGCTCATGACACTCCGTTCACGAAGAAGAGAAGGAAAACGTGCGTAGCTCCCGGGATGGGATCCGGCACCGGTGAGTTGAGATCGTACGGGAACGGATGAGACTGTCGAGGCGAAGAGAGGGCCGCACTTGCTCGTTCCGAGCCGTATCGATCCTGGCCGAAGGATTCGGCAAGGCTGGCTTTAGCACCCCGTGCTCCAGGGTTGCTCGACGCTTCACAGGGCCAGATCCCTCCGCGCCATCTCGATACAAGGCCAAACCAAGGTAAGCGGCGGGCCTCCGAGTGTCAAGCCTGAAAATCATCACATCCGGATGTGATGATTTTCTCGACCGAAAGACGCCCCAAGGAGGGGTTTGAGTTCAGGGCGCAGCGGAGGAGGGGTGCGCAGGGTGGTCGTAGACGATCTGGGCCGGAGCCACAGAACCTCCGGAGATGATGAACTGCATCGCCTCGTCTACCGTCCAGCCGGTGTTTACAAGCTGCTCCACGGGGACAATCTCCAGATAGCCCGAGGTTGGGTTCGGGGTCGTGGGGACATAGACTGCGGCCAGTTCACGCCCTGTGGCGTCTTCCTGAAAAGTCCGGGTGACTAGCCCCACCGTCTTCATTTCAGGCGTGGGGAAGGGAATCAAGACCACCCGCTGGTTTCCGGAGGGTCCGGTATTGAGCGACTCGAGGAACTGCTTGATCAGCCCGTAGACGGTCTTGACCAGAGGCAGGTAGGAGATTCCGGACTCCACCAGCCCCATCAGCCTGCGCCCGATGACCCGCTGCACGAGGAGCCCGATCAGGTAGAGCCCGGCAATTGAGATCAGGATCGCCAGGAGCCCCTGAATCCAGGGAAGTTGCAGGAGCCGCTCCAGCTGGGGGTAGTGCCGATGGATCAGCTCGGTCAGCGGCTGAAGCGCCGGGGAGAAGATGCTAGCCATCATTTCGAGCAGGAAGTCGATGGCCGCGACCGTCGCCACCACAGGGAGGACGGCTCCCGCGCCAGCGAGCACGGTCTTGCGAACGTTGGACACTACGCAACTCCGGGAAGTGGCAGCGTGATGCCGCGCATCCGCTCTGCCGAATTGGGAAATCGCTCAGGCCCAGACCTTGGAGGCCCAGACCTGCGAGTGAGGTCATCAGCTAAAAAGCATTGTGAAAACGAGAGGGGAAATCGCAAGGAGCTTTACGGATGCAGGAGCTTCTCCAGCACAGGCAGGCCTGCGGTGATTGCGGCTGGTCCAGGCTGGAGGATGATCGCCGGATCCATTTCGTGCAGTCGCTGGTTGCGAACCGCAGTCACGTTTTCAAATCCGGGACGCTCTCGCACCTGCTGCGGGTCAAACGGCTTTCCGCACCAGCACCCGATGAGCACCTCCGGATCTCGGGCAACCACCTCGTCCAGGGAGACCTTGCGCTCCAGAGCGGCCTTTCCCGGAGCACGGTCGGCAAAGATGTTGACTCCCCCAGCAACTTCAATCAACTCGCTGACCCACTGGATCGCGGAAAGAGGCGGGTCGAACCATTCCTCGAAATACACCCGGGGACGGAGTTCTCGGCCCCCTGCGCGTTTCCGAGTGGTCTCCAGCAGCGAACGGTAGTGTTCCACCAGCGCTGTGGCACGCTCTCGCTGGTTCACCAGCAGCCCGATCATCATCACCGTCTCCAGGATCTCTTCAAGGCTGCGCTGGTTGAGGATCAGGACCGGCAGATGAGCCCGGATCAGCCGAGCCGCCAGATCGGCCTGGACGTCGGAGAACCCGATCACCAGGTCCGGATCAAGCGCCTGAATTTTAGAGACGCTCCCTCCGGTGAAGGCCGAGACGACCGGCTTGCGTTTCTCGATTCCGGGAGGACGAACCGTGTAAGCGCTGATCCCCACAATCCGGTCCTCTTCTCCAAGCGCGCAGAGAATTTCGGTGGGGTCTTCGGTGAGGCAGACGATGCGTTGAGGTCCGTGAGCAGTCATTTGAGATTGAGCAAAATCATCAGCAAGGGTTGAAAAACGGAAGCTTGTCCGTCCTTGAAGAGTAAACCGGATTCATCCTCCGGTTTACGTCGGGAAGGGCAAGAAGGGGTCCTGCTCCTTGGCCTTGGCCTAAATTCAGGACCGATGCTTTCCTTCAAAGCGAAGAGTGTTGCCTCCACTCAAGCTGTCTTCCCGACGACCTGCTCTTCCGAGAAGTCGGTCCAGGCGTGTTGCTCTTCATGGGGTCTTGGCCTGCGCTTCGGGAAACAGCGAAACCGCCCCCAACCCGGGCCAGTACACCTCTCCCCGGAAGGGATGCAGACCGAACTCCATGGCAAGCCACTGAAACCGCAGGCCTTCATTCCAGCCTATCGAGACCCCGGCGAGTCCCCAAAGCGTCAGCTGCCAGCCGCTTCCTCCGGGAGTGGGCTGGAGCCAGAGTCCCGTTGGGAAATCTTTCCCGATGGCCGTTGCCGGCAGGGGCGTCTGCAGTTCCGGGAGGTGGCGCAGCACATGGGCAATGAAGGTGTTGCTGTTGGGACCGGGCCAGACGCGGTAGTGCCGAGCCGCCGGGTAGCTGGCAATCGCCTCGTTCAGGCGCGGGATCAGAGCAACAGCCTCCTGTCCCCGAACCTCACCCAGCAGCCGCGCCGGGTTGCCAAACCAGGACCGATTGGGAGTCCCAACCGACTCCGAAACCACGGCCATGCCCCGGTAATGCCTCCAGCCGATCACCTCATGCAGACGGAAAAATGCCTCTCCCGGATTTCGGACCGCGATCCAGCAGTGGTCCGCAAAGGCACCTCGCCACCCGTAGGCACGTGCCGCGTACACCCGGATCACCACCTCGTCTTCATCAAGCCGTTCACCCTCCAACGCCCCCGGAGAGTCCATGGAGGCCCGACTCCAGTGAGTGTGCAGGTCCAGACCTCCGAACTTCAGCATCCAGAGCGGCCCGGACAGCAGGAGCGCCGTGAGGCCAAAAATGAGCAACACGGTGAGTTTGATCAAACGCCATCTCATTGAAACAAATTGCTTTTTACTGAGGGATCCACCTTTTTTGCACAAGGTGCCCCTCCTCTGATCCAGAAGATTCCGGAGCGAATTTCACCTGTCCCTCCGCTTTGCTTGCCATGCTCTTGGGGACTCCCTAGAATGCTTTCTTCAAAGCTTACTTTCTTCCCTCTTTAGAGACATCATGCTAGCAGAATCAACAGTTTCCAAGATATTAGAGCACGGTCTGAGCCAGGGTGCGGACTTTGCCGAGGTGTTTGCCGAGGATTCGGTCTCTTCCAACGTCAGCCTGCTCGACCGCAAGATCGACGAGATCAGCTCCACCAACTCCTTTGGCGTGGGGATCCGGCTGATCTACGGCGACGACGTGTATTACGGCTACAGCAGCGACCCGGCCGAAGACAACCTTCTCCAACTGACATCCAACTTGGGACAAGCCCGGGGGGAAGGCCAGCCGGGGAGTTTCACTCCGTTGGAACGACACAACGTGGAGGACATCCACCACGTGGCCATCAACCCGGAGGCCGTGAGCAAGAGCGAGCGTGTGGAGTTGCTGCGGCATCTGGACCAATTGACCCGGAAGCACGGGGAGGAGATCGTGCAGGTCAGCGCCGGGATGGTAGAAAAGCATCGCGCAGTGCTGATTGCCAACAGTGAAGGCGTCTGGGTTGAAGACTCCCGCAACTACTCTCGGATGCGCCTCTCGGCAGTTGCCGAAAAGGGCGACGGGCCCCAATCAGGTGCAGAGAGTCCAGGGGTGTTGGGCGGATATGAGTTCTTCCGCGATCTCGACCTCTCGGGCCTGGCCAAGAGCGCCGCAACCTCAGCACTGCTGATGGCCGATGCCGGCTACATCAACGGAGGGACCATGCCTGTCGTCCTTGGGAACGGCTTCGGCGGAGTGATCTTCCATGAGGCCTGCGGGCATCCGCTGGAGACCGAGGCCATCCGGAAAAACGCCTCTCCGTTCTGCGGGAAGGTCGGGCAGCAAGTCGCCAGCTCGGTACTCACCGCCGTCGATGACGGCACACTGACGAACAAGTGGGGCTCGCTGAATGTTGATGACGAAGGCCGTCCAACACAGCGCACGGTGCTCATTGAGAACGGCATTCTCAAGGGCTACCTCTCGGACCGCATTGGGGCTCGGCAGGTCGGCGTCGCCCAGACGGGTTCGGCCCGACGGGAGTCTTACAAGTTTGCCCCGGTCTCCCGGATGCGCAATACCTTTATCGCTCCCGGACCCAACACCGTGGAGGAGATGATCGCCTCCATCGACTTTGGGCTCTACGCCAAGAAGATGGGAGGCGGATCGGTGAATCCGGCAACCGGAGAGTTCAACTTTGCCGTGCAGGAAGGCTACGTGATCCGCAAGGGCAAGATCGCTGAGCCCGTCCGGGGAGCCACCCTGATCGGCAAGGGCCACGAGGTGCTCCCTCGCATCTCCATGATCGCCAACGACCTGGAACTTGCCGCCGGCATGTGCGGTGCCTCCAGCGGATGGGTTCCGACCACGGTTGGGCAGCCAACCTTGAAGATTGACTCCATCCTCGTTGGAGGGCGCTGATGCTGAGCATGGAACAAGCAGCCGAGCTGGTGTTGACCTTGGCCTCCCGCGAAGGGTTCCGCGAGGTCGATGCAATGCTGGAGCGCGACGAGTCGCTCGATGTGGAAATCCGCAACGGCAAGGCCGAGAAGATCGAGCAGTCGACCAGCCTGGGGCTGGGGATTCGGGTCATCCGGGAAGGACGCTCCGGGTTGGCCTCCACCGAGCGTCTGGATGAAGAGGCGATTGAGCGTGCCTTCCGAACGGCATGCGAGCACGCGCTGCTGCAAGATGCCACCGGCGTCTACCTCCCGGAGGTCTCTCCGTACACTCAGGATTCGCAAAGCCTTGGACTGTACCAGCCAGAATTGGACCGGTTGACCGCTGGCGATCTGACCGAATTCGGGCTGGAGGTGGAGGCCTCCGCACGCGGTGCCGACTCCCGTGTGACCACGCTCCCGTACCTGGGTGCGTCCCGGGGTCGGAGCGAGACGCTGCTGGTCAACACCCGGGGCGTGCGCTATCAGCACCGGAGCAACAGCGTGAGCGCCTACTGCGGCGCGTTGCTTCAGGAAGGCGAGCGTCGCAAGTCCGGGATGCACTTCTGGAGTCAGCGTGCCTGGGAACCTCAGGCTGCCCGGGAGACCGGCGAACAGGCCGTCCAGAAGGCGGCTGAACTGCTGCAGGCCCAGCCCATTTCGAGCCGGAAGCTCCCGGTGGTTTTGGACGAATATACCGCACCGCGACTGTTGGGAATGTATTTCGGTGCATTTTCTGCAGAGTCTGCACAGAAGGGCATGTCTCGGCTCAAGGGACGCCTGAACGAGCAGATCGCGGTTCCGGAGTTGACCCTGCTAGACGACCCTCACCGAGTCAACGGCACCCGCTCCCGGTTTCTGGATGCCGAAGGAGTGGTCACTCAACCGCTTCCCCTGGTGGAGGATGGGGTCTTCCGGAGCTTCCTGTATCACGTGGAGTCCGGCCTCCAAGAAGATCACGCCTCAACCGGACACGCCGGCAGAGGTTACTCCGGAGGCATCTCCACCCGGATGCACAACCTGGTCTGGCCGACCGGAAGTTCCTCTCTGCAGGACCTGTGTGCCACTCCGGAAGAGTGCCTGCTGGTCACTCAGTTGGAAGGCGCCGCAGGATGCAACCCCGTCAGCGGAGACATCTCGATCGGCGTACAGGGATTCCTGATGCGTAACGGAGAGCGCGTCCAACCGGTGGACAGTGTGACCATTGCCGGGAACTTCTTTGAGGTGCTGAAAAATATTCGGGGAACCGGTGCGGTGTATCAGCCGAATTTGTCTCACCTGTTCATTCCTGCACTGCTGGTGGACGGGTTTGCCATTTCCGGCTAACAGAAACTTCACATAGCGTCTGAGAGGTGATAGCATGACTTTTTTGAATCCTTGACCTCATCCAGATGGCTTTTTCTTTGTAGAGTCCGTGGCTTTTCAAAGTGCAATTCATCAGCTAAAAGTACCAGAAGTGGTACAGCTTCTCCGAGTGCCCGAGTCCACCATCAAGCGTTGGATTCGGCTCGGGGAGATCCCCTGCGCCTTGAAGAACGGCGAATACGTCTTCCGTCGGGACACCCTGTTGGCTTGGGCTCGCTCCAAGCACCTCTACATTGAAGAGAACCGGGAAGCCGTCCGCAGTGGAGAGGCCGACCTCATCCGCGCCTTGCGCCTTGGGGGAGTGCACACCGGGCTGAGTTCCGAAAGCCGGGAGGCCTTCTTCGAGTCTGTCGGGAGGCGTCTGCATCAGGAGCTTGGACTCCCGGAAGACCTGGCCCGGCATCTTGATGAGCGCGAGCGGCTCTCGACGACAGGCATCGGCCGTGGGGTCGCGGTGCCCCACCCTCGCTTTCCCGGGTCGCTCCAACTCAGCGAGTCCCTGGTCGCCACCTGCTATCCGGAGGAACCTGTTGACTTCGGGGCTCCTGATGGCGAGGCCGTGTTTGTCGCCTTTGTCCTTCTCAGCGCAGATGCCGCCCACCATCTTCGTTTTCTCTCTCAGGTAGCTCACCTGATCCGTGACGACAACCTCGCCCCTCTTCTGAAGCTACCTCCCTCTCAGGAACAACTCCTTGATCACTTCCAATCAGTCCTGGCAAAAAAGACTGGCTGACTTCATCCCTCGCGGAAAGAGCAGTTCAGAAGCGGAGGAAGGCTTTGCCCAACTGCAAAGCTTCTCTGCACAGGAGACCTTGGTCATGATGCTCAGTGCTCTGGTGCTGGGTCTGGGAGGCGGCGCACTGGCTGTCGCCTTGAACTGGAGCGTCCACCTCTTCCGCAGCCTGGTAGAAGATCAGCACACGATGTGGTGGGGCGTACTCCTCCCTGCTGCCGGAATGGGAACCGCGGTCTACCTGATCCGCCGAGGCATTCGAGACTACTCCGGACACGGCGTCTCGGATGTGATCAAGGGCATGGCACTCGGTTCGGATGTGCTCCGGCGGCGGATGATCTTCTCCCGCTTTTTCGGGAGCCTGCTCACGGTGGGCAGCGGGGGGTCGACCGGACTGGAAGGACCGATCGTTTGCATCGGCGGGGCTTGGGGTGCGGTGATCGGGCGCTGGCTGGACCTGAACGAACGCCGCAAAAAGCTGCTCATCGGATACGGCGTTGCCGCGGCAGTGTCCGGAATCTTCAACGCGCCACTGACCGGTTTGATCTTCACCCTGGAGATCATCGTGGGGCAGTGGACCTACCTGACCATTCTCCCGACCATCATCGCCTCCATCAGCGCGACAGAGCTGTCGCGCTTGATGATGGGCAACAAGATCACCTTCCACCACGAGATCACGGGCTTCACCCCGGTGGAGTTGCTCGCCTGCGTGGGCTTGGGGATTGTGACCGGACTGATCTCGATCGCCTTCATCCGGAGCCTGCCTCTGTGGGAGAAGGCCTTTCAGCGTGTTTCGCCCAAAGGATGGGTCAGAGCCACCTTCGGAGGGCTGTTGGTGGGGCTGATGGGCTTCGCCTTCCCGGAGGTTCTCGGGGAGGGCTACCACATCACGCAGATGTTCCTCAACGAGGCCGACACCCTGGCCCTGAGCTTTGTGCTGCTGTTCGTGTTTCTCAAGTTCGTCGCCTGCGGCGTGACGTTGGGGAGCGGAGGCATCGGCGGAGTCTTTGCCCCAAGCCTTGTGATTGGCAGCGGCGTGGGGCTGGCCTTCGGGATTGCCATGAACAAGCTCTCGCTGGGAGTCGTGGAGCACGAAGCCGCCTTCTCTCTGGCCGGAATGGCCGGCATGGTCACCGCGGTCATGCATGGCCCGCTGACCGGGATCTTCCTGGTGATGGAGTCGACCCGAGGTTACTCGCTGATCCTGCCGCTCATGCTCACCGCAAGCAGCGCGATGCTCGTCAGTTCCTATTTCGAGGCCGGCTCCGTCTACACCCGAGAGTTGATTGCTCACGGACATCTGATGCGCCGGGGGTCGGATCAGCACCTGCTCTACAACCTGGACACCCGAGACATTCTGGACAAGGACTTCATCCCGGTCCGGGATACGATGCTGCTCGGGGAGTTTGTCAACGTCTTCAAAGAGGCCCATCGCAACTACTTCCCGGTGCTCGAGGAGGGCACCGAGACCTGTGTGGGGGTGGTGTTTCTGGATGACGTGCGTTCGTACCTCTTTGACCCGACTCTCTATGACTTGGTCACCATGGGCTCCATCATGCGGAGCCTCCCGGTGATCAACCTCTCCGAGCCCATCGGGCAGGCTCTGGACAAGTTCGAGTCCTCAAAGGCCTGGTCCCTGCCAGTTGCCGAGGATCGGCGCTTTCTGGGGATGCTCTCCAAATCCACCCTGTTCGATCACTATCGACGGGAGCTGCAGATTCAGTCGGACTGACTTCGGACGGAAGCCATGGACGTGAGCGAATTGCTGAACCATCGGGACTTTGGGAATCACTTCCCGGAGGCGACCCATCCGGTTTTTGCCGAAGTCCTCGGCCCCTTGCTAGAGCAGTCTGGAGCCGTGTTCTCACTGGAACTGCAGGGAAACATGGTGCTCGGGCTGAGATCCGAGCTGCAGCAGGAGCACCGGTTTGACGTCCGGTTCGTCCCCTTCGCCCGGACCCATGCGATGGTCAGCCCGCATGCCGGAAAGATCACGATCTACTTTGGCCGGGAGCTTCCGGATGGACGGTTTCTGCCCAAGGGCCGCCTGGCGCTCTCTCAAGAGCAAGCTCCCTCCGAAGCAGAGCTGGACGCCCTGAAGGCCTTTGCCCGCGAGCCGGAGCACTTCTGCAAGCAGCACCCCTATGATGCCATTGAGGAGAAGAGAGAGTTTCTCCAGTTCAAGCAGACCCACAACCTTCCGCTGAACATCATGGAACGCAAGTTTCTGATGGATCACAGCGCCCCCGCCTGAGCACCTTTTCGGAACAGTCTCCGGACTTTTCGTCTGTGCCCGTATTTTTGCGGAATGTTAATATAACTCTAACAATCACCTTTTACTCTGAACAGACCACATCACGAGTGGTGATTCTCAACTACATCAAGGAGACGTTCAGATGTTCCGCAAATTCGCTGCTGCAGCCGCAAGCGTGCTGCTCCTGGTCGGTGCCGCCCAAGCCCGTGATCAGATCAAGATCGTTGGATCTTCCACAGTGTACCCCTTCACCACCATTGTTGCAGAGAAGCTCGGCAACTCGGGTTTCAAGACCCCAGTCGTTGAGAGCACCGGAACCGGTGGGGGCATGAAGCTGTTCTGCGCCGGCGTCGGTGTCGGACACCCGGACATGACCAACGCATCCCGTGCGATCAAGGGCTCCGAGAAAGAGCTGTGCGCCAAGAATGGGGTGACCGACATCATTGAGCTGCAGGTCGGCAACGATGGAATCGCCTTCGCCAACAGCGTGAAGGGGGGCAAGCTGAACTTCACCCCGGCTCAACTGTGGATGGCCATGGCAGAAAAAGGCCCCAAGCCCAAGCGCTGGAACGAGATCGACCCGTCCCTGCCGAATGTGGCCATCAAGATCCTGGCTCCGCCCCCGACCTCTGGAACCCGGGATGCCTGGGGAGAGTTGGTCATGGGCAAAGGCTGTGACGCCGCCGTGAAGAAAGCGAACAAGGACGACTGCCACCTCTTCCGTGAGGACGGAGCCGTGGAAGAGGCTGGGGAGAACGACACCTTGATCGTCAACCGCCTAGCCGCTGATCCGGAGGCTTTTGGAATCTTCGGATTCAGCTTCCTGGATCAGAATCAGGACCGCATCCAAGGTGCGACCATCAACGGAGTGGCCATCAGCCTGGAAACCATCCAGTCCTATGAGTATCCGATCGCTCGCCCGCTGTTCTTCTACATCAAGAAGGCTCACATCGGCGTGATTCCGGGGATGAAGGAGATGATGGACGAGTACGTCAGCGAAGCCGCAACCGGAGAGTACGGCTACCTCACCGATGCAGGCCTGGTTCCGCACTCGGCAAAGCTGGCCGCTGAAATGCGCAACCGCGTACGCAACCTCTCGGTTGTCAGCATGTAATTGAGCTGCTCACCTCTTCCCCGAGGTGAGTTCAGCCATTACTCTGGAGGCAGTTTCCACTCGCTGCCTCCTCCCACTCTACGGAAGTCATGCCCCCCATCTTCTACCTCCTCTTTCTCCTGATCCTGTTCTCCAGCTTCCTCATCGGACAGTCCAAGGCCAAGGGCATCTCAGGGGTGGGGAAGTTGCATTCGCTGCCCAGCTATCACGGCTACTACGCTGCGATCTGGTGCGGGCTTCCGGCCCTGCTCGTGGTCTTCTTCTGGAGCCTCTCGGAGAACTGGTTCCTCAAGGACCTCGTCCTTGCAGGTCTGGACGAGGGGATGGCACCAAACGAGCGGGACATGCTCTTCAACGAGATCCTGGTGCTGGCCGACGGGAACTTGGGATTTGGTGCACGTGATGAGGGCGTCGCGGAAGCCGCAGCGCGCTTCCGGGAGTTGCAGGGGCTGAGTACACAAAGCCTGCTGGTGGTCACGCTGGCCTTGATGATTGCCGGAGGGCTCTATGCACGGACCCGAATCTCTCTGGAGTTCCGGGCCCGCCATGTGGTCGAGCGGGTGCTCACCGGCTTCTTGATCCTCAGCTCGACCGTCGCCATCCTGACCACATTCGGCATCGTTGCCTCGCTTGTGATTGAGAGCTGGAGGTTCTTTGAGCTGATCTCTCCAGTGGAGTTTCTGTTCGGACTGAAGTGGTATCCACAGATCGCAATCCGTGCTGATCAAGCTGCAGGCGAGGGAGCGTTTGGTGCCATCCCGCTGTTTACCGGGACGCTGCTGATCTCTGCGATTGCGATGCTCGTTGCCGTACCAATTGGGCTCTTCTCCGCAATCTACTTCTCGGAGTATGCGAGCAAGCACACCCGAGCGCTGATCAAGCCGATGCTCGAAATTCTGGCCGGCATCCCCACAGTCGTTTACGGATTCTTTGCCGCCTTGACGGTTGCTCCGTGGATTCGGGAGACCGGAGTCGGCTTCGGGCTGGAGGTCTCGGCCCAGAGCGCTCTGGCAGCAGGGGCCGTGATGGGGATCATGATCATCCCGTTCATCTCCTCGCTCTCCGATGACGTGATCAACGCGGTCCCGCAGACGCTGCGAGATGGCTCCTACGCGATGGGCGCAACCAAATCCGAGACCATCAAGCAGGTCATCCTGCCCGCCGCGCTTCCGGGAGTGGTTGGTGCCGTGCTGCTGGCAGTCTCCCGGGCCATCGGCGAGACCATGATCGTGGTCATGGCCGCAGGCCTGGCTGCAAACCTGACCGCCAATCCGCTGGAAAACGTCACCACTGTCACTGTGCAAATCGTGGTTGCCTTGATCGGAGACCAGGAGTTTGACGACCCGAAGACGCTCTCGGCGTTCGCTTTGGGGCTGGTGCTGTTTCTGGTGACGCTGGCCCTCAACGTCGTGGCCCTGCAAATCGTGAAAAAGTATCGGGAGAAGTATGATTGAGCGCTCACAACGAGACCCCGCTGTGGCAGAGAGGCTGGTCCGCAAACGTTATGCTGCGGAGCGACGCTTCCGGTTTTACGGTCAGTTGGCCATGGCGCTGGGCGTGGGTGCGGTGGTGTTCCTGATCTACACCGTCTTCTCCAAAGGGTACACAGCGTTCATACGTGCCCAGGTCTCCCTGGAAGTGACACTTGATTCGGAACAGCTGGGAGTCACGGCTTCCAGCAGTGAAGCGGAGTTGATGCGTGCCGACTACACCACGCTAATTCGCCGAGGCTGGATCGAGTCCTTCCCGGAGGTCAAGAAGCGATCAGAGCGACGGGAGCTGCTGCTGTTGATGAGTGCGGATGCTGGGAATCAGGTGCGCGAGGCGATCATCGACAACCCGTCTCTGCTGGGCACCACCCAGACCTTCTGGGTCCTGATGTCCTCCAACACCGACCAGATCCTCAAGGGGAACGCCCCTCGGGACATTGAGGAATCCCGGAGGCTCCTGAGTGACAAGCAGCTGGAGTGGCTGGATCAGCTGGAACGTGACGAGCGTATCCGGACAGTGTTCAATTTCGGATTCTTCACCAACGGAGACTCCCGAGCTGCAGAGATTGCCGGAATTGGCGGAGCGATCACCGGCTCGTTCTACTCGCTGCTGATCTGCTTCCTGCTCAGCTTCCCCATGGGCGTGGCGGCGGCGATCTACCTGGAGGAGTTTGCTCCCAAGAACCGCTGGACGGAGCTCATTGAGGTCAACATCAACAACCTCGCAGCAGTGCCTTCAATCGTCTTCGGACTGCTCGGGCTGGCGGTGCTGCTCAACTTCTTCGGCGTTCCCCGGAGCACGCCTCTGGCAGGAGGAATGGTGCTCTCGCTGATGACGCTGCCGACCATCATCATCGCCTGCCGAGCCTCGCTCAAGGCCGTACCGCCGAGTATCCGGGAAGCCGCGCTGGGGATGGGAGCCTCTCCGGTGCAGGTGGTCCTGCATCATGTTCTGCCCTTGGCCATGCCAGGCACGCTGACCGGCACCATCATCGGACTGGCACAGGCGCTGGGAGAGACCGCCCCCCTGCTGATGATCGGCATGTTCGCCTTTGTCGCGGACATCCCGGGCGGTCCTCTGGAGGCGGCCTCGGCGCTCCCCGTGCAGATCTACCTCTGGGCGGAAAGCTCGGAGCGAGGGTATGTTGAGTTGACGGCTGCGGGAATCATGGTCATTCTGGTCTTCCTGATTGCGATGAACTCCCTGGCCGTGTTGTTCCGAAAACGCTTCGAACGCCGCTGGTAAGGCCCCATGTACGCAGACCGCAAAATGAACGAAACACAAACCTCCGACTCCAAGGACTCTTCAGGGCTGACTCCGCAGATCCGAATCTCTTCCAAAGACGTCCGCGTCTTCTATGGGGAAAAAGAGGCCTTGCATGGGATCGATCTCGACATCCCGGCCAACAGCGTCACCGCGCTCATCGGCCCCTCCGGATGCGGCAAGTCCACCTTCCTGCGCTGCATCAATCGGATGAATGACGTCATCGACGGATGTCGCGTGACCGGGACCTTGATGCTGGACGGAAACGACATCTACGACCCCAAGCTGGATGTGGTGCAACTCCGCGAACGAGTGGGGATGGTTTTTCAAAAGCCGAATCCCTTCCCCAAGTCCATCTACGACAACGTGGCGTACGGCCCCCGGATTCACGGGCTGGCTCGCAACCGTCAGGAGTTGGATGAGATCGTGGAGACCAGCTTGCGCAAGGCCGGGCTGTTTGAGGAGGTCAAGGACCGCCTCAGCGAGCCGGGAACCGGCCTCTCCGGAGGGCAGCAGCAGCGCTTGTGCATCGCCCGAGCAATCTCTGTGAATCCGGAGGTGATCTTGATGGATGAGCCCGCGTCGGCGCTGGACCCGATCGCCACAGCCAGGATCGAGGAGTTGATCGACGAACTCCGTACGAACTACACCATCGTGATCGTCACGCACTCCATGCAGCAGGCCGCACGGGTTTCTCAGCAGACCGGTTTCTTCCACCTGGGAGATCTGGTGGAGTTCGGGGCCACAGATGACCTCTTTGTGCGCCCCCAGGACAAACGCACCCAAGACTACATCACCGGACGTTTCGGATAACAGGCCCCATGCCCTCGCACCTTGAAAAGCAAATCAACACGCTTAAGCACAACGCCCTGCGGCTCTCCACGATCGTCGAAGACAGCGTCCAGAAGTCGCTGACCGCTTTTGAGCAACGGGATGCCCAGCTTGCAGAGCGCGTCATCCAGGGAGATCGGCGGATCGACGCAATGGAGATCGACCTGGAGGAGGAGTGCCTCAAGCTGCTGGCGCTCTATCAGCCAGTGGCCCTGGACCTGCGCTACATCATCTCCATCCTCAAGATTGATGCGGAGTTGGAGAACATCGGCGACCAGGCGAAAGACATTTCACGCCGGGTCATCACGCTCTGTGGGCTCCCGGAGCACGGGCTACAGTTCGACTTCACCTCACTGATCACGAAGGTCGAGTGGATGCTCAAGAACAGCCTGGACGCCCTGATCACGCTCGATGCGGCTCTGGCCCGCAAGGTCTGTGTGGTGGATGACGAGGTTGACGACCTGTATGACGAATTGATCGAGCAAATCCACGAGGCCATGGCGCAGCACTCTCAGTACGTTCCAGCGCTGATTGAGGAACAGCGGATCTGTGTCTACCTGGAGCAGATCGCCGACTATGCAAAGAAGATTGCCGAGGATGTGGTCTACACCACCGAGGCGGTGGTGATCCGGCATCAGAAGTGATGCGGGCAGTTCAAGACCGGAGGGCCTTGAGCGCGATGTCGCTGCGGAATTGCTTCCCGGAGAACTGCACCTGTTCCAGCAGATGATAGGCTCGCTGACGAGCCTGCGAGACGTCCGCGCCTTGGGCAGACACTCCAAACACCCGCCCACCGGCCGTCACCAGTTGCTCTTGCTGAAGCGCGGTTCCGGCGTGGAAGAGTTGGGACTGCTCCGGAATCTCCGAGGGAAGAGCGATCGGCAGCCCTTTGGTCGGCGGCCCCGGGTAGCCTGGTGCCGCAGCGATCACACACACGGAAGCACCCGGACTCCACTCCAAGGCAATCTCGTCCAGTGCTCCCTCCAGCGTAGCCAGACAGATCTGCAGCAGGTCACTTTTCATCCGGGGAAGGATCACCTGGGCCTCCGGATCTCCCAAGCGGGCGTTGAACTCGATGACCTTCGGCCCGGCTTCCGTAATCATCAATCCCACGTAGAGCACTCCGCGGTACGGCTGCCCTTCGGCATGCAGTCCGGAGACAAGCGGCTGAAGAATCCGTTCCATGATCTCCGGGAGGTGATGTTCAAGGTGCGGCACCGGCGAGTAGGCTCCCATGCCGCCTGTGTTTGGGCCGCGGTCTCCGTCAAAGATCGGCTTGTGGTCTTGTGAAGGAACCATCGGACGCACCGTCGCGCCATCCACAAAGGCCAGCAGGGTCATCTCCTCGCCCCGCAGGCACTCCTCCACCACCACCCGAGCTCCGGCTTCCCCAAACAGGCGCCGCCCCAGCGCATCCTCCAGCGCCTGTTCGGCGTCCTCCAGCGTCTCGGCAACCGTTACCCCCTTGCCTGCAGCCAGTCCGTCGGCCTTGATCACGATCGGCGCCCCTTGCTCCCGGACGTAGCGCCGCGCGTCCTCCAGGTCGGTGAATTCGGCATAGGCCGCAGTGGGAATTCCAAAGCGCTCCATGGCCGCCTTCGCAAACGCCTTGCTCCCTTCCAACTGAGCCGACTGCCGGTTGGGCCCAAAGATCGGCAACCCGACCGCTTCAAACGCATCCACGATTCCCAAGGTCAGTGGCTCTTCCGGACCAACCACCGTGAGCCCGATCCGGTGCTCTCGGGCCCAGTCCCGCAGCTCCGTGACCTGGTTCACCCGGAGGGGAACGCACTCTGCGAGCTCAGCAATCCCGGGGTTGCCCGGAGCACAGTAGATCTTTCCGGCAAGAGAGCTTTGACGGAACTTCCAGACGAGGGCATGCTCTCGTCCGCCGCCGCCAATGACGAGTAGGTCCATGGTCAGGCCAAGCGCTGTGGGTTCGAAGAAGTGAGGGTGCGGAGGACCTCCGGGAGCAGCCGATGCTCCACCGAGTGGATCCGCTCCGCGAGCGTGGACTCCGTATCGTCGGCAAGGATCGGCACACGCTCCTGAGCAATCACGGAGCCGGTGTCCATTCCGGAGTCCACAAAATGCACCGTCACTCCGGTTTCAGACACCTTGGCGCGCCAGGCCTGGCCAATCGCATCCTTCCCGGGAAAGGCCGGCAGCAGCGACGGATGCAAGTTGATCATCCGGCCCTCCCAGACCTCCAGAAGCGTTGGCCCAACCAGCCTCATGTAACCGGCCAGCACGACCCATTCCGCCTGGACCTGCTCGAGCTGCTGCAGGAGTTCATGCTCAAATTCGGCCTTGTCCCGAAAGTCCTTGGGTCGAAAGGCAAACACGGGGACTCCGGCATTTTCTGCGTGCTGCACCACCAGGGCTTCGGGGCGGTCACAAACCAACAGGACGACCTGATGCCCTGCCAAAGCTCCAGAGTCGACGGCCTGTTGCAGAGCGAGGAAGTTGCTCCCCCGGCCAGAGGCAAACACCGCCACCCGGTGCATTACCTCCACACCACGACTCCATTGCCGGAAACGACCCGCCCGATCCGGTAGGGCGTTTGCCCCAAGTCGGCCAGCTGCCGCATCGCTGAGTCCGCCTGTGCTTGAGGGACACAGAGGACAAACCCGATCCCGAGATTGAAGACCGGCTCCAAATCTTCGAAGGACAGCTCTCCCTGGTCCTGAAGGAACTGGAAAATTGCCGGAACCGGCCAGCAGCCGTGTTCCAACTCAACGGACACTCCGGGAGGCAGCATTCGGGGAATGTTCCCAGAAAGCCCCCCGCCGGTGATGTGCGCCATCCCCCGAATCTCGCAGGTTTTCATGACCGCCAGAATCGGTTTGACGTAAAGCCGGGTGGGCTCCAGCAAGACTTCTCCGAGGGAGAGGGAACTCCCCGGAAGTCTGATGTTCAAAGAAAGTTGCCGGTCCGCCAAAATCTTGCGAACCAGGGAGAATCCGTTGCTGTGTACGCCGCTCGATGTCAGGCCAATCACAACGTCTCCGGGGGCAATTCGGGAGCCGTCGATCAGGTTCTCCCGACTGACCGCCCCGACAGCAAACCCTGCAAGGTCGTATTCTCCGGAGGCATACATCCCGGGCATCTCTGCGGTCTCGCCGCCAAGCAGAGCGCACCCGGACTCTTCGCAGCCCCGGCTGACCCCGCCCACAATCGCCTCCGCCTGATCCGGACGAAGCTCTCCACAGGCCAGATAGTCGAGGAAAAAAAGGGGCTCTGCCCCCTGAACCAGGATGTCATTGACGCACATGGCGACGAGGTCCAGGCCAATGGTGTCGTGCCGGTTCAGTTCAAAGGCAAGCTTGAGCTTGGTCCCCACGCCATCGGTCCCGGAAACCAGCACCGGGTTCGGGAAGCGAGAGAGATCGAGTTGAAACAGGCCGCCAAAACCGCCCAGCCCAGCGAGCACTTCCGGACGCAGAGTCTTCTGGGCAAGCGGCTTGAAGCGCTCAACCACTTCATCTGCGGCTTGCAGGCTCACTCCTGCAGCACGGTACGCTTCGCTCATGCCGGAGATGTCCTGGAGGGTTCGGAGAGCACAGGGGTCGGGTAATTTCCGTTGAAGCAGGCCAGGCAGTGGCCGCAGTTCGGAGACGAATCCTGCCGGCCAGTGGCCCGGATCATGCCTTCGGGAGAGAGAAAGTGCAGGGAGTCCGCGCCGATGGTCTGGCAGATCTCCTCCGGACTCTGATGGGCGGCGATCAGCTCCGCCTGCCGTGCGGTGTCGATCCCATACACGCAGGAGTGCGTGATCGGCGGCGAGGTGATCCGCAGGTGCACCTCCTTCGCTCCGGCGTCCTTGAGCATCTGCACGATCCGGCCGCTGGTGGTTCCCCGAACCACCGAGTCGTCAACGAGCACCACACGTCTGCCTGCCACGGCACTCCTCACCGGGCTCAGCTTCATGCGCACCCCCTGCTGACGCAGCTCCTGGTTGGGCTGAATAAAGGTCCGGCCCACGTAGCGGTTCTTCATCATCCCCATCTCATAGGGGATGCCCGAGGCTTCGGCATAGCCAATGGCGGCGGCAATTCCGGAATCCGGGACACCAAAGACCACATCCGCCTCCGTAGGCTCTTCCAGGAAGCTCTGACGGCCCAGGGACTTGCGGGCGGCATGCACGCTGATACGGTCGATTTCGCTGTCCGGGCGGGCAAAGTAGATGTACTCAAACGAGCAGATGGTCCGGGCGCTGGGCTCCAGAAAATTCTGCGAGTGCACTCCGGAGGAGTCGATGACCAGCAACTCTCCGGGAGTCAGGTCTCGAACAAACTCCGCACCAACGATATCCAGCGCACAGGTTTCAGACGCCACCACCCAGCTGTCGCCCAGGCTTCCGAGGCAAAGCGGGCGAAAGCCACGCGGGTCCTGAGCGGCAATCAGCGCGTCCGGAGTGAGAAACACCAGCGCAAACGCGCCTTCAATCACCCGGAGTGCATCCTGAATCGCCTGCTGTACCGGAGGTCCGGAGCGGGCAATCAGATGAGAAATCACCTCGGTGTCACTGGTTGTCTGAAAAATCGATCCCTGCCGTTCCAATTGCTGACGCAGGCGGTCGGCGTTGACCAGGTTTCCGTTGTGCGCCAGAGAGACCGCTCCTCCGCTATAACGAAACATCAGGGGCTGCGCATTGTTCAGCCCCGTGTCTCCGGCGGTCGTGTAGCGGACGTGCCCGATGGCATGCCTGCCGGGAAGCGCCTGGTGCTGACGCTGGGCAAACGCTTCAGTGACCAGTCCCACCCCGCGGTGCACGTGCAGGCGTTCGCCATCCGCGCTGCAGATCCCGGCACTCTCCTGCCCCCGATGCTGAAGGGCGTGGACCCCCAGATACGTCAACTCTGCGGCTTGAGGGTGGTCAAAGATTCCAAAGATTCCGCACACGGATTCAGTTCTCTGCTGAAGCAGGTGGGCCCGGAGTCTTCCGGGCTGATCCTGAGGACAATGGTGCCCGAATGGCAAAGTGAGAGTTCATGCGTCTGCCCTGGAAGGCGCTCCCGAAGGCAGGTCAACTCAAGTGGGTTCAAGCAAAGCGAGTATTGTATCTGGATCGATGTGATTTTCAATCCGGTGCTGTGCCTGTTTGTGTGGGAAGGGCTGACTTGCCAAGGCTTCAGCGACTCCAGCGATTGCTCCGGATCAGGTCATAGGCCAGCCGATCCCAGGCAAGAAGTTGGCGCTCCATCAGGTCGAAGTCCGGAGGAGCGCTTCCCTGGGTCAAGTCCACGGCCTCCAGGCGTTGCATCAGCGAGTGCCGCAGGTAGCCCTGCTCGTTGATGAGGCCCATCACGCTGCCTTCCCGGACCAGCACGAAGGGGCTTGCTTCCTGGAGAAGGCTCGTTCCCAGTGAGGAAAAATCGCCCTTCAGTCCCAAGGCATCCACAAAGGTCGCCGGGAGATCAAGGTGAGAGCCCAACCCGCTCACCTCACGGGGCTCCAGCGTTCCGGGGGCATAGAGAATCAGCGGGACACGAAAGCGTTCCGGAAGTTGGTTTCCTGACTGAAAGTGTGCGATGACGTGATCGGCGGTAATGACAAACAGGGTCTCGGCAAACCAAGACTGCTTGGCCGCCTGCTGGAAAAACTCGCCGATGGCCCAATCCGAATAATGCAGCGCATTCAGGTAACCCCCTTCCTCGTTGGGGTGCGGGTCAAAACGCTCGAAGCGCTCCGGAAGCCTCGGGTAGGGCGTGTGAGCCGTGTTGGCGCTGATAAACGCAAGAAACGGAGGGGCCGGAGATTCCAATTTTTTCAGGGTGAACATCAGTGCCTCGTAGTCCCAGCCCAGTCGCCGGTTCTGCTCCGCGCTTGGGTAGTCGAGCAACAAAGGCATGTCTTCACGCCCATAGTACTCTTCAAAACCCACCGTTGCGGCAAAGGCGTCCGTGAGGAAGGCCTGGCGATCGGTGGTGTTCACAAAGAGGGTCTGGTAGCCGTTCTGACGAGCCAGCGACGCCAGGCGTGAATACCCGGAGTTGAGATCCATCACCCCAGGAGCCCCAAGCAGGGAGGGGAGCCCCGTGAGGATCGACTGGAACCCTTCTACACTACGCTGTCCGTGAGCGTAGAAGTTGGTGAACTTCCACCCAGACTCGGCCAGTTGGTCCAGATGCGGAGTCAGCCTCAGATTCTCGCCGTCAAAAGCATCCAGATACTTGGGCGTGAGGCTTTCGACCATCACGATGACCAGATTGCGGAACCGGAAGGGGAGTTCCTCTCTGGAAGAGCGTTCCAGCGGGTAGGCGGCTTCCAGGAAGTCTGGAGGGAGCTTCAAGGCCTGCTGGATCTCTTCTTTGGAGAGCGATTGCCGCTCGACCGGAGCGGTCACCAGGCTGGAGTGTGATGCGGAGAAGACCCCGTTGAGGGTCAGGTTTCCCTGCGCGGTGCTTCCTCCGGAGTAGGCGTTGACAATCGCCAGAGGCTTCATCCCAACTCCTCCACGCCCCAGGATTCCGATCGCCAGGAAGAGCGCCACCCAAGTTGCCCAAGGTCGCTTGGCAGGCAACACTCGAGCCTTGGCCTGCGCCCACCAGGTCTGGATTAGCGCTGAGATCAGGACTAGGCAGACCAGAGCCTCCTTCCAGTATCCCAAGGCTTCCCGGAACAGGTAGCTGATGTCCTCTTCCAAGAAAAGGAGCTCGTTTGTCAGGTGCCGCTTGACGTGGCCGAAGTAGAGCACATCTCCGGTGAGAACCAGCGCAAAGAGCGTGAGCAGCGCATAGAGCAACAGCAGGTGAAGGCCCACCCAGATACGGTTTTGCAACCAGCGAAAAGGGAGTGCCATGAGCAGCATCGGGACCCCACCAAAGACCATCAGCGAAGCCAAGTCAAACCGGACTCCGGACAGGAAGGCGAGCGCCAACTCAGGGTCCGAAAGCTCAGCAAACTGTTCTCGATGCAGGGCCCACAGGGCAAGCCGCGCTGCTGTGAACAGGAAGAGCCCGAGCCCGCACCAAATGTAAATTCGATGAAAGGTCGTCATTGAGATTGAAAATTTTGTAGAATCTGCTAGCTTTGGGGGTACCTTTTGTCAAGGAAAAAAGAATACTTAGCTCGGAGCCTGTAGTCCGCCACGGCTAATTCTGGTTTTCAACTCCTCCCTAAAAAAAGTTGAAAATTTCATGTACCAGGAAAATCGATAAGGACTTGGTCTGTAAGATGTCTGACGCCCTTCGGGCTCCGTGCTTTTCCCATGCCACACGCGCTTCTTTTTGCGTGACTTTTCATCTGTGCGGGATACGGTGATGGGCTGTGCCAACCCTTAACTTCGGCAAGCCCCGTCATGTTCCGATGTGTCTTTGATGTGGATGGAGTCCTCCTTGACTTCGAATCCACTTATATCCGCGCCCTCACCGAATACTTTCAGCTCGAAATTCCCGACGACTACGAGCCTCAGAGTTGGTTTTTCTCCGAGTTGCTTACCGAGGAACAGATGAAAGAGGGCTGGCAGTTTTTTCTGCAGAGCGATTACTTCGCTCAGATGCCTCCGCTGGTTGATCCAGAGGGTTTCAACCAGTTGGTAGGGGCATATCCCGTGCATTGCGTCACCAACATCCCCCCAGAGTGTCTGGACCGTCGTCGAGAGAATCTGCGCAACGTCGGATTTCGTGTCGACTCATCTCACTGCGGGGGGTTCATTGAATATGCGGGGCATCCTCGGCAGACGAAGGCCGAGGTGGTTCAAGAGTTGATGGAGCCTGCAGAGTCCCTCGTGTTTATTGATGATCACCCCGACAACTGCCTCAATATTCTTGAATACTTTCCGGACGCTGAAATCTGGCTCATGTCCCGACCGTTCAATCGGGAGTTTCACGATGAACGCATTCTCCGCGCCAAGACCTGGGACGATGTCTTCATCAACTCTCGGTTGGCCCATTCCTAGCCTTTTCGGACGGCTCTTCGCGGTCTTGCTTTTGTTGTTGAGCCCTGCTGGAGGCTGGGCTCAAGAGGCCGCACCGGCAGGTGGCGGTGGCGCACCGATCTGGAGGCTGGGATTCTTCGAGTTTACCCAGCAGACCTACAGCACCGAAGAGGCTCACCCCTTCTACCAAATGACCGGAAACTCCCGGTTCAAGGGAGGGCGGGGTCCGGTCGCGTTGAACACGCTGGACAACTGGAAGCTGCTGATCGACGACGATGGTCACAGCGAACTGGAAGGGCCAATCACCGGAATTCTGCACTCTCTGCCTCCGTTCTCGCTGGAATACATCGCGCCTACCGGGTTTCTGCCCAGCTACAGCCTGGGGTTCAACTACACCAACCTCTGGTTGACCGATCAACGGGCCAAGACTCTAACCACCGGAGCGGATCCAAGCTATTCGACGCCGATGGTCCGGGTCCGATCACACTTTTACATGTTCACCGCGTCGCTCTATCCCCTAGGCCCTCCTCAACCTGGAGGAGTCGACTTCTTCATTGGGACAGGCTTCGCCTTCGTGGACAGCACCATGCGGACAGGCTACTACGCAATGCCACCGGGGTACAATGGTGGTTCCGGAATCTATGTTTCCTCCAAGTCCCGACTCGACGCCTCTTCCGGACAACTCGGCTACAGCCGCGTGGGGTTGGCGTCTTCCGGAGAAAACTTTGGCTTTATGCTGGAGTTTTTCTTCCTGAGCAAGGGCGAGGTGCTGGGCAATCCCTTTCAGAGCAGCAACCTGATGGACGCTGCAGACTTTAACACCGTTTACAACGACCGGGGCGGAAGCCTTCCCAGTCGAGCCAGCATGCAAGGGGCGCTGCTGCGCGCTTCCTGGACCTACACCTTCTACTGAAACACCCTCTTCAGCGCTTCCGGGTTCTTCTTCAGCACATCCGCGATCAGGTAAAACGATCCGGTAATCACGAGCCGCTTCAACCCAAGCTTGGCAGCCTGTCGCAGTGCCGTGTTCCAGAATTTAACCACTTTCGCACGGACGAGTTCATCCTCGGGATCCCCCTCTGTGTCCAGCAGATCATTCTCGACAAACGCCTTGAGCTCCTGACCGGTTGCTCCTCGAGGAGAGGGGAGATCGACCAACCAGGACGCGTCTGCAATATCGGTCAGCTCCAGCACCTGAGAGGCCAAGCCGTAGTTTGAGAGCTTGTCTTTTGCCATGGCCAGGATGACTCCGAACTCCTCGTACCACTCTTCATTGGTCTCCAACTCGTCCAGGACGGCGTCAAAGGCGCCCGGGTTGTGCCCGACATCCAGCAAGACCGTCTCCCACAAAAATCCTCCCAGGTTCACCTGCTGAAGGTACTGCATCCTTGCCGGAAGCCGGACCGCCTGTCCCTGCTCGATCCAGGTCTGCCTCACCACTGAGGATGCATCCGGAAAAATCGTATCCATCAGACACAGCGCGGTGAGCAGGGCATGCTTGTTGACGGACCGCGGCTCAAAAAAGCCCAGATGAAAATTTCCCAGGGAGGAGCAGGATCCATCTGCCCAGCAAACGAGCCCCTCCTCATCATTGTGTTTGCTAAGTCGCTCGAATGAGCGGATCAAGGGGACGTTCTCTCCTGCGAGGAGTTGTGAGATCATGTACCACAAGTTGTCCGCACTAGCCCCCAGAACCAGCGGGGTCCCGGAACGGCAGATTCCGACCTTGGCCTTGGCAATGTTCCGAATGCTCTTCCCAAGCACGTCTCGGTGGTCGAAGCTGAGGGAGCTGATCGCACAGGCTTCCTTGCGCTCGGTGACATTGGTCGAGTCGGCGGTCCCGCCGATTCCGGTCTCCAGCACCATCCACTCCACTCCGGCTTTTTGGAACACCAGAAACGCGATGGCGGTGAGCAGGTCAAAGTAGGTCAGGCGCTGGCGGACGAAGGTTTCCGCTACATCAAGCACCTCCTCCGCCGCCTCCGTGAAGAGCTTGGCCGGCACAGGACGCCCGTCGACCACAATTCGTTCCCGGATGTCCACCAGATGAGGAGACAGGTAGCAGCCCACCCGAAATCCCTGAGCGCGCAACATCTCACCGATCGTGCAAGTGAGCAGGCCCTTGCCGTTGGTTCCTGCGACATGCACCACCTTGGCACACTGCTCCGGATGCTCCAGATGTCCCAGCAGCTCACGGATTGCATCCAGTTTGCTGATGTCTCTTTTTTTGGCAGATCGCTCGTAGCTGGCGTGACTTTCGAGGCGCTGGAGCAGCGCCTCGGGTACTTTGGCGGTGTCGGCGGACACCGCCAGAGAGAAAGGGGGGATCATTTCAGGAAGCGAAACAGATCACGTTCGGAGCTGAACAGGAGGGTGGTGTCTTGGCTGATGGCCTCTCGGTAGACGTCATGGGAGCGGAGAAACGCGAAGAACTCTGGATCCTTGCTGTAGGCATCCGCGTAGATCTTGGTGGCGTCAGCGTCAGCGCTTCCGCGAAGAATCTCGGCTTCGCGCTTGGCCTCGGAGATGATCTTGATGCGGTCCCGGTCGGCTTCGGAGCGGATCTCCAGGGCACGCTCTTCTCCTTCGGAACGGTAGCGCTTGGCCTCACGCTTTCGCTCGGCCTCCATCCGTCCAAAGACGGCGATGCTGTTGGACTCCGGGAGGTCGGCTCGCTTGACGCGCACGTCCGCCACTTCAATCCCGAAGGCCTTGGCGTTGTCCCGCGATTTGGCGGTGATCTGCTCTCGGATGTCCCTTCGGTTTCCGGAGACAATCTCGGTCAAGGTGTGCTGTCCGAGCACCTCACGGGTCTGGGAGTAGATGATGTCATCGAGGCGGGCCTGCGCGTTGCTGACCGTCTTCACCGTCTCGTAGAAGCGCAACGGATCGGAGATTTTCCACTTGGCATAGGTGTCGACGACCATCTCCTTCTTGTCCTTGGTGAACACCGACCCCGGATCGGCGTCGTAGCTCAGGAGGCGGTTGTCGAGGTAGTTGACCTGGGAGACAAAGGGGAGCTTGAACTTGAGGCCCGGCTCAAGGTGCACCTCGTGGGGGTCTCCAAGCTGGATCTCAATGGCGTGCTGAGTCCGGTCCACCACGTAGGCACTCAGATACACAATCACCCCAACCAACGCCAATAGAGCGGCACCGCTGTTGCTAAGGAGGTTCTTCATGGCATGGATATCGTAAGGGTTGAAAAAACAGGATTTTGGATGCGAATCAATGCTAAAAAAGTTTGATCATGTCCCCTCTGATGTCAAGATGATTCCCGGTGTCCCATGTTCCGATCACGCTCTCCTCGCCAACAGGACCAGATCCTCGCCCTTGCTCTCAAGCAGATTGAAAAGATGCTCAAGGAAATGCAGGGTGACGGGAAAGATCTAACGCGCCTCAAGCTGAAGAAGTTCCAGAAGACGCACCACATGGACTGTCGTTGTGGACAGTGTGCCGAGGCCAAGAAGAAGAACGACCCTCGCCTCCGGGGGCTGCTGGAGGACGGGTTCAAGGTCTACGTTGAAGGCGACTGAACTCCATGTCCGCGTCCTACACCGAGATGGAGTTCCGGGTGCCACCGGAGCTGACCGAACTCTGGAGTTGGCACTGCTTTGAGTCCGGAGCCTCTGGCATCGAGACGGTGTCGGAAAGTGAGTCTTCGGTTCAGATGCGCGTCTTCTTTCCCGGAAGATTCGAGTTGAATGTGGAGCAGCTGCTAGAAGGGTTTCACCGCGAATTTGCGAACTCTGGCCCCTTCATTCAGCAGGTAGGGCAAGCCCTGAAGCCTGTCCAAGACTGGCAGGCCGAGTGGAGGCAATACTTTCCTCCGGTCAACATCGGACGCTCTCTGCGTGTGGTTCCTCCGTGGCATCAGGAGCGCTCTTCGGAACGCCAATTTTTGGTCATTGACCCCGGACAGGGGTTTGGGACCGGTCATCACGAATCAACCGCGCTGGTGCTGACGATGCTGGAGGAGCACCTGCGGACGCTCCCTGTTCCGCCGGAGCTGATGATTGACGTCGGGATCGGATCCGGAATCCTCTCAATCGCCGGGTGCCTCTTGGGAGTGCGTCGGGCGCTCGGGGTCGACCTGGCAGCAGAGGCCGTTGCAGAGGTGTCACGCAACGCCTCGCTGAACGGTGTCTCGGAGCGTATTGTGGCGTGGGTGGGCGCTCCGGAGCAGCTTGCACAGCCGGCCCCGCTGGTGGTCTCCAACATGCTCTGGCATGAGCTTCGCTCCGTCCGCGAGGACTTGGTTCGCCTGACCCTGCCCGGAGGATTTTTTATCTGCAGCGGGCTGCTTCACGAACAAGCGGTGGCCTTTGCCCGAGAGCTCGCTGATGCAGGAATGACCTTGCTTCATCAGGAGTCCCGGAACGAGTGGAGCGGGTTGCTCCTGAGGAAGAGCTGATCCGTCCCTTGGGCCTCCAAAACTCCAGCAAGCCTCCTTATCTGATTGTGATGAGATCCCAAAATGTCTGAGAATCCCTCCTCGCCTTCCCCGGAAGAGGCCTCCACCTCGACACAGCCTCCACGCCCTTCGGCCTTGCTCATCTGGATCGCTGCGCTGCGTCCCAAGACGTTGGGAGCCGCGATCGCGCCGGTCATGATCGGAAGTGCCATGGCGTTCTCGGAGGGGCTCGGACACCTGCCGACCGCGCTAGCCGCGCTGATCGCTGCTCTTCTCATTCAGATCGGGACCAACTTTGCCAACGACTACTTCGACTTTGTCAAAGGCACCGACACCGAAGAACGTCTGGGACCACGGCGTGCCACAGCATCTGGATGGGTGGCCCCGGAGACGATGAAGCAGGCGTATCAGTGGACCTTCGGGGCCGCGATGCTGGTGGGCGTTTATCTGGTCTATCAAGGTGGGTTTCCGATCCTGCTCATCGGGCTGCTCTCGATTGCTGCCGGGATTGCCTACACGGGCGGTCCGTTTCCACTGGCCTACAACGGACTGGGCGACGTGTTCGTGCTGATCTTCTTCGGCCCTGTGGCCGTTGGAGGAAGCTACTACGTCCAGACTCAGGAGATGAGCGTCTCTCTCCTGCTGGCCGGATTGGGACCCGGTCTGATCGCGACCGCGCTCCTGGCGGTTAACAACCTCCGGGACGCCGATACCGATGCCCAGACCAACAAGCGCACCCTCGCAGTTCTTTTTGGAAAGGACTTTGCCCGGTTTGAATACGTCCTCTGCATCAGCTTTGCGTTCATGATGCCGTTGCTGCTGGTGATGGAGTCGGGCCGATACTGGTTGTCGCTGCTGGCTTTGCTGGCCTTGCTTCCGGCAAGGGCTCCTCTGAGTCAGATCATCCTCCGCCGCGAAGGCGTCGCCCTCAACGAGACTCTCGCATTGACCGGGAAGTTGCTGCTGATCTACAGCCTGCTCTTTTCCGTGGGCCTGCTTTTGAGTTGAACCGTGCTCGCCTCGAACCCGGACCTCTCCGTTGCTCGCTGGGAGGTCTTCCGCTATCGTCTGCCGCTTCGTGCTCCGCTCACCATGCTGGGGATCACCTTTCACGAACGGAGCGGGCTCTTCCTGAAGCTGGAGGATGCAGGCGGACACTGCGGATGGGGAGAGATCGCTCCATTGCCCGGGATTCACCGAGAATCCGAATCCGACTGCCTGGCCGCGCTTCAGCAGCTTGCCCCTGACTTTTCAAGGCGCTCTCCCCTCTCATCCGTACGCTTTGGTGTTGCCCAGGCCCAACAGATGCTTTCGGGCATGGCGGAGGGAGCCTCGCCCAGATCCTGCGTTCCTCAGGCGCTGGAGTCCGTGCAGGTCAACGGGCTGATCCCGGACACGCCAAGCCCGCTCTCCGAGGCACTTGAGACACTCGCCCAGCACACACAGCGTTTGCGGAAAGACGGCTTCTCCACGGTCAAGATCAAAGTCGGACGACGTCCTGTTCTGGAAGATGCGGAGCGTGTGCGACAGGCCCATCGGGCTCTGGGAGCGAGAGTGGCTCTGCGGGCAGACGCCAACCGGGCCTGGACGTGGGACGAGGCCCTGGAGTTTGCCCGGGGCATCCAGGACCTCCCCTTGGCCTACTGCGAGGAGCCACTGCAGGATCCTGGTCGGCTTGAGGCCCTGCACAGCCGCTCCGGGTTGCCTCTGGCGCTGGACGAGTCGCTCTGGCCCACACACTCCAGGGACGCCCCTGTCCCTCTCCCCAACGGGGTGAAGGCCCTGATCCTCAAGCCCGGGGCTCTGGGGGATGGAGAGGACCTTCAGTTCTGGATCCAGCAGGCCCAAGAGCATGACGCCGAGGTCGTCTTCAGCAGCACCTTTGAGTCCGGGTTGGGGATGCACGGGTTGATTCTCTTGGCAGCCGCTCTGAGCCCACACCCCGCATGGGCACACGGCTTCGACACTCACCGCTTTCTGGCACAGGACTGCGTGTCTCCAGCCTTCTCCTTGAATGCGAACAAAGCCACTGTTTCCGAGACCTGGCCAGCGGTTCAGGAAGGACATCCTGCGGTCCAGCGCGTATGCGGCTCCCCACCCTGAAACGCCTCGGTCGTTCGGTTTGCATCCCTCACCGGAACGTGCTGGAATACGGATCTTCCGGCGGGAAAGTCCGTGCTTGCCGCAGCCTCGCTTCCGCCGCAGGGATGACGGTGCACGGACCAGCGTAGCATTGGCCCGTCCGGAGCCGCTTCCCGCAAAGTCCACAACCCCAGGTTTCCAAGAAACTCCCGTGAAGATCATCGACTCGGTTGCCGCTGTTTTCTGTCATGAGCACCACCTGTTTGCCGTCCGGCGTCAGGCACACCTGGACGCCTTCCCGGGATACGACTCCTTTCCCGGAGGCAAGGTGGACCGCACCGATCCGGAGGAGCCAAGAACCGAGCCGATGCTTCAGGGGCTCGACGGGAAACAGGCGCACGCGCTGATCCGGGAGATGCAGGAGGAGTTGCAGTTCGACCTCCCCACAGAGATCGCTTCCGGGAGAGTCACCCATGTGGTTCCGATGGCCAAAGCGCTGGCCCCTGCCTTGGTTCCGGTCCGTTTCCGGCTGCACTTCTTCCGCATCAACCTTCAGGAGCGTCCGCCGTTTGTTCCTGATTCCGGAGAGTTTGCGGAGACCTTCTGGAAAACACCGCAGGAGCTGCTGAACCAGTTCCGCTCCGGGAACTCCATGATGGTGCCTCCCATGCGCTGGGTGCTGGAGGCGCTGGAACGGACTCCGGATGCGGAAGATCTGGGGGACCTCTCACCACAGTACGATGAGGAGTTGCATGTCCCCAAGCTGGAGACGATCAGCGAGGTCCGCATGCTGGCCGTTCCCTCCAACACTGTCCCGCCGGCCACACGTACCAACGCCTTCCTGCTGGGAGACGAAGACGCTCCCCGGGTGCTCCTGGACCCTTCTCCAGCGTCTTCGGAGGTTCTGGAGAAGCTGCTCCGCACCTTGGAGAATGAACGGGTCGACCGAATCTTTCTCACCCACCACCACCCGGACCATCACGAGTTTGCGCCGGAGCTGGCCCTTCGGCTTCAGGTCCCAATCTCTCTGAGCGCGCAGACGCACCGATTCATTCTGGAAAAGCACGGCCCCGACTACTTCTCTCCGGAGGTTCCGGGGAGCCCCCCCCAGCCCTGCATTCCGCTGGAGTTTGTGGAGGAAGGCGATATCCTCACTCGCTGGAAGGGAGAGCCCGTCCGGGTGCATGCGGTTCCGGGGCATGACGCCGGGCAGCTGGCGCTGGCGCCGGATTCGCTGCGCTGGTTCATCGTCGGAGACCTGATTCAGGGCATCGGGACGGTGGTGATCGGAGAGCCCGAGGGAGACATGGCGACCTACTTCCAGACGCTGGAGAAGGTCATTGCGCTCGCTCCGGAGGTGATCATTCCCTCGCACGGCATGCCAATGCGGAGCACCTTCCGCCTGCAGGCCACGCTGCAGCACCGTCGGGAGCGTGAGGAGGCGATCTGCGAGCTCACCCGCTCCGGGAAGTCTGAGGAGGAGGTGCTGCATGTGCTGTATCAAGGCGTCGACTCCCGGCTCTTCCCCTTTGCCCTGAAAAACATCCGCTCTCACCTGAAGAAGTTGCGTGCCGAAGGCCGCCTCTGAATCCGGAGTTCCGGAGCACAAACACAGACACTCCCGAGGAGATTCATGAAGCTCAACAAGAAAGCGGTGCTGGCCCTGATCGAACAGAACGGCAGCCTGCTCAGCGCCAAACAGCTGCGGGGTCTGCTTGGATTGAGCAAGGGGCACACGTCGAAGCTCAAGGCCTGGCTCCACAAGCAGGTCAAGCGAGGCTCGCTAGTGCAGCAGGGGAACCGCTTTGGCAGCGCCCGGATGCTGCTGAAGAGCGAGTTGGCTCCCTCACGCAAACCTCGCAACGAAGAGGAGCCACGGGGAAAGCCCCTCCGAGGGTTCGCACGCACCGGGATACCGACTCCCGGGAAGGGGCGCCTGAGCGGGACCTTTGTCCGCAACCCCCGAGGGTTTGGGTTCATCTCCACCGGAGACGGGCATGACGATGTGTTTGTCGGAGAAGGCGAACAGCTCAACGCAATGGATGGTGACCGGGTGGAGTTCGAACTCCTCCGGGCTCGGGGCGCACGCGGCAAGCGCAAGGGGCGGATCGTCCGAGTTTTGGAGCGCAGCAACTCCCGGATGCTGGCCACCTTGCATCGACGCAAGAGCACCGTGACAGCGTCGCCAATCAATGAGAACCTGAGCTTCGGGACGCTGCTGATTCGCCCGGAGCATGATGCACCGGAAGCCAAGCACGGCAGCCTGGTGGAAGTGGAGCTGATTCCGGAATCCGACGGCTTCCGTGGAGGGCAAATCGGCCGACCGCTGGCCCGCATCGTGCGGACACTTGAAGGCATCTCGCCCAACGAGCTGGCCTTTCAGCGCATCCTGCAGGAGAACCAGATCCGCAGCATCTACCCGGAAGAGGCCCTCCGGCATGCCGACGCATTCCCCACACGCATCCTCCATGACGCCCGGTCCGGACGGGTGGATCAGCGGCAGCTTGGCTACGTGACCATCGATGGCAAGACGGCTCGTGACTTCGACGACGCCGTTCACGCGGAGCACCATCCGGACGGGACCTGGACGCTCTATGTGGCGATTGCCGATGTGGCCCACTACGTTCAGCCCGGAGACCCGGTGGACCAGGAAGCCCACGCCCGGGCCACCAGCGTCTACTTCCCCACACATGCGATTCCGATGCTTCCGGAGGCGCTCTCGAACAACCTCTGCAGCCTGCGTCCGGAGGTCAACCGGCTGGCGCTCACCTGCGAGATGCACCTCAACGCCGAGGGGCAACGCACCGGATACCGCATCTACGAGAGCGTGATTCGCAGTGCCGGGCGGCTAACGTATGAGGATGTGGAGGAGGTGCTTCAAGGGCGACCTTCGACCATCCGGAGTCCACAGATTCAGGAACGCCTGCGCCAGATGAATGGGTTGGCCCGGATCCTTGCAAAACGCCGCGAAGACCGGGGAGCCCTGCAGTTCACCTTTGCCGAAGAGACGGTCGAGCTTGATGCCGAGAACCGGATGACCGGCATGGGGTTGCGGATGCAGAACGACGCGATGAAGCTCATCGAACAGTTCATGCTGGAGGCCAACGAGACCGTGGCGCAACACTGTGTGGAGCACAAGCTCCCTGCGCTTTACCGGGTTCACGAGCAGCCGGACTTTGCCAAGCTCTCTCGCCTGCAGCGCACCTTCTGGCGCTTTGGCATCGAGGTGCCGATGTCCCGATTGCGCGAGCCACAAGGCTTCAACGAACTGTTCACCCAGCTCCGCGAATTGCCCAACCAGGAGCAGCTTCAGGTGCTCTTGTTGCGCTGCATGGCGTTGGCGATCTACCAGCCTTCCAACCTCGGACACTTCGGGCTCGCGGCCGAGTATTACTGCCACTTCACCTCGCCGATTCGGCGCTACCCCGACCTGACCGTGCACCGAGCGCTCAAACAGTGGATCGCCTCCACGCGCGATGGGTCCTCCGGGAAGCGCTCGCCGCGGTGGCATGTGGATGAGGGACTGGGCGAGCACTGCTCGATTCAGGAACGCCGCGCCGAGAAGGCAGAGCAGCAGTCCGTCGACATGATGAAGGTCGCCTTTCTGGAACCACATGCAGGAGAAGGGTTCAGGGCAACGGTCAAGATGGTGGACAAGGGCGGGATGCGCATCCTGCTGGAACCGCACCGGATCGACTGGTTCATCCCCGTCGACGAGCTGCGGGACGACTGGTACGCATTCAACGAGGAGGCCCTGGTGCTTCAGGGCAAGCGGCGCAAGCGGATCATTGAGGCCGGGAAGCAGCTGGAGGTGCGGCTGCTGAGGACCAATGTGCTTGAGCGCACCATGGAGTTTGAAATCGTCCGCTGGCACTCCTGATTGCGGCAACAGCCATGAAGCGTGTTCACGTCATCGACTCCCACACCGGCGGAGAGCCCACCCGGGTCGTGGTCTCCGGAGGCCCGGACCTGGGACGCGGCTCCCTCGCCGAACGCCTCGCACGCTTTCGCCATGAGCACGACCACTGGCGCTCGGCACTGGTCAATGAACCCCGCGGTTCGGACGTCCTCGTCGGAGCGCTCCTGCTCCCTCCGGAAGATCCGGAGTGTGTCACCGGAGTGATCTTCTTCAACAACGTCGGCTACCTCGGGATGTGCGGTCACGGAACGATTGGGCTGATGACCACGCTGGCTCACCTGGGACGCATTGAGCCGGGAACGCACCGGCTGGAGACTCCGGTGGGAGTCGTTGAAGCGACGCTGCATCCGGAGGGCTCGGTGTCGCTGGAGAACGTCCCCAGCTTCCGCAAGCAGGCTCAACTCACGCTTGAGGTTCCCGGGGTCGGAGCAATCTCTGGAGATGTGGCCTGGGGCGGGAACTGGTTCTTCCTCACAGAAGAGCACGGGCAGGACCTGCGGCTGGAGAACGTGGAGGCGCTGACGGAGGCGGCGTGGCGTGTGCGGCAGGCCGTGAATTCCCAAGGATTCCCGGAGGTGGATCACATCGAATTTTTCGGTCCGCCGAGGCATCCGAAGGCCCAGTCTCGGAGCTTTGTGCTCTGTCCCGGGAAGGCTTATGACCGCTCTCCCTGCGGCACCGGGACCAGCGCGAAGCTCGCCTGCCTCGCGGCAGACGGCAAGCTCCCGGAAGGCCAGGTCTGGATTCAGGAGAGTCTGGTCGGCAGCACCTTTCAGGCCAGCTATCGCTGGGGCCCGGATCGCCTTCAGATCCTGCCCAGAATCACCGGCCGCGCGTACCTGACCACCGATGCGACGTTGCTGCTGGAAGACGCCGATCCGTTTCTGTGGGGAATTCGTTCGGAGGGATAGGCTCCGGTGGGGAGCCTGAAGCTTGAACCGGAGGAGGCGAGGCCCCTCCGGGATCGAATGGGCGAGCCAGGCTCGCCCGAAGCTTTCGCGTGAAGCGAATCAGAGGTAGTCGTAGTTTCCGTTCTTCCAGACGTAGAACACGTATCCCGGAAGGGTCACATCGCCCTTGCTGTCAAAGCTCAGATCGCCCAGAACCGTCTTGAAGGTGCTGGATTTCATCGCCCCCAAGACCTTGCCCAGGTCGGTGCTTCCGGCTTTCTCTGCCGCTTGAGCAAAGACCTGAATTGCGGCATAGGTGTAAAGCACGTAGCCTTCCGGCTCAATCCCCTTGTCCCGGAACTTCTTCACCAGCGGAGCGGCCACCGGGTTCTTGCGCGGATCCGGGCTGAAGGTCATCAGCGTACCTTCGCCGGCACTCCCGGTGATCTGCCAGTACTCGTCCGTGACCAGTGCATCTCCGGAGACCAGCACGGTGCTCATGCCCTGGTCGCGCATCTGCCGGACCATCAGGCCCGCCTCGGTGTGATAGCCACCGACGTAGAGGACGTCGATGCTGTTCTGCTTGAGCTTGGAGACCAGCGCCGTGTAGTCCTTCTCTCCAGCAGTGTAGGCCTCATAAAGCTTCTCCTGCTTGCCCTTGCGGTTCATGACGGCCTTGGTGGCATCGGCGAGCCCTTTGCCGTAGGCCGTCTTGTCATGAACGATGGCAATGTTCTTCCCGCCAAACTGGCTGGCCAGGAAGGCTCCGGCGACCTCTCCCTGCTGGTCGTCACGTCCGCAGACCCGGAAAACATTCGGACCACCTTCATCGGTGAACTTCGGGTTGGTGGAGGCTGGAGAGATTTGCAGGATGTCCTCCTCCTCGTACACTTTCGAAGCCGGGATGGAAGATCCGGAGCAGAAGTGTCCGGCCATGAAGACCACACCCTTGCCCACCATGTCGTTGGCGACGGCGACGGCCTGCTTCGGGTCGCAGCCATCATCACCGATCTCCAGCTTCAACTGCTGACCCAGCAAGCCGCCCTTGGCATTCAGGTCGGCCACGGCCATTTCGGCACCGGCCTTCATCTGCTGACCGAAGCTCGCGTATTGTCCGGTCATCGGACCTGCGGTCGCGATGGTGATTTCCGCATATGCGGGGAGGCTCAGTCCGGCTGTCAGCAATCCTGCAGCCAACAGAGTTCGCATTGCTCTCATTGATCATCTCCTCATTGAGTTTTGGCCCAAAGGCCCGATTGTGCTGCAGTTGCAGCAGGGGGGATGTGAACCGAGTTGGCCCGGCTCTCAGCCAAATGAACGTCAGGACGTTCCCTTCTCCTTCCACCCCAGCATCCCGGAGCGCTCATAGCGCCACGGATACTGCTGGACCAGCTTTTGCGCCATTGTCCCCCGGAAGGAGATCAGGGCAATGGCGATCAGGACCACCGTGTCCACCAGGTAGGCGGTCAAAGACAGCAACTCCCCCTCAAAGAGGGAGAAGACCATGAACCGCTCCGCCGCGCCAAGCAGCAGGCCATAGACGACGCACTGCCAGACAGGGCGCCAGGTCGAGGCGATCGCCTGTCCCATCAGCCATGAGGCTCCACCGGCGATCAAGACGGTGAAGATCAGAAAGACCCAGATTCCGGCATCCATCAGTGCCCTCCTTCAAGGTACGCGGCGCGCACTTCCGGACGTGCCAGCAGTTCTTCTCCGGTTCCGGTCATGGAGATGCTCCCGTTGACCATCACGTAGCCGCGGTGGGCCAGCTTGAGCGCATGATAGGCGTTTTGCTCGACCAGGAAGATCGTCACGTCCTCCTCGCGGCTGATGCGCTGAATCGCCTGAAAGATCTGGCGGACCAGGATCGGGGCGATCCCGAGCGAAGGCTCATCCAGCAGCAGGAGCTTGGGCCGGCTCATCAGAGCTCGCCCGATGGCCAGCATCTGCTGTTCTCCTCCGGAGAGAGTTCCTCCACGCTGGTTCCGGCGTTCCTGCAAGCGCGGGAAAAGTTCGAACACTCGGTGAACGTCTTGCTCGAAGAACTCCATCTGATTGGGTGTTGCCCCCAGTTGCAGATTCTCCAGTACGGTCATCCGAGGGAAGATCCGCCGCCCTTCCGGAGACTGGGCCACCCCTTTGCGAATGATCTCGTGGGTCAGTGTGCTGGTGATGTTCTCCCCTTCGAGCGAGATCTGTCCGGACGCGGCACGCACGCCACCACAGATGCTCATCAAGAGCGTCGACTTCCCGGCACCGTTTGCCCCGATGAGGGTCACGATCTCTCCCCTGTTGATGTGCAGGTCGACCCCGCGCAGAGCCTGGATCTTCCCGTAGAAGGTCTCCAGAGCAGAAACCCGAAGCATCTCAGCCATGAGGGACCTCCTCCTGCAGATCCTGCTGCACCTCCGGGGGCAACTCCTCGTCGTCATCCTCGCCCAGGTAGGCCCGGATCACTGCCGGATCGTTGCGGACCTCTTCCGGGGTGCCGTCCGAGATCTTCCGTCCGTAGTCGAGCACAATGATGTGATCGGAGATCTCCATCACCACACTCATGTCGTGCTCAATGAGGAGGATCCCGATGTGGTGCTGATCCCGGATGAACTTCAGGAGCGCATTCAGCTCTGCAGACTCTCGGGGGTTCATGCCGGCCGCAGGCTCATCGAGGCAAAGCAGTTTGGGCTCGGTGCACATGGCCCGGGCGATCTCCAGGCGGCGTTGTGCCCCGTAGGGCAGGTCGCTGGCATTGTCGTTGGCACGATCCAGCAGGTCGGCACGATCCAGCCAGTAGCGCGCCATTTCGATGGCCTGCTCTTCGGCATCACGGTACGATGCCAGCCCAAGCAACCCCTTGATCGTCCACCCGGAGGCGCGCATGAGTTTGTTGTGCTGTGCGACAATCAGGTTTTCCAAAACCGACATTGCCGGGAAAAGACGAATGTTCTGGAAGGTCCGGGCGACCTTGGCCTTCTGTGCAGCCAGATAGTCGTCGAGACGCTCCAAGCGGTGCTCGTGTGTCCCGTCATGCAGCAGAAGTTCTCCAACGGTGGGCTTGTAGAACCCGGTCAAGCAGTTGAAGACGGTCGTTTTTCCCGCTCCATTGGGTCCGATGATTGCGGTGATCTCTCGGTTGCGCGCAAAGAACGAGACGTCGTCAATCGCCGTCAACCCCCCAAAACGCATGGTCAGGTGATTGACCGTGAGCAGTTCCGTCATGGCCCCCCTCCGAGTTTCAGGCGGATGGTCGGCTCCCGGTGCGCCAGCAGCCCTCGAGGCTTCCAGACCATGATGGCCACCATCAGGGCGCCAAAGGCCAGCATACGGAACTCCTCCAACTCCCGGAACAACTCCGTCCCGCCGATCAGCACAACCGAGGCCAGGACGACTCCCACCTGGCTGCCCATGCCTCCCAGGACCACGATTGCCAGAATGACTGCCGATTCAATGAAGGTGAAGCTCTCCGGGCTGATGAAGCCCTGCCGTGTCGCGAAGAACGAACCGGCAAAGCCTCCGAACATTGCCCCGATGGCGAAGGCGGTGAGCTTCGTGTTCGTCGGGTTGATGCCCAGAGAGCGGCAGGCAATCTCGTCTTCTCGCAACGCCTCCCATGCTCGACCTACCGGCAACCGCCGGAGTCGCAGGGTGACGAAGTTGGTCAGCAGCGCCAGCGCCAGGATGAGGTAGTAGAGGAAGATGATCCGGTGGATCGAGCTGTACTCAAGCCCAAAGAAGGCCGCAAAGGTCTCGTCTCCGCTGCGCTTGAAGTCCAGTCCGAAGAAACTCGGACGCGGGACCCCGGAGAGACCGTCAGGGCCACCAGTGAAGTCATACCAGTTGAGCAGCACGACCCGGATGATCTCGCCAAATCCGAGGGTGACGATGGCCAGGTAGTCTCCACGCAGGCGCAGGACCGGGAATCCCAGGAGCACTCCGAACAGCGCGGCAAACACTCCGGCCAGCGGCAGGCAAAGCCAGAAGGAAAAATCGAAATACTCGGCGAGCAGCGCGTAGGAGTACGCTCCGATTGCGTAGAAGGCAACATACCCCAGATCAAGCAACCCGGCCAGTCCCACCACAATGTTCAGCCCCCAGCCCAGCATGATGTAGGTGATCACCAGAATGGCCACATCCATGACATAGCGTGAGGCGAAAGGCATGGTCGGAAGAATGAGGGCAAAAAGGACCCCAACTGGAGCAATGAATCGGAGCAGGCTCTGGAGCTTCACCACAATGGAGGAGGTGTCCGAGGGCGAGGAAGACCGAGAGGGGTTGGACCACCAGAAATTCAGGAGCACTCGCCCCACAAAGACAATCCCGACAGCCCAGGCCACGGCGCCCCAGCGTGGTTCAACAGCCAGTCCCTCGCTGGAGGTTACCGTTGGGAGACCGATGATTGGGACGGCCAGAGCGAGGGCGACCAGCGCGGTCAGCAGGCTGTCTCGCAGCCAGCCTCCGGAGAGGGAGGGGGTGGTGTTCTCTGCCATCAGACCTTCTCCACTTCAGGTTGCCCCAGCAGTCCGGTAGGCCTGAAGATCAGGACCAGCACCAGAATGGAGAACGCCGCGACGTCCTTGTACTCGATCGTAAAATACGCCGACCAGAAGGTCTCAATCAGACCAATCAGCAGCCCGCCCAGCATCGCTCCAGGAAGGGACCCGATGCCTCCAAGCACCGCAGCCGTGAAGGCCTTGACTCCGGCGAGGAAGCCAATGAAGAAGTCAATGACTCCATAATACAGCAGGAACATCAACCCAGCTACGGAGGCGAGTGCCGCCCCAATCACAAAGGTCAGGGAGATGGTGCGGTCCACGTTGATGCCCACCAGGGCTGCCATGGTGCGATCTTGCTCACATGCCCGCTGCTCACGCCCCAGCGCGGTTTTGGAAATCAGGAGCGAGAATCCGGCCATCAGCACCAGCGTGACCAGGACGATGATGATCTGCAGGTAGCTGAGCGAAACCGTAAAGTCCCCGCGGTCCATCAGCGTGAACCCGCCGCTGAACACCGGAGGGAGCGGCTTGACTCGGGCTCCTTGAGCAATCTGCACGAAGTTCTGCAGGAACAGGGACATCCCGATGGCCGAAATCAGTGGAGCCAGCCGGAACGATCCGCGCAGAGGACGGTAGGCGATGCGCTCCACAGCCCACCCATAGGCCGCCGTAAGCAGCATGGAGAACAGCAACACCAGCAAGAGCACCAGAGGCAGCCAGGTGATGCCCGCTGCAAAGAGCATCAGCAACCCGATCAACGCGATGAAGGAGCCAATCATGAAGATGTCTCCGTGGGCGAAGTTGATCATGCCAATGATTCCGTACACCATGGTGTAGCCAATGGCAATCAGACCATAGATCGCGCCCAGGGTGACCCCATTGATGAGCTGCTGAAGAAAATATTCCATATAATGGATCTGGGGTGGAGTGAGTCATTTGAACAGACGGGTTCAAGTTTTTTATTAGAGGTTCGCAAGATTGTCAATCTGCAATTCCGTTTTCTTCATGGCGATAAATCCCTCCTCACCCTGACATCTCACCCAGGTTTCTCCCTTCAGAATCATTTCCGCGGTGGTTTTTTTTTTCACAAACCATTAGGCTAGCGAAGTCTTTTCTGCTGCAGGGGGAAGCTCCGGGGAGATCCTCGACTCATCAAGCCTCCGCTTGCACCACAAACCACCTAGACAAAGAAGGTCTCATGAAAAAAAGCATGCTCACACATACCTTCGGGCTCGCCGTTGCTGCATCCTTGCTGTGGACGGCTCCCGTCACCGCACAGACCAAGGTTGGAATTCTGCTCGGATTCACCGGACCGATTGAGTCCTTGACCCCGGAGATGGCCAACTCTGCGGAGTTGGCCATGCGTGAGGCGTCCGATTCGGGGGCGTTTCTCGGAGGGCAGAAGCTTGAGGCCGTTCGAGCCGACTCGACCTGCGTAGACGCAGCAGCAGCAACCGCAGCAGCCGAGCGTCTGGTCACCTCGGAAAAGGTCGTCGGCATCATGGGAGCCGACTGTTCCGGAGTAACGATTGCCGTGGTCAACAACGTCGGAGTTCCAAATGGAGTGACCATGATCTCCCCGTCCGCGACCTCCCCGGCGCTCAGCACCATCGATGACAAGGGGTACTTCTTCCGGACCGCCCCCTCCGATGCGCGACAGGGGCAGGTTCTGGCCCAAGTCGCTTACGAGCGTGGCGTGCGCAATGTAGCGATCACCTACACGAACAACGACTACGGCAAGGGGCTTTCCAGCTCCTTCGGGGCAGCATTCCAAGCTCTTGGAGGGAGGATCGCCGCTGAGGTTCCTCATGAGGACGGCAAGGCCGATTACTCTGCAGAGGTCGCCTCGCTGGATGCTGCCGGAGCAGACATTCTCGCCGTGTTCGGCTACGTAGACCAAGGCGGCATCCGGATGATGCAGGCGTCTCTGGATGCCGGCGCATTCGAGACCTTCATCTTCGCGGATGGAATGGTGGGCGACTCGCTGCTCGCCAACATTGACGGAGACCTCTCCGGTTCTTTTGGAACAGCACCAGGTTCCGAGTCTGCCAGTGCCAAAGGCTTCATCAGCCTTGCTCAATCCAAAGGTCTGGACCCGAACGGTCCGTTCCGTGGCGAGTCCTACGACGCCGCTGCGCTGATGATCCTCGCCATGCAGGCGGCTGGCTCAACCGATCGCGCCGCGCTGGCCAGCAAGGTCATGAGCGTGGCCAACGCTCCGGGAGAGAAGATCCAGGTGGGCGAGTTGGCCAAGGGGCTGAAGGCTTTGGCTTCGGGGCGAGACATCGACTATGTTGGGGCCACCGATGTGGAGTTCACCAGCGCTGGAGAAGCCGCAGGCTCCTACAAGGAGCTGGAAATCGGCAACGGCGCTTTCAACACCGTCCGGATCCGCTAATCCCTCTGAAAATCAGGCAAAGCCTGTCCGGGCAACCCGCCTTGGGACAGGCTTTGCTCACCTCAGTTTCGCTTGGAACCCTTCTTGCTAGCAAGGGTATAGGGCATAGTTGCCCCCAAGGATTTAGGGCTTTTCAGGTGTCCACATTTATGATATTCCTGTCCCACTAGAACAATGGAAACATGGATGTTGCAAATTGGACCAGAGAGTTTCTGTTAATCGTACCTTTCAATCATTATCCGCTGGATTGAAGAATTATGGCTGACCAGGCCAACATCCTCCAAGACGTCAGGCTGCAGTTTCAGGACTTTTTCGGGTCCCTCAGTCTGGGCAAGCGCATCACCATCCTTGGAGCGTTGGGCATCATCCTGATCGGCATGGTCGGTCTGATCATTGTCGCCAATCGCCCCACTTGGGCTCCGCTGTATTCCGAACTGGATCCAGCCGATGCCGCCAAGATCGTCAACAAACTTCAGGAAAACCAGATCCCCTACCTCTTGGCTCCCGGGGGGGGGACGGTCATGGTCGACCCGCAGATGGTTGATCAGGCTCGACTGACGCTTGCTCGAGAAAAAGTTGTCCCAGGCAGTGGCGTGGGCTTCATGGATCTGTTTGCGACTCCCAGCTTGGGAGAGACGGAATTTCAGCAACAGGTGAAATTCCGTGTCGCTCAGGAAGGAGAGCTGGCCCGGTTGATTGGGCAGTTGGACGCCGTCCGGAACGCCAAGGTCTCCTTGGCCATCCCTCAGAAAAGCCTCTTCTCCGAAGCTCAAGAAAAGCCGACCGCTGCGGTTGCCTTGAGCATCAACAACAACATCACCCGCGAACAGGTAGAGACCATTGTGCATTTGGTCGCCGGTGCGGTAGAAGGCATGAGCATCACCGATGTCCGGGTCTCGGATCAGAGCGGGAAACTGCTCAGCCGTGGCGTCTCCAACGACAGCATGGGGGGGAACATTGGGGACAACTACATCTACCAGCGCCGCTACGAGCAGGAAGTGGAGAGCAAGATCCGCAACCAGCTGGAGGAGATCGTCGGAGATGGTCGGGTCAAGGTGATCGTCTCAGCAACCATGCGTTTTGACCGAGAAACCATCAAAGAGCAACTGATCGACCCGGATCAGACCAGTGTGGTCAGCGAACAACTGGTCGATGAGGCCTCCACAGGATCCCGCTCGATCCCCGTCGGTCCCTCCGGTGTGACGACCAACCTTCCGGAAGCCACTGGGCGTGAAGCCGCAACCGTCTCCGAATTCACCAAGAAGAACTCCACACGAAATTTTGAGACCAGCCGCCGGGAAGTCCTCAAGGAGGCGGCGATTGGCGAAGTGTTGCGTCTGAGCGTTTCCGTCCTGCTGGACAACAAGCGTCCGCAGATTCTTGACGATAGCGGGAACTTCATCGGTCGAGACAACATCCGTTGGACCGAAGCCGAGAAGGAAGTCATCGTCGGGCTGGTCAAGGCCGCCATCGGCTACAATGAAGGTCGGGGCGACGAGGTCTTCGTGGGCAACATGCCCTTCGGAAAAGCGGTTGAGGAAGACAAGGCTGCAGAGATCGAACGGACTCGGGTTCGCAACCAGTTCATCCTCGATATCGTCCGCTACGTGGCTCTCGGCATCGCCGTGGTGGCCCTCATCACCCTGGTCATTCGCCCGATGGTTCAACGCCTCAGCGCCAAGCCTGCCGACCTGGACATGCTCATGGGCCTGCCTGCGACCATTGGCGAACTCGAGGGCGAGGAACTCGAGATCCCGACCGAGCGCGAATCCGGAATTCCTCCACGCGACAAGATCATCGAGATCGCCAAGCAAGACGCACTCAAGACCGCATCCCTGGTGCGCTCTTGGCTGCGTGAGAAGTAACCAGGTCGACACCGTCGGCCAAGGCCTGTTCCTCGTGACCCCAGCCTTTGCGCCTTCCCATGCCTGAAGATTCTGAGTTTCAATCCTTTGACCTGAAAGACTTCAGCCACCTCAGCGAACAGCCCGAGGAGGAACGTCCGGAGGTGACCCCAGGAGTGGATGCCGAGGGATTCAGCCCGATTGACCTCTCCGGACGACGCCTGACAGAAGCCGAACTGGAACCTCAGGAGGACTCCCTCTCCGAGGAGGAGAAGGTTGCCTTTGCCCAGAATTTTCACAACGACAGCTTCATCCGGGAAGACAGCCTCCTCACCAGCGCGGAAGCCTATGCCTCGACGGTGCGGGAGGGGGCCGACCTGTATCGTCAGCAACTGCTGTCCGGTGCAGAGACGGAGCGCAATGAAGCCCGACGTCTGAGGCAAGAGGCAGACCAGATCCGGATTCAAGCGGAGGAGCAGCGGGCCCGGATGATTGAAGAGGCCGAGCAATCAGTCAACAGCATCCGGGAGAGTGCACGACAACAGGGCTACGAGGAAGGCTACGCAAGCGGATTGCAGCAACGCTACGAAGAGGCTGCACCCGTGGCACAGAGAGCGGAGGAGGTCCTGCAGCAGCTCATGGGGTTGCGCCAACTGGTTCGCTTTCAATCGGAGCAGGAGTTGGTTCAGCTTGCAGTGGTGATCGCCCGGAAGTTGGTCATCGAAGAGCTAAGCGTCAACTCTCAGGTCATTCAAAATATTGTCCAGGCTGGGCTGAAGGAGATCGAGGGGAAAGGCAAGATCACCGCGATCCTCCACCCCGAAGATTACGATTTTTTAGCGAACAGTGGAGTCAATTTTGATCCTTACCTCGGCGAGGAGCAGTCGCTGTCCGTTCGCTCTTCCATGGATGTAGAACCCGGCTCCATATCCATCGAGTCGGATGAAGAGGCTGTCAACTTCTCGTTCCAGCAAAAGTTTGAGGAGTTGGAGGAGTTGCTCAGCCAAAAGCTGGTGGAGCGCTACGCCCGGATGAATGAGATCGACATGGATTCCGAAGAGTTTCAGACTCCTGCAAAAGAAGAGATGTCATGAGCCTGCCACATCCAGAGGCTCACTCGAACTCCGCGCTCCAGCCTTACCTCCAGACCATTCTCCACCAGCCCAGCATCCGCAGGGAGGGCCGCGTCACGCAGGTGATCGGTCACATGATTGAGGCCACCAATCCCGGATGTTCAATCGGTTCGCTCTGCCGGATTCTGAATCCACGAGATCACTCTCATGTGCCTGCAGAGGTGGTCGGCTTGCGGAACGAGAAGATCCTCGTGATGCCCTTGAGCCATGCCTACGGGATCGGGCCACACTGCCGGATTATTGCAGAGGATCGTCCCGCAATGGTTCCCGTGGGCGACAGCCTGCTGGGGCGAGTCTTCGACCCCTTGATGCGCCCCATCGACGACCTGGGGGATTTGGCGACCAACCAGGAGATTCCGCTCCATCCGGAAGTGATCAATCCGTTGAAGCGCGAGCGCATCAAGGAGCCTCTGGATGTCGGAGTTCGCTCCATCAACGGCACCCTGACCTGTGGACGGGGACAGCGTGTGGGGATCATGGCGGGCTCGGGAGTGGGGAAATCGGTGCTCCTGGGCATGATGGCCCGCTACACGGATGCCGACGTGAACGTGATCTCGCTGATTGGCGAGCGGGGAAAGGAGGTCCGAGAGTTTATTGAGGACAACCTGGGAGAAGAGGGGCTGCGACGCTCAGTAGTGGTGGTCGCGACCTCGGATCAGCCTCCACTGCTCCGGATGCGAGGTGCCTACGTCGCGACGGCCATCGCGGAGTACTTCCGAAATCAAGGCCTGGATGTGCTGCTCTCCATGGACTCGCTGACTCGATTTGCCATGGCCCAACGAGAGATCGGCCTTGCTGCCGGGGAACCTCCCACGACCAAAGGCTATCCGCCATCGGTGTTTGCCATGCTTCCCCTGCTCTTGGAGCGGGCTGGAACCCATCAGGGTGAAGGCTCCATCACCGGGTTCTACACCGTGCTGGTCGAAGGGGACGACACCAACGACCCGATCGGGGATGCCGTGCGCTCGATTGTTGATGGACACATCGTCCTCAGTCGAGACCTCGCCTCCAAAGGCGTCTACCCGGCTATTGACGTCCTGCTCTCCTCCAGCCGGGTGATGGTGGACGTCGTGCCCAAGCACTTCCGCCAACTCTCACAGATCTTCCGCAGAACTTTGGCCACCTACAGCGAAGCTGAAGACCTGATCAACATTGGCGCCTACGTTCAGGGGAGCAACCCAGAGATCGATTACTCCCTCTCCAAACACTCCGCGATCATGGAGTTCCTCACTCAGGACATGGAAGACCACACCTCCCTGACCGAGTGCGAAGCTCGCATGCAGCACATGTTCGGCGACCGGATGTGATTTTTTACCTGCGAAACAGTCTTATTGCCCCCCTCCTGAAGGGAACCGGTAGCCGAAGCCGAGGTATCCTACACTGAACTTGGCGTCATACTCCTTGACGTCCGTGGTGTCTGAAGTATTGGTCGCTTTCAGCGCAATGTCCCAAGTTCTCTGCCCCAGCAGAAGCTCCCAGTTTTCTCCCAGAGCAAAGCCAATATTCACAAAGTAGGAATTACTCCTCTTCGTGGTGGTATCATACAGTCCGGAGTACTCGACGCCGTCTTCCTTCAGGCTGGTAAGGGTCGCGCTTCCGACAATCCCGACTCCCAACGTCAGGTTGATGTCCTCCCCCAGCGTGTAGGAGAGGTCGAGTGTACTTCCCCCAATGGCTGTCTCGTCCAGATTGGATTCAAGTACGGCCTCGTTGCTGTACGTCACCGAACCCGTCGCAAAGCCAATCCCCAAGCCATTGTCAAAGACATAGTACAGGTCAAGCCCAGAAGCGGACACGGTGTTGGTGAGGCTGCTGGTGAAGTCGGTTTTGGTTCCGTTATCTGTCCGGTTGTACTCGGCCACTGTTCCGGACAAGCCAAACGAGAAGCGAATCCTTGAGTTTTCCACTGCAAAGGTTGTCCCGGCGAACATCAGCAGCAGGCTGAGGGTCGCTAGAAACCGAAGCCATTTGGGATTCATGAGGTCTCCTTGATTGAAGGATGAATGAGCCTGAAAGGATCAGGCATTGCCACGAGCCTGAAGCTCAAAAGTGCATCCATGCTCTTCTCTCATCGGCATTTGCGACGAAAAACTTGAGCGAAATCGAGAGGAGTTGGGAAGTTTCCGGCCCGTTGGTGGCGAGCCGGAGAGGAGTCGGTGGAGCTTACTCGCCGCGTTCGGCACGTATGCGGGCAGAGCGCTCGTCGATGTAGCGCTGAAACTCGGGCTGCTGCTCATAGTCCCTCTGGAGGACGTACTCCAGCGCTGCCTGGACGTGAAAGCCGCGCAGGTAGCTGTCCATCCGGAAGGTCTCTGTGCGCTCTCCGGCAGCATAGAGGAGGATGGTCGGAAAGTAGTTGAGTTTCAGCCCAGACACCCAGTCTCGAACAGACGTCCTCGTTCCATCCGGAAGGGTGAGCGCTTCCGAGGACAGCGCGTCGTAGCGAGTCACACGGTACTTTTTCAGCAGCTCATAGCTCCCCTTCTGGCTGAAAGCTCCTTGCTGCATGCGCAGGCAGTCGTCGCAGCTTCGGGTCTCGAGAAAGACCGCGAGCGGCTGCTCTCCGACCCACTGATCCAGCCGGGTGGTCTGTTCAAAGAAGGGCTGGGGGTAAAGCTCCCCCTGGGGCAGGCGGTAGGCCTGTAGTGCGTCCTCTTCCACTCCGGCCACCTGTCCCAGTAGCCGCAGAAACGGCTTCGGAGGGCGGTAGCCGTTGAGTCGGGCCTTCGGATTCTCCAGATCTGGCGAGTCCAGCACAATCAGGGTCGGGGTGTACTGGACCTTCAGATGGATGGCAAACTCCTTCTCGCTCATCGTGCTCCCGTCTGGAAGCGTCACTTCACGGTCTCCACGGAGGTTGAAGGAGACCACATCAAAATGTTCCTGTACAAACCCTCGGATGTCCGGAGCCGAGAGGTTCTTCTGAGCCATCGCCATGCAGTACGGACACCCCTCTTGCCAAAAGTAGAGGATGAGTTGCTTGCCGGCCTCCTGAGCCTCCACGACGTCTTCATCGACAATCAGGAAGCTGTCCTTGAACCAGTACGGGTTCTCAAAGGCCGAACCGACCTGCCCCTGGATGAACTCATCCGATCCGGAAGAGCCCTGGGCAAAGACGTGCGAGACCGGACCGAAGATCCACAGGCAAAGGAAACCGGCCATCCACCAATTTTTGAAATTCATACCATTGCACCAGATCAAGACGTTTTACAAGCCACCTGCGAGACGCAGGGTGCTTCAAATTGGTCTGTTTTGCCCGGAGGGGCAATGCAAAAATGAGGAGAGTTCCGGGGAGAGTGGAAGCCCGGAGGAAGAAGGCTGAATCGGCTCCTCCGGGGAGACGAGATCACCCTCAGCTGTGGGTGCGTCGGTGCGGGCGCTTCTTCCAGGCATAGAAGGCAGCCTCGGCATCTGCCGGATCACGGTACTCTGTGCGGAAGTAGTTTTTCATGGTCAGGTCAGCGCTGCTGCTGGCCCCAAACCAATCCCAGATTTTGCTCATGTCAGCTCTTTGGTCTAAAGGAGAAAAGTGAGCGGAGGCCTTGCGGAGAAGGCTCTCTTGCTCGTGATTACTAAATCAATTTAGCATCCTGAATCTAGGCGATCAAGCATAAAATTGTAAATAAAATTGTTATTTACAAATTTTAACATATATATTTCATTTTCAACGAAATCATGTTGGAATGCTCCTCGGTTGCGCGCACGCCTGAAAGTCTCCGGAGAGGCGTGCCCCGATTGAGTTCGTTTCCACGGTTGGAGCATGAGATTTCTGAAGTACCACGCGCTGGGCAACGATTACCTGGTGATCGACCCACGCACGGCGGAAGGTCCCCTGAGCCCCCATCAAATTCAGCAGATCTGCCATCCGCACTTCGGGGTCGGCTCGGATGGAATCCTCTGGGGCAGCCCGGAGGCAGAGGCCGGGACATTCTCGCTGCGGATTCTCAACCCGGATGGAAGCGAGGCCGAGAAGAGCGGAAACGGCCTGAGAATCTTTTCTCGCTTCCTCTGGGACGAGGGCGCTGTCGCCGAGGCTCCCTTCTACATTCAGACTCCGGGAGGACGAGTGGAGGCGGTGGTCCGTCCGGACGGGCGGGAGGTGACTGTGGAGATGGGGCAGGTGAGTTTTTCCAGCGAGCGCATTCCGGTCTCCGGGCCAGCCCGGGAGGTCCTGGAGGAGACGATTGAGGTCGCGGAGGAGACGCTACGCTACTGTGCAGCAACGATCGGGAACCCTCACTGTGTCGTGCTGCAAAAGGCTTCCGAGGCCGACGCCCGGCGTTGGGGCCCGCTTCTGGAGCGAGCGGAGCGCTTCCCGAACCGGACCAACGTGCAGTTCCTGGAGGTGCTGAGTCGAGACCGGATCCGGATCCAGATCTGGGAGCGGGGAGCCGGTTACACGCTGGCCTCCGGAAGCAGTAGCAGCGCCGCCGCCGCAGTGGCTCACCGGATGGGATGGTGCGATTCGGAGATTATGGTAGAGATGCCTGGTGGCGTGCTGTTCATTTCGATTCTCCCGGATTTCTATATTCGCATGCGAGGTCCAGTGACTCGGATTGCCGAGGGAAAACTTTCCTCGGAAATCTGGAAATCCTGAAATTTCAAGAAACTAGCAACATTTCTCAGAGGGAGGCCTCCGGAGAGGGTAGGTCAGTGGCATGAAATTGGAAAGTATGGGATCAATGACTTCGTCCTCGTCGAGCCGTTCGATTCAGGAAGAAACTGCGGTTCACCCGGCAGGCGAAGGAGCTTTTGGGAGGTTTATATTCCGCTTCGTTCTTGGAAGAGCGCGGGCACACTCAAACCATCACTGTTTCAATGGTTCCCCTTATGCACACCCAGAGTCGGCATGTCGATCTGCTCAGCAGCCGCAACAAAGAGATGGAGTTCGAAAAGGAAGAAAACTACATGATCCTCTGGAGCTACATTCGCCGCCGCTACCCGGGAATGGACCTGGAGTCCAAATCCTTCACCGACCTCGTTCAACTCAAGGTCAGCCTGGAAGGTCCTCGCAACTTGAGAGAGTGGACCGGAGACATCGCCTCTGTCCGCAAGCACTGACGCCACCGGCCTTTGAGCAGCGATGAAGGCCGACGCGCTCACAGCAGAACTGGAGCAGCGTCTCCGACAGCGCACCATCGGTGCCCAGCACCTCGCTGCTCATGACCAGTCCCGCTCCGGAACCCCTCGGGCGCTGCATCGCCTGACCTGCTCTCCGGACCTGCCCTCTCCGCTATCCCAACTGCTCCTGCACATGATCCCGGAATTGCTGGGACATGCCGAGGAGCAGGGATTCACCCTCCGACACCTCTACTACTCGGTCACCTTTCACACGGCAGAGTCGTTTTTCCACACACAGGGACGCGCCGTTCCGGAGAAACTCAAGTTGCCCACCGTGATGTTTCGCCCGGCAACCGACCGTCCGGGGTCGGTCAATGTCCTGCTCCCTGCAGTACTGAAGAGCACCGAGTCGCTGCTGGAGTCCGTCCGCCGCATCCTGACCCGCCTGGTCGCCCAGCAGTTTCTGGAAGAGTCCGTGCTGCCTCTGGAGTTCTACCGCACCTCGGTGGTGTCGTCCAGGGATCAGGTGACCACCGGTCCGGAGGAGATTCTGGGCCTGATCGCGGCGCTGGAGTTTCCCTCTCCCACGCTGGAGTCCTTGCCTCCGGAGACCTCCGGGAGCCCTTTTCCCGGGCTGCGGATGAGCCCCCGTCAACAGCAGGCTCAGGCGTGGCGCAAGCGACTGAACTCCGAGCCGGAACCGAACGAGACGCTCTTGGAGTCCCTGGAACTCATCTGGGGAGAGTTTCTGGCCGAGTTCGAGCTGCAGCCGGAGAAGTGGAAGCAGTCCCTGGTGGAAGAGGCCTGGAAGCTGGATGCGCAGAACCACCTCCTGTGGCCTCAGGAACGTCTGGACTTTCAACGCCTTGCCGAACAGCGTCCGGAGCACTTTCTGCGCTCCTTGGGGGTTCGCCTGACAGAGCTGGGAGCACTGGCGGAGTTTCTGCTGGAGGTCCATGAGAGCGCCGAGAGCCTGGAGGCTCCGGAGCTGCAGTCGGCACTGACCGAGCAGGTACTGGGCAAGATGCACGAGCTGCAGCGCTCGGAGAAGGCCTGGCCCCACCTGATCCCGGGGGTGCTGGAAGAGAGCGCTCAACGCCGTGCCGAGCAGCGCTTCAAGCTGTGGCTGGTCAAGCTGGCCCAAGCTCGGAATGTCCCCGGAAAGGAGTGGCAAAAATGGACCCGTCGTGCTCAAAAGACCTGTGAGCAGGCATTTTCCCAGAAGATCTACGAGGGGCTGTTACGCTTGCGGCGCTTCCTTCAGCAGAAGCAGGAGCAGCCGGAGACACCGCTGCCCCAGGAATTGAGCAAGCTGCAGCACGCGCTCCGGTTTCGCCTGTCACGCCTGCAGGAGTGGCAGGCCGCGCTGGGTGTAATGGCCGACCTGAGCGAGGCCGACACCTCCCGGACACGGCAGCACTTCCCACTCGAGGCCTTCCTGCGAGCTTGGACCCACACCCTCTCTGCGTCTCTGATTCTGAGCTACTTTGAGGCTCACCCGGAGGAGCAGACCTTCCTCAATCAACGCTTTCAGCCACAACGCTACCGCACCTGGCTGGGGCAGGATGCCCTGCGCCGTGTGGAGTCGGGACAGTTGGTGTTCCTGCTCGTCTTGCTGTTTCTCAAGGTGGAGGAGCGCCTGGAACCCGGTGAACTGCCCGGCTTTCTGCGTGAACTGGCTCTGGAGCCTCGCAACAGCCTGAGGTTCACCCTGCACCAGGTGATCCAGCCTTTTCCGGAAGACCCGAAGTACGGGCTGGAATATCGCCTCAAAAAGTTGGACAATTATGCCGATGCCTTGGTTCAGGCCCATCTCAAACGGCTTCAGGAGAAAATTCCGGAATGAGCGTAGCAACACGCCACCTCATCATTGCGACCTGTGGATTGGGAATGCTCTTGCTCGGCGGGTGTGCCGGCAAGCCCGTCGCCCCTCCCAAAGTGCCCCTCTACGAGCGCTTGGGTGGGGAGGAGACGCTGGTGGCGCTCTCCCTACAGGTCAGTCGTGACGACCGCTTGGCCGAGATGGTCAACCGTCGCGGAGAACGGTTCTTCCGGATGCGGCTTCACGATCACCTGTGCATCGCCGCTTCCGGGCCATGCGAACCGGTCGGCACAGAGACCTTCCAGCGTGAGTTTGCTCTTGGAGAGACAGAGGCACGGACCCTGCGTCGGGTCATGGCAGAGGAGTTGGAGCGCTTGGAGGTGCAGAGTCCGGAGGCACAGGAACTTCTGCGCGTCTCCGGACTGCCAAACTGAACCCGACCCCGTTGCCTGAGCAGCTCAGGAGCAGCGGGGAGGTTGCTTTCCGTCTTGGGAGGATGGCGTCGAACCTCGACGCGGATCAGGGACCATTCAGGTCGGGACCCCCATCTTGGGCAAGATCCAGCGCTGAAGCAGAAACCAGAGGATGTAGAATCCGATAAAGAGTCCGAGTTCCCAAGTCATCTTATGCCGGTGCCGTACGGAAGATCAGGGACTTCACATGGTCTGCGGCATACATTCCCACCGACATCATCACCAGAAAGACCAGCACGTTGGGACTGAGCGTGGTCAGCGAAGTCAACGCAGGGCCCGGACAAAACCCTCCGAGTCCCCAGCCAATGCCAAACAGCGCCGACCCAACGATCAGGGGAGAGTCCATGTCCCGACGAGTAGGCACGGTAAATTTCACCGCAAAGAGCGGTCCGGGACGCTGCATGATCAGCTTGAACAGCAGACCATAGGTGACAACGCCCCCGCCCATGACAAAGATCAGGCTGGGATCCCAGTTCCCAAACAGGTCCAGAAATCCAACAACCTTAGCCGGCTGGGTCATGCCGCTGATTACCAGGCCGACCCCAAAGAGCAGTCCGGAGAGGAAGCTGGCGATGTTGAAGTTTTGCTGCTGATTCATTGCGCCACGCCTCCTACGAGCCAGACGGTGAGAATGCCGGTTGCCATGAAGGTTCCGGTGGCGACCAGGGAGCGAGGGGCCATCCGGCTTACGCCGCAGACTCCGTGTCCGCTGGTGCACCCACTGCCAATGCGAGTTCCGATCCCTACCAACAGCCCGGCCAACCCGGCCAGGTAGACTGGACGCCCGGAGACGTCCGCGAAGGACTCTGGAGTCATGAAGAGCATGAGCAACCCGCCTCCAACGATCCCGCCAACGAAGGCCGCTCGCCAGACGAAGTCACCACTTGCGGGCTTGATGACCCCTTCAAAGATTCCGGAAATTCCGGCGATTCGGCCATTGAAATACATCATCATGGCCGATGCGATTCCGATGAGCACCCCTCCTACGAGAGGCCCCACCACGCTAAATTCCTGCATTTGCTTCCTTTGAGCATTTTGGATTGAGGAAAGAGAAACCGGAGTCCAAACGCCTACTGGCCGGGACCACAATAAATGTCCTTGACCAGCTCAAACAGTTCAACCATCCGCTCATCTGCAAAGCGGTAGATGGAGTAGTTGGCCTCACGCCGGCAATCAACGATGCCGCGGTTGCGCAACTGTCCAAGGTGCTGCGAGAGGGTGGTTTGCAACAGCCCTGTATAGAACTCAAGGTTCTGCACCGTCTGCTCTCCCATCCGCAGGGCGCACAGGATCTTCAAACGGGCCGGGTGAGCCATCACTTTCAGGCTCTGAGCCGCTCGGTTGAGGTTGGCTTCCTGCGAGCCAAACATCTGGCTCAGCTCTTCCTGGAGCGCGTCACAGCGCGGTACGGGTGCGTTCATAAGAGACTCCTCCTTTTTGTATATTTGAATAGTTAAATATTATTTAGTCAAGCCCGAACATTTTGCCGGGGTCGTTCTGGAGTTTCCGACCGATTTCCTGCAACATGGAAAGCCGTGATCCACAAAAAGCCGAACTCCGTACTCGGGGAGGCACTCGTTTGTGGGCCTGTTCTGGTGATGTCTGTAGCGGAGATGACACATGATCCTTTCTTGTGGGGAAGCCCTGATCGACTTTGTTCCCCGACACCTGTCGGACGGAGCCACGGCATTTCGTCCCTGTCCGGGAGGTTCTCCCATGAACACAGCCGTGGCGCTGGGACGGCTGGAGGTTTCGGTGGGGTTTTTGACCCAGGTCTCCCGGGACTTCTTTGGCGACCTGCTGATCGAGCACATGCGCGAAAGCAAGGTGGAGGTCGGCCTGATCTCTCGCACGGACCTGCCGACGACTCTGGCCTTTGTCAGCGCGCCTCAGGGAGAAGACGTCCGTTATGCGTTCTACAACCAGACCACTGCAGATTTTTCATTTGCCCCGGAAAGCCTCCCCGACAGCCTCCCAGAGTCCGTCACCGCCTTGCAGTTTGGCTCGATCTCCCTGACCGGAGAGCCCTGCGCCACCGCATGGGAGACCTTGATTTTCCGTGAATCGTCGAGGCGCTGCCTCTCGCTGGATCCAAACATCCGCCCCAGCCTGATTCCGGACCGCTCCCGCTACTTGGAGCGCCTGGAGCGTTGGATCACGCAATGCCACCTAATCAAGGCCAGCAGCGAGGATCTCGAGTGGCTGTATCCGGGACACTCGCTGGAACAGGTCGCTCGGCATTGGCGCTCTCTGGGGGCTCACCTGGTGTTGATCACCGATGGCGGCAAAGCCTCCCACGCCTTTGGCGACTGCGGCGCCGTGGAGGTCGCGGTACAGCCGACGCAGGTGGTCGATGCTGTCGGAGCCGGAGACACGTTTCATGCCGCAGTTCTGGCTTGGTTGGAGGAGCGTGGCCAGCTCTCTTCTCAGGGGCTGAAGCGGTTGACCGTGGAGGAATTGCGGAGTTGCCTCGGATTTGCCAACCGAGTGGCCCGTGTGGTATGCCAGCGCGAAGGAGCCAACCCGCCTTGGCGACATGAACTCGAAGAGCCAGCCTGACTCAGGCCCATGACGGCTTTTTGCCTGAGCACGCACAGGAACGGGAAGCCTCGGAGGCTGGATCTGGGGACACCCCGCGTGATGGCGGTGCTGAACGTGACTCCGGACTCCTTCTCTGACGGCGGGCGCTTCCCGGAGGCTCGCCCGGCATGGGAAGAGGCGTTGCGCATGGAAACCTCCGGGGCCGAAGTGATCGACATTGGCGGAGAATCCAGCGGCCCGGGGAGCCTTGGAGTGACTTTGCAGGAAGAGCTGGATCGCGTGATCCCCGTGGTTCAGGAGCTGCGAGCCCGCAGCGAGGTCTGGATCTCGGTGGACACGTGGCGAGCCGAGGTCGCCCGGACCGCACTGGAAGCCGGAGCCGACATGGTCAATGACGTGACGGCGTTGCGCGGAGATCCGCACATGGGTGCCCTGCTGGCCCAATCCTCCTGCCCCGCTGTCTTGATGTACTCAAAAGACCCCTCGGCTCGAACCACCCGAGAGAGTCCGGACTATCCGGACGTGGTTGCGCAGGTGCGGACGTTTTTCCAAGAGCGCCTTCAGCTTGCGGCAGAGTTGGGAATTCGCCAAGAGAACCTGATGCTGGATCCGGGGCTCGGTTTCTTTGTCAGCGGGAATCCCAGCTTCAGCTTCGAGCTGCTCCGCAGGCTCCCGGAGTTGGCAACCCTGGGGTGCTCTTTGCTCGTTGGAACCTCCCGGAAGTCCTTTCTTGCAGGAGTGCTTCCGGGACACCACCTTGCCCCCTCCGAACGGCTGGTTCCCAGCCTGACTGCCGCCCTCTGGGCCTGGCTCCACGGTGCTCAGGTCGTCCGGGTTCATGATGTGGATGAGACCATCCTGATGCGAGCGACCCTCCAAGCCCTCCAAGGCAAAGCCCCAGCCTTCTGAAAACTCCACTCAAAACTGCTCGGCCACGTTGGTTTTGAGCAGACCTGAACTCTTCGGCCTCCTCCGCGCAAAGGCCCTGCGCGCGCTCCAGCATACGCTACAAGCGGACCGCCTCTGCTCGTAGGTCCTCTCTCACTTCACATGACCTCGATTTTTTATTTGACAATCTCCGCGGCCTCCTCTTTAATCTGACACCGGTGTCATGACACCGGTGTCATTTAGTCGATGGAGATTCAGGAGGAAAGGGTCGTGGCGACCATCTATGACGTAGCCCAGGCGGCACGCGTTTCTGTAAAGACCGTCTCTCGGGTACTCAACGAAGAGGCCGCGGTTCGTCCCTCCACGAGAGAGCGGGTGCTGCAGTCCATGCAGCAGCTCAATTACACCCCTTCCACGGCAGCCCGGACGATGCGCACTCAAAAGACCGGGTTGATCGGGGTGCTCACGACGGCAATTACCTCGGCCCCCACGACTCCGGATGCTGCCGGCCTGCCTTCGGTGAACCTGCTCAAGGGCATTCAGTCGGTGATGGACCGCTCCGGCATGCTGATGATGGTGGCAGATACGGGAGAGAGCCCGGAACGTCTGGAGCAGCTGGCCCGCACCTTCCGAGAGCACCGGGTCGAGGGCATCCTGTACGTGGCCGACTATCACCAGTCCGTCAGCCCCCCGGCTTCGCTCTTTGAGCTTCCGACCGTGCTGGTGAATTGTTTTGACGAGCACCAGCGTCTCCCGGCGGTGGTTCCGGACGACGTAGCCGGAGGGTACCGGGCGGCAGAGGCGGCGCTCTCTCGAGGACACCGACGCATCGGCTTCCTGACACTTCCGGAAACGATGGTGGCCACGCAGTTGAGAAACCAGGGTTTCCTGGAAGCCCATGAGGCCTGGGAAGTTCAAGTGGATCCGGGGCTGGTTCTCAGCGTGGGGAAGTTTCTTGATCCACCTCAGGAGGAGGCCCGAGCGCTTCGGCACGCGCTGGAGCAGTTGCTCAACCTCCGAGAGCCTCCGACTGCGATCTGCTGTGGAAACGACAAGATGGCCATGAGCCTCTACATGCAGTTGCAGCAGTGGGGGGTTTCCATTCCGGAGCAACTCTCAGTGGTCGGGTTTGACGACTACACCCTGATCACGGAGTTGCTGAACCCGCGCCTGACCACCGTGGCTTTGCCGTATGTGGAGATGGGGCAGCGGGCAGCTTCCCGTTTGATCCAGGAGATCCAGGGAGTTGCAGAAGACCGGTCCGACAGGATTGTCGAGGCCCTCGCCGGACCGGTCATTTGGCGTCATTCCGTGAAGGACCTTCGCTGAAGGAGTCCCTTCCGGCTGAATCCGTTCACCAGAATCACAAGGAGAAGCATATCAACCCAACCAAAACTTTCCCGTTTATTTGACTCCGGCCCGACCCGTTGCGTCGAGCAGGCCGGTCTGCTTTCAAGATTTTCAATCACGAGGAACAGATGCTGAAACCTTTCTTCAAAGCCCTGCTGGGAGCAAGCGTGCTCCTGAGCGCCTCAACCGCTTTTGCTGCCACAGAATTGAGCATGTGGTATCACGGAGCGGGCAATGAGGTGGAGAGCAAGATCATCAACCAGATCATTCAGGACTTCAACACCTCACAGTCCAGCTGGGTCGTGAAGCTCGAGTCCTTCCCTCAGGAGTCCTACAACTCCTCCATCGTTGCCGCAGCGCTGGCGGGCAACCTTCCGGACATCATTGACGTGGACGGGCCGATCATGCCGAACTGGGCTTGGTCCGGATACATGGCGCCGCTTCAGCTCAAGCCGGGTTCGCTGGACAAATTTCTCCCGGGAGCCATCGGTCGCTGGAATGGCCAGCTCTATGCTGTCGGGCTGTGGGACGCTGCCTGTGCGCTGGTGACCCGGAAGTCGACGCTGCAGAAGTACGGCATCCGGGTTCCCACCCTGGACAAGCCTTGGACACGGAGCGAGTTTGACGCGGCCCTGGTCAAGCTCAAGAACTCCGGAGACTTTGAGTACCCGCTGGATCTGGGAATGGCCTGGACTGGAGAGTGGTACCCTTACGCCTTCGGTCCCTTCCTGCAGAGCTTCGGTGGCGACATCATTGACGTCCAGCGAAACACAGCGGAAGGAGCGCTCAATGGGGATGCCGGAATGGCGTTTGGCCAGTGGTGGAAGTCGTTGTTCGATCGCAAGCTGACTCCGGGGACCAGTCAGGATGGTGCGGACCGGGATACCGGATTTCTGGATGGGAAGTATGCCATTCAGCTCAACGGGAACTGGGCGGCGCTGGGTGCTGTGGAAAAACTGGGAGATGATGTCCTCTTCCTGCCTTCTGTGGATTTCGGCAAGGGTCCTCGGATTGGCGCGGCCTCTTGGCAGTTTGGTGTTTCTGCCAACTCGAAGCACAAGGACGGCGCCACCGAGTTCATCCAGTTTGCGATCCAGGACAAGTACTTGACCGCCTTTTCGGACGGGATCGGGCTGATCCCTCCGACTCCGGCGTCAGCAGCTGTGTCCAAGCACTACTCCAAAGGCGGAGCCATGGAGGTCTTCTTTGAGCTTTCCGCAAAGCAGGCCACCCTTCGGTCGGTCACTCCGGCCTACATCGTTGCCTCTCCAATCTTTGAGAAGGCGCTCGCAGACATTGCTAACGGAGCGGATGTCGCAGACACTCTGGATGCCGCAGCTGATGAGATCAATGCGGACATTGCGAAGAACAACGGCTACAAGTAGTCGTTTGCTCTTCTCTCCCGGCCCCCACGCTCGCAAGAGGTGGGGGTTCGCACACTACGCTCATGGCCACTTCATCCTCTTCGAGAAAGCACAACCTGATCGGCTGGCTCATGGCCGGACCGGCGGTGGGGCTCATTGTGCTCTTCCTGATCGTTCCCTTCTTCATGGCATTCGGGCTCTCGTTCACCAACCAGCGGCTGATCTCTCCCAACCCCACCGAGTTTGTGGGGCTGCGGAATTTTGAGCACTTGCTGGGGTTGGGCTGGCTGGTGGTTGAGCCCAACCGAACCGCGCAGGGTGAGATTGAGCGCGACGAAGCCGGACAGCCCACGTATCCCCGGTTGCGCAAGTTTACCCGCAACAACCCGGAATATCCCCAGCTGAACCGGATGCGTGAGTGGATGAGCTGGAGCTGGCTCGACGACACCCGGCTCTATCTCCTCGCGTCGGATGTGGTGTTCATGAAGGCTTTGCAGAACACGCTGACCTTTGTGATCGTGACCTGTCCGCTGCAGGCCGGATTGGCGCTGCTGCTGGCGCTGCTGATCAATCAGCCCCTGCGTGGCATCAACGTTTTCCGGACGGTCTACTTCGCTCCGGTGGTCATCTCGATGGTCGTTGTCGCCTTTCTCTGGCGCTTCATCTACGACGGACAGAACGGGCTGCTGAACAACCTGCTGGGTGCCTTGACTCTGGGCCTGTTCTCTCCAGTGGACTGGTTGGGAAATCCGGAAACGGCGCTGGGAGCCATCATCGCGATGTCGGTCTGGCAGGGGGTGGGCTTTCACATGGTGATCTGGCTCTCCGGGCTGCAGACCATCCCGGAGACCCTCTATGAAGCCGCCTCCATTGAAGGCGCCACGCGCTGGCAGAGGTTTCGCTATGTCACCTGGCCTGGACTCCGGAACACGGCCATCCTGGTGATGGTCATCATCACCATGCAGGCGTTCACGCTCTATCCCCAGGTTCAGGTCATGACACGCGGAGGGCCTCTGGACAGCACCCAAAGCCTGGTCTTTCAGATGGTGCAGCGCGGTTATGAAAAGCAGGACATTGCCGGAGGCTCGGCCATCTCGGTGTTCCTGTTTCTTTTCGTCCTGAGCATCTCCCTGTTTCAGCGCTACCTCACCCGCGATCAGGAGCCCTCCCGGTGAACCCCAAGCTGCACTGGACCCAACAGGTTCTGCGCTACCTGCTGCTGAGCTGGATCGCGCTCCTCTTTGTGTTCCCCGTGGTCTTCATGGTCGTCTCCTCGCTCAAGCCCGACCTGCAACTGCTCCGCGACAGCGCCTCCTTCCGGGCCTTCCTTCCTGTTGGAGAGATCAGCCTGGAAAACTACGAGTCGGCCCTGGAACGCGTTCCCATCGCCCGGTTTGTGATCAACTCGGTGATGGTGACCGCAGTGACCCTGGGACTGAGCCTGTTCTTTTGTTCCATGGCCGCTTTCGCCTTTGTCTTTCTCGAGTGGGCCGGACGCAGCGTGGTGATGGCGGTTGTGCTGGCCACCTTTATCGTGCCTTTCGAGTCCATTGCCGTCCCCTTGCTCTTGCTGGTCAACCACCTTCCCTGGATTGGGGTGGAGGGGATCAAGATCGGGTGGCTCAACAGCTACCACGTCCAAGTCATCCCCTTCATCGCGGATGCGCTGACCATCTTCCTCTTCGTGCAGTATTTCAAGGATTTGCCACGGGACCTCATTGAGGCGTCCCGAGTGGACGGAGCCAGCTGGTTCCAGATCTACTCCAAGGTCATCCTCCCCCTCTCCGGACCCATCTTTGCCACCGCTGCCATCCTGAAGTTTCTGGCAATGTACAATCAGTTTCTGTGGCCGCTGATGGTTGCCCAGTCCGAGCAGTACCGTCCCATCATGGTCGGCCTGCAGTACTTCTTTCAACTGAACATCGCCTGGGGCGAGATCATGGCCTATCTCACCCTGATCACCGTCCCAGTGCTGGCGTTCTATCTCAGCCTGCAAAAAGCCTTCATTGCCAGCATCGCATCGACAGGCATCAAAGGCTGACACCATTTCCGACAACGACCTCCATGCTGCATCTCGAACACGACTACCTGTGGGACTTCTGGACCCTGCAACACCAGGGCAAGACTCATCTGTTCTACCTCTACGCTCCTCGAAGCCTCCCTCACCCGGAAGACCGGCACGCCAACGCACGAGTCGGCCATGCCGTTTCGGAGGATCTCATTCACTGGGACGTCCTCCAGGAAGCCTTGGGACCGTCCCCCCAGAGCGCCTGGGATGATCGCGCCATCTGGACCGGGAGCGTGATGGCCCTCCCGGATGGACGCTTCGCGATGCCCTACACCAGCAGTTCCCTCGCAGAAGACGGAAAGATCCAGCGGGTCGGAATGGCTTTTTCCGAAGACCTGATCCGCTGGGAGAAGCACCCGGAGCCGGTCTTGGAAGCCGACCCTCGGTTTTATGAGCAAGAGACCCAGATCCGTGGCAAGGAGCTGCACTTCCGGGATCCCTACATCGTCCGGGAAGCCGACGGGCGCTACCGGGTCTTTGTCACCGCCCGGCTTCGAGAAGGGGGAGAATACTTTGGCCGCGGATGCATCGCCACTGCGACCTCAACCGACCTGATTCAGTGGGAGTCCGAACCGGCAGCAGCGGCGCTGCCCGGGGTTTTTCAGCTTGAAGTCCCTCAGTTCTGGCAGGCTCATGGACGGGACTACCTGTTCTTCAGCACTGGTGCCGACTGCATCCTTCCGGGATACGGCGTTCCCCGGCTGACCGGGACGTTCTACCTCGTCCGAGAGCCTGGAGAGTCCGAGTACCGTTATGGCGGCGTCACCATTGGAACCGACGGTTTTGGACGCCAGGGGCGGTTCTTTGGAAGTGAGAAGTACATCCTCAAGCTGCTCCCGGATGCCTCCGGGAGGACGGTGGCTCTGTGGTGGTTTGGCTACGATTGGGAGGGAAACTTTTCAGGGACCTTGTCCGAGCCGGTCCCCGTCCGGTTTGATCCGGA
>JAYPUA010000003.1:123859-172521 GCA_038133845.1 Deltaproteobacteria bacterium
TGACGGCTCAGTCAAACGGTCTGGGCCGCGGAGTCGCGTTGGTGGAGGGCGGCAGGATCGGCATCTTGAAGTCGGGTTGCTTGCCGGTCAAGGTCTTCAGGAAGGCCACCACCTGTGCGTTCTCCTGCGCATTGAATCGACGGCCCAGTTGCAAGCGGCCCATCAGGTCCACCGCCTCTTCCAGCGTCCAGACCGCGCCATCGTGAAAGTAGGGGTAGGTCAACTCCACGTTCCTCAGGGTCGGAACCTTGAAGCGGAACCGATCAGCATCCTTTCCAGTCAACCCGGCGACGCCTTCGGAGGTATTGGAGGTCTGGTAGGGTTCCACGATTCCCATCTTCTGGAAGGACGCGCCTCCGACGGCCGGTCCGTTGTGACAGGCGACACAGCCGCTGGTCTTGAAGAGCGTGTAGCCTGCCAGCTCAAAATCTGTAAGGGCCGTTGCGTCTCCCTTGAGCCACAGGTCAAACCGCGAGTCCGGGGTCACCAGGGTCTCCTCAAATGCCGCGATGGCATTGGTCACCTGCGAGATGTGAATGTCCTCTGTTCCAAAAACCTGCTGAAACATGGTGCGGTACTGCGGAATGGAACGCAGCACGTCCAACGCCAGCGCGTGGGTGAAGGCCATCTCTCCCGGGTTGGCGATCGGCCCTCCGGCCTGCTCCTGAAGGTCACGGGCGCGGCCGTCCCAGAACTGCGCGAGGTTCATGCTTGAGTTGAGCACGGTGGGGGCGTTGATCGGTCCTTGGGACCAGTTGTGTCCGATGGAGGTCTGCAGGTTGTCCGTGCCTCCCATGCTCAGGTTGTGACAGGAGTTGCAGGAGATGAATCCGGACTGGGAGAGGCGCGGGTCGAAGTAGAGCATCTTGCCCAGCTCCACCAGGCGGATGTCCCGGGGAAGGGGTTTGAGGATCGGCTGAATGGGTTCCTGTGCCTGCAGTGCAGGAGAGAAGGACAGCACCAGGAATGCGAGCGCCAGGATTTTGCGTACCAACATGAGGTCTCCTGAGAGATTGGTTTGAGCTGGCGGGACTTTCAGCAGTTGTTCAAGAACCTGAGGCGAAGCGAAGACGGATGTTCCGGACACCGCCCTGGAGTCGGGGCACCGCCAGATCCGCCTTGAGCTTCGGGAGTTCAGAGGTTCAGCACCCTTCCTCCTCCAGGGGGTCCTCCTCAAAGAGCGGCAACTCCAGCGGCAGGGGCGCAATGTAGCGCTCCTGAAGAGCATCCTGTGCGGCGGTGTCCAAGAGTTGCGCCTCCGGGTGAAAGAACATCCGGACCTGCTGCAGGGCCTGCTGCTGCTCGCGAGAGAGTTCACTGAAGTCCGGGGACTCCGCCGTGATCTGGCTCAGCCACCGTGCAACTCCCCCTTCCAAGCGGTAGACCTGCTGATGCGGGTTGCCGGTCAGCAGCGCCCGGGTGCCTTCTCCCAGGTCTCCGTTCAGGGTGAGCAGAATCAGGTCCTTGTAGTCCGGGAAGTCGCGGGCTGCGTCTTGAATGGAGTCCGGGAAGGGAGTTGTTTCCACCACACGCAGCCCAGGGATATCGTCCGGGACAGGCGTCTTGCCATCCTGCAGAAGAACCGGGATGAAGTCGTTGCGCCCCTCCAGAATCCAGGTCGCCAACTCGATCGCAGGCAGCGGGACTCCGGGAGGGGCAGAGCGGTGTTCGGTCCAGGCCTCCGTTTGCGGCAGGCGCGGCAAAATGAGCAGCAGCAGCCAAAGCCCGATCAGGAGCGGCAGAAACCAGCGGTCGTCACGTTCAAACATCCAGGACTCCTTGGGTGGTGCGGGATCGGAGCTCCCAGCGGTGGGCAAGGTGCCAGCCGACCCCGGCGATGATCAGCAGGCCAAAAGCGATCCCCCACGGAGAGACACTCCACCACTGAGCCAGCGTGGTCTTGCCCAAGGCTCCGGCGTTGTAGAGGTCCTCCCAGAACGGCCACCCCCAGGCAAAGGCCACGACTCCGGCACTCATCCCGAGGATGTAGACCAAGGCATCCCAGCGTCCGCTAGCCAGCGCTACCAGGGAGGTTCCAGGACAGTAGCCGGCCAAGGCGAACCCCAGCCCCATGACCAAGCCGCCAATGAGTTGACTGGGCCAGTACGTGGAGAGTACCAGCACCCGCTCCAGGCTCATCAGCCCTAGCGCATCCAGGAGCAACGCCCCGAACAGGGTCGTCACAATGGCAGAGAACATGACCCGGAAGACGCTCCAGTCACGCCCGGTCCATTGGGCCGCAAGCTTGCGGGAACTTCCGAACCCAGCACGTTCCAACACAAACCCAAAGAGGAGCCCGATTCCTCCAGCAAGGATCAGGTTCACCTCCGGGGAAATCAGCCCAACGGGCGCAAGCGGTGCGATCTCATTCATGTCCATAACCTCCGGAAAAGCAGCCCTCCCAAAAATCCACCGGCAAACAGGGCGAGCATGAACCCCCAGCTTCCCAGGGACAGCATGGCTCCGCCACTCAAGGCCTGGCCGCTGGTGCAGCCTCGTGCCAGACGCGCTCCCCAGCCCATGAACCCGCCTCCAAGCAGGGCAAACAGCAGCCGCTGACCAACTCCCACCCGGGGCCCTCGCTCGACCTCCCCCTTGAACCGCCCGGCGGTCACTGCCCCCAGGAGGCCTCCGAGAAAGGTCCCGATGGCCTGAAAGACGAGCCAGTCGCTGAGCCCGGCTTCACCGAAGTAGCGGGTCAAGTATTCCAGCTGATGGGCCGACTCCGGGGCAACGGCCTCCAGCCCCAGCGCAGTGGCGCGTGCGACCGCCCCGGACCCTCCCAGACCTCGGCCGGAAATGTAGAAGGACATCAGGAGCACCAGCCCCAAGGCCACCCCGGCGGCCAGGTTCGGCCACGGTAGCAGAGCTCCCCTCCGGGAGGAGGCTTCCGGTGTGGAGCGGGTGGAGAGGGGAGCGGAGAGAGTCGCAGCTTTCATGTAGACTCCATGCATCAGGAAATTGTGGAAATCGCCTGTCCGGCACCAACGATGAGGAAACGCAGGCTGAGGCTTCCCAGAAGCGTCAGGATTGGAACCAGCGGGGCGTACGTGACCTTTCTCAAGGCAATCAGCGTGATCAGCAGCAGAGGCACCAGCAGCCCGCCTACCACATCCAGCAGCCAGAACCAGGGCGCATGACCTCCTGCAACCAGCTCCCACATCGCGCTCCTGCTGCTGCCGGTGCTCGTCAGGCCTCCCACGAGGTACATCGTGAGCGCGAAGCCTTCCATCGCCATCGCGTAGGCCATCAGCTGCGCGTGCCCCAGTCGCTCTTCCTCACTGGAGAGCAAGGTGAGCACAGCTGCTGCCGAAGAGAGTCCGGAGAACAGGAAGACAAACCCCAGCACCGAACTGGACCACAGCGGCCTCGCATAGAAGGTGGAGAGCAGAATCCCGGTATAGACGCCGATCCCGGCCCCTAGGTGCACGTTTGCCACCGCCAGAGCGTTGCGGTAGGGCATCGCTTGGTCGGCAAGACGCTGGAGCAGCGGGACGGAGGAGAACCAGCTTCGGCACACGATCAGCGCCTGCAGCCCGGAGAGCGGAAAGAACCCCAGCAGCATCCAACTGCCCCAGGACATTGGAGAAGTCGGGTTGAAGTTGGTGTAGAAGCGCCAGACGTGAAGCTTCAGCTCCAGGTCGAGAAAGAGAAACAGCATGCCCAGCCCAAGCAGCACCGGAGCAAGCAACGCCGCCACCTGCAGCGAGAGGCCGGGGTCTCTCGGGGGAGCCTTCGGGTGCAAGAGCCCGCCGGACTGCAGGAGCAGCTTCCCGGAGGTGAGGATCAGCAACCCGCCGGAGAGCCCTCCGAGGAACAGATAAAGCGCGACGTCCCAGGTCCAAATGTCCAGGTGGGGAAGCACGTTCGGGTTGAGCTTGTTGGAAATGATCTCCGTCATCTGGTCCTCCTTACGTCAGCCAGAAGAGTTTGGGGTCGGTTCCCAGGTGGACCTTGTCCCGCTGAACCTCCCGTCCGGCGGTCAGGCGTTCAAACGCGCCATCATTGGCGTTGAGGTCGACCAGCGTGAGAGCCTGGGTGGGACAGACCGTGACACACGCGGGCTGCAGACCTTCCTTCAGCCGGTGTTGGCAAAAGGAGCACTTGTCCGCATAGCCTTCCGGGTGGATGTAGCGAGCATCGTAGGGACAAGCCGCCAGGCAGGCCTTGCACCCGGTACACAGGTCGCGATCGATCTGAACCGTTCCATCTCCCGGATGGTAGGAGGCTCCTGTAGGACAGTTGGCGACACACGGTGCGGACTCACAGTGCTGACAACGCTCGGAGCGGTTGGTCAGCGTCAGGTCTGGGAACGAGCCCTCCACCAGCTGAACCACCCAGTCCCGGCAGTAGCCTTCCGGGACCTCGTTCTCCGCCTTGCAGGCATACACGCAGGCGCTGCAGGCTACACAGCGCCGGGTGTCGATGACCATCGCGTATTTTCGGGGGCGGCTCATTTCAGCTCTCTGCGCTACGGGTGAAGGTGACGAAGTTGTTGTTCATCCCGGTCCCCCCCATGATCGGATCGAGGCTGAGGTGAGTGATCAGGTCCGCATCGCTGGCTCCCTTGCCTGCGGCAAACTTCAGCCGAGGATCGGTATGCCCGAAGCCGTGGGCCATGTAAACAGCCTCCGGACGGATCCGCTCGGTCAGGCGCACCTTGATCGGCGTGCGGCTCCGGACGCCATCCTGATTGACCAGGTACACATACTCTCCGGACTTCAGTCCCACATCCTTGCCGGTGACGGCGTTGACCCAGAGTTCATTTTCCGGCATCAGCTCTCCAAGCATCCGGTTGTTTGCCGTGCGCCCAAAGGTGTGCATGGGCGCTCTGCCATGGAGCAAGCGGAAGTATCCGGGGGGAGCGGCAGGTGGAGGCGTGTAGCGGGGAACCGCATCAAAGCCGGCCTGTGCGAGCTGCGCGGAGGCCAACTCGATCTTGCCGGAAGGCGTCCGGAAGCGTAGCGGCTCGGCGGGCTGGCGGTAGAGGTCCTCCGGTTCAGGCTGAGAGACCACCCCTTCCACCTGGAGTTGCTGAAGCGACAGTCCCACCTGCTGCAGGCGACCATCCAGGTAGGCTTCCATGTCGTCCGGAAACAGGTCGGGCATGCCCAGCTTTCCCGCCAAACGTCGGGCGATCTCGTGTCCGGGTAGCGAGTCGTACATCGGCTTCACCACCGGCTGGCGCAAGGCTACATACGGCGTACGGTAGGAGCGCGTGTCCAGGTCGTCATAGCGCTCCAGGTAGGTGCACTCCGGGAGAACGACATCGGCATACCCGGTGATCTCCATCGGCAACACATCAATCGCCACCAACAGATCCAGAGCCTCAATCGCCTGAAGCGTCCGGGCCTGATCTCCCAGCGCGTGGATGAGGTTCGTTCCATAAACGAACCAGGCCTTGATGGGGTAGGGATCTCCGGAAACCGTCTGCTCAACCAACTCGTTGGCCGGAGGAGCGCTGGCGAGGGGAAAGCGAGAGCTGAAGCTGGCAAAGGCGTTCTTCTCCTCCGGGAACTTCACGCTGGGCACCGAGAATCCGGAGAAGCGCAAGAGGCCTCCGGGATGCCGGTAGTTGCCCAGCAGAGCGTTGAGGATGGCGATGGCCCGCTCGCGCTGCGTGTCGTCGCCATACCAGACCACACGTCGTCCCGGATGAACCAGTGCTTCGTTGCGGTAGCGTCCCAGATCCCGAGCCGTGGCCAGAATCCGTTCTGCTCGGATGCCAGTCTGAGCGGCAGCCCACTCCGGAGTCGCATGCGCCACGGCGGCTCGAACCTCCTCCAGCCCCACCGTGTTGACTTCCACAAAATCCCGATCGTACAGCTCCTCCTCGATCAAGGTCCGAATCCACGAAAGCAGGAGCGCGAGGTCGGTCCCTGGCTTGATGGGGAGCCACTCTCGAGCCTTGCCGGCGGCCGTCGAAAAACGTGGATCCACCACAATCAGATGACAGCCTCGCGCCACCGCTTCCGTGAAATCCTGCACGGCGGTATTGTGCATGTTCTCCCCCAGATGCGTCCCCAGCAGCACCAGGCACTTGCTGTGCGCTACATCCAGCGCTTCCGGACTCCCCAAGCCGTGCCCATAGGTCAGCTTGAACGCCTCCTGCCGCGGCCCCCGACACTGCGCATACGAGGGGGCCGAGAAGGTGTGAATGCCGTAGGCCTTGAAGAGGGTCTTGAAGAAGCTCGCTCCAAAGCCGTGGTTGAACATCGCCACCGACTCGGTTCCATAAAAGGCCGTGAGGTACCCCAGGCGCTCGGCGATCAGGTCCAGCGCCTCGTCCCAGGTCGCCGGACGGAACTGCTGTTTTCCATCAACCTCCTCCCGGATCAGCGGCTGCCGCAGCCGGTCCGGGTCATAGAGCAACCCGGTGCCGCCCACACCGCGGGGACAGAGCTTGCCGTTGCTGAGGGGGTGTTTGGGGTGTCCGGTGATCTGGGCAACACGCCCCTCCTTCACCTGTGCCTGAATCCCGCACCGCCAGAAGCACAGCTCACAGATGGAGGGGACCACTCGCTCTTCCGGAGCGGCAAGCACCGGAGAGTTTTCCCAACTCAGTCCAGGGGCTGCTGCCGAGGCAAACAGGGCCGAGGAGATTTTCAGGAACTGCCGACGTTTCATGATGGGATGGGGCGCGAGTTGTGACGGAATGAGATCCGCTCCGGATACTGCGGGCGCTCTCCAAAGAGGAGCCCGCAGAGGTGAGGTCACGACAGCTCAGAGCACCTTGAAGTGACCGTCCTTCTTGATCTCCAAGGTCGCATCAAGAAACCGCACGTTGTTGAAGCCCTTGCTCTTGAGCAGCGTGTAGGCCATGGACGCTCGCGCTCCGGTCCCGCAGTGGATCAGGATGACCGCGTCTCGGCTCAACTCTCCAAGCCGACCTTCCAACTCGTCGAGGGGGATGTTGACCGCTTTGACCACATGGGCGCTGCTGTACTCTTCCGCAGTACGCACGTCCAGAACGATCGCCTCTCCGGCTTTGGCGAGGGTGCTGAATTCCTGCGGTTCCACCACTCCCGGGACCTGCTTCTTCACGTACGTGATGCCGGAAGCGTAGGAGCCGACGTCTGTCTTGAGTCCCAGGGCCTTCCAGCCGGTGAGGCCTTCCTCCAAAACTCCCACTTGTCCATAGCTCCAGCCAAGCAGCTCGCGGTAGGCCCCCACGGCCTCCGGACTGAACCCGCGGTCGGCATACACGATGATCGGTGCGGACTTGTCCGAGACGCCCGGGAGGTTCTTGAACATCCAGGCGGTCTTGTTGGCCTTGAAGTCTGCGCTCATGCGCTTGAGTTCGCCAAGCGGCAGGGAGACGGCTCCGGGAAGGTGTTCTCCTGCTCGGCTACGGACATCCAGGATCACGTGGTGAGCGTCCAGGTTCTTCGAGAGCCACTCGGACTGGACCATCATCGGCAGCCGAGCCTTGCGCCAGGCCGGATCTCCCCCGTGGTACACACGGATGTTGGTGTGGCCTTCGGCCTGAGCAATCTTCGCCGCAGACGGACTCAGCGGGCAGGTCAGTCCACCACAGTAGAAAATCAGCAGCTGGTCTTTGTCCTGTGGGAGGACGGAGGGGTTTTTCTTGAGAGCATCCAGAGGCAAGGAGAGCGCCCCCGGGAGGTGTCCGGCATCGTACTTTGCCGCCGGTCGGGCATCATAGAGCGTGAAGGGCGTCTTTCCGTTGAGGAGGACCGCCAGCTCCTTGGTCTCGATCAGCCACTCTTCAGGAACCTGAACGACCACCAGCTTGACACGAGCAGCCGGCTGTCCGGACTCAAACTCGATCACCACCTTGTCTGGTGCGTCGAGTTCCTTGATCGACTTCACGTTCTCGAAGCGGGTGTTCTGGTCCACCCGGATCACGACCACCTCCTGGCTCTTGTCATCCTGGAGTTGGATCGTTCCTGCCTTGCCGGAAACGGACTGAATGCGACCGCTAACCTCCAACCCCCAGGCAAAGACAGGGAGCAGCAACGCAACGATCAGAGCGGACAGGGATTTGATGTTCTTCATCGACATGGCAAACCTCATCTGCTAGGGTCGTTCGGAAGCGGACAAACCGAATCGACAGTTCCCTATAGTATCTGGAGCCTGATGTTTCCAAACCATCCGAAAGCTTGCCTACGAAAAATTACGCAGAGGCTGTTCGGGCTGATGGCAGGCGGGCTGACGATGTTTTGTGGGGGGAGTGTGGGGGCGGAGGAGTGCCTGGGTTGCCACGAGGTTTCCTCCGGAATGTCGGTGTTTCACAACCCTCGTGCAATCGGGTGCACGGTGTGCCATCTGGGAGACCCACAGGCGGTTGAAGAGGCGACCGCCCATTTGGGGCTGGAAGCTTTCCCAGGGAGGATGGAGACGCTGGAGGAAACGTGCGGACGGTCGGTCTGCCACGCGGACGTCGCGCAGGCGGTTCAGGAGTCGGCGATGCATCGTCTGGATGGGATGCTGGCGGTCACCCGGAGGGTGCTCGGAGGACCTCGGCAAGGAGGCCTCCGCCTGGAATTGCACGAACGCCTGCAGGAGGTCGGGGTGGACTCCTACCTACGCAAGCTCTGCGTTTCCTGCCACCTGGGTTCGCCACGGGTGTCTCACACCCAAACCCTCAGGGATCGTGGCGGTGGCTGTGCCGCCTGCCATCTGCACCCTCAGACGCCAGAGGCTGCTCATCCACGGCTCTCCGTGCAGGTCCGCGACTCCAGCTGCTTTGGCTGCCACAGCCGCTCCGGGAGGATCTCGCTGAACTACGTGGGGCTTGCAGAGACGGACTCCGTCGCTCTGAATGAGCGCGATCGTTACGGCAGGCTTCCGGATGGGCGAGTGGTCGAGCGCCTCGCTCCGGATGTGCACGCTCAAGCCGGGATGGAGTGTACGGACTGCCACACCCGGATTGGTACGATGGGAACCGGAGTCCGGGGGGAGAAGCAGCTCGACATTCAGTGCGAGGACTGCCACGGCTCCGAGTTGGTGATGCGCCCCTTTTCGCGACTCCTCGTGGAGGACCAGCGTCTCTTGGCGCTACGCCCTCAGTGGATTCCTCCGGAACCGGAGTCACCGGTGGTGGTCACCCGACGATACGGAACCGCATTGCCTCAGCTGAGACTCGATGAGTCCTCCGGAGAGCCTCCCAAGGTTTCTCTGTCGCTCAAGGCTTCCGGGAAGGCTCTCCCCATCCCTCGCCCCAGCCCGGAAGACCACCCGCCCCCCGGACATGAGCGCTTGAGCTGCGATGCTTGCCACGCTTCGTGGGCCCCTCAGTGCTACGGATGTCACATCGGCTTTGACGCCCAAGGGGTTCAATTCGACCACCTGCGCCGGGAGTTGACTCCCGGACGCTGGGTGGAGAGTCGCTGGGCTGTGCAGCACGGTCCTCCCGCTTTGGGCGTCGATGCCGAAAACCGAATCCGCCCCTTTGTCCCCGGGATGAACCTGACTCTGGAGCTTCCCGGACAACCGCTCAAGCACCGCTTTCTGCACGCGCCGCTCTCGCCCCACACAACCGGCAGTCAAGCGCGTTCCTGCGCCAGTTGTCATGCTGATGAGAGCGCTCTTGGAGTGGCGAAAGAGTGGGGCACCGCCCCACAGAACTCTCAGTGGCGCACGCCGTTGGGTTGGCTTGCCGATGGACTTCCCGACCCGGGAGCCTCTTCTCAACCCGGAGCCCGGAGCTTCAACGCCGAGGAGCGAAAACGCATTCAGCAGGTCGTGCTACCACAGACGTCGCCCTAACCCGGAGAGTCCGGACTACTGATCGAAGCCCACCTCGTCGAGCAGGCGGATCGCGTCTGCCCGGCGTGCTCCGATACGTCCCAACTCCAGAGAGTCCTGCAGGAAGGTCCCATCGTGCACCTGAGGTTGCTCTCTCCCAAACCCGCGGACAATCTCGGACAGCCCGATTCCGGGACGCACAGGGTACTCATGGTTGGCCTGTGCGTAAAGGTACTGGGCCTCCTCTCCGGTGAGAAATTCCAGCAAGCGCAGCGCTTCTGCAGGATGCCGGGCGCCCTTGGCCAAGGCACCTCCGGAGACGTTCATGTGCGTGCCCCGATCCCGCTGATTGGGAAAGAAAATTCCCACGGCGTTGGCCCAAACCTGCTGCTCCGGATCATCCAGCATCGCCCCCATGTAGTAGGTGTTCCCCAAAGAGACGTCGCACAGTCCCTCAAAGATCGCCTTGACCTGCCCCCGGTCGTTGCCTTGAGGACGCCGGGCCAGGTTGGCCTTGAGCCCCTGCAGCCAGGAACGCGTCGCCTCCAGTCCGTCGTGCTCAATCAGAGACGACACCAGCGCGATGTTATAGTTGTGGTATCCCGAGCGGACGCAGATGCGCCCCTCCCACTTGGGGTCAGCCAGGTCCTCATAGCGTCCCAACTCCTCCGGACTGACACGTTTCAGAGAGTAGTAGATGATCCGTGCTCGCGCCGTTAGGGCCGTCCAGCGGTTTGCAGCATCCTGAAAGGGGGCCGGCACGTTTCGCTCAATCACCTCCGACTCAAACGGCTGAAACAGCCCGGCCTCTGCCATGGCGCTCAGGTTCGCGATGTCGGTTGTCAAGACCAGATCAATCGCGCCCGGCTGCTGCTGCAGACGCTCCAGCATGCCCTGGCTCAAGGTGGTCACGTTGACCTCGATCCCGGTCTGCTGCTCGAACTTTTCCAGAAACGGACGCAACAGGAACTCCTGACGCTCTGAGAACACGTTGATCACTCCCGCTCCCCAGACTGATGTCCCGAGAGCGAAGAGGACCGTGAATATTCCCGCGAGTTTCTTGTACATCTTACCTCTTTAGCAAAGATGAATTAAAAAATTAGCCAATACTAATTTATCAAAAAAGCATAATCGTTCAAGTAAAAAGAGGCGGGAATTCTCTCAACCCTCAAGGGAGGCGATCGCTTGGGAAACGGCGGGAAATCCGGAAGCTGCCGAGGCAGTGGTTCTGCTCTGGGAAAGCGAGGCATGCCGTCGAGACCTGTCAGCTCGCAGGCTCCAAGTGCTCTTGGGCTACTCCGACTCCAATTGAGCCTCCAGCGCCTCGGACCAGAGGCGGCGCAGTTCGGAGAGCGACTCATCCAGTACAAGGGTGTTCCGGATCTGGATGCGGAAGGTCTGCTCCTCGACTGAGCCAATGACCTCGCAGGGAACGCGATGCTCGCGAAAAGTTTCCTCAACTCGGGGGACAAAATCCGGCGACACGCTGAACAGCACCCTCGACTGGGTTTCACTGAAGAGCGCCAAGTCGGGACGCAGCGCACTCCCCCAGTTCACGTTTACTCCCAGGGTGGGAGTACTGCAGACCAACAGGGCGTGCCCAAGCCCTCCGTGAGAGAGGTCATGCGCGGACTCCACCAGCCCCTCCTGAATCACCTCCAGCACCCCTCGCTGCAGTGCGACTTCCCGGGTCAGGTCCAACTCCGGGGGCCTTCCAGTCAGGCGTCCGAGCATCAACTCCTGATACGCCGAGCCCCCCAACTCTTCACGGGTATTCCCGACCAACAGCAAGACCGCCCCGGGAGTTTGGAAGTGCTGCCGAGTCACATGCCGAGAGGCCTCAATCAGGCCGACCACTCCAATCATCGGAGTAGGCAAAATGGGCTCTCCATCGGTTTCATTGTAGAGGCTCACGTTTCCGCCGGTCACAGGGAGTTGGAGTGCCTGACAGGCTTCGACCATTCCCGTGACCGCCTGTTCCAGTTGCCAGAAGATCTCTGGCTTCTCAGGGTTGCCGAAGTTGAGGCCATTGGTCAGCGCCAGCGGGCGCCCTCCGGAACAGACAACGTTGCGGGCACACTCGGCGACGGCAATCCGCCCCCCAGTTCGGGGGTCCAGGAAGACGTAGCGGGCGTTTCCGTCAATGCTGATCGCCAGCGCCTTCTCGGTGCCTTCCACACGAATGACGGCCGCGTCCGAGCCCGGCCCCACCTCGGTAGAGGTCCGAACCATCGAATCGTACTGTCGGTAGACCCAGGCCTTTGAGGCCAGCTCCGGATTCTGCACCAGGCTCCGGAAGATCATTCGCAGGTCATCCGGCTGATCCCACTGGGACGCAGGCTCCTTCTGCCAGATCTCCGCAACTTCAGGCCGAAGCGAGGTGCGATGATACAGCGGCGGGTTGCCGCAGACTTCGCTCAACGGGACCTCTGCGACCGGGACACCGTGGTGCTTGAGGCGCAAGACCCCTTCGGCAATCACGCGGCCCACGGTTTGCGCCGGAACCCCCCACTTCTCACAAATCGTGAAGACCTCGGGCTCTCTCCCGGGATGCACGACAAAGAGCATCCGTTCCTGAGATTCGGAGAGCATGATCTCGTACGGAGTCATGTTCTCGGCACGTTGCGGGACTTGGTCCAGATCCAGCTCCATGCCCATCCCCCCCTTGAACCCCATCTCCGTGCTGGAGCAGGTCAAACCGGCGGCGCCCATGTCCTGCACGGCCAGCAAGGCCCCGGTTTCATAGCACTCGAGGCAGGCTTCAAGCAGCAGCTTTCCCATGAACGGATCCCCAACCTGCACGGAGGGGCGCTTGGACTCGGACTCGTCGTTCAACTCCTCGGAGGCAAACGTCGCACCGTGGATCCCATCTCGACCTGTCGCGGCCCCCACATAGATCACCGGGTTTCCCACTCCGGAAGCCTTCCCGTGCTGCAGGCGGTCGTGCCGCACCAGTCCGACCCCCATCGCATTGACCAGCGGGTTTCCGGAGTAGCTGGGATGAAAGTCCACCTCCCCTCCAACCGTGGGAACGCCAATGCAGTTGCCGTAACCGGCGATTCCAGCGACCACATGCTGCAAGAGGTAGCACGTCCGCGCGGACCGTTCGTCTCCTTCCAGAGGTCCAAAGCGGAGCGAGTTGAGAATCGCCACCGGACGCGCTCCCATGGAGAAAATGTCCCGCAGGATTCCGCCCACTCCGGTCGCCGCGCCCTGATAGGGTTCCACCGCAGAGGGGTGGTTGTGGCTCTCCACCTTGAACACTACGGCCCAGCCCTCGCCAAGGTCCACCACCCCGGCGCCTTCTCCGGGTCCTTGGAGCACGTGGGGGCCTTCTGTTGGGAAGCGCCCAAGAAGCGGCCTGGAGTTCTTGTACGAGCAGTGCTCGGACCACATCACGCCAAAAATCCCGGTCTCCGTCAGGTTGGGCAGGCGCCCAAGGCGCTGGACCACGTCTTCGTATTCGGAATGCGTCAGGCCCATTTTCAGGTAGACCTGTTCTGTTCGGATCTGTTCGGGAGTGGGTTCAGGCATGAAGCATGTGTTGGTCGATCGGGGTCAGTTCAGGGCGTCTTGCAGCGATTCGAAGAGCGCGCGCCCGTCGGCAGATCCCATCCATTCCGCCATCGCACGCTCCGGGTGGGGCATCATCCCCAGCACGTTTCCGGACGCGTTGCAGATGCCGGCGATGTTGTTCAGCGAGCCATTGGGATTCTGACCTTCGGCATAGCGGAACACGACCTGTCCGTTGGCCTCCAGGCGCTCCAGCGTCTGCGCATCACAGAAGTAGTTTCCCGCTCCATGAGCCACCGGAACCCGGATGGTTGCGCCAGGCGTGTAACGGGAGCTGAACGCGGTTTGGGCGTTGGCAACCTCAAGCGGGCTGACTTCGCAGACGAACTTGAGCGAGCGGTTGGGAAGCAGCGTCCCGGGAAGCAGTCCGGCCTCGGTCAGGATCTGGAATCCGTTGCAGATCCCGAGAACGGCCACCCCGTGGGCAGCCTCTTTCCTCAGGGCCTGCATCACCGGCGAGCGCGCCGCCATCGCCCCCACGCGGAGGTAGTCGCCATAGCTGAAACCTCCGGGGACCAGGATCAGATCGAAGCCCTCCAGCGATTCAGTCGTGTGCCAGACGTACTCTGCATTCCACCCCGGAATCGCCTGGGCGGCCTTGAGCAGGTCCGAGTCACAGTTGGACCCGGGAAACACCAGCACCGCACACCGTTGAGTTTGCGCCATCGCTCAGTTCTCCAGCACCTGAAGTCGATAGTCTTCAATCACCCCGTTCACCAGCAGCTTTTCGCACATCCCCCGGAGCTGCGCCTCGGCCTCAGCCGGGCTGGTAGCGTTCAGGTCCACCTCCACCGACTTCCCGATTCTCACCTTCTGTACGGTGTCAAACCCCAGCGAGTGCAGGGACCGCTGAATGGCCTGGCCTTGAACGTCCAGCACATCCTGCTTGAGCATCACCGTCACCACTCCCTTCATCTTCTCTGACTCCTCATAGGTTTACTGAATGCGTTCCCAGACGCGTTGATACGCCTCGGTGACTCCGCCCAGGTCGCGGCGAAAGCGGTCCTTGTCCAGCTTCTCTGCCGTGTTCATGTCCCAGAAGCGGCAGGTGTCCGGAGAGATCTCATCTGCGAGCAGCAGCCTCCCGGAGGCGTCCTTGCCGAACTCAAGCTTGAAGTCGATCAGCCGCAAGCCACGCTGCTCCAGGTAGGGACGCAGGATCTGGTTGACCTGCAGGCCCTGCCGCCGCAACTCCACGCGCTCCTCCTCGGTAGCCAGGCCCAGCAGGCGCAGGTGGTCTTCGGCCAAGAGCGGATCCCCCAGATCGTCATCCTTGTAGTAGAACTCGACAACCGGCTCCGGAAGCACGCGTCCCTCCTCCCAGCCGATGCGCTTGGCCAGCGACCCGGCCGCCACGTTCCGGACAACCACCTCCAGCGGGACGATGGTCACCTGCCGGACCAGCTGCTCCGTCTCGGAAAGCTGCTCCACAAAATGGCTCGCCACGCCTTCCCGGGCGAGCAGTTCGAAGAGGAAGCTGCTGATCCGGTTGTTGAGCGCGCCCTTCCCTTCCAGCTGAGCGAACTTCTCTCCGTTGAAGGCGGTCGTGTCGTTCTTGTACTTTACTCGCACCAGCTCGGGATGTTCGGTGCGAAAAATCTGCTTGGCCTTGCCTTCGTAGAGCAGCAATTCGGACATGGAAGGATGTCTTTCAGGAGGGGCGAAGTTGATTCAGAACCCGGGGGTTCCAGAGGTCCAGGGCGCTCAGGGTGCTCCACTCGGCCTCGACCTCCTCGGGGAGCCAGTTAAGGTGCCCCATTTTGCGTCCGGGACGCACTTCGGGCTTGCCATAGAGGTGCAGGTGCATGTTGGCCGGAAGCTGATCCAGTTGCGTGAGCAAGCGAGGCAGTTGGTCTCCAATGAGATTGAGCATGACCGCCGGAGCGAGCATCCGGGGGCTGCCCAGCGGCCAGTCCACGATCGCTCTCAGGTGCTGTTCAAACTGACAGGTCGCCGCGGCGTTCTGTGTCCAGTGTCCGGAGTTGTGGGGACGCGGAGCCAACTCGTTCACCAGAACCTGGTCTCTGGGGCCGACAAAGAGTTCCACACCCAGCATTCCCACGAGCTTGAGCCCTTCGGCAACCTGGCGGGCAATTCGCTCTGCGGCCTGTGTTTGAGCATTCGTCAGGTTCGCAGGAATTCGGGAAAAAGTCAGGATGTTTTGTTCATGAACATTTTCGGCCGCAGGGTAGCAGGCGACCTCTCCTTGGCGGTTCCGGGCCACCAGCACCGAGGCCTCCCGCTCAAACGTGACGATCTGCTCGGCGAGCAACTCTTGTGAACTCGAGCCCAGATGTTCAAAGGCAGAGGCACACTCTGCTCTCTGCTCGATGCGCACCTGTCCCTTGCCGTCATATCCTCCGGTGCAGGTCTTCAGCATGGTCGGACCGTGCTCGTCGAAGAAGGCGTCCAGCTCCTGGAGCGACTCGATTTTCTGAAACGGAGTCACCGGGATTCGAAGCTGTTGGAGCGCAGTCTTTTCTCGGAGGCGGTGCTGGCAGGTCTGGAGCAGGGAACTTCCCTGCGGGAGGTCGGAGTGCTGCTCCAGCCACTTTGCAGTGGAATGCGGGACGTTCTCGAACTCGTAGGTCACCCGAGCACACGAGGCTGCAAGCTCCTGCAGTGCCTGTGGATCATCGTAAGGCGCAACGAGGGGGCGTGCCCCAGCCAAGGCCGCCGGACATCCGGGGGTTGGATCCAGAACCAGGAAGCGGAACCCCATCGCGGTTCCGGCTAGCGTGAGCATCCGGGCCAGTTGTCCTCCACCCAGCAGCCCGATGGTTGCTCCGGGAGAAAGCGCGCTCACGGCAGTTCAGCCTCCAGCACTTGCTCCCGGAGGCACTCCCGGCGCTGTTGCAGTCGCGATTGAAGGTCCGGGCTGCTCAAGGCCAGGATCTGGGCGGCGAGCAAGCCGGCGTTGTGGGCGCCAGCCCCGCCGATGGCTACGGTCCCCACCGGGACGCCTCGGGGCATCTGGACAATCGACAGCAGAGAGTCCCATCCGTTCAGGGTGGATGACTTCACCGGGACGCCAATCACCGGAAGCAGCGTCTGTGCGGCGACCATCCCCGGGAGGTGAGCCGCACCTCCGGCACCGGCGATGATCACACGCAATCCACGCTCCTGAGCCCGAGATGCATACTCGGCCATCCACTCCGGAGTCCGGTGGGCCGAGACCACCTGTTTCTCGTAGGCAACGCCCAGCTCGTCAAGCACCTCGCAGGCCTCCCTCATGGTCTCCCAGTCTGAGGTGCTTCCCATGATCACTCCCACTTCCGGAGTCCCAGAGTTCTTGGCGAGTTGGCTTGACACGGTGAGGTCCTGCTGAGGAATTCCGGGAGGTGCACGGCGCTGATGGCCGATTTGAAAAACACACACCGGATTTGTGGAAAAATCGCCTCAATTTAGCACAGAATCGCAGACATGGGTAGAAGGCAAAAGCCATTCACTTGTTCAGAGCACACGTTGCGTGCAGAGAAGGGGAGGCTGAGCGGAGTCGAAGCCAGGGGAGGCGAGTGCGTTTCACCGCTTGTGACCCTTCTCGGGAGCGTCTATGATTTTTCTTCCTCGCAACCTTAATGGAAAAAAGGCATGACTGATCTGGGAACCATCTCGCTGATGATTGCACTCGCTGCGTGTTTGTACGGAACGGTTGTTCCCCACTGGGGAGTTCAGACCAACAACTGGAACCTGGTCCGCTCTTCACAGAATGCGAGCATTCTCACGTTCTTCCTGATTGCCCTGGCCTCGCTGATCCTGATCAACGCGCTGGTCACCAGCGACTTCAGCATCCGCTACGTCTGGGAGACTTCCAGTACCGACATGCCGCTGTTCTACAAGGTGACCGCCTTTTGGGGAGGCCTGGACGGCTCGCTGCTGTTCTGGCTGCTGGTGCAGAGCATGTTCACCATGATCGTCGCGTTCCGCTATCAATACTCGAACCGGGAGATCATTCCGTACGTCCTGACCACGCTCAACGCCTTGATGGCCTTTCTGCTCATCCTGCTGCTGGGCTGGTCGAACCCGCTGGAGCTTCAGGCCGTGGTTCCGGAGGAAGGTCGGGGCCTGAACCCGCTCTTGCAGCATCCGGCGATGGCGATCCATCCCCCCTCGCTGTATCTGGGGTTCATCGGCTTCAGCGTCCCCTTCGCCTTTGCCATGGGGGGGCTGATCAAGGGGCGGCTGGACAACGAGTGGGTGCTCACGACGCGGCGCTGGACGCTGCTGGCCTTCTACTTTCTCTCGGCCGGGCTGATTCTTGGGGGACAGTGGGCCTACGAGGAGTTGGGGTGGGGTGGATTCTGGGCCTGGGACCCGGTGGAAAACGCCGCCTTCATGCCTTGGCTGACCGGAACCGCGTTCCTGCACTCCGTGATGATTCAGGAGAAGCGCAACATGCTCCGGATCTGGAACGTGGTCCTGATCATCGTCACCTTTGCCCTGACCATCGTCGGGACCTTCCTGACCCGCTCCGGGGTGATCAACTCCGTGCACTCTTTCACCCAGTCGGAGATCGGTCCAGCCTTCCTGGTCTTCCTGGCCGTGGTCCTGGTCATCGCCTTTGCCCTGCTCTTCAAGCGCATTCAGATGCTTGAGTCCGAGCACAAGATGGAATCTGTCCTCTGCAGGGAGAACGCGTTCCTGGCCCAGAACGTCCTCTTCGTGAGCATGGCCTTCACCGTTCTGTTGGGCACCACCTTTCCCTTGCTGGCAGAAGCGGTCCGCGGGGTGAAACTCTCGATTCAGGCTCCGTTCTTCAACACCATCATCGCCCCGATGGGCTACCTGCTGATGCTGCTGATGGGGGTCGGGACGCTGATCGCCTGGCGCAAAGCGAGTGTGGAGAGCCTGCAACGCAGTTTCCTCAGCCCCACGCTGATCGCCACAGCGGCGACCATTCTTGGCGGAGTGCTCCTTCCAGCCGGATCGGCAACGGGGGTCTATGCGATCATCTGGACCACTACCTTTGTCACCGTGACCATCTTCTGGGAAATCTTCCGGGTCAGCCAAGCCAAAGCCCGGCAGCTGCAGGCCTCGTGGATCACCGGGCTCTTTTACGCGGTCAACCGCAACCGCAGGAGGTATGGCGGGCTGGTCGTCCACCTGGGAGTAGTGCTGATGTTCGTCGGCTTTGCAGGAAAGTTCCTCAGCGTGGAGAAAAATCTGACCTTGCAGACCGGTGAACCCGTCGCGTTTGAAGGCTACACCCTCGTCTCGCGCGGTGTGGAAGAGTTCCCGGTGGCCAACGCCACGCACCGGGCAGCGGTGATTGAGGTGATCAAAGGAGGCCAGTTGCTGGAGGTGATGAAGCCTGCGAAGAGCTTCTACCCCACGCAACCGCAACCGCTCACCGAGGTGGCGATTCGGCGCACCTTCTCGGAGGACCTGTACCTGATCTTCTCCAGCGAGGATGGCTCGGACCAAGGCTCCGTGACGCTGCGGGTCTTTTCCAACCCACTGATGGCCTGGGCCTGGGCGGCCTTGCCGGTCTTCACGCTGGGAGTCGGGATCTGCCTCTCCTATCGTCCCAAACGCCTGCTGACACGCGAGAGCGTCCTCCGGGAGCGCTACGAGAGCAACTACGCCACCCGGAGTGCCGGATGAGCGTGTGGACCTCCTGGAAGTTCTGGGCCGCGTGGGCCCTGATCGGCGGGCTGATCGGGCTGTTTGCCTTTGGCTTCACCACCGACCCGAAGAAGGTGCCCTCTCCTCTGATCGGCAGGGCCGCCAAGGACTTCGAGTTCCAGGCGCTAGGGTCCGGAGAGGCTCACCGGCTCAGCGACTTCCGTGGAACGCCGGTAGTCCTCAACTTCTGGGCCTCCTGGTGTGTGGAGTGCCGCACGGAGGCCGGAGAGTTGGAAGCCTTCCACCGCAAGCACTCCCCTCAGAGGGACGCGGTGGTGCTCGGCATCGCCATTCAGGACACCGTCTCGCAGGCGACCGCCTTCGCCGAGCGCTTCGGCAAGACCTACCTGCTTGGACTCGACGACCCTGGCGGACAGATCGCCCTGGATTATGGCATCTACGGCGTCCCGGAGACCTTCTTCATTGACGCGGAGGGCGTCATCCGCGCCAAGCAGATTGGTGGCGTCAGCCTCGACCTGCTGGAAACCCGCTGGTCCAGCCTCAACTCTCCGGAGTCCTGAGACCTCGGACCTGCCTCACCTCCCCCAGCGCAATCCAGGCGTGTGTACCGGGGCATCCCACAGGGCCAGCAGCTCTTCGTCCATCAGGCTCAAGGTCACCGAGCAGCCGGCCATTTCCAGAGAGGTCACGTAGTTCCCGACGAGCGACCGTGCGATCCGGATTCCGGAGCCGGCCAATTGCTTTTGGACACAGTGATGCATGAGGTAGAGTTCCATCAATGGAGTCCCTCCGAACCCGTTGACCAGCAGCAACACCTCTCCCTGGGCCGCGCTGCCGAAGTCCTTGCGAATCGCAGCGATCATTTCCTCTGCGATCTGATCTGCCGAGGCCAGCTTGACGCGCTTGCGTCCGGGCTCGCCGTGAATGCCCACGCCCATCTCCATCTCGTCCTCACCAATGCTGAAGGTCGGGCTGCCTGCCGCAGGAACCGTGCAGCTGGTCAACGCCACGCCCATTGAGCGGGTCTGCGCGTTGACCCGATCGCCCAGCGCCTTCAGGTCGCCTAACGCTTTGCCCTGCTCGGCAGCAGCTCCCACGACCTTCTCCACAACCAGCGTTCCGGCAACCCCACGCCTTCCGGTCGAGTAGGTGGAGGTCTCCACCGCGACATCGTCATCGGTGAGCACGGTGGCGACTTCGCACTCGGCCATTTCTGCAGCCATCTCGAAGTTCATCACGTCGCCTTCGTAATTCTTGACAATCAGCAGCACCCCTCCTCCGGTCTCCACCTCGGCCATCGCCTCCACCATCTGGTCCGGGGTTGGAGAAGTGAAGACCTGTCCGGGGCAGGCCGCATCCAGCATGCCGTGCCCCACAAACCCTCCGTGAAGCGGTTCGTGCCCGGAGCCTCCACCGGAAATCAGGGCGGCCTTGCCCGGCTTCAGGTTGCGCCGACGCACAAACTTGCCCTCGCCTCCGGACTGAAGCAGGTCGGCATGGGCAGAGACGAAGCCGTTCAGGCTCTCGGTCAGGATGTCTGCAGGGGTGTTGATCAGTTTTTTCATGGGGTCTCCTGAGGGTGAGGTTGGGGTTCAGAAAAGGAACATCAGGGATCCGTGGAGGATCCGGGTTCCTGGCTTCCGGAGGGCGTCACTTCGGATCCGCTGAGCGGCCGCAGCAGATCGTTCAGCCGGCGTACGGTGTCGAGCACCCACTCGTCCAGCTGATGGTTGGCCACCTCGGAGCCCAGATCCGGCAGGTAGAGCGTCAGCTTGCGCAGCCGGGAGGTTCCTTCCGGATGACGGTGAGGGGGGGGCTTCTCGACAATCGGACGCCTTCCCGGATGGGCCAGGTCGTAGTACTTGAGAAACTCCTGCCGGGCTTTCTCCGAGAAGTGGCAGACCTCGAAGAGGGTCTCCAGGTGCCGGGCGGGAATCGGCGTCGAGTAGGTCGGGTTGGTGATTTGTGAGATGAAGCTCCGGTTCTTGCGCAGCAGGGCCGCCAGGCGCTGACGGGTACCGGAGGGGCGGTTGTTGAGCATCTCCAGCAGGATCTGCTTGTAACGGGCAACCCACTGAGCCCGGGCCTCAGTTGCCGAGGCAGTGCCGCTCTCTTCCGGGAGAGACTTCATGGCTGGGCCCGGATGTTGCGGATGGCCAGCTTGGTTGCGCCAAGGCGTGCAGGCGCAATGGACAGGACGCGCACTCCGGCGTGCAGCAGCGCTTCGATGTAGCGCGGATCGCTCCCCATGTCTCCACACAGGCTCAGCTCCTGACCGGAGCTTTCACAGAAGCGGGTGAGTTCCCGGATCACCTTGAGCACCGCAGGGTGTCCCGGATCGCACAGCTCCGCCACAGAGCTCAGATCCCGGGCGCTGGCCGTGAGGTACTGCACCAGGTCGTTGCTTCCGATGGAGAAGAACTCCGCCTGAGCAAAGAGTTCCGGAGCCAGCGCGGCCGCCGGGACCTCGATCATCATCCCCAGCGGCGGCAGGCGATGCGGAACCTGAGTGGCCTCCAACTCCCGGGCCACCTCCTGAAAGAGCTGCTGCGCCTCGTCAAACTCGGACGGATGGGTGATCATCGGCACCATCACCTTGAGCGCCCCGTGCACGGCGGCTCGGCAGAGAGCCCGTACCTGCACCCGGAACACCTCCGGGTTCTTCAGAGACCACCGCAGACCTCGAACTCCCAGGAACGGGTTGCTCTCCGAGGGCAGGTTCAGCCCCGGAATCGGCTTGTCGCCGCCGGCATCCAGGGTCCGGACCACGACCGGCTGGCCCTGTGCCCACTCCAGCAGCACTCGGTAGGCCTGATACTGCTGCTCTTCAGAAGGCGGTCCGTCATTGAAGAGAAACTCCGAACGCATCAGCCCGATGCCATCGCAGTGGTCGGGATTGATGGTCCGGACCTCCTCAGGGAGGGCGATGTTCAGCAGCACTTGTACCCGGACCCCGTCTGCCGACACGGCAGGTTGGTCAAGCAGCGCCGTTCCGGCGGCCATCTGCGCTTCCTGCAGCGAGAGCTTTTGAGAGAATCCGGCAAGCGCCTCTGCATCTGGCTCAACATTCAGCAAGGCCGCGTCGGCATCCAGCAGCACCTCCGTTCCTTCGGACAGGTCTGCCAGGTTCAGCTCGGAAACTCCGACAAGCATCGGGACGCCACGAGCGCGAGCCAGCATGGCGACGTGACTGGCCGGACTGCCCTCCGTGAGCACCACGCCTCCGCCGGCTTGCCAGTCGGTCTCCAGGAAGCGACTGGGAGTGAGGTCCTGGGCGGCCACTACGGCTCCCGGAGGCACCTGGCGGATTTCGGTCCCGTGGAGGGCCCGCAGCACCCGATCCCGGATGTCGCGCAGGTCGCTGGAGCGGGCCTGGAAGTACGCGTTGTCGCTCTGTTCGTAATCCTCGATGTGCTGCTGCATTGCCGTCGACCACGCCACATCGGCCGAGACTCCGGAAGCACACTGCGCCAACGCGCCCTCCGAGAGGCTCTCGTCCTCAAGCATCGCCCACTGGAACTCCAGGATCTCGGCGGCTTCTCCGGAGGCGGAACCCATCAACTCGGAAAGCTGAGTGGAGGCAGAGAGCAAGGCGCCTTGCAGTTCCTCTGCAGAGAAGGAGGTCCCAGAGGAAGAGACGGCCGGGGCCTCGACCACGAACACCGGGCCTCGGGCGAGGCCTGCGGATGCGACGAGTCCCTTATACTGCGTTGGAGGAGACATCCTTGGCTTCCTCGAAATCGCTGTTGACCAGGTCCACCAGAGACCGGACCGCCTCCTGGGCGTCTGCTCCTTGTGCACGCAGCTGCAGCAGCGTCCCTTGTGGCATCTTTGCTCCCATGACCTTGACGATGCTCTTGGCGTCAATCCAGGGGCCTGCCGCCTCGGATGCAATCTCAACCCGAGCCTGAAACTGCTTGGCGCACTTGGTGAACTTGACGGACGGGCGGGCATGCAGGCCCACTGCGTGCGTGATCTCCACAGTGTCCTGAACGTCCCAAGAAATGAGTTCTTCTGTCACAGTTCCTCTTACATTTCCTCTGCCGAACTTTTGACCTCTTCCAGCGAGGCGCCTCCGGAGGACTCTGCAGCAGCAATGACGCTGCCTTCCACCAGAGGGGCGTTGCAGATGACGACCTGCTTCTGCCTCGCCTCGTCGAGCAACTCGATCGCCATCTCGCTGTTCGTCTCCGCTCCTCCGAGGTCGACCATGACGACTACGCCGGCCTCCGACCAGGCGTCGCCGATGGCCTGCTGGATGGTTTCGACGCTGGTGCCAAGCCCTCCTCCGGGATCTCCTCCACACCAAGCGAGCGGGATATCCTCTCCCACCATCTGGCGTACCATGTCTGCGGTCCCCTCGGCCACTAGGCGCGAGTGCGAGACAATGACCAGTCCGACCTTGCTCATGCCTCCTCCATCAAACGGCAAACGGTTTCAATGATCAGCGCCGAGGAGCAGGCCCCGGGGTCCATGTGTCCGATGGAGCGCTCTCCGAGGAAGGACGCGCGGCCCCGGGTTGCCTGAAGCGGGATGGTCGCCTCGGCAGACTGCCGTGCGATCTTCGCAATTTCTGCAGGCAAAGCGTCTCCCTGCAGAGCCGCGTGAACCGGTCCGAGGACATCCAGCAGCGTCTTCGCTCCAAAGTCCGCTTTGCCCCGCGCCTTGAGCGCCTCGATCATGCTCCCGAACATTTCGGCAAATTGAGCACGCTCGGGGGCTCCTTCTGCTGCAGGCCAGAGCTTGCCCAGCGTGATGAAGGCCGTTCCATAAAGCGGACCGGAGGCTCCACCGACCTTCATCACTAGCGCCATGCCCACCGCCTTGAGCATCTCTCCGGGAGGCTTGGCTGCGATATTCTCCAGGTCGGCCATCACGGCTTCGCAGCCTCGCTTCATGTTGACCCCATGGTCGCCATCGCCAATGGCCTGATCAAGCGCCGTCAGGTGTTCGGACTGTTCGATGACCGCTGAGGCAACCTCCGTGATGAGTTGACGGAGTTGCGGACTGAAATCAGGCATGAGTCTTCTCCTGCAAAAGCGAAGTCATCCGGACCTTCAGGAAATCCGGTGGTGGTTCTGGTCAAAGTACAGGGGCTGTTCCCACTCAAGGGCTACCGCATCCCCTTCGGCGAGCGAAGAGCCCGGGTCTGCCAGAAAGGTCAGTGCCGTCCCTCCCCAATCCAGGTGCAGGTACGTCTGGTCGCCCAAGTATTCGATCTTCCGCACGGTTGCCTTCCGGTGGGCCGCGGTCGCTTCGGTCCATGGGTTCAGGCGGACGTGATCGGTGCGGAGCCCGAGGGTCGTGGCCGAATCGGGAGCCCCCTCCCGAAGTTCCGGGGTCAAGGCGATCAGGTTGATGGTCGGCTGGCCAAGCCGCTCGGCAACGTAGGTGTTGCAGGGATACTCGAAGATCTCCTTCGGCGTCCCGATCTGCACCAGCCGGCCCTCGCGGAGTACCCCGATGCGATCTGCAAGCGTCATCGCCTCCACCTGGTCGTGCGTCACATAGAGGATGGTTGCCCCCAGGTTGCGCTGAATGTGCTTGAGCTCCACCCTCAGCTCGGCCCGGAGCTTGGCATCCAGCGAGGAGAGCGGCTCGTCCATCAGGTAGATGTTGGGCTGGCGAACCAGCGCCCGCCCGATGGCCACACGCTGCATCTCTCCTCCGGAGAGGGCGGTGGCCCGGTTTTCAAGCTTGTGCTGAATCCTCACTAGCTGAGCAACCTCATCCACACGCTTGCGGATGGCCCCTTTGTCCAGATGGGCCAGCGGAGACCGGAGCGGGAAGGCCAGGTTCTCCCGCACCGTCAGGTGGGGATAGAGGGAGTACTGCTGAAACACAAACGCCACGTCCCGCTCCGAGGGCTGGCTCTCGGTCATGTCGCGGCCTTGGATCCAGATGTTTCCGGATTCCACCCGCTCCAGCCCGGCAATCAGGCGCAGGGTCGTGGTCTTTCCGGCACCGGAAGGCCCCAGCAGGACCACCAGCTCGCCCCCGTGAATCGTCAGATCAAGATCCCGGATTGCCGCGACGGAACCAAAGCGTTTGCAGACCTGCTGCAGGCGGACTTCAGCCATGAGCCCGCTCCGTGTTCAAGGCGCGCCCGTGCGAGGCGTCAAAAAGCGACGCTCGATGCGGCTCAAATCCAAGGCTCAGGACCTCTCCCTCCTGAAATGGCAGATCGCTGCGAACACGCGAAAGCAGCGGTCCCCACTCGGTCTGCACGGTCAGGATCTGGGTGGTCCCCATGTACTCCACGGCCCGGATGCTTCCACACAGAGGAGAGCGTTCCTGCGGGACCAGGTGTTCCGGGCGTACCCCGAGGACCAGGTTTCCCTCGGCGACTCCCTCCAGGCAGCGCGGAAGTGAGAGCATTCCGGAGGAGCCCAGCTCCAGCACCCCCTGCCCGGGCTCCAGGCTTCCCGGGAGAGTGAGCAGATTCATGGAAGGAGAGCCAATGAAGTCAGCGACATACATGCTGGCCGGGGTGTTGTAGATCTCGCTGGGAGCCCCCAGTTGTTCGATGATCCCGTGGTTCATCACCGCAATCCGGTCGGCCATCGCCATCGCCTCCAACTGGTCGTGCGTCACGTACACCGTGGTCGCGTCAATACGATCGTGCAGAGCCTTGAGTTCCTGGCACATCAGGTTCCGGAACTCGGCATCCAGGGCGCCCAGCGGTTCATCCATCAAGAACGCCTTGGGGCGCCGGATGATGGCGCGGCCCAAGGCCACTCTCTGGCGATCTCCTCCGGAGAGTCCGGAGACCGAGAGGTCCAGCAGATGGTCGATGCGCAGTAGACGCGCGGTCTCCTCCACCCGCTGGCGGATCTCCGCAGCAGGCGCCCCGATACACTTGAGCGGAAACGCGAGGTTCTTGCGCACGTTCATGTGCGGGTAGAGCGCAAAGAGTTGGAAGACAAACGCGATATCACGCTGGGAGGCCCGGAGAAAGCTTACGTCCTCTCCATCCAGAAGGATCTCTCCCATCGTGGGAAGCTCGAGTCCGGCGATCATCCGCAAGGTCGTGGTCTTCCCACATCCGGAGGGACCGAGCATGACAAAGAACTCCCCATCATGAATCGTGAACGACGAGCTCTGGACGGCCACAAAGTCCCCAAACGCCTTGCGCAGCTTGCGCACCTGGATCTCCGACATGCTCAATCCGGGAAGTGACTGACGATGATGAACAGCACCGTGCCGCTGAGGATCACCACAAACGAGTAGGTGTAGAGCACCAGCAGGAACGGCTGCATGAGCATGAACACTCCCGTGATGATGATCACGGTGGCGATCCACTCCCAGAGGTTGCGGCGGAAGAAGCGGTGGACGGAAGAGGCGGAAGCGGTCATGATCCTTTACTTGCGAACAGCACCAAAGGTGATTCCTCGGAGGAGGTGTTTTCGAAGCACGACGGTAAAGACAACGATGGGAACGAGGAACAGTGTCGCCCCTGCGGCCACGGCGGGCCAGTCCAGCCCGCCTTCCCCGATGATGGTCGGGATGAACGGCGGTGCGGTCTGCGCGGTTCCGGAGGTGAGCAGCAGCGCAAACGCGTACTCGTTCCAGCTGAAGATCAGGCAGAAGATTGCCGTTGCCGCGATTCCGGTGGTGGCCTGCGGCAGCACGACCTTCCGGAACGACTGAAAGCGCGTGTAGCCGTCAATCATTGCGGCCTCCTCATACTCCCGGGGGATCTCGTCAATGAAGCCTTTCAGCAGCCAGACAGCCAACGAGATGTTGACGGCCGTGTAGAGCAGGATCATCCCCAGGTGCGTGTCCGCCAGCCCCAACTCCCGATACATGAGGAAGATCGGAATCGCCACGGCGATCGGAGGCATCATCCGGGTCGAGAGGATGAAGAACATCAGGTCGTCCTTGAGCGGAATCCGGAAGCGGGAGAAGGCGTAGGCCGAGAGGGTCCCGAGGAACACCGACAGGAACGTCGAGCCAAAGCCGATGATGATCGAGTTGAGGAAGCGCTCTCCAAACTTGGACGGTCCGGCAATGACCATGCTCCGGGAGCGGACCAGTTCGTCGTACCAGGTCTCTGGCGGGGGCAGGCTGGACATGTACTCCGGGGTCTGCCGGGTCCGTGTGGTGAACACGTTGACGTAGCCTTCCAGGGTGGGATCAAACACCACCTTGGGGGGATAGCTGATGGAGTCCGGAGGGCTCTTGAATCCGGTCAGGAGGATCCAGACCAGCGGGACGATGGTGATGATCGCATACAGGACCACCAGCACGGCCGCCAGATTCTTGCCGAACTTTCCCGGTTCGGTGGTGGACTGTGCGGCGTTGCTCATCGTTGCTTGACCATGTTGAGGGCCTTGACGTAGATGTTCGCCACCCCAAAGACGGTCACAAAGAGGATGATGGCAAACGCGGAGGAGTAGCCGGTGCGCCACTTCTCAAAGGCCTCGCGCTTGAGGTTGATCGAAGCCAGCTCGGTCACCGAACCCGGACCACCGCTGGTCAGCTCCACCACGAGGTCGAACATCTTGAAGTTCTCGATCGCCCGAAAGAGCACGGCCAGCATCAGAAAGGGCAACACCATGGGGACCGTGATCGACCAGAACTGCCGCCACTTGGAGGCCCGGTCGACCTCTGCCGCCTCGTAGATGTAGTCTGGAATGGAGCGCAGTCCAGCAAGGCAAATCAGCATGATGTAGGGGGTCCACATCCACGTATCAACGATGATGATCGACCACGGGGCGAGCTGCACATCGCCAATCATCTGAAAGGAGGAGGGGTCGACCCCAGTGAAAAAGGCGATGATGTAGTTGAACAGTCCAATCTGAGGCTGGTAGAGAAACCGCCAGAAGTTCCCGACCACTGCCGGAGAGAGCATCATCGGCAACAGGATAATGGTTGTCCAGAAGGAGTGCCCCTTGAACCTTTTGTTGAGCAGCCAGGCCAGGCCAAACCCGAGGATGATCTGGATCAGCATCGTCCACAGCAGGAAGTGGGCGGTGGTCTGCAGGGCAATCCAGATGTCCTCGTCTCCAAGCACCCGCTCGTAGTTGCGCAACCCAATGAACTCCTGTCCCCGTGCCGCCCGGTTGGCCTTGTAGTTGGTGAAGGAGAGCTGGATCGTCCAGATGAGCGGGAAGATGTTGATGGAGAGCAGCAAGAAGATGGTCGGCGTGACAAACAGCCAGGCAATCGCCCGATCCGAAAGTCCCCGGACCCGGCGGGCCAGAGGCGTCGGAGTTGCCGTGGCGGCGGCAACGGCCAGTTTGTGCAGCGGAGAGCGACTCGACATAAGCTTCAACGGCGCATGGTCCGGAAACCCCGCAAGCGCACCCCGAAGGGCACGCTGCGGAATTTCAGGAGATCAGAGCTTGCCTTCGTCTTCAAAGACCTCGGTCCAGTCCTCGATCAACTTGTCGAGTGCTTCCTGGGCGGTCCCCTTGTCGGCAACCACGTAGTCATGTACCCGCTTTTGCATCGCCAGCAACAGCTCCGCATAGGCCGGTTCCTGCCAGAAGTCCTGAACTCCGGACATGGCCTTCAGGAAGTCTGCTGCAAAGGGAGCCGTTCCAGCAAACCCCGGATCGAGCAGCACCGACTTGTGGCAGGAGTAGCCTCCCAGCGACCACCACTTCTTCTGCACCGGGGGCGAGGCAAACCACTTGATGTACTTGAGGGCCGAGTCCTTCTTCTCCGAGTAGGAGACCACCGAGATCCCCTGTCCACCAAGCGTCGACGCCTCGACCTTCTGTCCCGGATTGACGAAGAAGCCGATCTTGTCTCCGCCCACCACCGGATCCTTGTGGAGCCCAGGGAAGAAGGCAAACCAGTTCATCATCATCGCCACCTGTCCGGACTTGAAGGCGTCCAGGCCTTCCTCCATGTAGCTGTCGGTGTATCCGGGAGGAGTGCAGCACTTGTAGAGCGACTTGTAGAACTCCAGAGCCTCCACGGCGTCCTTGGAGTTGACGAAGCCCTCCATGTCGTACGGCTTGTTCGGGTTCTGGTACTTGAAGCCCCACGAATAGAGCGCTCCCGTGGCTCCCATGGTGATGCCTTCCGAACCACGCTCAGTGAAGATCGCGGCGCCATAGACGCGCTTTCCGTCAATCTCACGTCCTTGGAAGAACTCGGCAACCTCCTTCATCTCGGTCCAGGTCTTCGGCGGAGCGAGGTCTCTGCCGTACTTCGAGCGGAACTCCGTGCGCAGGGCCGGGCGAGAGAACCAGTCCTTGCGGTAGACCCAGCCGTTGGCGTCTCCCATGGCCGGAAGCGCCCAGTAGTTGGGGCTGCCCTTGGGCCAGGTCGAGTAGGCGTACACGGTGGCCGGCAGGAAGTCGTCCATCGAGATGCCCTCGCGGTCAAAGAAGCTGTTGAGCTTGACGTAGTGCCCGTTCTCCGCAGAACCTCCGATCCACTGACTGTCTCCAATCAGCAAATCGCAGAGCTTTCCCCCGGAGTTGAGTTCGTTGAGCATGCGGTCGGCAAAGTTCGGCCATGGAACGAACTCAAAGTTCATCTCAATTCCGGTCTGCGCTGTAAAGTCCTTGGACATCTCGACCAAGGCATTCGCCGGGTCCCAGGCCGCCCAGCACAGAGTGAGGCTTTCCGCTTGAGCCTGCTGCGTCGGAGCCATCCACAAGGCGGCTCCCAGAGTTGTGGCCGTCGCAGCTCGCGACAGCGACTTGATCCATCCTGATTCCATTTAACCCTCCAACGTTCCCGTTTCGGTTGACTTTCCCAAAAACCCCATGCTTTTGGAAAGGCCCGGCTCCTTGGCCGGAGTCACTGTGATAAACTTGTTTACTAAACAATGCAACAAAAAAATGAACGGACCTTCCTCAAGACAGTCCCGGGCCTCTCTCTGCGGTGGCAGAGGCTTGGCGCTACAGGGTGCTTGTCCGGGACTCGATGTCTCGCTTGAGGTAGAGGGGGTGGACTTGCTCGAAGGGGGTCGGCCCGTGCTGGTTCAGTTGATGGAGTCCAAGCCGAGTCAGGAGCCAGCCATCAGGGGCGGGGTGATCCTTGGGAAGCAAGGATTGCTGGGCAAAGACCGGGTCCGTGCGGCGGGTGATCGAGTGAAAGAGGCAGGGCCGGGTTCGCTCCTCCTCGCTGAGGAGTTCCCAGGCGCTCAGGACGGGTGCGGACTGCAGCTCCGGGTATCCCTGATTCCAGCAAAAAGAGGCCTCAAACAGTTCCCGGCGGGTGCAGTTGAGCCGGACCGGAGTCTGCGGAGGGGCGTCTTGACACTGAGCGGCAATGAGGCTCAGGGCATCCACCACCACAATCGGGAGGCGGTGCACCTGCGCGAGAGTTTTCACGACAGAGAGGCTGATGCGCACACCGGTGTAGGATCCCGGGCCCTGGTTGACGATCAGGGCGTCCAGATCCTTCAGCGCGACCCCGGCCCCTTCCAACAACTCTTCAAGAACCCCAAACAGCACGCTGGCGTTTCGGCGGCGGCTCAAGGCATAATGCTGGGCCAGCACCTCCGGACCTTCCTGAAGGTGAATCGCCAGGTGCCCGAAGGTGGTATCCAGAGCAAGCGTCCGGGTCATCGGGCGAGCGCCTCCCAGGCGGAAGACCAGAGCGCCTCCGGGACCTCCAAGCGCACCTCGCGAGAGTCCGGGTGCGTGGTGAGACCAACCTCCAGGAGCGCCTCTTCCGGAAGTTGTGGACGGATCAGCGACGGCCACTCGATCAGGCTGATGCCTTCTGAAGGTGTCAGTTCCTCAGGGTCAAAGGCGTCCAGTTGTTCCAAACTTTCCAGGCGGTACAGGTCGGTATGATGCACCGGGATCTTCCCGGGATAGATGTGTACAATCGTGTAGGTCGGCGACGTGACCGAGTCCGAAGAGAGACCCAGCCCGGCACAGATGCCCTTGGCCAGCGTGGTCTTCCCGCTGCCCATTTCGCCGTCCAGCAGCACGATGTTTCCCGGAGCGAGCAAGCTTCCCAGCCGCTCCCCCCAGGCCTGGGTTTCAGCCGGGGAGGCCAATTGACGAGTCACCACAGAAACGTTGTTCATGTCAAGACGGGTTTTGCTCAGTTGTGAGGGAGTGAGCTATGCTCCTGATGCAGAACACTTGGGATGGGATGTGTTCGGAATGAGTTGGGACCTGGCGTCCGGCAGCCGGCTGGCCCTCCGGACGACGCGTCGGGAACAGCGCGAGACAGTATGGCGATTGCTGCTCGGCAAGCTCAAGCCCAAACGCGGCTCGCTCAGCTATGCACCGCGTGTTCTGCATCAAGGAGACGAGGAGATCTGGAAGCGCGCTCGCCCGGAGGCAAGTCTGGAAGACAACCTGCATTCCCGCCTCTTCGAAGTCCGCCCCTGGTGGAAGAGCAAGCGTCACGACCAGGTGGCCTTGATGCATCAGCTCGAACTTCCGGTCTCCGTGAGGAAACTCCCGCTACGCAGCCTGAAGCCCGAAATGTCAGCTCGGGCGCTGATGCTTTTGATGATCTGCGCCAAAGCCCACGTCTTTGTGTTGCGGCAGATCCCCGGAGTTGAAGATCCGATGACACAGCAAGTGTTCTCAGGCTGGTTCCACAGCTTCAGCGGGGCCTTGCTGCTGCTGGATCCGCCGGAGCGCTGGTGGCGTGTCTGTGACACGACCTGTGTCCTGGATTCCAGCGGAACCGCTTTTCCCTTGAACACCTCCTGACCTTCTCCGTCATGCGCTTTGAACGCGACTTTGTCCAGCAAGTGGAGTCCGGAACCGACCTGGTCTCCTTGATCCAAGAGCGTGGGGTGGTCTTGAAGAAGGCCGGGGGCAACTACAAGGGATGCTGCCCCTTTCACTCGGAAAAGACCCCCTCCTTCAACGTCAACCCCCGCAAGAACTTCTACCACTGCTTCGGCTGCGGCGTGGGGGGCGGTCCGCTGAAGTTCCTGATGGAACACGACCGGTTGGGGTTTGTCGAGGCCGTGACCGAGTTGGCCCAGCGTGCAGGGATCGCGTTGCCCGAGATGCCCTCCGGAGGGCGATACAAGGACTCGGGAGATCCGGGCCTGGCAGCGCTGGCACAGGCCAATGAGTTCTACCGGGAGCAACTTCGCGACTCGACCACAGGGCTGACGGCTCGGCGCTACCTTGCAGAACGGATGGTCCCGGAGGCCCTCTGGGATGCCTTCTCTCTCGGATTTGCTCCGGATGATTGGCGTTTGCTGAAACGGACCTTGGAGCGCCGGAAGGTCCCGGAGGCCGTGATGATCGAGGCCGGGCTGATCAAGCCTTCCGAGCGCTCAGGGCAGACCTACGACCGCTTCCGAAACCGGCTGATCTTCCCGATCCGGGATACCCGGGGACGCGTGATTGGTTTCGGAGGGCGGATGCTGAAGGGGGATGAGGGCCCCAAGTACCTCAACAGTCCGGAAAGCGAGTACTACCACAAGAGCCAGGTGCTTTACGGCCTGCACGAAGGGCTGTCCACCATCCGGGAGCAGCGGGAGATGATCTTTGTCGAAGGCTACCTCGACGTGATCCGGCTGCATGAGTACGGGTTCCGCAACGCCGTGGCGCCCTGCGGAACGGCACTGACGGAGGAGCACGTCAAGCTGGTGGAGCGTTACGCCGAGAAGGCGTTGCTGGTCTTTGATGGCGATGACGCCGGACGCAACGCCGCCTTGAAGAGTTGCCCGCTGTTTCTCGGAAAGCGGGTGCAGGTGCGCATCCTCACGATGCCGCCTGGGGAGGATCCGGACACGCTCTTGCTCAATGGTGGCGCGGCCGCCTTCGGCGCCGTCCGACAGTCCGGGAAAGGGCTGCTGGAGTTCTGGGTGGAGCAGACGCTAGCTCGCTTCCCGGACACTCCGGAAGGCCGGGTGCAGGCGCTCGAAGAGTTGCTCCCGTCTCTGCAGGAGGTCGAGGATGGCCCCCTGCAGCAGTTGCTCTTGCAGAGCATCGGCGAGCGGCTGAGGTTGCGCTCGGAGACGGTGCTGGAGGCGTTTAATCGCTTGAAAAAAAGCAATTCGTTTGATATAAACGCCAGCTTGCCAGAAGAGGTTTTGCTGCGGGACGAGTGCTGGGTGCTCCAGGCGATGCTCTCAGCCCCCCGTCTCATCGTCCAGGCTCGCCTGCAACTTCAGGCTGATGACTTTCAAGACTCCCGGTGGCGGCGCTTCTTTGTCTTTCTCACACAAATCCCTGACGATCAGTTGGCCGACTGGACTCCGAATTCACTTGAGTCTAGCCATCCTGAGTTTTATGCAGAAGCCTTGGAGCTGCTGGCCACCGAGGCTCTGGAAACTCATGTCGCCGAACAGTTTGCGCTCTCGCTCGGGCGCCTGAAGGAGCGCACAGTGGCCAGGCACCAAAACCGGATGACTCCTTCAGCAGACTGGGAACAGTTTCTTCAGCACGGCATCATGCTTCGGCAAGAGCGTCAAAACTTCCGCCACTACCGCAGCGAACCCCCAACTTCAACCTCCTGAGGTCCATGTCTGAAAATTTGGTGTTTCAAGAGCTTTCCCAAAGCGAAGCCCGACTCATTAAAGGACTCGTGAACGAAGGGCGAGACAAGGGCTTTCTGACACTGGATGAGATCAACAATCAGCTCAACGAGTCGGTCACTCCGGAGCAGATGGAGCGCATGCTCAACATCTTTGCCGAGTTGGACATCGAGGTCGTGGATCCGGAGCGCAAGGGGAGGCCGCGCTCTGAGCGTGAATTCTCCGACCTGGACCTGGACGAGATGAATGAGGAGGGGTTGGACCTGGACCCGGGAGTGGACAACTCCACCGATGACCCGGTGCGGATGTACCTGCGGGAGATGGGGAACATCTCCTTGCTGACCCGCGATGGCGAGGTCCGTGTGGCTCAGCAGATCGAGCAGGGTCAGCAGCAGCTGATCGAGATCTTCGTGCACTCCAACCTGATCCGGCTCCACCTGATGGAGGTCAACAAGCGCCTCAAGAATCAGAAGATCCGAGCCCGAAACATCGTCAGTGGCCTGGATGAAGAAGACAACGTCATCGAGGATGAAGATGCCGCCACAGCCAAGCTGATTGAGCAGCTTGACGAAATGGAGGAGCACTATGAAACGGCTCGGAACCTGCAAGCTCAAGCCCAGGGACAGCCGCTTGACGAGGCCCAGCAGGAGGAGTGGGCTCTGGCAGAGGAAAACATCTGCAAGGTCATCGGCGCCATCAACTTCAACTCTCGGCAGCTGGAGTTGATGTGCCTGGAGTTGTTCAAGCACAAGAACCGGATTGATCTGGCCCGACGCCACATCCGCGACTACACTCAGTCTCTCCGGGTTTCCCGAGAAGAACTCGACCGTCTCTTCGAGGCATGGAAGAATGCTCCCGCAGAAGAGCAGGGGAAGGCGGTAAAGGCTCTGGAGCGCCGGACGGGACAGGCGATCAATATCGCCAACCGGATCTACGAGAAGCTCCAGGCCAGTGAACGCCGGGCCCAGGCCATGACTGAGCGTACCACCTTGTCCTGGGAAGACTTTCAGGACGAGGTCGCCCGACTCCGAGAAGCCGAAGGGAAGGTCAAGCAGGCCAAGTCCGAGTTGGTCGAGGCCAACCTGCGACTGGTGATCAGCATCGCCAAGAAGTATACGAACCGCGGGCTGCAGTTCCTGGACCTGATTCAGGAAGGGAACATCGGACTGATGAAGGCGGTGGACAAGTTCGAGTACCGTCGCGGGTACAAGTTCTCCACTTATGCAACCTGGTGGATCCGGCAGTCCATCACCCGGGCAATCGCCGATCAGGCCCGGACCATCCGGATTCCGGTGCACATGATTGAGACGATCAACAAGCTCTCTCGCTACTCCCGGACGCTGGTGCAGGAGCACGGGAGGGAGCCGGATGTCAAGGAGATTTCCGAGTTCATTGGCATGCCGCTGGAGAAGGTTCGGCGCGTGCTCAAGGTGGCCAAGGAGCCGATCTCGCTCGACACGCCGATTGGTGACGACGAGGACTCTCAGCTCAAGGACTTCATTGCCGACGACAAGTCCTCGAACCCCGGAGAGGCCACCGTCTACGCGAACATGAGCGAGATGACCCGCGAAGCCCTGGAGACGTTGACGGAGCGCGAGGCCAAGGTCCTGCGACTGCGCTTTGGCATTGACGAGGTCAAGGACCACACGCTTGAGGAGGTGGGGCAGGATTTTGACGTGACCCGAGAGCGCATCCGGCAGATCGAGGCCAAGGCCCTGCGCAAGCTGCGGCATCCTTCACGGGCCAAGCTGCTCCGCTCATTCCACGAAAGCTGATCCCGCACCTTGGTGCATGCAACTGATTTTTCCCTTGAGGAGTATTTTTGTGATCCCATCTGTCCTGTCCTGCTATCGCAACCTGCTGCTGACATTGCTGGTGTTGCTGGGCACCTCGACGCTGTACGCTCAAACCAACGAGGTCCAACAGGTGGAACTGCTTCGCAGAGGTCAGCAGATGAGCGTACGCTTCCTGCTCACCCAGCCTCCCGATTACGTCATCACGGAAAACCTGCAGTCCCTGACCCTGGTGGTCAAGTTCCGCAACACGCGTCCGAATTTCAAGGACGGAGGTACCGTCCGGCTCTTCAATGACGAGCAGATCGAGGGGGTGCGTTTCCTGGAGATCGAGAACGAAACCTGGGCGCAATTCAAGCTCCGGGTGGAGGGGATGACCTTCGAGGTCCGAAAGGTCGACGACGCCAACGTGCTGGAGATTGCCTTTCGTCCCCCCGTGGAGATCGAGCGTCTCCCGGATGTCTCCGAGGAGGCCCAGTACACGCTGCAGAGCATCACGCACGACAACGGCACCACCGATCGCACCCGGCTGATCTTTGGCTTCAATGACCTCCCCCGGCTGATGACTCTCCGGGAACAGGACGGAGCGGTCGTCAACCTCCGCTTTCCGGACACGCTGCCTCAGCCCGGACTGGAGGGCTTCACCTTCTCCGACCCCCGGACCCAGCTGGAGGGCCTGCAGGTCGATGTCAACCAGACCTTTGCGCGCCTTGAGCTTTTGGGAGCCGATGCCCGGGTGGAGACCGAGAGACTGGAGAACCCGGCCCGCTGGCAGGTGGACATCTTCGGAGAGGCCCAAGCGGTGGACCAGAGCCAGGACATCAGCGACCTGCTTCCCGGCGACAACCTTTCCAAGGATGAGCAGTACCAGATGCGGGTCGAGCGCATTGAGCGCAAGAACCGGGAGACCCGCCTGCGCAACTCCTATCAGCTGGCAGAGCGTGCGTTTCGCCGGAGCAACTACACCGAAGCCACCCAAGGCTTTGATGAGGTCTACAAACAGTCCAAGCTCAACTTTGCAGATTTTGAAGACCCCTTGCCCTCACTCTCCGTCCAGGCCTTGTTTCGCAAGGCAGACACACTCTACACCATGCTGGAACGCCGTCGGGGAAAGAACTACCACACCGCCATTGATGCCTACAAGCTGGCCATCCGGATCGCTCAGGAGACCGGGCAGCGTGAGGACCTGGTTCCTCATGCGCTCTTTCGGGTAGCCCGGAGCTATCAGAAGATGAGCTTCAGCGAGGATGCCGACTTGCACTTCGAGCTGTTGCGCAACGGATACCCCACAGCGATGGAGACGGTGGAGTCGAACTTCTGGAAGGCGATGAGTCACATGGAGCGCCGCAACTGGGAGCAGGCGATCCAGGACTTCAACGCCTACCTGCAGGCCTCGCCCAACCCCAAGTACCTTGCCGCCACCACCTACCAGCTCGCGCAGGCTCACTACCAGCTCGAGCGCTTCATCTCGGCTCGCGAGTACTTCGATCAGGCTCGCGAGCTGGATCCGGACTACCCCCTCGGCTACCCGATGCTGCTGTTCCACATGGGAGAGACCTACTACGAAAATGCGGATTACGTCACCGCCCGTGAGGTCTTCAAGATGCTCCTGAACCGTTACCCGGATGCTGATTTCACGAAGTTTGTGGCCCTGCGTCTAGGAGACTTTCTCCGGGATGAAGGCAAGGAGGACGAGGCGATCGAGGCCTACAAGAACGCCATCAGCAGCTACACGCGCGAGATCGCGATTCTTGGGAAACTGCGCATCGCGAACCTGCAGTCCATGCGGCCTTACGGAGGCGAGCACCTGGAAGCAGTCAAGGTCTATGACGAGATCATCGAGCTTTATCCGGACGCACCGCAGGCAGAAGAGGCGATGCTCCGCAAGGGGCTGACGCTCACCCTCTATGGCGACTATGCCCCCGCAATCTCCGCGCTGGAGGCCTTTCAGCAAAAGCACCCACAGAGCCTCTACGTGCAGCGCGGGGTGGTGCAGGAGAACATCGACGAGAACCTCAAGGGCCTGATCGACCGGCACTACCAGAAGCAGGACGACCTCGCCCTGGTGGCCACCTACCGGGACTACAAGGCGAAGTACCTGCTGAACTTCCGCTTCGTCTCCACCATGCTTCAGGTGGCAATGGCCCACAAGAATCTAGGGCTGTACGACGACGCGCTGGACCTGTTCAAGTTTCTGGAGAGCCGCGCCCGCGGCACGATGCTGGAACTGATCCGGCTGCAGATGGCTCAGGCGATGCTCGACAAGGGCAGCCTGCCCGAGGCCCGAGATCAGTATGCCAAGTTCCTGCAGCAGTACCCGGAGAGTGAGTACGACGCGGCCGCGCGCATCGAGTTTGCCGAAGTCTACCGTCAGGAGCGGGAGTTTGAGAAGGCGGAGTTGGTCCTCAAGCAGGCGATTGAGCGCTACGACCAGGATGAGGATCCTCTCCGGGCAGAGGTCACACCGGAGTTGTACTTCCACCTCGGACAGCTTTACGAGGAGATGGGGCGCTATGCCGAGGCCGGGGAGGCCTATCGGAGCACGGTGCGCTCCTACAGCCACCCGGTCAACGCTCCGGACTCTCCGGACTACGTCGTGAAGAGCCACTTCCTCGCCGCAGACATGCTGGCCAAGGTGGGTGCTGACGAGGAGGCCCTGCAGCAATATGACCTGGCGATGGCGACCTATGAGGGTCGAACTGACGACGACACAAAGGATCGTCTCAAGTGGGCCCTGTATCAGTCCGGAACGCTGATGGCACGCATGGGACAGGAGGCCGAGGCGTTGGAGGTCTTCAAGAAGCTGGTGGATGATCCGGAAGGGGAGGGACAGCTTTGGCAGCGCCTGGCCGCAGAGCAGTTCCAGGCCCTGTCCCGCCAGCTCTCCTTTCAGAACTACCTGAAGCAGTAGGTCACACCTGGACTCACCGGAGGGCTGCGGACTTCTCCGGGGAAGTCATCCCTGATCCACCTTGAGTACGGCCATGAAAGCCTCCTGGGGCACCTCCACGGTGCCCACACGCTTCATGCGCTTCTTGCCCTCCTTCTGTTTCTCCAGCAGCTTGCGCTTGCGGGTGATGTCGCCGCCGTAACACTTGGCGGTCACGTCCTTGCGCATCGCCCCCAGAGTCTCCCGAGCGATCACCTTCGCGCCGATTGCCGCCTGAATGGCCACCTCGTACATCTGCTTGGGGATCAGCTCCTTGATCTTCTTGGCCAACTCCCGTCCCTTGTAGTAGGCCTTCTCCTTGGGGACAATCAACGAGAGTGCGTCCACCACGTCCCCGTTGAGCATCACGTCCAGCTTCACCAGGTCTCCCTTGCGATAGTCGTCCAGCTCATAATCAAAGGAGGCGTAGCCTTTGGTCACCGATTTCAGCCGGTCGTAGAAGTCCATCACGATCTCGTTGAGCGGGAACTCGTACTCAAGCTGAACACGGTTCGGAGAGGGGTACTCCATGTTGATCTGGGTTCCGCGACGCTCCTGAGCCATGGTCATGATCCCGCCCACATAGTCCGGAGGCGTGAGGATGCGCCCACGGATGTAGGGCTCTTCGATGCGATCAATCTGCATCACGTGGGGCAGTTGGGAGGGATTGTCCACGGACACCACCTCCCCGTTGCTCAGGTACACGTGATAGATCACGCTCGGGGCGGTGGTGATCAGACTCAGCTGAAACTCGCGCTCCAGCCGCTCCTGGGCAATCTCCATGTGCAACAGCCCCAGAAATCCACAGCGGAAGCCAAAGCCAAGGGCCACGGAGGTTTCCGGCTCATAGGTAATGGATGAATCGTTCAGCGCAAGCTTGCGCAACGCCTCCTTGAGGTCTTCGTACTGCTCCGTGTCCACCGGATAGATCCCGCTGAAGACCATCGGCTTCGCCTCCGCATATCCGGGGAGAGGCTGACTGCAGGGGCGCTCCGCGTGAGTGACCGTGTCTCCGATTTTGGTGTGCCCAATGGTCTTGATTGAGGCACAGAGGAAGCCGACCTCTCCCGGCCCCAATTCGCCGCGTTCCTTCTTGAACGGCGTGAAGACCCCGAGCTGGGTCACCTCATAGTCCTTTCCGGTCGCCATGAACCGGACCTTCTCTCCCACCTTCACTCGCCCCTCGATCACCCGGATCATGATCACGATCCCGAGGTAGGGGTCGAACCAGGAATCGAAGATCAGCGCCTGCAACGGGCTCTCCGACTTTCCCTTGGGCGGTGGAACAAGGTGGACGATCTGCTCCAGCACCTCCCGGATGCCCAGGTTCTTCTTGGCGCTCACCCGGGCAGCCATGCTGGCATCAAGGCCGATGATGTCCTCAATCTCCTGAGCGACTCGCTCCGGCTCCGCAGTGGGGAGGTCGATCTTGTTCAGCACCGGCAGGATCTCCAAATCGTTGTCCAGCGCCAGGTAGACGTTGGCCAGCGTCTGTGCCTCCACGCCCTGAGCGGCATCCACTATCAGCAGCGCGCCCTCACAGGCCGCAAGCGAGCGCGAGACCTCGTAGGTGAAGTCCACGTGCCCCGGGGTGTCGATCAGGTTGAGGACGTACTCCTCGCCGTCTTCTGCCACATACTCCAGCCGAACCGACTGCGACTTGATCGTGATCCCGCGCTCGCGCTCGATGTCCATGCTGTCGAGCAGCTGTTCCTGCGCCTCGCGGTCGGTCACGGCTCCGGTTTCACGCATCAGGCAATCGGCCAGGGTGGACTTGCCGTGATCGATGTGGGCGATGATGGAGAAGTTTCGGATACGTTGGGGGTCGACGGGCTTGACGGCCATGCGAGACATCTCAGGATCAGGAAATGGGAAGAAGCGTAAAACGAGAAAGGTTAGCAGTTTCCCCCAAGTCTCGCCAGACGATTCACGGCCTTCACTCCGGAGACCGGACGCCCGTGCGTTGTGGGACTTCAGCGTCCAAGGCGGCCGTCAGCCGACACACCGCTGTGCCCCCAAGGTCCTGAAAGCCTCGCTCGTGAGGGGCCAGAGGTTTTGACGCTCCAGGCTTGAGGTGCCCCCGGAGGGTCGCTATGGTGATGCTCTCAACCTGGAAAGACCAACCCCTTGAATTCCAAACCTGTGAAAATCTGCCTCCGTCTCCTGGCTCAGCACGTGGGAATGCCGCTGCTCTGCCTGCTGGGCGTGCTTTCCGCCCCAACCGCCCAGCCGCTCTCCCCACCCCCTGTGGCCGAGTTGCAGCAGCAGGCTCGGGAGCTGGGCCTGGCCGAGCATCCCTACTGGCGGAAGCTGCTGCACTTCTACACTCCCGGAGAGTCGGTCGGACAGTGGTCCGCAGAGAGTGACGTCATCACTCCGCACTTCTTCATGAGCCCCGAAGGCCGGACCAACCTGCAGGCCGAGTTGGAGGCCACGCTGGCAGGGTTCTTTGAGCCTGTGGGAGAAGACCCGAACACTCACCCCCGGTGTCGGTTTGTCGGGCGCTACCACTGGCTGAAGACGCACCTGCCCCTTCCGGAGCTTCCGGCAGGGACCTGCCCGCTCTTCGAGCGCTGGTCGAACCTCCCGGAGGCCAAGGACATGAGCCTGGTCTTCGTCTCGGCCTACCTCGACAACCCGGCCTCGCTGTACGGGCACCTGCTGATCAAGTTCAACTCGAACAACCGCTGGTTCGGGCACTCGCTGCTCAGCCCCACCCTGAACTTCGGAGCGATGACCTCTCCGGACGACCACCCGCTGGAGTATGCGCTCCGAGGACTCTTCGGAGGCTACAGCGCGATCTTCTCCGATGAGCGGTTCTACAACTTCAACCACGTCTATGGCGAAAGCGAGCTCCGGGACCTGTGGGAGTATCCGCTGCGCCTGACACGGGAACAGCGGGAGCGCATCACCCGGCACACCTGGGAGCTGCTGCAGAACATCCGCTTTCGCTACTACTTTTTCCTCGACAACTGCGCCTACCGTCAGGCCGAACTGCTGGAGCACGCCTGGACCGACGAGACCCGGGTCAACACGCCCGGGGCGCTTTGGGTCATCCCGGTGGATGTGGTGTTCAAGGTCCAGCAGCTTCGGTCCGAGTCCGAGGAGTCGCTGCTTGGAGAGCCCGTGCTGATTCCATCGCGGCAGCGCCGTCTGCAGCGCCGGGCGGCTCAGCTCAGCGAATCCGGAGCCTTCTGGCTGAACCAGTGGGCGACCGATGGGGCCGCTCCGGACAATCCGGAATTCCTCCAGCTTCCGGAGGGGGAGCAGGCCCAGGTGCTCGACGCCTTCATCGACTGGCAGCAGTACGTCCGCGATGGCGAATTCACTCCGGAACAGCAGAGCCAGCGTCGTGCGGCGCTGCGGCGCCGGAGCCAGCTGCCTCCGATGGGGCTCCCGGAGGATGCACGGCCGCCGGCACCTCCGACTCAAGGCACGCCGCCCACACGGCTGCGGGTCGCTGCCGCAGGACATGAAGCGTCCGGAGCCACGCTGGAGCTGGGCATCTGGAGCTCCTACAGAGACTCGCTGGGAGACCCGACCGGACACCTCCCGGATGCCGAGCTGACCACGCTGGACACGCGGGTTCGCTTCAACCAGGAAGACACCGCCTTGTCGCAGCTGACCCTGTTCCGCATTGAGAAGCTGAGCACCGCACCGGCCGGCTTGCCTGCGGCACTGCACTGGAACTGGAGGATGTACTCCGGCTGGGAACAACGCGACCTGGGCTGCGTCAAGAACCCGGAGGTTTCCTGGGAGGAGACCCTGAGACAGCATCGAGACGATCCGGAAGCTGACCTCTTTCTCTCACGGGCTGAGTGTCGCACCTTTCGCCTGCAAGGTGGAGGCGGGCTGGCCGAAGCCGTGACCGAGCGCTGGAAGGTGTTCGCCTTTGTCGACCTGTTCGGGCAGACTCCCCGGGACTCCTGGGCCGCAACCACCTGGGGGACAGCCCCACACCTTGGAATGACCTTCTCCCCGTTCAACTCTTGGCACGCCCGGCTTGAAGCTGCACGCTACCAGGACTTCAGCGGCCCCCGCTTTGTCACGGACCGCCTCCGGCTCGACCAACGCTGGACGCTCTCCTCACGCAGCGACCTGCGTCTGGAGATCGAACGCTGGGTCGGCACCGAAGCCCGGCTGGCACTGCACTGGTATTTCTGAGTTTTTTTATCTGCTGAAGAATACTTCTTGAGTTTTCTGAGAAATGCAATAGGTTCTCCTCTCTGTCGGGGAGGGAAAAGCCTGAGTTCCTCAGGAGCTTCTCGGAACTTTGAAACCTTTGCATGGAGACACCATGAAAAGAACACTCGGTTTGGCAGGAGCCGTGGCTCTGTTGCTGGCCACAGGAGGAAGTGTTTCGGCCAACAGCGCCTTCAAGTGCGGGCCTGCTGCTACAGTCAGCAGCAACAAGTACGTCAACGCTGGTGTGAACTTTCTAACCAGCGAACCCACCTACCACTCAGCAGTCACCTCAGGGACTTCTGGATGCAGTGGCTTAGCCTACAACGAAACACAGCAGGTAGAATTTGTGGCCAATAGCCGCATTCAGTTGGAGGAAGAAGCGGCTGCAGGCTCTGGGGAGTATCTCGCCGCGCTGGGTGCTGTGGTAGGTTGTCCGGTGGAGGCACAGCCAGAGTTCATGCTGGTGACTCAGCAGAACTATGACGCTCTGTTTGCCACGGAGCAGTCGGAACTCGACTTTCTCCATGCTGTCAAGACGCAGGTTCGAGAGAACAGCGTGTTGGCCAGTCAATGCCAACTCGGATCCTAACCCCCAGCTCAGGAGATCAAGATGAAAAAATGGTTTCTCACCGCTTTGCTCAGTGTTGGACTCGCCGGCCTAAGCCAGGCTGCTGATCCGACCAAGTGCGGTTTGGGTGGTCAGATCACAGACAACAAAGGTCTGGCTTACAGCAGCAACTCCACCACCTCTTGGCCGATCTTCATTCTGGCGACGACCAGCGGGACTTCGGACTGTGAGGGATTGATCGCTGCCAATGAAGAAGTGCAGGTCAAGTTCTTGGCAGAGTCTTCCGAACCTCTGCGCGAAGAAGCCGCAGCCGGTACCGGTGACCACCTGCTGGCCTTCAGTCGCTTGATGGGTTGCTCTTACGAGGCCGGAGGCGATTTCGCGCGCCTGAGCCAAGAGCAGTACGGCACCTTGTTCCCAGAAGGAGCAGATGACCGTCAGGTTCTCGGGCTGTACCGTGATGCCATCGCTGCCGACACCCAACTCTCCCAACAGTGCATGGTCAACTGACCCTCTGCATGCCTAATTCAGCAAGGACCACCCGGCTCTTGCTGAATTCTACTCTCCTGTACCTCCTCAAAACAGCTTCTCTCCAACGCCGTACTTCTTCGGGGCCTTCTCGTAGATTGACCGTGTCTCCGGAAGCCACTGTGAGAGGCGGTTTCTGCGGTTTTCGTTACTCGGATGCGTGGACATGAACTCTGGTCCGCCCCCGCCTCCGGTCGCAGCGGCCATGCGCTCCCAGACCTTGATCGCTTCTGCCGGGTCGTATCCGGCACGCGCCATGTAGATCTGTCCCCAGCGGTCTGCATCGGTCTCGTCATCACGGCCAAACTTCCGGTCGAAGAAGGCGACCCCGAGTGCTCCGGCCGCCCCGCCGACCTTTGCGAGGAGCTTGCACTGCTCGGTCTGGCAGTAAAATTCCGAAGCCACCGCTGCGACTCCGACAACCGCCATGGTCGCGATCTGATTCTCAATCGCCTTGGCATAGCCGTTCATGCCGTGCCGGCGCGTGGCATGCGCGACCTCGTGCCCGATCACCGCTGCCAGAGCACCCTCCGTTTGCAAAACCGGGAGGATTCCCGTGTACACGGCCATCTTTCCGCCAGGCATGCACCAGGCGTTCAGCTCCGGGCTCTCGATCAGCTCGATCTCCCACTGAAACGGCTCTCCGGACGCCTTCGCGATGCGCATCCCCACCCGCTTGACCATCTCCACCAGACGCTTGTCCCGAGACAGCTTGGACTCCGAGACGATCTGCCGATACGACTTGTCCGCCTCCTTGTTGATTCTCGACTCGCTGACCGTTTCCGGAGAGAGCGTCTTCACGACCTTCCCCGAACATCCTACAAACAACAGGCTGGCAAGCAGCCCAAGCAACACTCTGTGCAACATCTCTGAAATTTCCTGAATCAAGGTGAGGATTTCCGCTGGAAAAGCGGACTCCTGAGGGTATCGGAGGACGAAGCTCAAGACAAGCTGAGAGCGGGCTTCCCACGCTTCATCGGGGCACAGAGGTGTTTTTTTGCTCCCGTCTGCCCTCAAAGACCACCTCAAAATTTTAAGTTGATTTTACCTGAATGGTTGGTAATGGTATCGCTATCAAAGCTCCGGAGGCGGTGGGAATCCGAGTCCTTCGGAAGTCCGGCCCCGGAGCTTGGCATCCTCGGGCCCCCGAATGTCCCGGAGTTCGCCTCCCACCTCACCCAGGAGGAGTCCGGCTCACCATCGGCGGCGCCTCCGTGACTTTCTTGGAGTTCACCCCATGTCTCGATACTTGATCTACGTTGGCTGCTACGCTCCGGAGTCGGAGGAGGGCATCCAGCTCATCAGCCTTGACCTGCCCACCGGAGAGCTTGCGTACTGCAGCGGCGCCTCCGGAGTCGAGAACCCCTCCTTCCTCACCCTCTCCAAAGATCAGCGTTTTCTCTATGCCGTCAGTGAAGTTGCAGAATTTCAGGGCGTCTCCGGAGGAGGAGTGGTCAGCTTTGCCGTCTCGGAAAACGGGCAGCACCTCACCCGGTTGAACGCCCAGCCCACCCAGGGCGACGCGCCCTGTCACCTGTGTCTGGATGCGCAGGAGCAGTCGCTGCATGTTGCCAACTACGGGGGCGGGAACGTGTGCTCCTACGGCATCGCGGCAGACGGGACTCTTACCGAGCCCCGCAGCTTCCACCAGCACGAGGGGCAGTCTGCAAATCCGGATCGGCAGGAAGGGCCTCATGCCCACATGGTGCATGTCCTTCCAGACTCAAGGCACCTGGCGGTCTCCGACCTGGGGATCGACCAGCTGCGGCTCTACCGAATCGAACCCGGGGGCGCCCTCACGCCTCTTCCGGAGCGCTCGGTCCCGGTGCCTGCCGGAGAAGGTCCGCGGCACCTGACCTTCAGCGCTAGCGGAAAGACCCTCTACCTGATCAACGAGTTGGGAAACACCGTCCTGGTCTATCCGATGGGAGCAGACGGGTTCCCGGAGCAGGAGTTCGTGCAGTTGATCCGGACGCTTCCGGAGGAGTTCTCCGGAGAGAGCTACACCGCGGACCTCCACGTACACCCCAACGGTCAGTTCCTTTATGGCTCCAACCGGGGCCACAACAGCCTGGTCTGCTTCCGGATCCTTCCGGACGAGCAGTTGGAGTGGGTGGGCGTGGAACCCACCGGCGGACACTTCCCCAGAAACTTCGCGCTGGATCCGTCCGGCCGGTGGCTGGTGGTCGCCAACCAGGAGACGGGGAACCTGCTCTCCTTTGCCGTGGATGGCACCTCCGGAGCCCTCACCCGCACCCACGAGCTGCAGATCCGCAACAAGCCGGTCTGTCTGCAGTTTGGGACGCTGCTTTCCTGAGAGAACCCTCACCAACGAGCCTGACTGCATGAGCTACAACCGCAACTCTCGGCCTTCCGAGCTCAAGATCACAGACCTCCGATTTGTCATCGTGGGACATGATCACTGGCGCTGGCCGCTGATTCAGATCTACACCAATCAAGGGGTCACCGGGCTTGGGGAGGTCCGGGACGGAGCCAGCGTCAAGTACGCGCTGATGCTGAAGAGCCGCCTGCTGGGAGAGAACCCGTGCAACGTCGAGCGGCTGTTTCGCAAGATCAGCCCGTTTGGCGGACACGGCCGTCAGGGAGGAGGCGTCTGCGGTGTGGAGATGGCCTTGATGGACTTGGCCGGGAAGGCCTATGGCGTGCCGGCCTACATGCTCGCTGGAGGGAAGTACCGAGACCGGGTCAAGGTCTACGCCGACACACCCTCGCAGCAAGACCCCCGGATCATGGCAGAGCGGATGCAGTCTCGGGTCGAGAAGGGTTACCAATTTCTCAAGATGGACCTCGGAATCAGCCTGCTGGAAGGCGTTGAGGGTGCGCTGATTCAGGATCCGCAAGTGGCCCGTGATCCCAACCTGATGCACCCCTTCACCGGAACTCAGATCACCCGGAAGGGGATCGAGCACCTGGTGGAGTACGCCCGGGTGGTCCGGGAACACCTGGGAGCGACCATCCCGATTGCCATCGACCACTTCGGCCACATTGGCCTCGACAGCTGCATCCGGCTCGGGCGGGCTCTGGATCCGTTTACGTTTGCCTGGTACGAGGACATGCTCCCCTGGCAGTACCCCAAGCTGATGAAGGCCATCAAGGACGCGGTGGAGACTCCGGTGTGCACCGGAGAGGACATCTACCTGCGCAAGGACTTCAAGGTCCTGCTGGACGAGGGTTGCGTGTCCTACATCCATCCGGACCTGGCCACCTCCGGAGGCATTCTGGAGACGAAGCGCATCGGGGACCTGGCTCAGGAATACGGGGTCCCCATGGTCCTGCATCAGGCCGGCTCCCCAGTGGTCGCCCTGGCCAACGTGCACTGTGCGGCCGCCACCGAGAATTTCGTTGCCCTGGAGATGCACTCTGTCGACCTGGCGTGGTGGGAGGAGTTGGTCACCTTTGAGGGAGACCACATTGTTGAGGACGGGCACGTCCGTGTCCCCGAGGCTCCCGGGCTGGGGATCGAGCTGAATGAAGAGGCCGTCCAGGCTCACCTGAACCCACCTTCTGCAGAATATGGAGGGTACTTTGAACCAACCGACTCGTGGGACCTGCTGGACTCTCACGACCGCCTGTGGAGCTGACCCATGGAGATCAACATCACCCCCGTGAATTTTCAGAGGCCGGAGCGCTCGAAGATCGAGGCTCTCAAGGAGATTGGCAGTGCCACGATCAGTGCAGAACTCAAGCACATGGCCGGGATCCGCAACTCCCACATCGTCGGCCCTGTCTCGCAGGAGAAGGGGCGTGTCATTGGGGGGCCGGCGATCACCCTGCAGTTCATGCCGATCCGTGAGGACTACTACAACGATGCCGATGAGTATCAGGACGTCGAGCAGCAGCTGCACCGGCACGCGCTGTACCTGGCTGAGGCGGGAGACGTGGTCGTCGTCGATGCCCGCGGAGACCTGCAAAGCGGCGTCTTTGGCGAGATGATGCTCACGTACTTCCAGGGCAAAGGCGGCGAGGGGATTGTCGTCGATGGCGTGATCCGCGACTCCCAGCCGGCCCTGGAGACCGGTCTGGGCATGTGGGTCCGAGGCTTCACCCCCAACTATCACATTCAGACCGGCATCTTCCCCTTCTCCGTGAACAGCCCGATCTCCTGCGGCGGACGGCTGGTCTTCCCCGGAGACATCATCATTGCCGATGATGACGGCGCGGTCGTGCTGCCCCTGCAGTATGTGGATGAGATGATCGCCCACGCAGGAACCCACAAGGAGTGGGAGGTGTTCTCCAAGCTCAAGCTCTCGGAAGGCGGCGACCTGAAGAAGTACTATCCGCTCAACGAGGAGGCTCAGCAAGAGTTTGAAGCCTGGCAGCAACAGCAACGCTCCGAGGGCGCATGATCCGGATTGCCGAATTTTTCGAACCGGGTCAGACCCGCCTGATCCGTCTGGTCAAGCAGTGTGGGCTTCGGGATGCTGTTGGTGCAATGGACTGGAGCGACGGTCTGGAGGTGTCCCCGGATCAACTCCCTTGGAGCCTGGAGAAGCTGCAGGCGCAACAGAAGCGCTACCAGGAACACGGTTTTCATCTGGAAGTGCTGGAGAACCGGCCTCCGATGGAGAAGACCAAGCTGGGCCTGGAAGGTCGGGATGCTGAGATCGAGCAAGTGATCGAGTTGATCCGGAACATGGGGAGGTTGGAGATCCCGGTGTGGTGCTACGAGTGGATGCCGGTCTTCAACTGGATCCGGACGGCTACCAGCGTTCCTTCACGGGGCGGAGCCCTGGTTTCAGGATTTCGCCTCGCAGACGTCCAGGATCCCTATGAAAATGAGCACGGTACCACGGAGGAGACGCTTTGGGAGCACCTTGAGTACTTCCTCAAGGCCGTGGTCCCGGAGGCCGAGGCAGCCGGGGTCAAGCTGGCGATGCATCCGGATGACCCTCCGGTTCCCCTGGTCAAGGGCACTCCGCGGATCATGTACAGCATCGACAACTTTCAGCGCCTGCTGGACCTCTACCCGAGCGAGATGAGCGGGATCGCCCTGTGCCAGGGGAACTTCACCCTGATGACCGACGACCTCCCCGGAGTCATCCGGAAGTTCGGCACCCAGAAGAAGATCTTCTTTGTCCACTTCCGGGATGTTCAAGGACAGGCGACCGACTTTGTGGAGACCTTTCATGACGATGGCAAGACCGACATGGTCGAGTGCATGAAGGCCTACAAGGAGGTGGGCTATTCCGGAGTCTGCCGTCCGGACCATGTGCCCACGATGGGTGAGGACAGCAACGAGAACTATGGCTACTCCGAGATCGGGAGGCTCTTTGCAATCGGCTACCTCAAGGGCCTCCGGGAGGTCGTGTACGCCTAGCGCCGCTTCATCCAGGCACA